>NZ_JBKBQG010000095.1:0-2216 GCF_046292825.1 Salinarimonas sp. | reverse complement strand
TCACCGCCTCGGACGCGGCGCGCGGCGGCGGCGCGGACGCCGCGGGGGATGCCGCCGGTGCTGCCGGTGGCGGCGTCGGGGCGGGCGGCGTCGGGGCGGGCGTCGGGGCGGGCTTCGTCTCCTGCGGAGCGGCCTGCGGCGCGAGCGCGGCCTGCTTGTAGACCGGCGGCTCGATCGAGATCGGCTGGCGCGGCGCGTCGTCGAGATCGCCGACCACCGCGTCGATCACGGCCGTGCCCGCGGCGGAGGCGCCCTCGGGCGGCTCGCGCCATTCGAACGCGTCGAGGCGCCCGGTCACCGGCGAGATCGGCGCCCAACGGTCCGAGACGATGCCGTCGGCGACCCAGGCCTTGTCGCGCGGCGCGTGCACGGCGCGGGCGAGCCATTCGCGCACGGCGACGCCCGAGCCGTGCTCGGCGCGCTCGATCTCGGCCATCAGCAGACAGACACGCACCGGCGGGCGATCGGCGGCGAGCACGGCGAGCGTCTCGCGGGCCTTCTTGAACTCGCGCGCCTCGAGCGCGGCGCGGGCGAGCGCGAGCCGGCCCTCGAGCGACCAGGTCGAGAGGGTGGCGAGCTTCTCGGCGCGCTCCATCCGATCGTGCGTCGAATCGCCGGTGCGCAGGTGGACGTAGACGTCGGCGAGATCGGGATGGGGCGTGACCTTCCAGGCCGCCTCGACGATCTTCGCCGCCTTCTTCACCTCGAGCCGGCGCGCCAGGATGCGCCCGGCGAGCACGGCGGCGGGCACGAGATCGGGCGCGAGGCGCAGCGCCTCCTTGGCGCGCTCGAGCGCGGCGTCCTCGTCCGCCTCGCCGTGGGAGAGGGCGTCGGCCGTCATCAGGACGGCGCGGTGGCGCTTCGAGGTCGCCTTGTCGATGACGCCGAGCGCCGCACGCCGCTCGACCAGATCGAGCGCGGCCTTCCAATCGCCCTTGGCGACATAGCTCTCGAGCACGGCCTCGTTGGCCCAGGAGACGGACGGGGCGAGCTTCGCCGCCTCGCGCGCGTGGAGATAGGCGGCGTCCCGGTCGCCGCGGCGGCGCGCCTCGACATAGAGCCCGCGAAGCCCCAGCACGCGGGTGTCTTCGGTCTGCGCCATCGCCTGGAACGCGGCCTTGGCGTCGGTATGGTCGCCCGCGATCTGGGCGGCCTGGGCGCGCAGGAGGAGGACGAGGGGCTCGTCGGCCTTGAGGTATTTCTGCGCCTCGCGGGAATAGCGCCGGGCCGAGGCCTCGTCGCCCGCGCCGACCGCGACCATGCCGCGCGAGAGCGCGACGAGGCCCTTGCGCCGCTTGCGGCCGACCGTCGCCTCGGAGACGCGTTCGGGCAGGCCGAGCACGAAACGGATCAGCGCCTCGAGGACGAGCAGACCCGCGACCGCGACGACGAGCAGGATCGCGCCGAGCGCGAGGCCCACCGAATAGCTCGTGCCGTCCCAGACGAAGGCGACCCGGCCGGGCTGGTCGGCGAGCCAGATGGCGCCCGCCGCGAGCGCGGCGACGATGGCGAGATAGACGAGAACGCGCCACATGGTCGGGTCTTCCTCACTGGCTCTCTTGGGGCGACAGGAGCGCGGCGCGCGCGGCTCCCGCGATCGTGCGGGCGGCCTCCTCGGCCGCGATTCGCGCCTCGAGGCGGGCGCCGAACTCCGACGAGCGCGCGCGCGACTGGTCGGGCAAGGCGCGCCAGGCTTCGAGCGCGACCGGAACGTCCCCGCGCGCGAGCGCCTGGCCGACGGTCGCGTAATTGTCGCGCGGGGGGCCGGTCGGGCGATCGAGCTCCTCGGCGGGCTCGACCGTGACCGCGCGCGAGAACACGCCCTGGAAGAAGCCGGCGACGCCCTCCTGCGGCTCGCCCGGCGCCTCGCCCCGGCGCAGGAGCGGCATCATCTCCGCCCAGTCGCGGGCGAGCGTATAGGGCGTCGGCGCGCCGGTCTCGGCGAAGGGACGCAGGGCCTCGATCGGCTCCTGGGGCGCGCCGGACGCCTCGAGCGCGGCGAGCGACGGCGCATAGGGCGCGCCGGCGGGAAGCGCGACGAGGATCTCGTTCGCGGAGAGGCCCGCGGCGATGATCGCCCGCGTCCCGCGCTCCTCGCGCTCGATGGCGGCGCGCAGTTCCTCCAGCGCCGCGTCGCGGGCGCCGGCGACCGCGTCGACCTCGGCGAGCGCGGCGCGGGCGGCGGCGAGCGCGTCGTCGGCCTGGGCCTGCGCGGC
>NZ_JBKBQG010000094.1:0-3171 GCF_046292825.1 Salinarimonas sp. | reverse complement strand
CCCGGGGTGGCCACCCCGGGCCCGGCGCCCCGAAGAGCAGGACCGTCATATCAGGGTTCGCTATTACAAGGGGACCCAGCACGAGAAGACGCGTGCGGAGCACGCTTCCGTCGCCGCCGACCAGGCGGCTCGTCGCCGCCATGAGTGCTTGCTTCGCAAGCATCTTCCTGTGCTGGGTCCCCTTCCCCTCCGGGCGCAAGCGCCCTCCGGCCGGGGATGACACCGGTGGAGCGTGTCGTACCCCGGCCGGCGCGACTGACTCGATGACACGAGGGTCACCTCTCCCCCGACACGCTCGAGAAGCTCGCCGCCGTCCTGGAACTCGACGCGATCGACTTCTTCGCGCGCGAGATCCCGCTCTCGCGCACGCCGGCTCACGCGCGCCTGCTCCAGACGCTCCGCACCCGCCTCGGCCATCTCGACGCCGACGATCTGGGGAAGGTGGACCGCGCGATCAGGATCGCGTTGGAGACTTAGGCGTCGTTCGGGTCGCTCGCGGCAACGTGAATGACGGGCATTCTTGTCCTTCCCCCTTGGGGGAAGGACAAAGTCGGCGTTCGTCACGAGCATCGAGAGCGAGCTGTGCACGACACCGAGACCCGCGCCCTCACCCCTCCACCAGCACCACGTGCAGCCGGCGGGGGCCGTGGGCGCCGAGGAAGAGGCGTTGCTCGATGTCGCCGGAGCGGGAGGGGCCCGTGACCCAGTTGACGGTGCGGGGCATCAGGCCCCGGCCGTAGGTCTCGCGCAGGCGCGCCCAGAGGCTCTCGTAATCGCGCGCGACGTCGGAGGCGCGCACGACCACCACATGCGTGTCGGGAAGGAAATTGAGGGTCGAGGGGTTCTGGGGGCCGGAGACGAGGGCGAGCGTGCCCGTCTCGGCGACGCCGCCGAAGGCGTGGCTGACGCCGACGAGATCGCCGCCCGCGCTCGGGCCGCGCTCGATCGCGAGCGCCGTCTCGTCCCAGGGCATGGCGGCGAGGCGCTCGTCCTCGCCCATGCGGATCGCCGCCGGCAGGTTGTGCTCGCGCAGGAATTCCGCGATCGCGGCGGGCACGGCCTCGGCGCTCTCGACGCGCGCGATGGTGGCGAGCGAGATCTCGACCTCGCGGGCGAAGACCGCGAGCCGCTCCTCCCCGTCCGCCTGGCCGCGGGCGGGGATCACCCCGCGCGGGGCGTTGGCGAGGCGCTCCTCGACGGCGGCGCGGCGCGGCGCCTCGGCGCCGGTGACGCCGAGCGAGCGGCGGATCGCGGCCAAGACCTCGGCGCGGGCGGGATCGTTCGTGCGCGACATGAGCCCCCTCCCCTCACACGGCCTGCTTGTGGGCGGGGCGGCCGGCGCGCTCGCGGCGGAAGCGCTCCTGGAACGTCTCCCCCTGAGGCGCGGGGAAGTCCCGCGTGCGGGTCCAGCCGCCGGCGAAGGGCAGGCTCGCGAAGCGGCCCTTCTTGCGGCCGAACGCGGCGAGCACGTTCATCGAGAGGCGGGTGGCGAGGCGGTAGAGCGTCGGGCGCCGCGCGAAGAAGCCCCACAGCTTGAGGCCCGAGCGGACGGTCGCCGGCGAGAGATGGCGCTCGAACTCGCGCTCGCGCCAATGCCGCATCAGCTTCGGCAGCGGGATGCGCACCGGGCAGACGCTCTCGCACCGGCCGCAGAAGGTCGACGCATTCGGCAGATGTCCGCCCTTGTCGACGCCGATGAGCGACGGCGTCAGCACGGCACCCATCGGCCCCGGATAGACCCAGCCGTAAGCATGACCGCCGACCGCGTGGTAGACCGGGCAGTGGTTCATGCAAGCGCCACAGCGGATACACCGCAACATGTCCTCGAAACTGGTGCCCAGCATGGAGGAGCGGCCGTTGTCCAGAATGACGACGTGGTAGTTCTCGGGGCCGTCGGGATCTTCCGCGCGGCGCGGGCCGGTGGAGAAGGTGGTGTAGACGGAGATGTCCTGGCCCGTGGCGGAGCGGGCGAGGACGCGCAGGATCTGGCTCGCGTCCTCGAGGGTCGGCACGATCTTCTCGATCGAGGCGATGACGACGTGCGTCTTCGGGAGGAGCTGGGTGAGGTCGCCGTTGCCCTCGTTCGTGACGATGATCGAGGTGCCGGTCTCGGCGACGAGGAAGTTCGCGCCCGTGATGCCGACATCCGCCGCGAGGAAGCGCTCGCGCAGGACGGCGCGCGCTTCCGTGAGGAGCGAGACGGGCTCGGAGAGGTCGCGCGCGGGGTCGAGATGCGTGTGCGCGCGGCGGAAATCCTCCTCGACCTGGCTCGCATTGAGGTGCACGGCCGGCGCGATGATGTGGGAGGGCATCTCGTGGCGCAACTGGATGATGTACTCGCCGAGATCGGTCTCGACCGGCACGATGCCGCGCGCCTCGAGATGCGCGTTGAGCGCGATCTCCTCGGCGATCATCGACTTGCCCTTCGTGACCGTCTTGGCGCCGACGTCCTCGCAGATGCGCGCGACGATGGTGCGCGCCTCCTCCGCGTTGCGGGCGAAGTGCACGTGCCCGCCCGAGCGCTCGACCGCCTCGACGTAGCGCTCGAGATAGAGGTCGAGATGGGCGAGCGTGTGGTTCTTGATGTCGCGCGCGCTGTCGCGCAGCGCCTCGAATTCCGGCAGCCGCTCGGCCGCCCGCACCCGCTTCTCGATGAACCCCGCCCGCACGTTGCCGAGCGCCCGCTGCAATTGCGTGTCCGCGAGCGCTTTGCGCGCATTGTCCTTGAATTGCGGCGACGTCGGATGAGCGGTCATGGGCGCGGCGCCTCCCCGGGGCGGTCTCGTTCGTGTCGACGCCACGGTTCTAGCGGGTGCCGAGGCGATTGGCGAGGGGGTGGCGGGTCGCGGGGACCCGCCCGTGGCCGTTCATGCCTCCGGCGAACCTATCCTCGTTTCGTCGGCCAGAAGCCGAGAATCGCTTGCGAGCAGGTGTCCCCCCCTCCCCTCACCGCTCCCCCACCCGCCGCAACGTCCGTCCGTCCCCACCCGCCAGCCCCGCGAAGGGCGCTCCGAGGCTCGCGGGCGTGGCGGTCGGTGGGGCGAAGAAGATGCCCGTGAGGCCTAGTCCCGCCGGAGGCAGGGGCGCGGCGGGCGCGGCGGTGAACCCGGAGGCGCCGAGCGCGGCCGGTGGGCGCGGCGGCTCGCGGCCGGGGAGCGGCGCGGCGCGCGG
>NZ_JBKBQG010000093.1:0-3386 GCF_046292825.1 Salinarimonas sp. | reverse complement strand
CTGGACGCGGGAGCGCGCCGCACAGGGCGCAGGCGCGTCCATGCGGCGCGGCGGTGGGCCGCGCAAGTGTGATCGGCGGCACAAATTTTTGGGGGCCGGATGTTTTTTAATACCGGGGTGGGGGGCGTCGCGCCGCGCGCGCCTTTCTCTTCCCCCTTTGGGGGTTGGGGCCCGGGCGGGTTCGCCGCGGGGTCGGTGGGGGCTCGTCGAGGGGGCACCGATACGCCACATCCTGCACGACCCCCACCCCCGCCCCTCCCCCAAGGGGGAGGGGAGACCCGCGAGCCTCTCGCAAACCGTGAGAATGCAACGCGAACGGATCGGCGGAAATGCTTGGATCTCGCAAGTCGTCCGGGAGCGGGTTCTCCGGTTCTCTCCTGAGCCCATCGCTTTTGCGTTGAAACGAACCGCCTCGCGAGGCTAAATGGGGGAGACGGTGCCCTGGAGACGGGGTGAAAAGGGAATGCGGTGCGACACCGCAGCTGCCCCCGCAACTGTAAGCGGAGAGCCGGCGCGCGCGAGGCCACTGGAGCGATCCGGGAAGGCGGCACGTCGGCGACGACCCGCGAGCCAGGAGACCTGCCGTCGACCTCGCTTCTGTCGGAGCGTCCGGACGGGGTGTGCCGGGTGCGACAGCGTCGGAGGGGTGCGCCCCCGCCGGCACCGTCCGTGGAAGCTCGTATAGGCCCGCGCGACGGAGACATCATGCCTGCGCAAGACGATGCGACGAGCCCCCCCTCCCCCGTGACGATCCACGTCTGCGTCACCTGCCGCGCGCCCGGCGCCGATCCGGACGCCGAGCGCCCCGGCGCGGTGCTGCATCGCCGCCTCGCCGAGGCGCTCGCGGGCGATCCCGCGCTCTCCGCGCGCATCGCGATCGCGCCGGTCGAATGCCTCTCCGTCTGCAAGCGGCCCTGCACGGTCGCGGCGACGAGCCCCGGCCGCTGGACCTATGTCTGGGGCGATCTCGACCCCGAGAGCGCCATCCCCGCGATCCTCGACGGCGTCTCCCGCTATGCCGACGCCGCCGACGGCATCGTGCCCTGGCGCGAGCGGCCGGAAGCCTTCCGCAAGGGCGTCGTCGCCCGCATCCCCCCTCTCTCCAGATGAGCCAAGGCCGCCCAAATGCCGTCATCCCGGGTCGCGAAGCGAGCCCGGGACCCAGAACCCCGACATTCGTGCGAGCGCGCATGCGCGCTCGTTCTTCACGGCCTCATTCGGAACGTCGGAGGGACGCAGCCTACAGGCTGCTCGACCGAGCCTCGGCGTGTCTGGATCCCGGGACCGCTTCGCGACCCGGGATGACGGCTGAAGTCCTTCTCCAATGATCTCGTATGACGGATCGACACTCATGAGCGATATCGCAAAGATCCCCTGCACGGTGCTGACCGGCTTTCTCGGCGCGGGCAAGACCACCCTCGTGCGCCACCTCGTCGAGAATGCGCGGGGCAAGCGCCTCGCGATCCTCCTCAACGAATTCGGCGATCTCGGCTTCGACGGCTCGTTCCTCGAGGGCTGCGGCATCGCGGGCTGCACGCAGGAGGACATCGTCGAGCTCCCCAATGGCTGCCTGTGCTGCACGGTCGCGGACGATTTCGTGCCCGCCCTCGAGAAGCTCCTCGACCGCGACGCTCCGCCCGACCACATCCTGATCGAGACGTCCGGCCTCGCGCTGCCCAAACCCCTCGTGAACGCCTTCAATTGGCCCGCCATCCGCTCGCGCGTGACGGTCGACGGCGTGGTGGCGGTGGTCGACGGGCCGGCGGTCGCCGCCGGTCAATTCGCCGACGATCCCGAAAAACTCGCCGCCCAGCGCGCGCAGGACGGCGCGGTCGAGCACGACAATCCGCTGGAGGAGGTGTTCGAGGACCAGCTCCTGTGCGCGGACGTGATCGTGCTCAACAAGATCGACGCCATGGACGAGGCGGCGCGCACGCGCGTCAAGGCCGAGATCCGCGAGCATCTGCCGCGCGCCGTCGAGATCGTCGAGACCGCGCATGGACGCGTCGATCCGGGCGTGCTGATCGGCCTCGGCATGGCCGCCGAGAGCGATCTCGCTTCCCGCCCCTCGCATCACGAGACGGCGGACGACCACGACCACGACGATTTCGAGAGCTTCGACTTCCGCGTCGGCACGGTGGCGAGCCCCGAGGCGATCGTGGCGCGCGTGGCCGAGGCCGCGCGGACGCAAGGCGTGTTGCGCATCAAGGGCTTCGTGCCCGTCGAGGGCAAGCCGATGCGCTGCGTCGTCCAGGGCGTCGGCGAGCGCGTCTCGCACGCCTACGACCGACCCTGGCGCCCGGGCGAGGCGCGCGACGGCGTCCTCGTCGTCATCGGCTTGCACGGCTTCGACCGCGAGGCGGTCGCGCGCGCGCTCGGGAGCGTGTGAGCCGCGATGCACCTCCTGCCCGCCACGAGCGTGAGCCTGGACGAGGGCGAGGTCGCGATCGACCTCGACCAGCCTCCGGGCGACGTCGTCGTCCTGTCCTTCGCGGATTCGGACCTCGGCGCGCTCGCGGCGGCCCATAAGCAGCGCGGCGAAGGCGGGCTCTCGCTGCGCCTCGCCTCGCTCAGGCGCCTGCGCCATCCGCTCTCGATCGACCTCTATCTGGAGAAGACGGCGGCGCATGCCCGCTTCGTGCTCGTGCGCTGCCTCGGCGGGCTCGATTATTGGCGCTACGGGCTCGAGCGGCTGTTCGACCTCGCGACGGCGCGCGGCATCGCGCTCGCGGTTATCCCCGGCGACGACCGGCCGGACCCGCGGCTCCTCGACCATTCGACCGTCCCGCCCGCCTGTTGCGCGGCGCTGGAGGCCTATTTTCGGGCGGGCGGGGTCGAGAACATGGCGCGGCTCCTCACGGGCGTGGAGGCCTGGGCGTCCGGCCGGCGCGAGGCGCCCTCCCCCGTCGATGCGCCGCGCGGCTTCGCCTTCGACGTCTCGCGCGGGGTCGTTCGCGTGGCCGAGGCGCTCGCCGCCTGCGACCCCGCCCGCCCGCTCGCGCACATCCTCGTCTACCGCTCGGCGATCCTGTCCGGCGACACCGCACCGGTCGCGGCCCTGCGCGAGGCGCTTGCCGCGCGGGACGTCGAGAGCATCGTGCTCGCGGTATCGAGCCTCAAGGATGCCGAGGCCGTGCACGTGGTCGACGAGGCGATCCGCCTGCGCCGGCCCGACGTCGTGATCTCGACGACGGCATTTTCCGCGCGCGAATCCGTCCCAGAATCCCTCCCCGCAGGGGAGGGTGGACTTGCGAGCGCAGCGAGCAAGGCCGGGTGGGGCCCGTGTGGAGAATATCCTCCAAACCCCGGGCCCCACCCGACCTCCTTCGGCTTCGCCTCGGAGGCCACCCTCCCCTACGGGGAGGGATGCGCGCTCCCCTCCCTCC
>NZ_JBKBQG010000092.1:0-3468 GCF_046292825.1 Salinarimonas sp. | reverse complement strand
AGGCCGGGTGGGGCCCGACGCGCGGAGTACGATCTCCACCCGGGCCCCACCCGACCCCTGTCGCTGACGCTCCAGGGGCCACCCTCCCCTCCGGGGAGGGATTTTTGGCGCCCGACCCTCCCCGGAGGGGAGGGTGGACTATCGAGCGCAAGCGAGAAAGGCCGGGTGGGGCCCGTAGCATGGAGTACGATCTCCACCCGGGCCCCACCCGACCCCTGTCGCTGACGCTCCAGGGGCCACCCTCCCCTCCGGGGAGGGATGGGGAGGGAGCGTGTCCGCCCCCTCCCTTCTCCCTGCGATCAGAGACCCGCGGCGTCGACGACCGCGTGGGTCCAGGCGTTGGTCGGGGCCGCCGTGATGACCGGGCTGTCGCCGCCGGACGCGAGCAGCGTCTCGACGGTGCGGTCGAAATCGGCCGGGTCGAGGCGGCCCGAGCCGGTGTCGAGGAGCTTGGCGATCTCGCCCATCATGCGGATCTGATGCTCCTCGGTCTGGGCGCCGGTCGCGTCGAATTCGAGCACGATCATCGCGGCCTCTTCCGGATTCTCGCGCGCCCAATCCCAGCCGCGCATCGAGGCGCGCACGAAGCGGGCCATCTTGTCGACGAATTCGGGATCCTCGAGCCGGTTCTCGTCGACCCACAGCCCGTCCTCGAGCGTCGAGACGCCCTGGTCCTCGTAAGGGAAGACGACGAGCTGGTCGGGCGTGAAGCCGGCGTCGATGACCTGCCAATATTCGTTGTAGATCATCGTCGAGATGCAATCCGCCTGGCCCTGGATCAGCGGATCGACGTTGAAGCCCTGGCGCAGGACGGTGACGCCCTCCGGACCGCCGTCGGTCGAGAGGCCGAGCGAGGCCATCCAGGCGAGGAAGGGATATTCGTTGCCGGCGAACCAGACGCCGAGCGTGCGGCCGGCGAAGTCCTCCGGCGAGGCGATGCCCGTGTCCTCGCGGCAGGTCAGCATCATGCCCGAGCGCTTGAAGGGCTGGGCGATGTTGACGAGCGGCACGCCGCGCTCGCGGGCGGCGAGCGCCGCGGGCATCCACTCGACGATGACGTCGGCCCCGCCGCCGGCGATCAGCTGCGGGGGCGCGATGTCCGGGCCGCCCGGATTGATGGTGACGTCGAGGTTCTCCTCCTCGAAATAGCCGCGCTCGAGGGCGACGTAATAGCCGGCGAACTGGGCCTGCGTGACCCATTTCAGCTGCAGCGTGACCGCATCCGCGGCGGCGGCGCCGCCGGCCATCCCGACGATGAGCCCGAGACCGACCGCGCCCGTGACCAAGGTCCTCTTCATCTTTTCTCTCCTCCACTCTCCCGCGGCCCGCTTCCCCTATTTCTTGCGGACCGACGGATGCCAGAAGGTCGCGGCGCGCTCGGCGAGCGCGACGAGACCGTAGAAGGTGGAGCCCGCGATCGCGGCGAGCGCGATCTGGGCCCAGACCATGTCGAGGCCGAGACGCGCCGCCTCGGCCGAGATGCGAAAGCCCATGCCGACCGTCGGCGTGCCGAAGAACTCGGCGACGATGGCCCCGATCAGCGCGAGCGTGGAATTGATCTTGAGCGCATTGAACACGAAGGGCATGGCCGCCGGCAGCCGCAGCTTGATCAGCGTCGGCCAATAACCCGCCGCGTAGGAGCGCATCAGGTCGCGCTCGAGCCGCCCCGCCTCGCGCAGGCCCGCGACCGTGTTCACGAGCATGGGGAAGAAGGTCATCACCACGACGACGGCGGCCTTGGACTGCCAATCGAAGCCGAACCACATCACCATGATGGGCGCGATGCCGATGATCGGCAGCGCCGCGACGAAATTCCCCACCGGCAGGAGCCCGCGGCCGAGGAAGGGCACCCGGTCGGCGAGGATCGCGACCGCGAACCCCGCCGTGCAGCCCATGACGTAGCCCGTCAGCACGCCCTTGACGAAGGTCTGCACGAAATCCGCGCGCAGGATGTGGAGCGAGGAGACGAAGCGCTCGTAGACGGCCGACGGCGCCGGCATCAGCGCGCGCGGCACGCCGAGCCCCACCACCAGCACCTCCCAGAGGAAGAGCAGGAACGCGCCGAAGAGGAAGGGCGTGAGGAGATCGATCGCGAGCCGCCCGGCCTTCGAGCGCGGCTCCATCGCCGCGAGCGCGCCGACGGCGAGCGTCGCCACCGCCCAGAGGGCCGCGACGAGCGCCCAGAACCCGCCCCCCGCCCGTCCCGCGACGTCCGGGCCGTGGACCATCATCAGCGCGTAGACGCAGCCGACCCAGGTGAGCGCGATCAGCCAGGCGACCTTGGCCGGCGAGGCGAGGCGGCGGGCGAAGAAGCCCTTTTGCACGGAGCGGCGGTCGGCGAGCGTGCTCACGTGCGGCCTCCCATCAGGCGCATGACCACGCGCTCGACGAGCCCCACCGCCACGACGAGCAGCGCCGCGCAGATCGCCGCCATCACGAGCGCCGACCAGATCTGGATCGTCTGCCCGAAATAGGAGCCGGCGAGGAGCCGCGCGCCAAGCCCCGCCTGCGCGCCCGTCGGCAATTCGGCGACGATGGCGCCGACGAGCGAGATCGCCACCGCGACCTTCAGGCTCGCGAAGAGATAGGGCAGCGAGGTCGGCACCTTGAGCTTCCAGAAGGTCTGCCAGCCGCTGGCGCTGTAGGTGCGCATCAGGTCGCGCTGCAGGAAATCGGGCGCGGAGAGCCCCTTCACCATGCCGATCGCCACGGGAAAGAAGCAGAGATAGGCCGAGATGATCGCCTTGGGCAGGATCCCGCGGATGCCCATCGAGCCGAGCACCACGACGATGATCGGCGCGATCGCGAGGATCGGCACGGTCTGCGAGGAGATCACCCACGGCATCAGGCTCTTCTCGAGCGTGCGCATGTGCACGATGCCGACCGCGATCAGGATACCGAGCAGCGCGCCGATCGCGAAGCCGACGAGCGTCGCCGAGATGGTCTCCGTCGCGTGGAAGACGAGCGAGCGCCGCGAGGTCGGCGCGACCTCGAGGACCGTCCGCTGGAGCTCGGCGAGGATCTGGTGCGGCGCGGGCAGAAGCGGGCGATCGGATTCCATGGTGAGGAGCACGAGCTCGACCGTCGTCGCGCTCTGCCCGGCCCGCGCGAGCCGCTCGCTGACGCCCTGCCAATTCATCAGAATCGCCGCGACGTACCAGATCGCGAAGATCGCGGCCACGACGACGAGGATCGGCAACGCATTGCCCGCCGCGAGGCGGCCCATGAGGCCGGGGCGGGCCGCGCCGACGAGGGGGACGGCGGTCGTCATCGGAGAGCGCCTCCGGTTGTCATGCCTCTCCGGAGGGCTGCTTCCATGCCACAGACGTCGATGGCGGGGGCTCTTGTCCTTCCCCCTTGGGGGAAGGTGGCCCGGCGGCGAAGCCGACGGGTCGGATGGGGGTCGTGCAGGATGATCTCGATCGCTCGCGACTGGGCGGGGGGGGGGCGCCCCGCCCCGCCGCCCCC
>NZ_JBKBQG010000091.1:0-3543 GCF_046292825.1 Salinarimonas sp. | reverse complement strand
CGCGGATCGCGCAATCCGAGCAGGCCACCGGCCTCGTCCCCACCCTCCTCGACGCGGGCCGCGACCTCACCCTCGCCGCCGGCCGCGACCTGTCATTGGTCGCGACCCAGGCGAGCGCCGCGCGCGACATGGCGTTGATCGCGGGGCGGGACGTGATCGTCACGGCCGGCGAGGCGACCTTCGCCGCCGCCGAGCGCGCCTCCTCCGCCTCCGCGAGCGTCGGCATCGGCATCACCGCCTCGGCGCGGGGCGTCGACATCGGCGTGACGCTGGAGGGCGGGGCCTCGGGCTCGCGGCGCGACGTGCTCGGCTCGGCCTTCGTCAATTCCGACCTCGTCGCGGGCGAGCGGCTCCTCGTCTCCTCGGGGGCGGACACTCTGGTCGCGGGCGCCCGGATCGCGGCGCGGGAGGTCGATCTCCTCGTCGGCGGCGATCTGCGAATCGCCTCGCTCGCCGATACCGGCCGCACCCGAGGGTCGTCCTGGAATGCCGGGGGGAGCCTCACCATCGGCCTCGTCGGGCCCTCCTCCCTGTCGCTCTCCGTCGGCTCGGGCCGCGAGCGGGCGGACAGCCTGTGGGTGTCGGAGCAGACGGCGATTATCGCCGAAGACCGGCTCTTCGCCGGCGTCGGCGGCCACACCCAGATCGACGGCGCGCTGATCGCCGCTCGCTCCGGCGTGCTCCTCATCGACACCCGCACATTGGGCTTCTCCGATATCGAGGAGCGTATCGTCGAGCGCGTGCAGGATGTGCAGCTCGGGGTAAATCTCGGCTGGGGCGGCGACCAGACCGGCACCGAGCGCCCCGGCCAGGGCCTCCCCGGCGCCACCCTCTCGGGCCAGCTCGCCTCCCGCGACGTCGAGCGAATCACCCGCGCGACCGTGGGCCCAGGCCAGATCGTCGTGCGCGACGAAGAAGCCCAGACCCAAGACCTCGCCGCCCTCAACCGCGACCTCGACCGCGCGCAGGAGGTGATTCGCGACGAGGCCGCAGGCGTGCGGTTCTACGCGTCGGACACCGCCATCCGCGAGCTCGCCTCCGGCTTCGCCACCACGCGCGCCAATCTCGAGGCGAACCGGGCTCTGTTCGAATACGGCCTCTCAGGCCTCACCGAAGAGATCGCCCGCTCCGTCGCCGAAGCCGCCGCGATGCTCGGCCTGCAAGGCCTCTCCGTCGAGGAAGCGCAACAGGCGATCGTGGCCGCTCAGGTGGCATCGGGGGCGATCTCGGCGGAGGAAGCCGCCCAGATCGCCGCGATTCTCGAACTGCTGGCGACCAACGACCCGGCGACAGCTTACGCCTCGTTGTCCGCAGGAATCGTCGACGGCGTGCCGGTCTCGCCCGAGACGATCGCGCGCGCGTTCGCGACCGCGGGGGCCGCGGGGACGACGGGGGCTGTAATGGCACTCGCCGTCGCCGCAACCTTTGTCGCCGCGGTTCTCTACAACACGCCTGTCGGAGCGCGGATCGACCACACCGAGGATCTGGCGGACGGCAGCAAGATCCGCATCGTCGGCGGCGGCTCCGAGACGCAACTGACGATGAGCGTCCGCTCGCCCTCGGGCGAGCAGACCCTACTCGTCCTCTCGCGCATGCCGAACGGCGCCTACGCCCTCGTCGGCGCTGGGATCGCGACGGCGGGCGGCCAGATCGTCCCGATCGACCCGCGCACCGTCCTCGACGACGCCCGCGCCTTCGCCGGCGCGATCGGCGGTGGTTTCCAGGCCACCGCCCAAGGCGGCCTCGTCGTCTCCACCCCCGGCACCGGCCCCACCGGCCCCACCCTCGTCATCACCACCGCCATCCCGGACCCGGGGCTGAGCGTCTCCACGCCGATCCAGCAGCAGGGGTCATGGTCAAACATTACCTTCCCACCTGGTTACACGTTTCCTCTAACGCTAGAAGCCCGGAACAACGTTCCAGAGAATGCCGTTACAGCCTCCGAGTTAGCGGGCGCTCTTCGCCTTTCGGAGGCACGAAGCCCTTGGTTGCCATCGGGTGAGCTTCGCCCCGAAGCAATCGCCGGAGCTACCCAGGTGATTGCGCCTGAGCGGCTCAACAATCCACAAATACCGCTCGGGTTCGGAAAATTTGAGACGCCGACGATACAAAGCCCTGCGGGGCCGTTCAGAGTCCACTTCTATATGAATTCTTCCACCGGTGAGGTATTCTATGACCTAGACTACAAGGTTGTCTTTAATCACCAAGGCAATTGGAGGAGGTGATGCGCGTTATGCTTCGAGAGCCCTATAGCCCGTCGACTGTTCTCTCGGGAGGCATGCAAAACCTTCGCCAGGGCGCGACTTACCCGGTAATTTCGCTTTCACAGGGCGACGACGGTGCTCTGGGCGCGCGCCTGTTATATGGTTGGCGGAGAGGCTGGGAAAACGTCATCGTCCCAGAAATGATGGAAGTGCAGCTGGACGCCTTTCAGCTGGTGAGCGCCGATTACAGACTACCTTGGAAGAAAAGACGCGGCCCAAGAGGTGGTTGGCTTATCGAACCGGATGAATTTCATTCGCCCGACTTGCTCGAGGCATTTTACTCGGCGGAACAGTGGGCCCTCAATAGAATGAACTCTATCGTGCTTAATACCCTAAAGAGTTCAACGTTGACAAGCACTGACGAACTTTTGCGCGATGGCGGAACAATGTTTTTTTCGTTCTCGCCTAAAAATTGCTTACAGTTTTCCCGATCTCAGGAAAATGCGCGCTGGTTTGCATTTGGATCTATAAATCAAAGAATGTGCTGGGTAATCTTTGAACCAAATAGTAGAAGAGTCGTTACCGAGATAGAACATAATTCCCCACCAGATGGCCTCCTGCTGCTTGAGGATGCTCTCCATGAACTACTACTTTGAAGAAATCGAGATTGCATTCGCTGACGTGATCGATACTCCACGCCTCAGCGTACTTCGCGTCCTTTGGGACGCGGGCGAAACATTGCTTGTCGTCGAAATTATCTCTGATTTTTTAGCGGATGAACAGGTATGGATTGATTTGGAGAAGGCGACTTTGCTCGTTGAGATTTCGAGATCAGTCGAAAGTGAGATTATTCCAAAGAGACTTCAATTCATCTTGGAGCAATCGGGTTTGGTATTCGACGAAACAAGGGCGCCAGCCCCGAAACCCGGAATCTGACTGAGCTATCTACGCCAAGACATCAATTAGTTCCAAGAAGTGGTGGCCGCGCTACAGCAACTCCTCTATTGCGTGCTACGTTTTTTTTGGCACACTTAGATCGTGGGCACTGTATCACAAATAGTTCAGCGCGAGGCGCTCCCCCCGTGCGCGGCCTCGCCTCCAGCTGGAGCCGGGCGGAGGAGCCGCTCGCCCGCGACGACACCGCCCCCGATGCGAACAGGCAAACTGCTGCCCACGCGGCGTATCAGCTGCGCCACCCGGCGCCCCGGCCGCGCCAGAGCCCAATCCTCCCTCGCGCAGCGCACCGGCTTCGGCTTCGGCTTTTCCGCAAGCGGCGGCTCCGCCTCGCTCTCGTTCGGGCTCGCGCGCTCGTCGATCGCGGCGGAGGCCATGCGCGGGA
>NZ_JBKBQG010000090.1:0-3545 GCF_046292825.1 Salinarimonas sp. | reverse complement strand
GCTCGGCGCCGGAGCGGCAGGCAGGGCGGCGGGCGGCGCGGCGGCGACCGCGAGCCCCGCCGGGCGCGGCGGCGGCAGCCGCAGGCCCGTCATCGGCCGCGGGCCGCTCGGCTGCGGCGCGACCGCCTGCGGGACCATCGCCTCGGGCACGATCTCGACCGGCGCCGGCGCGGGCTCGGCCTGACGCTCGCGGTTAAAGAAGTTCAGGAAGGCTGACGCCGGCGTGGCGGTGCCGAGCGCGATCACGCTCGCGAGCGTGCCGGCGGCGGCGGCTCTCATGAGGGATTGGCTCGGGCGGCGCGAAACCATCGTCACTCCTCGATCACGCGGACTCGACATTACGGGCCCTGCTCGTCGAACCCGCGACCCTCCCTTAGGCGGGTGCTGTGGCGAAACCGCGGCCCCGAGGCTGCGGTTCCCGGGCCAAATCCGCGCGGGGAGCGGATCGTGCCCCGATCAATCCTCGTCGTCCTCGCCGGCGCCGCTTCCGCCGCCGCCGCCGCGATCGTTGAGGATCTCGCGCTTGCCGGCGTGATTCGCCGGGCCGACGATCCCCTCGCGCTCCATCCGCTCCATGATCGAGGCGGCGCGGTTGTAGCCGATCTGGAGGCGGCGCTGGATGTAGGAGGTCGAGGCCTTCTTGTCGCGCAGCACGACCGAGACCGCCTGGTCGTAGAGGTCCCCGCCCGGCTCGCCGAAGGAGCCCTTGTCGAAGACCGCGCCGTCCTCCTCGAGCAGAGCCGCCGCGCCCGCGCCGTCGTCCTCGCTGGTGACGGCCTCGAGATAAGCCGGCCGCCCCTGGCGCTTGAGGTGCTGGACGACCTTCTCGACCTCGTCGTCCGACACGAAGGGCCCGTGCACGCGGGTGATTCGCCCTCCGCCCGCCATGTAGAGCATGTCGCCTTGGCCCAGGAGCTGCTCGGCGCCCATCTCGCCGAGGATCGTGCGGCTGTCGATCTTCGAGGTGACCTGGAAGGAGATGCGGGTGGGGAAGTTCGCCTTGATCGTGCCGGTGATGACGTCGACCGAGGGGCGCTGCGTCGCCATCACGATGTGGATGCCCGCCGCGCGGGCCATCTGGGCGAGGCGCTGGATCGCGCCCTCGATCTCCTTGCCAGCCACCATCATCAGGTCGGCCATCTCGTCGACGATGACGACGATGTAGGGGAGGGGAGCGAGATCCATCTCCTCCTCCTCGTAGGTCGGCTCGCCGGTGTCGCGGTCGAATCCGGTCTGGATCTGGCGCGTGATCACCTCGCCGCGGGCGGCCGCCTCGACGACGCGGGCGTTGAAGCCGTCGATGTTGCGCACGCCGACCTTCGACATCTTGCGATAGCGGTCCTCCATCTCGCGCACCGCCCATTTGAGGGCGACGACGGCCTTCTTCGGGTCGGTGACGACGGGGGTGAGGAGGTGCGGGATGCCGTCGTAGATCGACAATTCCAGCATCTTCGGATCGACCATGATGAGCCGGCACTGCTCGGGCGTATGCCGATAGAGCAGCGACAGGATCATGGTGTTGATCGCCACCGACTTGCCCGAGCCGGTGGTGCCGGCAACGAGCAGGTGCGGCATCTTGGCGAGGTCCGCGATCACCGGCTCGCCGCCGATGGTCTTGCCGAGGCACAGAGCGAGCTTCTGCTTCGAGGCTTCGAAATCGTGGCTCGCGAGGAGCTCGCGCAGATAGACGGTCTCGCGCTTCACGTTCGGCAATTCGATGCCGATCGCGTTGCGGCCCGGCACCACCGCGACGCGGGCGGAGACGGCGGACATCGAGCGGGCGATGTCGTCGGCGAGCGAGATCACGCGGCTCGACTTGGTGCCGGGCGCGGGCTCGAGCTCGTAGAGCGTGACGACGGGGCCGGGGCGCACGTTGATGATCTCGCCGCGCACGCCGAAATCCTCGAGCGTCGATTCGAGGAGCGTCGCGTTCTGCTCGAGCGCGTCCGCCGAGACGGCCGGCTGGGCGGCGCGCTTGGGCTCGGCGAGGAGCGCGAGCGGCGGCAATTCGTATTCCGGCTGGTCGAGAAAGTTCGGCTGCGCCTCGCGCGCGATGCGCTTTCCGGGCTTGAGCGTCTCCTTGGGCATCTGCACGCGCGTCGAGGCGGGCTCCGGATCGGGGTCGAAGGGCGGATCGTCGTCGTAGACGTCCTCCTCGATCGGCTCGGGCTCGGGCACGCGGGCGCGGGCGGGACGGGGCGGCTGCTCGGGAGCGCGCTCCTGCGGGCGCTGCGGGGCGGGCTCGGCCGGGCGGGGCCGGCGCGCCGGGGGCGGCGGCGGCGGATCGTAGGAATCGTCCGCCTCGTCCGCGTATTCGTCGGCGAAGGGCGTCGCGGCGGAGACGGGGCCGCGGTCGTAGCCCGGCTCGTAGCCCCGCTCGTAGGCGGCCTCGCGGGACGGCTCGAGGGAAGCGCGGCGCGCGGGCGGCGCCGGGCGGCGCGGCGCGTAGCCGTCGTCGAGCACGGGCTCGCGGCGGGATGGGGCGGCATAGGCGAAATCGTCGTCGCGCGGCGCGAACATGGCGTTGCGGACGAGGCCGAGCCCGCGCCGCAGGCCCGTGCGGGCGCTGATCGCCGCGTGCGCCACGGCGCCGAGCCAGACGATCAGGCGCCCGGGCTCCTCGTCGCTGCGCGTATCGTCGAGATCCTCCAGATCGACGGGGCCGCGGCGGCGCGGCGGAGGGGCCGGCTCGTAGGCCTCCTCGTCCTCGTCGTGCTCGGCCGCCGACAGACCGCAGGCGGCGCTGATGCTCACGATGGCGATCGCCGCGAAGACGATCCCGACGATCGTGGCGCCGAATCCGCCCGCCGCTCCCGTCAGCGTGCGCGCCGCGCCGACGAGCGCGTCCCCGCTCACGCCGCCGAGCCCCGTCGGCAGCGGCCAGCGGGCGGAGATCGGGAAGGAGGCCGCGACCGCGGTCGCCGCGCCCGCGCCCACCACGAGCAGCGTCAGCCGCAGCGCGATCCGCGGCAGGTCCCCGTGCCGGATGAGCTGCCAACCCCAGATCGCGAGCGGCACGAGGATCGCCACCGAACCGAGCCCGACGAGCTGCATCACGAGGTCCGCGAGCACCGCGCCGGGGAAGCCGAGCAGGTTCTGCACCGCCCCGTCGGTCGCGTGGTTCAGGCTCGGATCGGAGACCGACCAGGTCGCGAGCGCGAGCGTCGTCGCCAGCGCGAAGGCGACGAGCGCCATCCCGCCGATCTCGGCCGCGCGCCGGCGCAGGAAGGCGCGCAGCGCATCCTTGAGTTCCTCGGCAGGGGAGACGGCACGGCGTCGTGTGGGCATGAGTCCGGCATTCTTCTCGCGTGTGGGCTCGGCCCGAAGCATAGGAAGAGGCGAGTTAAGGGACGCTTAACCAAGGGCGCCCGCGGGCGGGAAGGGGGGGCTGTCTGGTCCGGATTGCGGAGTGCACGCGAAGCAGAGGCGCCGCGCCTCTCCTTCCCCTCAGGGGAAGGTGGCCCGGCGGCGAAGCCGACGGGTCGGATGGGGTCATTCGCGCCGAAGGCGCGAAGGGGCGTCGTCGTAGTGCTCCGTACGTAAGG
>NZ_JBKBQG010000089.1:0-3654 GCF_046292825.1 Salinarimonas sp. | reverse complement strand
GCCCGGCGCCGACGGCGACGGGTCGGATGGGGTCATTCGCAGCGAAGCTGCGAAGGGGCGTCGTCGTAGAGCGCCTTACGTAAGGAGAAGCCCAACGCCCCTTCGACCCTGCGGGTCGAAAAACCCCATCCGTCTCCGACCCCTGCTCGGGGTCGGAGCCACCTTCCCCTGAGGGGAAGGAGAGGGAGCGCCCCCAAGGTCGCACGCATGCGGGACCTGCGATTGCGTGCGCCCCCTCCCCCTTGACCCCGCGCGCGAGCGCAGGCAAGCCGTTGCGAGCCCCCGCAAACCCTCCGGAGAGCCCCCGTGGACCGCCTGCGCGCGCTCGTCGCCTCCCCGCTCACCGAGCGGGTGATCATGACCATCGTCATCGTCAACGCCGTCACGCTCGGCCTGCAGACCGTGCCCGAGATCATGGCGCGCTACGGCGCGATCCTGGCGCTGATCGACCGGGTGATTCTCGCGATCTTCGTCCTCGAGATCGCCGCGCGGCTCGCCGTGCATCGCCTGTCGTTCTTCAAGAACGCCTGGAACGTGTTCGATTTCGTCATCGTGGCGATCGCGCTCGCCCCCGCGACGACCGCCTTCTCCGTGCTGCGGGCGCTGCGCGTCCTGCGCCTCTTGCGCCTGATCACGATCGTGCCCTCGCTCAAGCGCGTGGTGGGAGCGATGGTCGGCGCGCTGCCGGGCATGGGCTCGGTGATCGTGCTCCTGAGCCTTCTCTTCTACGTCTTCTCGGTGATGGCGACGAAGCTGTTCGGCGGGTCGTTCGAGGAATGGTTCGGCTCGATCCCCGCCTCCGCCTACACGCTCTTCCAGGTGATGACCCTCGAGAGCTGGTCGATGGGGATCGTGCGACCGGTGATGGAGGTCTATCCCTACGCCTGGGCCTTCTTCCTGCCCTTCATCCTGTCGACCACCTTCACCGTGCTCAACCTCTTCATCGGCATCGTGGTCTCGGCCATGCAGAGCGAGCACGAGGAGGAGACGAAGGCCGAGCGCGAGGAGCTGCGCGCGGCCGAGCAGGCGATGCAGAACGAGGTCCACGCCGCCGCCTGCGTGGTGCAGGAGACGAACGCGGCGCTCCTCGAGGAGGTCAAGGCGCTGCGCCGGGAGATCGAGAGCCTTCGCGCGGAGGTCGTGCGCGGCTGACGCTCAGGCGCGCCGCGCGCGAGCGGCGAAGCAGCCGGGCTTGGCGAAGTGGACGTCGACGAAGGCGATCGCCTCGTTCGCGAGCATCGCCTCGAGCCGCGCGGCGACGTCGCGCCCCTCGATCACGTCCGCCTCGCGCATGAAGGCGCGCGCGTCGAAGGCGCGCAGGGAGAGAAGCCGGGAGAGAAGCATCGCCGGCACCGCGCCCGGCTCCGGCACGGCCTCGACCGCTCCCTCGCGCACGTAGACCGCATGGCTCGCGGCGTAGGGCGAGCGGGCGACGAGGTGGCGATGGTTGACGAGGATCAGGCGCTCGCCGACGCGCGCGTCCTCCAGGCTGACGCGGCAGGGATAGCCCGGATGCGCGTCGGCGACGATGCGGGAGCCCCCCGCCTCGGCGAGCGCGTCGTCCGTCATCTCGAAATAAGGCGCGAAGCCGCGCGCGGGCAGAGCCTCGATCCGAAACATCCTGAGCACCCTCCTCGGTGAACGGCGCCCATCCTCCGCCCGAGCGGCGCGGCGGGCCACCCGATTACGATGTTATCCGATCCACCCATCTCTTCCGATCGGGTTCCCTGGAGATCTCGGGGTTTGCGAAGAGCGCGACGGTCTCCCCTCCCCCCTTGTGGGGAGGGGCGGGGGTGGGGGTCGTGCAGGATCGAGCGATCGCGTGCCGCCTCGACGACCCCCATCCGTCTCCGGTCGCTGACGCGCCCAGAGCCACCTTCCCCACAAGGTGGAAGGGCACGGACGGCGCTGGTCACGTGCGTGGAGCGAGATGCATGAACGGAATAGCGACGGCGACGGGTGACGCGCGCCCCTGCCCTCGTGCTATCAGGGGGCCAGCACAGGAGCCGGATTCCCGCCTATGACCATCGAGAACATGCTGCTCGACGCCCTCGACGCCGATTTCGTCGCCCGCCTGCGCGAGCGGCTCGGAGAGCGCCACGTCTGGACCGACGTGAACGAGGTCGAGCCGCACCTCGTCGAGAGCCGCAACCTCTATCGCGGCAGCGCCACCGCCGTGGTGCGCCCGAAGGACGCCGCCGAGGTCGCATTCGTTCTCAGCCTCTGCAACGAGGCGAATGTCCGCGTCGTGCCCCAAGGCGGCAATACGGGCCTCGTCGGCGGGGGCGTGCCCTATGGCGGGCTCGTGCTCTCGCTCGCGCGGCTCGACGCGATCCGCGAGGTCGACGCCACGAATTCCACCATCACGGTCGAAGCGGGCGTGACGCTCGCGCGCATCCAGGAGGCGGCGGAGGCGGCCGATCGGCTGTTCCCGCTCTCGCTCGCCTCGCAGGGCACCTGCCAGATCGGCGGCAATCTCGCGACGAATGCCGGCGGCACCGGCGTGCTGCGCTACGGCAACACGCGCGATCTCGTGCTCGGCCTCGAAGTGGTGCTCGCCGACGGGCGTATCTGGAACGGCATGAAGCGGCTGCGCAAGGACAATACGGGCTACGACCTCAAGCACCTCTTCGTCGGCTCGGAGGGCACGCTCGGCGTGATCACGGCGGCCGTGCTCAAGCTCTATCCGCGCCCGAAGGCGACGGTGACGGCCTTCCTCGGCTGCGCGGGCCCGCACGAGGCGCTCGGCGTGTTCGAGCGGCTGCGCGAGAGCGCGGGCGACCAGCTCACCGCCTTCGAGTTCATTCCCCGCTTCGGCCTCGAGCTCGTGCTGAAGCACGCCGACGGCGTCGTGCGCCCGCTCGCGGGCGACCACGCGGCCTATGCGCTCGTCGAGCTCTCCTCGCCGCAGGAGGGCGCCGATCTCGCCGGCACGATCGAGACCGTCATCGGCGGCGCCATCGAGGACGGCCTCGTCGAGGACGCGACGCTCGGCGCGAGCCAGAGCCAGAACGCCGCGCTCTGGAAGCTGCGCGAGATGCTCTCGGAGGTCCAGGGCCGCGAGGGCGGGTCGATCAAGCACGACATCTCGGTCCCGGTCTCGCGGGTCGCCGATTTCATCGTCGAGGCGAGCGCGGCCTGCGAGGCGGCGATGGAGGGGGTGCGGGTGTGCGCCTTCGGCCATTTCGGCGACGGCAACATCCATTTCAACCTCTCCCAGCCCGTGGGCATGGAGAAGGCGGCCTATTTGCGGGAGTGGGAGCGCTTCAACCGCATCGTCCACGACATCGTCCACGCATACGACGGCTCGATCGCGGCCGAGCACGGCATCGGGCTGATCAAGCGCGACGAATTGCTGCGCTACAAGGACCCGGTGGCGATCGAGACGATGCGGGCCATCAAGGCGGCGCTCGACCCGAAGGACATCCTCAACCCCGGCAAGGTCGTCGCCCTGGGGACGGACGCGCCGTCGGCATTGCCGGGGTGACATCCCTCCCCGTAGGGGAGGGTGGCCCCTGAGCGAAGCGAAGGGGTCGGGTGGGGCCCGGGTGGTGAGAAATCCGCAAACCTCGGGCCCCACCCGGCCTTTCTCGGCTCCGCCTCGAAAGTCCACCCCCCCCGCCGGGGGGGGGGGGGGGGGGCGGGCTACCGCCC
>NZ_JBKBQG010000088.1:0-4066 GCF_046292825.1 Salinarimonas sp. | reverse complement strand
GCCGTGATCGGCGGGGCGGTGGGGGGGCCGTTCGGGGCGATGGTCGGGCGGGCGCTCGGCGGGCTCGCGGGGGCGGCGATCGACAACGCGCTCATCGGCGGCACGCGCGGGACGGCGCGCACGATCGAGGGCCCGCGCCTCCTCGAACAGCCGGGCCTCGCCTCGACCGAGGGCGCGCCGATCCCGCGCGTCTACGGGCGCGCGCGCCTCGGCGGTCAGGTGATCTGGGCGACGCGCTTCGAGGAGGAGACGCGCGTCACCGTCACCCGCGAGCCGAGCCGCGGCGGCAAGGCGATGGGCGGGGGCTCTCGCGCGACGACGACCGAGATCGCCTATGCCTATTACGCCAATCTCGCGGTGGGGCTCTGCGAGGGGGAGATCGCCCTCGTGCGGCGGATCTGGGCGGACGGGCGCGAACTCGACCTGACGACGATCGCGCACCGCGTCCATCGCGGGAGCGAGCACCAGAGCCCCGATCCCCTGATCGTCGCCAAGGAGGGGGCGGAGAACGCGCCGGCCTATCGCGGGCTCGCGTATGTCGTGTTCGAGCGCCTGCCGCTCGAGCCCTTCGGCAATCGCATCCCGCAATTCGCCTTCGAGGTGGTGCGCGGCGGCGGGGCTCTGGGGCAGGCGATCCGCTCGGTCTGCCTGATCCCCGGCGCGAGCGAGTTCGGATACGACACGATCGAGGTGCGCCAGTCCGTCGATTTCGGCGAGAGCCGCCCTGACAATCGCAACCAGACGAGCGCCCGCGCCGACGCGCTCGCCGCGCTCGACCAGCTCCAGGCCCTGTGCCCGAGCCTCGCCCACGTTTTTCTCGTGGTGAGCTGGTTCGGGGACGATCTGCGCGCGGGCGCCTGCACCATCCGCCCGCGCGTCGAGATTCCGTTCAAGGATTCGACCGGCTCGGTCTGGTCGGTCGCGGGGCTGACGCGCGAGAACGCGCTCCTCGTCTCCCAGGTCGACGGGCGCCCCGCCTATGGCGGCACGCCCTGCGACGCGAGCGTCTGCCGGCTGATCCGGGAGTTGAAGGCGCGCGGCATCGGCGTGACGCTCTATCCCTTCGTGATGATGGACGTTCCCTCCGGCAATGCCTTTCCCGATCCCCATACGGGCGCTGCGGGGCAGCCGCCCTATCCCTGGCGCGGGCGGATCACCTGCCATCCGGCGCCGGGACGCCCGGGCAGCGTGGACGGGACCGCGAGCGCGGCCGCGCAGGTCGCCGCCTTCTTCGGGAGCGCGCAGCCGGGGCATTTCGCGCCCATCGCAGATGGGGTCGCCTATGCCGGCCCCGAGGATTGGCGCTTTCGCCGCCACATCCTGCATTACGCGACGCTCGCCGTCGCCGCGGGCGGCGTCGATGCGATCGTGATCGGATCCGAGCTGCCGGGGCTCACGCGCGTGCGCTCGGGGCCGGGCGCCTACCCCGCCGCCGCGCATCTCGCGAGCCTCGCCTCGGACGTGCGCGCGATCGTCGGGCCCGCGACGAAGATCACCTACGCCGCCGATTGGACCGAGTACGGTGCGCATGTGCGCGCGGGCGGGGCGGAGGTGCGCTTCCCCCTCGGTCCGCTCTGGGCGCATCCGGCGATCGACGCCATCGGCATCGACTATTACCCCCCGATCTCCGATTGGCGCGACGAGCCCGACCATCTCGACGCGGCGCTCGCGCGAAGCGGGCTCGATCCGGATTACCTGCACGCGCGGCTCGGCGCGGGCGAGGGGTTCGACTGGTTCTATCCCGACGCCGCCGCCCGCGCCGCGCAGAACCGGGTGCCGATCGCCGACGGGCTCGGCGAGCATTTTCCGTTCCGCGTCAAGGATCTGGTCGGCTGGTGGTCGAACCCGCACCGCGAGCGGGTGGGCGGCGCCTTCGCCGCGACGACGGCCTTCGTGCCGGGGGGAAAGCCGATCTGGCTCACCGAGATCGGCATCCCCGCCGTCGACAAGGGGCCGAACGGGCCCAACGTCTTCCCCGATCCGAAATCGAGCGAGAGCGCTTATCCGCCCTTCTCCAGCGGCGCGCGCGACGACCTCGCCCAGGCGCGTGGGGTCGCCGCGATCCTGCGCCGCTTCGATCCGCGCGTGCCCGGCCACGTCGCCGCCCACAATCCCGTCCATCCGGCGACCGGCGTGCGCATGATCGATCCCGACCGGCTCGCGGTCTGGGCCTTCGACGCGCGCCCCTTCCCCGCCTTTCCCGAGCGCGGCGACGTCTGGGCGGACGGAGCGAATTTCGAGACCGGCCACTGGCTCAACGGCCGCCTCGAGGGCCTGCCGCTCGACGAGACGATCGCGCGCATCCTCGCCGATCACGGGGTGACGATCCCCGTCGACGCCGATTGCGACGGCTTCCTCGACGGCTACGTGATCGAGCGGCCGATGTCGGCGCGCGACGCGCTCGAGCCGCTCCTGCGGCTCTTCGGCGTCGAGGGTCTCGCGCGCGCCGGCCGCCTCGCCTTCGTCGGGCGCGGCGGGCAGGCGGTCGTGGCGGTCGCGGCGGGAGACCGGGTCGAGGAGGCGGACGCGCCGCTCGAGCGCCGCGTGCGCGCGCAGGAGACGGAGCTGCCCGCCGAGGTCGAGATCGCCTTCGCCGACGCCGCCGGCGCCTATCGCCGCGCGACCGCCGCCTCGCGGCGGCTCGCGGGCACGAGCCGGCGGCAGGTGCGGGCGGAGACGAGCGCCGTCCTGCGTCGCGGTCAGGCGGAGGCGCTCGCCGAGGCGCTGCTGCAGGACGCCTGGGCGGGGCGCGAGAGCCTGTCCTTCGCGCTCTCCCCGCGCGCGCTGACGCTCGAGCCCGGCGACACGATCGCGGCGCCCGGCGGGGGGCTCTATCGGATCGTGCGCATCGTCGACGGGTTCGCGCGCCGCATCGAGGCCCGCGCCGTCGAGCCCTCCCGCACGCCCGCCGCACGTCGCGAGGTGCTGCCTGCGACGCCGCGGCGCGAGAGCCCCGGCGCCGGTCGGCCCTTCGCGATCGCCCTCGACCTGCCGGTCACGATCGGTGATCCGACCGTGCTCCAGGCGCTCGCGGTCCATGCCGCGCCCTGGCCCGGCGCGGTCGCGATCCGCCGCTCGGGCGACGGGGAGAGCTATGCCGCGCACGCGCTCGCGGCCGCGCCCGCCCAGATCGGCCGCACGCTCGGCCCGTTCCCGCCGGGCCCGCTCTGGCGGATCGACCGCGCCGCGCGCCTCGACGTGCGTCTCGCCTTCGGCGCGGTCGCGAGCGTGTCCGACATGGCGCTCCTCGACGGGGCGAACCGCTTCGCGCTCCTCGACGAGGCGGGCGGGATCGAGATCGTCGGGATCGGCACGGCCGAGCTCGTCGGCGAGCGCACCTTCCGCCTCTCCCGCTTCCTGCGCGGCCTCGGCGGATCGGAGCCGATGGCCGCGCGGACGCTCGCTTCGGGCGCGACGCTCGTGCGGCTCGACGAGACGCTGGTGCCGCTCTCGCGCGAGCCCTCCGACATCGGCCGCGCCTTCCGCTACCGCATCGGCCCCGCCGAGCGCGACCACGGCGATGCGAGCGCGCTCTCGCTCGAGGCGAGCGTCGGCGCCGCCGCGCTCGCGCCGCTCGCACCCGTCCATCCGCGCGCGCGCCGCACGGGGGAGGGGATCGCGCTGTCGTGGATCCGCCGTGCCCGCCGCGGCGGGGACGGCTGGGGCCTCGCCGAGATCCCGCTCGGCGAGGAGCGCGAGGCCTATCGCCTGACGCTGCTCGCCGCCGGCGCGCCCGTGCGCACGATCGAGACCGAGGTCCCGCGTCACCTCTACCCCTCCGCCGACGAGATCGCCGATTTCGGCGAAGCCCAGACGACGCTCGCTCTGCGCATCGCGCAGATCGGCGCGGTGGAGGGACGGGCGCTCGAGGCGCAGGTCGCGGTGCTCCATCCCTCCCCGTAGGGGAGGGTGGACGCTGGAGCGCAGCGACAGCGGCCGGGTGGGGCCCGGGTGGAGATCGTTTCGCGAGCGTCGGGCCCCACCCCACCTCCATCGGCTTCGGGGCGGAGGCCACCCGCCCCGCCCGGGGGGGGGTCATAAGGTCGGCAGAGCACACGGCTGAGCA
>NZ_JBKBQG010000087.1:0-5827 GCF_046292825.1 Salinarimonas sp. | reverse complement strand
AACCCTCGTGCCCCACCCGACCCCTGTCGCTGACGCTCCAGGGGCCGCCCTCCCCTACGGGGAGGGATGCGCGCCCTTCCCTCCCCGGAGGGGAGGGTGGACTTTCGAGCGGAGCGAGAAAGGCCGGGTGGGGCCCGGGTGGAGATCGCTCTGCAAGCGACGGGCCCCACCCGACCCCTGTCGCTGCCGCTCCAGGGGCCACCCTCCCCTACGGGGAGGGATTGACGCCGTGCATCTCAAGGATCCCGCGCACCACCGCGACCATCTCGTCCACCGGCACGGAGACCTGCGCCGGGCGCGCTGCCTTCCATTCGGCGTTCGTCGCGATGGCGGCCGCGGCCTTTGCGCCCTCGATCAGGTCCTTGACCTGGACCTCGCCGCGCTCGCGCTCGTCCGAGCCCTGGATGACGACGCAGGGGCTCTTGCGGCGGTCGGCGTATTTCATCTGCGCCTTCATGCCGGCCGATCCGAGATAGAGCTCCGAGCGGATGCCGCCCTTACGCAGGGCGGCGACGAGGCGCTGGTAGTCGGCGATCCGGTCGCGCTCCATCACGAGGACGACGACGGGGCCGTCGGGCTCGGCATCCGCGACGATGGGGCTGCCGACGAGGCGCAAGGCCGTGAGCAGACGCGAGACGCCGATCGAGAAGCCGGTCGCGGGGATCGGCTCCGCGCGGAAGCGCCCCACGAGCCCGTCGTAGCGCCCGCCGCCGCCGATCGAGCCGAAGCGCACCGGCACGCCGTCCTCGTTCGTCACGGGGAAGGTCAGCTCCGCCTCGAAGACGGGGCCGGTGTAATATTCGAGGCCGCGCACCACGGAGGGGTCGATGACGATGCGGTCCTCGCCGTAGCCGCCGGCCTCGACGAGGCTCGCGATCTCGGCGAGTTCGCGCACGCCTTCCATGCCCCGCTCCGAGCCCGCCACGACGCTCTCGAGCGCCGCGAAGGTCTCGGGCAGGCTCGCGCGCTTGGCCTGCGTGAAGGCGAGGACGCGGTCGATCGCGGGCGCGTCCAGCTCCGCGCCCTTCGTGTAATCCCCGCTCGGATCCATCCGCCCGGCGCCGAGCAGATCGCGCACGCCGTCCTCGCCGACCTTGTCGAGCTTGTCGATCGCGCGCAGCACCCCGAGCCTTCGCGCGGCGTGCTCCTCGCCGGCGAGCCCGATCGCCTCCATCACGCCGTCGAGCACCTTACGGTTGTTCACCTTGACGACGTATTTCCCGGCGAGGCCGAGGCGATCGAGGGTGTCGGCGGCCATCATGCACATCTCGGCATCGGCCGCGACGGACGCCGCACCGACCGTGTCGGCGTCGAATTGCATGAACTGACGGAAGCGGCCCGGCCCGGGCTTCTCGTTGCGGAACACCCAGCCGACCCGGTAGGAGCGATAGGGCTTCGCGAGCGCGTCGAAATTCTCAGACACGTAGCGGGCGAGCGGCGCCGTCAGGTCGTAGCGCAGGGACAGCCATTGCTCGTCGTCGTCCTGGAAGGAGAAGACGCCCTCGTTCGGACGGTCCTGATCGGGCAGGAACTTGCCGAGCGCGTCGGTATATTCGACGAGCGGCGTCTCGACCGCCTCGAAGCCGTAGAGCGAATAGGTCGCCTTGATCGCCGCGAGCATCCGGTCGGCCGCGGCGAGCTCGCCCGGCGCGCGGTCGACGAAGCCGCGCGGCAGCCGCGCCTTGAGCCGATCGTCCTTGCCCTGGTTCTTGCTCTTGTCCTTGCCGTCCCGAGCCATCGCGCATGCCTTTCCGTTGCGGGGAGGCGATAGCCTCTGGCGACGCGCGCCGCAAGGGGAAGCGGCGCGGGCGCGCCGTCCGGCCGCCGCGCATGACGGGCCGTCACGCAATCGTCATACGGCGTGCCTAGATATCGGCTCGGCCGTGGCATCCCGGTCGGAAGCTTTCGGCAGCGGCAGGCGAAGGGCGTTCGCGATGAAG
This sequence comes from Salinarimonas sp., assembly GCF_046292825.1. Classification (GTDB taxonomy): domain Bacteria; phylum Pseudomonadota; class Alphaproteobacteria; order Rhizobiales; family Beijerinckiaceae; genus Salinarimonas. The sequence continues at coordinate 3,887 of NZ_JBKBQG010000087.1, read as the reverse complement.
ACGCGCATCCTGGTGGTCGAGGACGAGGAGCCCCTGATGCTCCTCCTGCGCTACAATCTCGAGGCGGAGGGTTACGAGGTCGATTGCGTCGCGCGCGGCGACGAGGCCGAGATGCGCCTGCGCGAGGCGATGCCCGATCTCGCGCTGATCGACTGGATGCTTCCGGGCCTCTCCGGCATCGAGCTGTGCCGGCGCATCCGCGTGCGCGAGGAGACGCAGACGCTCCCCGTGATCATGTTGACCGCCCGCGGCGAGGAAGGCGACCGCGTGCGCGGGCTCGCCACCGGCGCGGACGACTACATCGTCAAGCCCTTCTCGGTCCCCGAGCTCCTCGCCCGCATCCGCGCGCTGCTGCGCCGCGCCAAGCCCGCCCATGTCGCGAGCCGGCTCGAGGCTGGCGACATCGCGCTCGACCGCGAGACGCATCGCGTCCGCCGGGCGGGTCGCGAGCTGCATCTCGGCCCGACCGAGTTCCGGCTGCTCGAGTTCCTGATGCAGAGCCCCGGCCGCGTCTTCAGCCGCGAGCAGCTCCTCGACGGCGTGTGGGGCAACGACGTCTATATCGACGAGCGCACGGTCGACGTCCATGTCGGCCGTCTGCGCAAGGCGATCAATGTCGGCGACACCAAGGACCCGATCCGCACCGTCCGCGGTGCCGGCTACGCCTTCGACGAGACGTTTTCGGGCGCGGGCGCCGGGTAGCGCCTCGCGTGGCCTACCCGATTCGCACCCCTGCGCCGCTCTCCTTCCCCGCGAAGGCGAGCGGACCCGCGCGTCTCAGGCGCCGGTCTCCACGCCCGCCTCGCGCAGCATCCGCTCGAGCAGGCCCCAGAAGAAATCCTCGCCGGGATAGCCCTCGATGCGCGCGCGCTCGGCCGTGCCGTCGCCGAGGACGAAGGTCGGCGTGAAGCGCACGGGCCGCGCGAGCGCGATCGGCGCCTCCTCGCCGCGATCCATGTCGATCATCACGATCGGCACCGCGCGGCCGATGTCGCTCTGCGCATAAATCGTCCCGATCTCCCGGTCCCAGGCGCGGCACCAGGGACAGCCCGCGCGGCGATACATGAAGAGCGCGATCCCCTCCCCTGCCTGCTCGGAGCGGGCGGGGGCCGGTATCGCGAGGGTGGCGGCGAGCGCCGCGAGGCCGGCGACGAAGTGACGGCGGTCGGGCCTTCCGGCATCGGGATCGTGCATGGCGTCTCCTCCGCTCTTTCCTTCGGCGTCTGCCTCGCGTAACATATCGAAAAAATCAGATATATGCGAGGAAGCGCCGATGGGTATGGATATCGGGCTCGCCGCGGCCTTCGGCGCGGGGATCGTCTCGTTCTTGTCTCCCTGCATCCTGCCGCTCGTCGTACCCTATCTGTGCTTTCTCGCGGGCGCCTCGCTCGAGGAGCTGACCGAGAAGCCGGATCCCGGCACGACCGCGCGGGCGGTGACGCGCTCGCTCGCCTTCGTTCTCGGCTTCGGGATGGTTTTCGTCGCCTTCGGGGCGGGCGCCTCGGCGCTCGGCGGCTTCGTGTCGGACCATGCGACGCTGCTGTCGCAGGTCGCGGGGATCGTCATCGTGCTCCTGGGGCTGCACATGATCGGCGCCTTTCGCTGGCTGTTCCTGATGCGCGAGGCGCGGGTCCATGTCGCGCGCAAGCCCGCGAGCCTCGCGGGCGCCTTCGTCGTGGGCCTCGCCTTCGCCTTCGGCTGGTCGCCCTGCGTCGGGCCGGTGCTCGCCTCGATCCTGATGGTCGCGGGGCTGGAGGAGGGGCGCGGCGCCTTCCTGCTCGGCGCCTATGCGGCGGGGATCGGCGTGCCCTTCGTCGCGGCGGCTTTGTTCACGCGACCCTTCCTCGCCTGGCTCGCCCGCTTCCGCCGCCATCTCGGCAAGGTCGAGCGCGGCATGGGCGGAGCGCTCGTCGCGACGGGCGTGCTGATCTTCCTCGGCTGGATGCCGATCCTCGCCGGCTGGCTCCTCGACGCGGTGCCGGTCCTGGGGCGGATCGGGTGACGTATCGGGACCACGGGAGCAGACGATGAATACGAGCCCCCCTCTCCTCACCCGCCGCGCCGCCCTCGCCGGCGCCCTCGCCCTCGCGGCCGCGCCCGCCGCGCCGCGGCCGGCCCGCGCGCAGGAGGCGATCCTCGGCGACGACGGGATCTACCGCCAGCCCTGGTTCCTCGAGAGCTTCCTCGAGCTCGCCGAGGATCTCGAGGAGGCGCAGGCGGAGGGCAAGCGCTTCGCCTTGATGTTCGAGCTGCGCGGTTGCCCCTTCTGCCGGGATATCCACCTCGTCAACTTCGCCGTCCCCGAGGTCTCGGCCTTCGTGCGCGAGCGCTTCGCGATCCTGTCGCTCAACCTGATCGGCGATCGCGAGGTGACGGATTTCGACGGCACGCGCGCGCCCGAGAAGGAAATCGCCGCGCGCTACGGCGTGCGCTTCACGCCGACGATCCTGTTCTTCCCCGAGCGTGCGGAGGGGCTCGGCGGTCTCCCGCCGCGGCAGCGCGAGGTGCTGCGCGTCGTCGGCTACCAGGAGCCCGAGCCCTTCCGCCGAACCTTCGCGTTCGTCGCCGAGCGCGCCTACGAGCGCACGACGCTGCCGGATTATCTGAGGGAGGGGTGAAAGTATCTGACACTCTCCCCGCCCGTCATTCCGGGGCGCGAAGCGAGCCCGGAACCTAGATTCCCGACGTCGGTTCGAGCGCGCATGCGCGCTCGCTCGGCAACCCGAGCCCGTGAATGCGTCGAAGGACGCAGCCTATAGGCTGCTCATCCGAGGTCGGGAGTCTGAATTCCGGGTTCGCTTCGCGCCCCGGAATGACGGCGTCTAGGTTCCAGGAGGCAGATCAGGCTCTGAGCGGGCGCCGCTCGGCGCGTCGCTCACGCCCGCGCCTTCGCCTCGTCCGCGCGGCCGAGCGCCTCGAAGACCTTCGCGACGATGCCCTGCGCGTCGAGGCCGGCTTGCGCGTACATCCTGGCGGGCTTGTCGTGGTCGATATAGGCGTCCGGCAGGACCATGGCGCGCACCTTCAACCCCCGGTCGAGGGCGCCGTGCTCGGCGAGCGCGTGCAGCACGAAGGAGCCGAAGCCGCCGATCGAGCCTTCCTCGATCGTGATCAGCACCTCGTGGTCGCGCGCGAGGCGCAGGACGAGGTCGGTGTCGAGCGGCTTGGCGAAGCGCGCGTCCGCGACGCTCGTCGACAGGCCGCGCGCCTCGAGCTCTTCGGCCGCCGCGAGCGCCTCGGCGAGCCGCGTGCCGAGCGACAGGAGCGCGACGCGCGTGCCCTCGCGGATCATGCGGCCTTTTCCGATCTCGAGTGGTATTCCCCGCTCGGGCATCTCGACGCCCACCCCCTCCCCGCGCGGATAGCGCAGAGCGATCGGACCCGAATCGTGGGCGGCCATGGTCGCGACCATGTGGACGAGTTCCGCTTCGTCGGCGGCGGCCATGACCGTCATGTTCGGCAGGCAGCCGAGATAGGCGACGTCGAAGGAGCCCGCATGGGTCGGCCCGTCGGCGCCGACCAGACCCGCGCGGTCCATCGCGAAGCGGACCGGCAGATTCTGGATCGCGACGTCGTGCACCACCTGGTCGTAGGCGCGCTGCAGGAAGGTCGAGTAGATCGCGACGAAGGGCTTGTAGCCCTCGCACGCCATGCCGGCCGCGAAGGTCACCGCGTGCTGCTCGGCGATCCCGACGTCGAAGGTGCGCTTGGGAAAAGCCTGGCCGAACAGGTCGATCCCGGTGCCCGACGGCATCGCCGCGGTGATCGCCACGATCTTCTCGTCGCGCTCGGCTTCTGCTATGAGGGATTGCCCGAACACCTTCGTATAGGCCGGCGCGTTGGCCTTGGGCTTGGCCTGCGCGCCCGTCACCACGTCGAAGGTGACG
>NZ_JBKBQG010000086.1:0-7687 GCF_046292825.1 Salinarimonas sp. | reverse complement strand
GAATAAGCACGTCAATTGCGCTTGGTGCCCTGCCTGCGAAAAGGAAAATGATGAACAAACACAACTAGCTGCGGAAGCCCTTTAACGCGTCCGCAGCTTCAACATTTTCCCTAGTGGCTGGCCGGTCCCGGAGGGCGGCTTTTCTCGTTTGCGGCCCGTGTCGACGCCTCAGCGCCGATGGAGCGCGAAGCTCAGCGTGTAATTGTCGAGGATCGGCGGGATGGGCCGCCGATCCGAGAGGCGACCCGCCTGCTCGAGGCGGATGTCGCGTCGCGCGAGGATCTCGGCGATCGCCATCGAAATGGTCATCGGCACGAGGTCGCGCGCGGGGCAGATTCCGGGCCCGTCCGAGAAGGGGACGAGGGGGAGATCGGGGATCTCGGCGCCGTCGATCCAGATCTCCGGCGCGAAGCGGTGGGCGAAGGAGAGGGTCTCCTCGTCGCGGTGGAAGAAGGGGGCGAAGATCATCACGTGCGTCCCCCGCGGCAGGCTGCCGCCGTCGAATTCCACCGCGCGCAGGGTCTCGCGGAAGATCGCCGGCGTCGTCGGCCACAGCCGCAGGGTGTCGACCACGCAGGCCCGCAGATAGGAGAGCCGCGCCCTCCCGCCCGGTCCGACCTCGGCGAGCTCGCGCCGGGTACGGGCCATCGCGTCCGAATGCGTCGCGAGGAGCGCCATCGTGCGGAAGGCCGTCATGCCGCCGGGATCGTAGGCGAAGAGATAGTGCGCGAGCTGGTCCGTCGCCGGCACGTCGAGCTCGCGCCCGCAGGTCTTGGCGCGCTCGGCGATCGAACCCGGCTCCGCCCGCTCGATATGCGCGCCGAGCCGCTCGTGGAAGCGCCGCTCGAGCCGCGGATAGCCCGGATGGGTGAAGCCCCAGTTCGAGGCGTAGCGCAGATCGGCGAGCATGTCGGTGAGGGTGTGGTCGTCGCGCGCGCCGTCGCCGAGGACGAGCCGGCGCACGATCATGTACCAGGCGGTGGCGAAATCGTCCCAGGAGAGGCGCTCGCCGGCCTGCGCGAGCATCGTGTCGACCTCCTCCTCGACGATGCGGGCGAGGCGCGCCGCGGTCGAGTGGACCGGGCAGCCCTCCTCCAGCACAATCGCGTTGAAGCGCCGCCGCGCCGCGCGCTCGGGGGGATAGGAGATCAGGGAGACGTTCTTCTCGAAATGGCCGAGCACGCTCGCCTTCTCCATCGTCGCCGGCGAGAACGGGTCGGGAGCGGCGGCGAGGATCGGGCGCACCTGGTCGGGATCGAGGATCACCGCCTGCGGACGGCCGGGCACGGGGAAGATCAGCGGGCCGGGGCCGTAGCGCGCGCGCAGCTTCTGCAGGCGGCGCACCGCGCGCCCGTCGGTGCCGAGCCGCTCGGCGAGCCCGACCATGTGCGGCCGGCGCACGATGATGCCCTTGGCGAGCGTCGGCAGGGCGACGTCGGCGAGCATCGCGAGCGAATCCAACACCCCGGCCCGGGCGACATGCGCCGTCGGCACGCTCGAATAGCTTCCCCGTCTCGCGTCCATGCCGCTCCTCCTCCTCGCGTCGTTGCATCCGAGCTTCGCCAACGGGAGGGCGGCGCGAGGGTTCCCCCGCCGAGCCGTCGGGGAACCCGCCGCCCGCGTCCTTGTTGCGTCGCGCAGAGGGCGATGCGAGCGGAGAGGATCACGGGCGATGAAGGCAGGAACGGCACTGATCGCGGCAGGCGCCGCTCTGGGGCTCGGGGCGGCGGTCTGGGACACGCGCCGGCGGATCGCGCGCGTCGAGCGGCGCTACTCCGTCGAGGGGCGCTTCGTCGAGGCGCGCGGCGTGCGCCTGCACGTCGTCTCGCGCGGCTCCGGACGGCCGGTCGTCCTCGTGCACGGCGCGCTCACCATGCTGCAGGATTTCGCGGCGAGCCCGGTCCCCGACATGCTCGCCCGCGACGCGCGCGTGATCCTGGTCGACCGGCCGGGCTACGGCTTCAGCAGCCGCCCGCGCCGGATGGGCACGCCCGACGAGCAGGCCCGCGTGCTGCGCGAGGCGCTTCATCGGATGGGCGTCGAGCGGCCGGTGCTCGTCGGCCATTCCTTCGGCGCGACGGTGGTTCTCGCTTATGCGAGCCTGTTCCCGGACGAGATCGCCGGCATCGTCTTCGCGAGCGGCGTCGCCTTCCCCGTGCCGCGCGCGGATCTCGCGCCGATGATGCTGCCTGCGCTGCCGGGGATCGGGCCCGCGCTCTACGAGGCGATGCTGCAGCCGCTCTACCGGCTGCTCGTGCCTGCGATGGTCGCGCTCTGCTTCGCGCCGCAGCGGGTGCCGGACGCGTTCCGCCGCGCGGTGCCGACCGAGATGATGCTGCGGCGCGACCACATGGCCGCCACCGCCGAGGACCTGATGGCCCTCGTCCCCGCCGTCGCGGCGATGAGCCCGCGCTATCCGCGCATCGACGTGCCGGTCGCGGTGATCGCCGGCGAGCGCGACCAGATCGCCTATCCGCGCTTCCACGGCGTCCCCCTCGCCGAGACGCTGCCGGACGCGACGCTGCGCATCGCGCCGGGGGTCGGCCACATGGTCCAGCACGCCCGCCCCGACCTGATCGTCGAGGCGATCGAGGAGATCTGGGAGCGCGCGCGCCCCGGGGCCTCCCTCAGCGGCTCCGCCGCCGCCGAACGGCTGCATCGCGCCCCGGACCCATCGCACCCGTGAGGCGCCCCAGAGCCAAAAGCCCGGCGCCGGCCGCGAGCGCGACGGCCGTCGTCACCCCCGGATTGGTCCGCGCGCGGGTATAGAGGCTGCGCTCGAACGTGTAGGGATAATGGCTGCGGGTCGAGAGGTCGCGACCCGGGCGGTAGAGCGCATGATCCTCGCGCGGGCCGGCCGGCTTGCTCGACTTCTGCATCCACGGCATCACGTAGCCCATCACCCGATCGGCCGTGCGCGGGGCGAGCGCCGCCATCGAGACGAGAGCCTTGCCGCCGAGGCCCACCACGAGATCGCGGATGTCGTGCTCGCAGGCATAGGCGATCGCCTCCGCGACCGCTTCGGGCGCGTAGACGGGGTCGGGGTTCTGGGGCGCGCGATCGAGATAGTTCTTCGCGTGCTCCTTGTAGGGCGTGTTGATCGCGGCGGGCTTGATCAGCGTGATCGAGATGTCGAAGGGCTCGGTGTCCATCTCCGCGCGCAGCGCCTCGGTAAAACCCTTGATCGCGAATTTCGAGGCCGAATAGATCCCCTGCAGGGGGATCGCGCGGTCGGAGAGGACGCTGCCGATATTGATCAGCTTGCCCCCGCCGCGCGCCTTGAAATGTCGGATCGCGGCGCGCGAGCCGTAGACCGAACCCCAGAAATTCGTCTCGAAGAGGCGGCGCATGTCGGCGGTGTCGACCTCGTCGATGCGCCCGTAGATCGCGACCCCCGCATTGTTGATCCAGGTGTCGAACCCGCCGAAGCGGCGGCGGGCGGAGAGCGCGATCGCCTCGACGTCCTTCTCGAGGCCGACATCGGCCACGACGTAGGTCGCTTGCGTCCCGGCGCGCTCGAGCTCTTCGCAGAGCTGGCGCAGCGCGTCCTCGTTGCGCGCGGCGAGCACCAGCTTCGCGCCGAGCCGCGCGAGATGGCGCGTCGTCGCGAGCCCGATGCCGCTCGTCGCTCCGGTGACGACGATGGTCTGACGCTCGATCGGCGGAATGTGCATGGCGGGGCTCCTGACGTGCGGGGGTCGCCGGGGAACCGGCTCCGCCCCCCGCGGTTCCCGAGCGCGCAGAGCACGCGCTGCCGCAGGGGCTCGCCGGGAACCTCGCCGGGAACCCTGCCAGGAACCCGGCGGCGGCGCTCGTGTTGTGCACCCCACGAACAAGCACCAGCTCAACGGAGTGCACGAGATGGCGACCCAGAAATCCCTCGACGACCTCTTCATCGACATGCTCAAGGACGTCTACCACGCCGAGAAGCAGGCGATCCGCGCCTATCCGAAGATGATCAAGGCGATCGAGACCGACGAGGTCAAGAAGGCCTTCGAGAAGCACCGCGAGGAGACCGAGCAGCAGGTCGAGCGGCTCGAGAAGATCTTCGAGATCGTCGGCAAGTCCGCCCGCGGCAAGCCCTGCGAGGCCATGCAGGGCCTGATCGAGGAGGCGAAGGAGGTCATGGAGGACTTCTCCGACAGCCCCGCCCTCGACGCCGGCGTGATCGCCACCGCCCAGGCCATCGAGCATTACGAGATCGCCCGCTACGGCACGCTGCGCACCTGGGCGAAGCAGCTCGGCATGAACGACGCGGTCAAGCTCCTCGAGGAGACGCTCGCCGAGGAGAAGAAGACCGACGACCTCCTCACCAAGCTCGCCGAGCAGGCGGCCAACAAGAAGGCCGCCTGATACCCTCGAGGCGCCGCGCTCTCCTTCCCCTCAGGGGAAGGTGGCCCGGCGCCGAAGGCGACGGGTCGGATGGAGTTTTTCGACGCGGAACGCGGCGAAGGGGCGTCGTCGTAGAGCGCCTTACGTTCGGCGGCGCCCGACGCCCCATCCGTTTTGCCTCGAGAGCTTGCCCTCGAGAGCCTGTGAATCTTTCGAAGGTTGTCATCCCGGGCCGCGAAGCGGACCCGGGACCCATAACCTCGACGACAAATCCGAGCGCGCATGCCGCGCTCGTTCCGCTACCTTCGGGTGGCGCCTGTCGGAGAAACGCAGCCTACAGGCTGCGACTGAGACGTCGTGGTTCTGGGTCCCGGATCGCCTTCGGCGTCCGGGATGACACCGCAACGGAAGAATTTCAAACTCCGAGGGACAGGAGAGGGACGATACCTCGTTGCATCGTCGTTTGCCCGCGTCGTCGCGAAAGCGTTGGCGCGGGTCTTCGGCGCCTGCTAGTGTCCCGCGACGGTGCAGGGGCACGATGCGGGGCGGTCGGGCGTGGCGGAACGCGTTGGTACCGAGACGGTTGCACGCGACGATCTCGCGCCCCGCCCCGACGCGCCCGAAGTCGGTGCGCCCGCGAAGAAGCGCCCGCTCGACCTGCGCCACCCTCTGGTGCTCCTGCGCTGGGGCAGCCTCGTCGTCCCGCTGATCGTCCTCGTCGTCGTCGCGATCGTCACCTACCGGCAGGAGCGCGCGGCGGCGGATGCCTACGCCCTCCAGAACGCCCAGCTCCTCGCGCAATACACCCTGCGCATCGTCGAGACGCAGAGCGCCGTCCTCGATCGCATGGCGGACCTGACCGAACTCGCGGCGCCCGCGCAGCTGGGGCCGGACGCCTTCGCCCTCCTCCACCAGCGCTTCGCGCGCCTCGTCGAGGCCTCCGACTACGTGCTCTCGCTCGGCCTCATCGCGATGGACGGGACGATCCTCGCCGCGAGCCGGGCCGCGATCATCGGGCTCGACGTCTCCGACCGCGATTACTTTCGCGCGCTCACGGCCGATCCGACGCAGGTCTTCGTCGATCGCGTGCGGCTCATCTCGGACGAGACGGACGCGCTCGTGATCGCGCGCGTGATCGAGACCGCGAGCTTCACCGGCATCGTCGTCTCGACGATCCGCGTCGAGGCGATCACCGGCTTCTTCGAGCGGATCGCCGGCCCCGGCGAGACGCCGGGCCTCCTGCGCGAGGACGGCAAGGTGATCGTGCGCAGCCGCGCCGACCTCCCCCCGGTCCTGCTCCAGCCCGATTCGATCCCCATGCAGGCGATCGCGCAGGCGCGGGAGGGCGTCTACGAGACGGTCGCGATGTCGGACGGCATCGCCCGCATCTACGCCCACACGCGGGTCGACGGGCTGCCGATCGCCGCGATCTTCGGCATCGAAACCGGGGAGGTCCACGGGCGATGGACGCGGCGGATCGGCATCGGCGTCGCGCTGTTCGGCATCATCGCGCTTGCCGGCTTCGTGGTCTCGGGCCAGGCGATCCGCCGGCTCGCGGCGGAGGCGGCGGCGCGGGAGGCGGCCTTCGACCGCTCGCTCTACGAGGAGGCCCGCAAGTCGGCCGCCTTCCGCGAGACGCTCTTGCGCGAGATGCACCACCGCGTGAAGAACAATCTCCAACAGGTGCAACTCCTCCTGCGCGCGCGGCTGCGCGGCAGCGACCCCGCCGCCGTCAAGGAGATCGAGGACCGGATCTGGGCGATCGCGGAGGTGCACGACCTCCTCCACGTCTCCGGCACCGTCGCGCGGCTCGACCTCGCCGACCTCGTGCAGGCGGTCTGCACCAACCCGGCGATCGTGCCGCCCGAGCGCGGCATCGCGACGATCTGCACGGCCGAGCCCGTCGAGATCGGGATCGAGCAGGGCACGCCGCTCGCGCTGATCCTCGTCGAGATCGTCACCAACGCGGTCAAGCACGCCTTCCCCGACGGGCGCAGCGGCACGATCCGCGTGAGCCTGCGCCGCGAGGACGGCAGCGCGCTCCTCGAAATCGCCGACGACGGCATCGGCCTGCCCGGCGTGGGCGAGCGCCGCCGCAATTCCGGGCTTCGCCTCGTCGAGGGCCTCGTGCGCCAGATCGGCGGCAGCGTCGAGACGACCGGAACCGACGGCACCCGCACCACGATCCGCCTGCCGCTTGGGGGCCCAGGGGACCGCACGTCGTGAGGTCGGAGCGGGCCCTCCCTCCCCTCGAAGTTCGAAAATCTTTCGTTGCGGTGTCATCCCGGACGCCGAAGGCGATCCGGGACCCATACCCACGACCTGTCAGTCGCAGCCTATAGGCTGCGTTTCTCCGACGATCGATGTTGCACGGTAGTGCAGCGAGCGCGGCATGCGCGCTCGGACTTGTCGTCGAGGTTATGGGTCCCGGGTCCGCTTCGCGGCCCGGGATGACAGCGTTCGAGAGATTTCCAAACACGCAGGAAATGGAGAACGGCGCCCCGGCAACGCCGAGCATCACCCGCCGAAGCGCCCGCCGATCCTCAGCTGTCCGTGAACGCGATCGCGACGCCGTCTTCGGTGTGGCGGACGATGCGCGCGGACAGAGGCCCGAGCTTCACGCGGGTGCCGAGCGCCGGGCGCGTGTCCGTGCGCAGCCGCGCGCCGCCGAAGGAGAGATCGACGAGCGTCACCGGGGTCGCGGGGCGCTCGCCGACGCTGAAATCGATCGGGCCGGGGGGCGGCAGATGGCGCTCGGCGCGGCGCAGATCGCTGCGCGTGCCCTCGAGCGCCTCCTCGAGCCAGGCGAGCGCGCGGGCCCGGTCGCGACGCCCCTCCGGATCGAAGGAGACCGCGAACCCCTCCATCGTCAGCCGCGCGACGGCGCCGGTCGCGAGCCCGATCTGCGCGACGAGGCAGGTCACGACCTCGCCCTCCGCCACCGCCGCGTCGCTGACGAGCCCGACCCCGTCCGCGCAGATGTCGACCGTCTCCGCGACATGCGAGCTGCCGTCCGCGAGCACGACGCGCGCGGGCAGGCACGCCGCGAGCCGCTCGGCGCCGCGCCGGTTCACGTGAAAGGGCGAATAGGGCAGATCGTCCCACATCCGAGCCGGCTCCGCGACGCGCCCGCACCCCTGCACGAGCGGCGAAAACCATGCACATCCCCGCTTGCGCCACGCTTGCGGGGGGAATCTGCCGCGATTCGTGTCATCCCCGGCCGGAGGTCGCGAAGCGACCGGAGGGGAAGCAACTAATATTCACGCGGCATTTTCGACCCATGGGGTGCCCCTGGCGAGGACGGCGTTGATCTGGACGAGGAGCTTGCGGGCGCAGGCGACGATGACGGATCGGT
>NZ_JBKBQG010000085.1:0-7791 GCF_046292825.1 Salinarimonas sp. | reverse complement strand
GCCGCGCTCCGCCGGCGCGCCGGCCGCGCCCGCTCCCGCTGCGGAAACCGGGCCGCTCCAGCTCTCCGCGCTGCCGTCGCCGGCCGCTCCGGCCCCCGCGCCGGCCGCCGCCGCCGCCGCCCCCTCGGGCGGATACGCCGTCCAGCTCGCGATCCGCGGCTCGGAGGATCGCGCCCGCGAGGCCTTCCAGCAGCTGCAGGCGCGCTACAACGGGATCATCGGCGACGGCCAGCCGATCATCCGCCAGGCGGTCGTCAACGGCCAGACGATCTTCCGCGTCCGCGTCGGCCCCTATCCGCTCGATCGCGCCAACCAGGCCTGCGATCGGATCAAGGCCGAAGGCGGGGACTGCTTCGTCGCACCCAACAGCTGATCGAGCGGCGCCGCGCGTCACGGCGCGCGGCCGCTCTCACCGAGAGACACGATGCGCGCCGCCATCCTCGGCCTCTCCGGCCCGACGCTCACCCCGGACGAGGCCGCCTTCTTCCGCGAGGCGAACCCGTTCGGCTTCATCCTCTTCCGCCGCAACGTCGAGAGCCCCGCCCAGGTCCGCGCGCTCACGCAAGCGCTCCGGGAGGCGGTCTCCCGCGATGCGCCGATCCTGATCGACCAGGAGGGCGGGCGCGTGCAGCGGATGGGGCCGCCCCATTGGCCCGCTTATCCGCCCGCCGCGCGCTACGACGACCCGTCGCGGCCGATCGAGGAGCGGCTCGCGCTCTGCCGGCTCGCCGCGCGGCTCATCGCGCACGATCTCGCGCAGGTCGGCATCGACGTCGATTGCGTGCCCTGCCTCGACGTGCCGGTGCCCGGCGCCCACGACGTCATCGGCGACCGCGCCTATGCGCGCGAGCCGGTTCGCGTCGCCCGCTTCGGACGCGCGGCGGCGGAGGGGCTCCTCGACGAGGGCGTCCTGCCGGTGATCAAGCACATTCCCGGCCACGGCCGCGCCGGCGTCGACAGCCATCTCGCGCTGCCCGTCGTCGAGGCCTCGGCCGCGGCGCTGGAGGAGAGCGACTTCCCGCCCTTCGTCGCGCTCGCCGACATGCCGATGGGCATGACCGCGCACGTCGTCTACACCGCCTTCGACGCGGAGCGCCCGGCGACCACCTCGCCGCGCGTGATCGCCGAGGTGATCCGCGGCCTGATCGGCTTCGACGGGCTCCTCATGAGCGACGATCTCGGCATGCATGCGCTCGCGGGCGATTTCGCGTCGCGCACGCGCGACAGCCTCGCGGCCGGCTGCGACGTGGTGCTGCATTGCTCGGGCGCGATGGCGGAGATGGAGGCGGTCGTCGCCGCCGCGCCCGCGCTCGCCGGCGAGCCTCTGCGCCGGGCGCGGGCCGCGCTCGCGTTGCGCGAACGCCGCGCCGAGCCCCTCGATCTTGTGGATGCCCGCGCCCGGCTCGCCGCGGGCCTTGCTCCCGCCGGGGTTTGAGCCGATTCTCGCGGGCAGGCGGCGAACGCGATTCGGCCGCCCGCGAGGGAGCCCTTGAGCGAGACGAGCGCACGCGATTTCGAGGAGGACGAGGCCCGCCGCGCCGTTCGCGAGGACGGGGAGCCGGCGCTCGTCGTCGATGTCGGCGGCTACGAGGGGCCGCTCGACCTGCTGCTCGACCTCGCCCGGCGCCAGAAGGTCGACCTGCGCGAGATCTCTATCCTGGCGCTCGCCGAGCAATACATCGCCTTCGTCGAGGAGGCGCGGCGGCTGCGGCTCGAGCTCGCGGCGGATTACCTCGTCATGGCCGCCTGGCTCGCCTTCCTGAAATCCCGCCTCCTCCTGCCCGAGCCGCCCAAGCCGGACGAGCCCTCCGCGGAGGATCTCGCCGTCGCCCTGGCCGAGCGCCTGCGCCGGCTCGACGAGATCCGGGCGGCGGCGAAGGCGCTCGAGGCGCGCCCGCGCCTCTACCGCGACGTGTTCCCCCGCGGCGCCCCCGAGCCCGTTCTCGTGCGTACCCGTCCGCGCTGGCAGGCGAGCCTCTACGAGCTGCTCGCCGCCTATGCCGGCCAGCGCCAGCGCCATGCGGCGGCGCGGGTGACGCTGCACCGGCGCATCGTCTGGTCGCTCGTCGAGGCGCGCGAGACGCTCGAGCGGCTCCTCGGCCACGCGGTCGAATGGGCGGCGCTCGACGATCTCCTCGTCGACTACCTCGCGACGCCGGCCGAGCGCGCCACCGTGCGCGCCTCGACGCTCTCGGCGACCCTCGAACTCGCCCGCGAGGGCAAGCTGCAATTGCGCCAGGACCGGCTCTTCGGCCCGCTCCTCGTCCGCTCGCCCGGCGCGAGCCGCGAGCCCGCCCCGGAGGCCGTGCCGTGAACGCCGATCGCCGCATGGTCGCGATCGCCGACCGCATCCAGACCGAGCTCGTCGAGGCGCGCGCCCATGCGGAGGCGATGCGCATGGTCGAGGCGGTGCTGTTCGCGAGCGCCGCGCCGCTGACGATCGCCGATCTCGCCGAGCGCCTGCCCGCCGGCACGCGCATCGCCCGCGTGCTCGAGGACCTCGCCGCCTTCTATTCGGCGCGCGGCGTCAATCTCGTGCGCATCGGCGACGCCTACGCCTTCCGGACCGCGGGCGACCTGTCCTGGCTGATGGCGAGCGAGACGGTGGAGCCGCGGAAATTGTCGCGCGCGGCGCTGGAGACGCTCGCGATCATCGCCTATCACCAGCCCGTCACCCGCGCCGAGATCGAGGACATCCGCGGCGTCTCGACCTCGAAGGGCACGCTCGACACGCTGATCGAGGCGGGTTTCGTGCGCCTGCGCGGGCGCCGCCGCGCGCCGGGCCGCCCCGTCACCTACGGCACGACGCCCGCCTTCCTCGACCATTTCGGCCTCTCCCGCATCGACGACCTGCCCGGACTGGAGGAGCTCAGGGGCTCCGGCTTCTTCGAGGGCCGCGTCCCCTCCGCCCTCTCGATCCCCACTCCGAGCGACGATGTCGAATTGCGCGAGGACGAGGACCCGCTCGACGATGCCGACCTGTTCGCGCCGCTCGAGCCGGAGGAGGATGACGAGGCAGGGGAGGGGGACACGCGGGAGCGGTGAGCGGGCCGGAATGCGCGCGTTCTTCGTTCTCCCGCGCTCTCGACAGCCCTGTCGGCGTCTGCTATACGCGCGCCATTCCGGTCGTTCGCGCGTGCGGGGCTCCGTCCGCGTGCGGCCGTTCCGTCATTCGCTACGCTGAACGCCTCAACCGAAGGAATCCGACGCGTGCAGGTTCTCGTCCGTGACAACAACGTCGATCAGGCGCTCCGCGCTCTCAAGAAGAAGATGCAGCGCGAAGGCATCTTCCGCGAGATGAAGCTGCGCGGCCATTACGAGAAGCCTTCGGAGAAGAAGGCGCGCGAGAAGGCCGAGGCCGTGCGCCGCGCCCGCAAGCTGATCCGCAAGCGCATGCAGCGCGAGGGTCTCCTGCCGTCGAAGCCCAAGCCGCGTTGAGTCTGGGCCGCGTCGAGTCCTGGCCGCGCCGATTCATGGCGCGCCGAGCCTACGCCGCATTGCGGCGAGAGGTGGCGGACGATAGGCGCGCGCGGACGCGAAAACGCCCGAATCGGGGTGGAGTGGAGATCGGCGCGCCGCGCGAGCGGGGCGCTGATTTGCGTTTACGAGCCCGCCGCCCAGACGGCGGCATCCCGCGCGCCCTTCCGGCCGCAGCGGACGAACGGGGGACGACCGAGATGACGACGACGATCGCCGGGGCCGCGCGCCCGATGACGAGAATCGCCCTCCTGGCCGGCATGGCCCTGGCGCTCGCCGCCTGCGAGACGACCGCGACGCGCGGGCCCGCCCAGGCCGTCGCCGTCGTCGAGCAGCGCGATCAGGCGGTGACCGGGGCCAACATCGCCTCGCTCACCGAGGTGATCCGTCGCAACCCGCAGGATGCCGGCGCCTACAACACCCGCGGGGCGGCCTTCGCGCGCGCCGGCCAGTTCCGCGAGGCGATCGCCGATTTCACCCGCGCCGTCGAGCTCGATCCGCGCAACGCCCCCGCCTTCACCAACCGGGCGCTGGCTCTGCGCCAGACCGGCCGGGACGACGATGCGCTCGCCGATTTCTCGCGCGCGCTCGACGTCGATCCGAACTACGCCCCCGCCCGCCTCGGGCGCGGCAACCTGCTGCGCGCGCGCGGCCAACTGCAGCCGGCGCTCGCCGATCTGAACGTGGCGCTTCGCCTCAACCCCGAATCGGCCGAGGCCTTCCACGCCCGCGGCCTCGTCTATCAGCGCCTCGAGCAGCACCGCGAGGCGGTGCTCGATTTCGACGCCGCGATCGACCGCAATCCCTTCGTCGCCCCGCCCTATCAGGGCCGCGCCCAGAGCCTGATCGCGCTCGGCGACAACGAGCGCGCGATCGAGGATCTGAACGCCTCGCTCAACGTCTTCGCCAACAATGCCGATGCCTGGGCCTGGCGCGGCGTCGCCCTCGAGCGCACCGGCCGCCGCGACGAGGCCCGCGAGAGCTTCCAGCGCGCGCTCGGCCTCGACGCGAGCAACCGCCTCGCCAACGAAGGCCTCGCCCGCACCGGCGGCCGCCTCGCGCGCTCGTAACGGGCGCTGCGCGAGCGGCGTAGACGAGATTCTCGCTCGAGGTTCTTCGCTTCTTGTCCTTGTGAGCCTGTAGAGAAGCGAGTGAAGATGGTATGCTGGGCCGATGCAGAGGACAGCATTGCAATCGATCATGGCGCTTTTGCGCAGGCTCTTTTCAGGGCCTCCTCGTCGCCTCGAGCCGTTCCGTCCATCCGAGCTCGGACCGGCTCCGGAGGCGTGCAGGTATCGGGTATATACAAGAGATTTCGATCAGGAAGTGAATGCGCTTGAGCTGTTGAGCGATGAAGCTTGCTTGCATTTTCAAGAAAGAATCAATGATCATTTTCAGAGATCAAAGATCGCTTCATTTATAGACGAGAGCTTGCTCCGAAGGAAGATCGCCGCAGCAGGGTGTGAGAACGTTGCGGTGCAGATTCTCGTCGATAATTTCAACAGTACTAATGTGGAGACATTCGCTAAGATTGCCTCGTCGTGCTTGCGGCTGGTAGAGGTTCTCGACGAGATTGGTGTAGAAACAGAGGTTTTGGGTTACACCACTGTCGAGTGGAGGGGTGGCAAGTCGCGCGAGCTTTGGATAAACGAGGGCCGACCGCCGTTACCCGGACGATTGAATGACCTGCGGCACATCGTCTACGAGTCTTTCGACGAGGACAGCAAAGATCTCTTGAGAAGCATCTCCCGAATGGGCGTTGTTGGAGTTCCCAAAGAGAATATCGATGGTGAAGCCCTGCTGTGGGCAGCGGGTCGCCTTTTTTTTGCATAGAGCAGAAAAGCGAATATTGATCGCAATCAACGACGCGGCGCCGGTTGATGATTCGACGATCCTTGCAAATGACGAAAATCTATTGCCGGAGCATTTCAGGGCCGTCGCAGGGCAGTTGTCGGCGCACGAGGGTCTGATTCTCTTGTGCGTTGGGCTGCACAAATCCGTCGCGAGGTATTTCAAGAATTCGAAGTGGACCGATGACGCTGAAGGCGTTTTCCCGGTGGCCGTATCATCGTTGGTCGAAGTTCTCTGACATCGAGCTTGAAGTAGCTCGACCGTCGTTCGCGCTCTCGGCGATCGACGGTCGAGCTGAAGATGCCGCCCTTGGCACGCGTCCCGCAGACGACGACCATCGTCCGCGGGTCCGCCCCCCCCGGCCCTCACCCCGCCAGCGCTTCGCGCTGCTTCTCCGAGCGCTTGCGGTCGTTCGGGTCGAGGATGGCCTTGCGCAGGCGGATCGATTTCGGGGTGACCTCGACGAGCTCGTCGTCCTGGATCCAGGCCAGCGAGCGCTCGAGCGTCATGCGGATCGGCGGGGTGAGGCGCACCGCCTCGTCCTTGCCGGTCGAGCGCACGTTCGAGAGCTTCTTGCCCTTGAGGACGTTGACCTCGAGGTCGTTGTCGCGGGTGTGGATGCCGATGATCATGCCCTGATAGACCTTCGCGCCCGGATCGATGATCATCGGGCCGCGGTCTTCCAGGTTCCACATCGCGTAGGCGACGGCCTCGCCCATCTCGTTCGAGATCAGCACGCCGTTGGTGCGCCCGGCCAGCTCGCCCTTGTAGGGCTCGTAGGCCTTGAACAGGCGGTTCATGATCGCCGTGCCGCGCGTGTCGGTGAGGAGCTCCGACTGGTAGCCGATCAGGCCGCGGGTCGGCGCGTGGAAGACGAGGCGCAGGCGCCCGCCGCCGGAGGGGCGCATCTCGACCATGTCGCCCTTGCGCTCGGACATCTTCTGCACGACGACGCCGGAATGCTCCTCGTCGACGTCGATGACGACCTCCTCGACGGGCTCCAGCGTCTCGCCGGTGGTCTCGTCCTTCTGGAAGACGACGCGCGGGCGCGACACCGCGAGCTCGAAGCCCTCGCGGCGCATGGTCTCGATGAGGATCGCGAGCTGCAATTCGCCGCGGCCGGAGACGTAGAACGAATCCTTGTCGGCCGATTCCTCGATCCTGAGCGTGACGTTGCCCTCGGCCTCCTTCATCAGGCGGTCGCGGATCATGCGGCTCGTGACCTTGTCGCCCTCGGTGCCGGCGAGCGGGCTGTCGTTGACGATGAAGGACATCGTCACCGTCGGCGGGTCGATCGGCTGGGCCTGGATCGGCTCCTCGACCGAGAGGTCGCAGAAGGTGTCCGCCACCGAGCCCTTGGTCAGGCCGGCGATCGAGACGATGTCGCCCGCCTCGCCGAGGTCGATCGGCTGGCGCTCGATGCCGCGGAAGGCGAGGATCTTCGAGACGCGGCCCTGGTCGACGACGGCGCCGTTGCGGTCGAGCACCTTGATCGTCTGGTTCGGCTTGACCGAGCCCGACGAGATGCGACCCGTGACGATACGCCCCAGGAAGGGATTGGCCTCGAGCAGGGTGCCGAGCATCCGGAACGGGCCGGGCTCGACCTTGGCCGGGGGCACGTGCGAGAGCACGAGATCGAAGAGCGGGGCGAGGCCCTGGTCCTGCGGACCCTCGGGGGAGGCGGCCATCCAGCCGTCGCGGCCCGAGCCGTAGAGGATCGGGAAGTCGAGCTGCTCGTCGGTGGCGTCGAGCGCGGCGAAGAGGTCGAAGACCTCGTTGATCACCTCCTGGTGGCGCGCGTCGGGCCGGTCGATCTTGTTGATCGCGACGATGGGCTTCAGGCCGATCTTGAGCGCCTTCGAGACGACGAACTTGGTCTGCGGCATCGGCCCTTCGGCGGCGTCGACGAGCACGATCGCGCCGTCCACCATGGAGAGGATGCGCTCCACCTCGCCGCCGAAATCGGCGTGGCCGGGCGTGTCGACGATGTTGATGCGCACGTCCTTCCAGACGACCGAGGTCGCCTTGGCGAGGATCGTGATGCCGCGCTCCTTCTCGAGGTCGTTCGAATCCATCACCCGCTCGGCGACGCGCTGGTTCTCGCGAAACGCCCCCGATTGCGAGAGGAGCTTGTCGACGAGCGTGGTCTTGCCGTGGTCGACGTGGGCGATGATCGCGATGTTGCGCAGCTGCATAGGTCTCGTGTCCGAACGGTTGAGCCGGTCGCGCCGCGATACGCGGCCGACGTGACCGCATGAAGACGCTCACGATGACGGGCTTTAGTCTCGTGCGGATATAGGGATTGTGCGGCGCGTGCAAGAGGGGGGCGGCGCGGAAGGGGCGAATAGCGCTGCGCGTCCCTCCTTCATCCCTCCCCGGAGGGGAGGGTGGACCCTGGAGCGGAGCGACAGGGGCCGGGTGGGGCCCGTGGCGCGGAGATGGTTCTCCACCCGGGCCCCACCC
>NZ_JBKBQG010000084.1:0-8182 GCF_046292825.1 Salinarimonas sp. | reverse complement strand
GGGGGGGGGTGGGGGCGCGGGGGGGGGGCTTGCTCCGGGGGGGGGGGGGGGGGGGTGGCTGGGTTTCGGGCCGTACGCCCTCACCCCCGGCCCCTCTCCCATTCGGGAGAGGGGAGACCCGCTCTCACTCCAACACGATCCGCACCGCCTTCTCCGCCGCCGCGAGCTGGTCGTCGGTGCAGCGGGTCAGCTTCACCTGAAGCCGCGTCAGCGCCTTCTGGCGCTCCGGGGTCGGCGCCACCGGGGGCTCGGCGGCGAACAGGGCGGTGGGGTGGATGTCGAAGGCTTTCGCCAGGGCTTCCAGCGTGTCGAAGGACGAGCCGACGTCGCCGCGCTCGATCTTGCCCACCGTCGTCTCGGAAATGTTCGCCTTCTCGGCCAGGAGCTCGCGACTCCAGCCGCGCGCTTTGCGCGCCGCACGGACGTTTGCGCCTACGATGTCCTTGAGTGTCACGCGCCGCCTCCCACGACGCGAAGCTGCGCAAAGGACCCGGCGTCGCGTAAGGGCGTGAGAAGACATGATTTGACGTATGTACCTTCTGAAGGTACTTTGTCCGTCCAACACCCGACACACCCCACCCCCAAAACCCCGCGAGGCCCCCATGAGCGAGCCCTGGACCCTCCGGGACATGATCCTCGTGGTCCTCAGCCTGGCGCAGTTGCTGATTCCGGTCGTCGGGATCGTTTATCTCCGCTTCTTCCGTCCCCGCCCGAAGCGGAAGAACGTCACCGAGGCGGAGGTCTTTGCCGAGATCGACCGGCGGCTCGCGATCGGCGCTCCGCGCCCCGGGCGGACGCGGTTCTGGTGGCGGCGGCGCTGAGGGGGGCGAGGGGGCGCAGCGGGGCGCCTTGTCCTTCCCCCTGACGGCGGCTCCGCGCGCGCTCGCGACAGGAGACGGATGGGGCGCGTGCGGGACGAGGCGTCGCGTTGCCGCCTGCACGATCCCCGGCCCCTCCCTACGAGGGGGAGGGGAGACCCGCGAGCCTCTCGCGAACCCTCGGAGTGCAGCGCGACCCGATCGGCGGAGAAACGTGAATCGTATCGTCGATCGCAGGGGAGGGGGGCGCCGAAGTTTGCTACCGGTAATCGGCGGCGCCGCAAAAGAAAAAAGCAAGGCGTCAGCCTTGCTTCGAAAGCGTTTTGTTTGTTTTTCGGCCGGTCTCTGGCGAACCGTGCCCGCAATGGCTTGTTGCCCCGGGCTTATGCCTGTTTCCTCCCAGACTTGGGCCGCACCCCTCGAACAGCGCCCTTGCGGGCGTGTCTTGGTGTGACGGTTTGTAGCCTACGCCAAAGCGCTTGTCACGTCCTTGTGCATAGAGTGCCTTTCCTTTTTGCATATGGGTATCTTTCCGGCACCGCGCGGCTCCCGCCGAGACGAGGCTTCGCTGGGAAAACCCGCACGCCGGCCTTGTCTTTTGCCGCGCAGGCGTATTGTCTGCGTCTCGCGGGAGACGGGCGCTCGCGCGTCGAATCGGCGGCCGGCGCGCTCGTCGCCGAGAGCCGGCGGGAGCCGCGATCTCGAAAGTGCCGGATTCGCCGTGCCTGACGGTACCCGCGCCGTTTCTCGTGGGAACGCTCCGGCGGCGCTGAACAGGGAGACGTGAGCTGATGGCGCGCGCGACGCGGCCTTTCGCGGCCTTCGAGTGGATGCTCGCCGGGCGCTATCTCCGCACCCGGCGGCGCGAGGGCTTCGTCTCGGTCATCGCGCTGTTCTCCTTCATCGGCATCATGCTCGGCGTCGCGACGTTGATCATCGTGCTCTCGGTGATGAACGGCTTCCGCAACGAGCTCTTGTCGAAGATCGTCGGCATGAGCGGCCACGTCTTCGTCGCGCCGATCGAGCGCCCGCTCGACGATTACGACGAGGTCGCGCGCA
This sequence comes from Salinarimonas sp., assembly GCF_046292825.1. GTDB lineage: Bacteria > Pseudomonadota > Alphaproteobacteria > Rhizobiales > Beijerinckiaceae > Salinarimonas. The sequence goes on along the minus strand of NZ_JBKBQG010000084.1, from coordinate 6,305 downwards.
CCCTCGAGAGCCTGCCCGGCATCCGCCTCGCGCTTCCCGTCGTGGAGGGCCAGGCCTTCGCCTCCTCGCAGCTCCAGGGCGGGGGCGTCCTCGTGCGCGGCGTGCGCGGGGAGGATCTCGAACGCGTGCCCGAGATCGCGAACAACGTCGTCCAGGGCTCGCTCGACGGCTTCGCCCGTGCGGACGATCCGGAGGCGGAGGGCGTCGTAATCGGCGCGCGGCTCGCAGCCCAGCTCGCGCTCCAGGCGGGCGATCAGATCACGCTGATCTCCCCGCGCGGCGCCGCGACCCCCTTCGGCACCGCGCCGCGGATCAAGAGCTATCCGGTCCAGGCGATCTACGAGATCGGCATGACGGAATTCGATTCCGTCTTCGTCTTCATGCCGCTGCGCGAGGCGCAGGCCTATTTCAACCGCGCCGACGACGTGAACGTGATCGAGGTCTTCCTCGACAATGCCGACCAGGTCGGCATCGCGCGCGCACGCATCGAGGCGGGCATCGAGCGGCCGATCTTCCTCACCGACTGGACGCAGCGCAACCGGACCTTCTTCAACGCGCTCCAGGTCGAGCGCAACGTGATGTTCATCATCCTCACGCTCATCGTGATCGTGGCGACGCTCAACATCGTCTCTGGCCTGATCATGCTCGTGAAGGACAAGAGCGCGGACATCGCGATCCTCCGCACGATGGGCGCGACGCGCGGGGCGATCATGCGCGTGTTCCTGATCACGGGCGCGTCGATCGGGGTGGTCGGCACGCTCGCGGGTCTGGTGCTGGGGCTCCTGTTCACGCTCAACATACAGGCGATCCAGGAGATCGTGGCGCGCATCACCAACACCACGCTCTGGGATCCGACCGTGCGCTTCCTTGCCGAAATTCCCGCCGATATCGATCCGCTCGAGGTCGTGGCGGTGCTCGTCATGGCGCTCGGCCTGTCGCTGCTCGCGACCCTCTATCCCTCCTGGCGGGCGGCGCGGCTCGATCCCGTCGAGGCGCTGCGTTACGGATGACGAGAATGACCGGATCCGTGACCGACGACGCGCGAGAGACGCAGCCCCCAGGCGATTATCCCGCCCTCTTCCTCCACGCCGTCGAGCGCTGGTATCCGCAGCGCCAGGGCCGGCTCGAGATCCTGAAGGGCGTCGAATTCGCGGTCTGGCCCGGCGAGATGGTCGCGCTCGTCGCGCCGTCCGGCACCGGCAAGTCGACGCTGCTCCACGTCGCGGGCCTGCTCGAGCGCCCGGACGGCGGCGAGGTCTATATCGGCGGGAACGCGACCGCGCACATGGACGATGCGGGGCGCACCCGGCTGCGGCGCGAGGAGATCGGCTTCGTCTACCAGTTCCACCATCTCCTGCCCGAGCTCTCCGCGCTCGAGAACGTGGTGATGCCCCAGCTCATCCGCGGCCTGTCGGCCAAGGAGGCGAAGGCGCGCGCCTCCGAGCTCCTCGGCTTTCTCGGCCTCTCCGAGCGGCTCGACCATCGCCCGGCCGAATTGTCGGGCGGCGAGCAGCAGCGGGTCGCGATCGCTCGCGCCGTCGCCAACGCCCCGCGCGTCCTCCTCGCCGACGAGCCGACGGGCAATCTCGACCCGCACACCTCCGCCCACGTCTTCTCGACGCTGATCGCGCTCGTGCGCGCATCCGGCCTCGCGGCCCTCGTCGCCACCCACAATTTCGACCTCGCCCGCCGCATGGACCGCGTGGTCACGATCCGTGACGGGTTGGTGATCGATGTGGGGTAGAATGGGGAGATATCCCTCCCCGTAGGGGAGGGTGGCCCCTGGAGCGGAGCGACAGGGGTCGGGTGGGGCCCGCTGCCGTACTGGCGCTCCCTCTCCTTGCCGTCAGAGCTTGTAAATCGTTCGAACGCTGTCATCCCGGGCCGCGAAGCGGACCCGGGACCCATACGCTCCGATGATCGTCCGAGCGCGCATGCCGCGCTCGCTCCGCTGCCTTGCCGCATCGGTCGTCGGAGACACGCAGCCTATAGGCTGCGAAACAAGGGTCGTGGATATGGGTCCCGGATCGCCTTCGGCGTCCGGGATGACAACCCAACCCTCCCTTAAGGGAAGGGCGGCACCCGAACTCAACCTCAATCGAGGTGGAACTTCGCCCATTCGCGGTGCTCGGCGGCGATCTTGCGGACGGTGCCGGTCGCCGAGCGATAGACGACGGTCTCCGTCTCGATCACCTCGGGCCCGAACTTCACGCCCATGGTCAGCGCCGAATCGGTGACGCCGGTCGCCGCGACGATCACGTCGCCGGAGGCGAGCTCGGTGACGTCGTATTTCTTGTTGGGGTCCTTGACGCCCATGCCGAAGGCGCGCTCGCGCTTCTCCTCGGTGTCGAGGACGAGCCGGCCCTGCATCTGGCCGCCGATGCAGCGCAGCGCGCCCGCCGCGATCACGCCCTCGGGCGCCGCGCCGATGCCGAGATAGATGTCGATGCCCGTGCGGGCGCTGTCGGTCGTGTAGATGACGCCGGCGATGTCGCCGTCGGAGATCAGCCGCACGGCGGCACCCGTCGCGCGGACTTCGGCGATGAGGTCGTGGTGGCGCGGGCGGTCGAGGATCAGCGCGCAGATCGCGGAGGGCGCGACGCCCTTCGCCTTGGCGAGCGCGTGGATGTTGTCGGTCGCCGACGCGTCGAGATCGACGACGCCCTGCGGGTAGCCGGGGCCGATCGCGATCTTGTTCATGTAGACGTCCGGCGCGGCGAGCAGCGTTCCGCCTTCGGCCATCGCCATCACGGCGATCGAGCCCGGCATGTCCTTCGCGCACAGGGTCGTGCCCTCGAGCGGGTCGACGGCGATGTCGACCTTCGGGCCCGAGCCGAGGCCCACGCGCTCGCCGATGAACAGCATCGGCGCCTGGTCGCGCTCGCCCTCGCCGATGACGACGGTGCCGTCGATCTGCAATCGGTTGAGCTCGCGACGCATCGCGTCCACCGCCGCCTGATCGGCCGCCTTCTCGTCGCCGCGCCCGCGCAGCCGCGCCGCCGCGACCGCCGCGCGCTCGGTGACGCGCACGAGCTCGAGCGTGAGAATGCGCTCGATATAGGGGTTGGGCGCAATCTTCTTGGTTTCGTTCATCGACGCATGCTCCTCGAATGCCCTTCCGGGCGACCCCCTGGGGGCGGGCTCAGTCCCGCTCGATTCGGATGACCTGCGGCGGCTCGGCGACGAGCCCGTCCGCGTGGATGCGCGCGAGCGCCTCGCGGATCGCCGCCTCGGTCGTCGCGTAGGTGATCAGCACCACCGGCACCGGCGTGCCCGAGCGGCCGGTCGGATCGACGTCGGCGCTGCGGGCGCGATGCTGGATGATGCTCTCGAGCGAGATATCCCCCTGCGCCATCCGCGTGGCGATGCCCGCGGCGGAGCCCGGCCGGTCGAACACGGACAGACGGATGTAGTAGCCGCCCTCGTGGCGCTGCATCGGCGCGCGCTCGAGCCGCTCGAGCCGCCCCGCGGGCATGCCGAATGCCGGGCGGACGTGGCCGGCCGCGACGTCGACGATGTCGGCGATCACGGCGGACGCCGTCGCCTCGCCGCCCGCGCCGGGGCCGATGAGGGTCAGCTCGCCGACGGCGTCCGCGTCGATCGTCACCGCGTTCGTGACGCCCATCACCTGCGCGATCGCGGAGGTGCGCGGCACCATGGTCGGGTGGACGCGCTGCTCGATGCCGGTCTTGGTGCGCTCGGCGACGCCGAGCAGCTTCACCCGGTAGCCGAGCTCCTTCGCCATCGCGAGATCGAGCGGGGCGATCTTCGAGATGCCCTCGACGTAGATCGCCTCGGAATCGAGCGCGACGCCGAAGGCGAGGCTCGTGAGGATCGAGAGCTTGTGGGCGGTGTCGAAGCCCTCGACGTCGAAGGTCGGATCGGCCTCCGCATAGCCCAGCCGCTGGGCGTCGGCGAGGCATTCGGCGAAGGAGAGCCCCTCCGCCTCCATCCGCGAGAGGATGTAGTTGCAGGTGCCGTTGAGGATCCCGTAGACGCGCCGCACGCGATTGCCGGCGAGCGCCTCGCGCAGGGCCTTCACCACCGGCACGCCGCCCGCCGAGGACGCCTCGAAGGCGAGGGCGACGCCGCGCTCCTCCGCCAGCCGCGCGAGCGCGAGGCCGTGGCGCGCGAGGAGGGCCTTGTTCGCCGTCACGACCGGCTTGCCCGCCGCGAGCGCCGCCTCGACGCAGGCGCGCGCCGCGCCCTCCTCGCCGCCGATCAGCTCGACGACGCAATCGATGCCGGGATCGCGGGCGAGCGCCACCGGGTCGTCGTGCCAGGCGACGCGGGAGAGATCGACGCCGCGGTCGCGCGAGCGGTCGCGCGCGCAGGCGCCGGCAAGCACGATCTCCCGCCCGGCCTTGGCGGCGATCGCCTCGCCGTTGCGGGCGAGAATCCGCGCGACGCTCGCGCCCACGGTTCCCAAACCGGCGACACCGAGCCTGAGCGGTTGATTCATGAGGCGACATCCAAGAGGCTGCGGCGGGCGCGAGGCCCGCGAGACGACATGCGTGACGGTATTGCACCCTTTCGCCGCCGGTTTCAAGGCGAGCGGCGACCGAATCTCCGAACGCGTTCGGAATAGCGGATAATCCGGGGCGCCCCCGCCCAGCCTTGAATGGATCGAGGGCTCCGGGGGTTCCTTGACCCGCCTCGCGCGTTCGCTTAAAAGAACACCGCTTCGAAGGAAACGCCATCCGAGGACCAGACGATGACCGATCGCACGCCCGGCTTCAACACGCTCGCCATCCATGCGGGCGCCACGCCCGATCCGACGACCGGCGCGCGCGCGACGCCGATCTACCAGACGACCTCCTTCGTCTTCGACGACGTCGACCATGCCGCGTCTCTGTTCGGCCTGCAGGCCTTCGGCAACATCTATACCCGCATCGGCAACCCGACCTGCGCGGTGCTCGAGGAGCGCGTCGCGGCGCTGGAGGGCGGCACGGCGGCGCTCGCGGTGGCCTCGGGCCACGCGGCCGAGTTCCTCGCCTTCCACGCTCTGATGCAGCCGGGCGACAATTTCGTTGCGGCCAACAAGCTCTACGGCGGCTCGATCAACCAGTTCAACCACGCCTACAAGAGCTTCGACTGGTCGGTGCGCTGGGCCGACGCCGACGATCCGGCGAGCTTCGAGGCGCTGATCGACGGGCGCACGAAGGCGATCTTCATCGAGTCGATCGCCAATCCGGGCGGCGTCATCGTCGACATCGCGGCGGTCGCGCAGATCGCGAAGAAGCACAAGATCCCGCTGATCGTCGACAACACGATGGCGAGCCCCTACCTCATCCGCCCGATCGAGCACGGCGCGGACATCGTCATCCACTCCGCCACGAAGTTCCTCGGCGGCCACGGCAATTCGATCGGCGGCGTGCTCGTCGATGCCGGCACCTTCGATTGGGTGGGCGACGAGCGCTATCCGATGCTCTCGAAGCCCCGGCCGGAATATGGCGGCATGGTGCTCGGCGAGACCTTCGGCAACTTCGCCTTCGCGATCGCCACGCGCGTGCTCGGGCTGCGCGATCTCGGCCCCGCGCTCTCGCCCTTCAACGCGTTCCTGCTCCTGACCGGCATCGAGACGCTGCCGCTTCGCATGCAGCGCCAGTCCGACAGCACGCTCGCGGTCGCCCGCCATCTCGCCGGCCACGAGGGCGTGAGCTGGGTGAGCTATCCCGGCCTCGAGGGCGATCGCTACCACGCGCTCGCGCAGCGCTACTGCCCCAAGGGCGCCGGCGCCGTCTTCACCTTCGGCGTCAAGGGCGGCTACGAGGCGGGCGTGGCGCTGGTGAAGCGGCTCGAGCTGTTCTCCCACCTCGCCAATATCGGCGACACGCGCTCGCTGGTCATCCACCCCGCCTCCACCACCCACCGCCAGCTCACCGACGAGCAGCGCGTGGCGGCGGGGGCGGGCCCCGACGTCGTGCGCCTGTCGATCGGCCTCGAGGACCCCGCCGACCTGATCGCGGATCTCGATCGCGCCCTCGCGGGGTGAGGGGCGGGGGAACATCCCTCCCCGTAGGGGAGGGTGGCCCCTGAGCGCAGCGAAGGGGTCGGGTGGGGCCCGAGGCTTGAAGCAAGATATCCACCCGGGCCCCACCCGGCCTTTCTCGCTTCGCTCGAAAGCCCACCCTCCCCTACGGGGAGGGATTGGGGCGCGAATCCCTCCCCGTAGGGGAGGGTGGCCCCTGGAGCGGCAGCGACAGGGGTCGGGTGGGGCCCGAGGGTTGAAGGATAATCTCCACCCGGGCCCCACCCGGCCTTTCTCGCTCCGCTCGAAAGTCCACCCACCCCAACGGGGAGGG
>NZ_JBKBQG010000083.1:0-8189 GCF_046292825.1 Salinarimonas sp. | reverse complement strand
GGCGCGCGGCAGCACGCCCGCGCCGCCGCCGAGGAGGCGGCGGGCGGCCGGGTCGCGGGCGATGAGCGCGCCCTTCTCCTCGAACATCGCGCCGAGATGGCGCGGCACCTCGAAGCCCTCCTCGGCGAGCGCGCGGGCCGGCGCCACGATCGCCGCGAGCCCCAGACGCCCATGCGCGCGGTGAGCGGCGGCGAGCGCGCGGGGCAGGCCGGGCACGGGCACGGCGGCGAACGGTCCGCGCCGCTCGCCGGCATAGGCCAGCCGCGCCGGCGCGACGCTCGCTCCGTCGATCGCGAAGACGCCGCCGTCGGGCGCGGCGCCCAGGATCTGGCAGCGGCCCATCAGGCTCGCATTGATCGGATCGGCGACGCAGAGCGCGAGGCAGGCGCCGATCGCGGCGTCGACCGCGTTGCCGCCCGCCGCCAACACGGCCGCCCCGGCGCGCGCCGCATGCGGCGACCCCGCGGCGACGCATCCGCGCGCCCCCACCCTCGCGCTCTCGGTGCTCATGAATCGGCCTCCAGGCGAACTGGTATGGCACGGGTGGACGACCGCGAGAAGACAGGTGCGCGCGCCATCGGACGGAATCGACGGCGGATCGTGGGTGGCGCGGGAGGGGGCCTCGCCCCCGGCACGATCCGTGCTAGATGCGTTGCGATGCGGCCGAGACGGGAGGCGCGGGCATGCGGGTGACGATCCTGGGAGCCGGGGCGATCGGGGGCGCGATCGCGCATCGCCTGCACGCGGCGGGGGCGCGCACGACGATCCTCGCCCGGCCGGCGACGGCGGAGGCGATCGCCGCGCGCGGGCTCACGCTCGAGACGCCGCAGGGGCGCGAGACGCTGCCCGTCCCCGCGACCTCGGACGCGGCCGCGCTCGGCCCTCAGGACGTGATCGTCGGCGCGATGAAGGCGCAGGACTGGCCCGGCGCGCTCGCGTCGATCGGCCCGCTCCTCGGCGCGGAGACGCTCGTCGTGCCGGCGATGAACGGCATCCCCTGGTATTATTTCGACGGCGTCGCCGGGCCCCTCGCCGGGCGCCCCGTGCGCGCGGTCGACCCCGACGGGGCGCTGCTCGCCGCCATTCCCGGCAGCCGCATCGTCGGATGCGTCGTCTACATGGCCTCGCAGCGGCTCGCGCCGGAGCATGTCCTGTGGACGAGCGGCAACCGGCTCGTGATCGGCCGCGCGCACGGCCCCGCCGACGGCCGCGTCGCTTCTTTGGCCGATCTCCTCGTGCGCGCCGGCTTCGCCGCCGAGGCGGCCGACGACATCCGGGTCGAGATCTTCACGAAGCTCCTCGGCAACACCTCCTTCAACCCGCTCTCCGTCGTCACCGGCGCGACCATGGACGCGATGGTCGGCGATCCGGGCCTGCGCGCCATCGCCGTGCGGGCGATGGTCGAGGTCAAGGACGTCGCGGCGGCGCTCGGCGCCCCGGTCCCGATCGACGTCGAAGCGCGGCTCGCTATGACGAAGGGCATGGCGGGCTTCAAGACCTCGATGCTGCAGGACTTCGAAGCGGGCCGCCCGCTCGAGCTCGGCGCGATCGTCGACGCCGTCGTGGAGCTCGCCGATCTCGTCGGCGTCCCGGTGCCGACCACCCGCACGCTGGGCGATCTCGCGCGCTTCGCGTCGCGGGGGCGATGAGGACGGTGTCCCCCGAAGCCGGCCGCGCCCTCGCGGTCCGCCTCCTGGAGGAGGCGGGGTTCGCGCTGCGGGCGCAGGCGGCTCGCGGCGACAGCTTCTATCTGGAGAAGCCTGGCTCGCCGGTATCGATCCGCGTCTCCGGCCATGCCCGCACGCCCAAACGCCGGCGCCAATATCCCCACCCGACGATCGGCATCCTGATCGACCGGCCCTTGTCGGAAGCGGCGATCCGGGCGCGGGTCGCGGAGGCGATCGGCGGGCACGCGCGGGCGAGCGCTCGGGCTCACAGCTTATGAATCGTTCTCCGGCCCGTCATTCCGGGGCGCGAAGCGAGCCCGGAACCCAGAACCCCAACGCTTGTTCGAGCGCGCATGCGCGCTCGTTCGGCAGCCCTATGGTTACGTCTAAGGACGCAGCCTACAGGCTGCTAGTTTAACGTCGGGAGTCTGGGTTCCGGGCTCGCTTCGCGCCCCGGAATGACGGCATCGAGGAACTTAGCGAAAGATTCACGAAGGCTCAGGTCAGCGGCACCGCTACGTGACGGCGAAAGCCCGGGCGCTCGTGCAGGCGCTCGTACCAGCGCCGCAGGCTCGGCAGGTTGGGCCGCGCGATGCCCTCGATGCCGAACCAGCGATGGACGAAGGTGCCGAGCACGATGTCGGCGAGCGTGAGCCGGTCGCCCTCGACGTGGTCGCGCGCGCCGAGATGGGCGTCGAGGAGCGCCCACGCCCTGCCGCTCGCGCGGATCGAGGCCTCGATCGCGGCATGATCGCGCGCCTCGGGCGGGGTGCGGATCATGCCGTGGAACAGAGCCTGCTCCGCCGGCAGGAGCGTCGTCAGCTTCCAGTCGAGCCAGCGCTCGACGCGCGCGCGATCGGCCGGCGCCTCCGGATAGAGCGTGCCGACGCCGCCATGAGCGAGCGCGAGATAGCGGACGATCGCGTTCGATTCCCACAGGACGACGTCGCCGTCGACGAGGGTCGGGATGCGGCCGTTGGGGTTCAGCGCCCGGTATTCGGGCGTGTCGACGATGCCGAAGCGCAGGCCGGCGTCGCGCCGCTCGTAGGCGAGGCCGAGCTCGTCGCAGGTCCACAGGACCTTCTGCACATTGCCAGAATTCGCCCGCCCCCAGACCACCAGCGTTGCCATCGCAGCCTCCTCTTGCGACGACAGGCTAGCGGATCGGCGCGTGCGCGGGTGCGAAAACGTGGTCTCGAAGCCGCTCAGCTCCCCCGCGCCGCGCGCAGCGCCCGCAGGCCCGCGCGATCGGGGAAGCCGTCGGCGAGGATCCCCTGCGCGCGCTGGAAGGCGCGCATGCCCGCCCGCGTCATGGGGCCGAGATTGCCGTTCACCGGGCCGTCGTAGAAGCCCAGCCCGGCGAGCGTCTCCTGGATCTCGCGGCGCTCGCGGGCATTGAGCGGCGCGGTCGCGCGCGGCCAGGCGGCGCGGATGCCGGGACGCCCCTCGACGCGCTCGCCGAGATAGGCGACGCCGAGCGCGTAGGCCTCGGAGGGGTTGTAGCGCTTGATCGCCTCGAAATTTTGCGTGACGAGGAAGACCGGGCCGCGCCCGCCCGCCGGCACGAGGAGCTCGAGCGCGGCGTCGTCCGGCAGCGCGATCGGCGAGCCGTCGCGGCGCGTCACGCCCGCCTCCGTCCAGTCCCGCGCGCTCCCGCTCTCGCGCGAGAAGTCGAAGCCCTCCGGCAGCGTGATCTCGAAACCGAAGGGCAGGCCCGGCTCCCAGCCATGGGCGAGCAGGTAGCGCGCGCTCGAGGCGAGCGCGTCGGGGATCGAGCCGAGGAGATCGCAGCGCCCGTTTCCGTCCCCGTCCGCGCAATGCAGGAGCACGTTCGAGGGCATGAACTGGGTGTGGCCGATGGCGCCCGCCCAGGATCCGCGCAAGGCGGCGCGGCGCACCTGCCCGCGCTCGACGAGGGTGAGCGCCGCCATGAACTCGTCGCGGAAATAATCCGGGCGATGGCTGGCATGCGCGAGGTTGGCGAGCGCCTGGAAGGTGTCGTGGTCGCCCATGAAGGAGCCGAAATTCGTCTCCATGCCCCAGATGCCGAGGAGCACGCTCGCCGACACGCCGGTCTCCCGCTCGATCCGCGCGAGCGTGTCCGCATGCCGGCGCCGCGCGTCGCGCCCGCGGGTGATTCGCGCATCGGAGAGGGCGCCGTCGAGATAATCCCAGATCGGCGTCACGAATTCGCGCTGCGCGCCGATCGCGGTCGTGACCCGGCGCTCCTCCTGCAACCCGCGCACGATCCCGCGCACGAGCTCGGCATCGTGGCCGCGGGCGATGGCGTCGCGCTCGAGATCGGCGCGGAAGGCCGCGAACGAGGGTGCGCGCGTCGCGATCACCCCCTCCGGCCGCGGCGGGGGCAGACGCTCCGCGAGGGCGGGAGGCACGGTCGCGAAGATGACGGCGAGAGCGAAGGCGACGGACGAGAGACGATCGAGGACGGGCATCGCAGAGCACGGTCTCCAGTGGAGGTCTCCCGTCCATCGCATGCAAAGGCGGAGGAAAAAGGGCGCCGACGGCTGCGGCCGCCTCCGCCCGCATCCGTCGGCGGCCCCGGGCACGGTCGGCGGCGCAGCCGACCGCGCCGGAGGGAGCCACGAAGACCGTCCCGACGCCCGGTCAGAATGCGAACAGGCCGAGCGCTTCCTTCACGCTCGCCAGCGTCTCTTCCGTCCGCGCGCGGCCGCGCAGCGTTCCCTCGCGCAGAACGTCCCGGATCATGTCGCGATCCGCCGCGAGCCTGGCACGGCGTTCGCGGATCGGCGCGACGAGTTCCTGGAGGATGTCGTCGAGTCGCTTCTTGAGCGCTACGTCACCGAGCCCGCCGCGGCGATAATGCTCCTTTAGCGCGGCGACCGCCTCCACATCCGGATCGAAGGCGTCGAGCCAGGTGAACACGACGTTCCCCTCCACCTGTCCCGGATCGCTGATCCGAAGGTGATTCGGGTCCGTGTACATCCGGCGCACCGCCTCCGAAATCTCCGCCGGCGACGCCGAGAGAACGAGGGCGTTGCCCAGGGACTTGCTCATCTTCGCCTTGCCGTCCACGCCCGGCAGGCGCCCGATTCGGGGCACGACCGCCGTCGCCTCGGGCAAGACGTCGCGCCCCGCCTGACGATTGACGCGACGCACCACCTCGTTCGTGAGCTCGATGAGCGGCGCCTGATCCTCGCCGACCGGGACGACGGTCGCACGGAACCCCGTGATGTCGGCCGCTTGGGCGATCGGGTAGCAGAGAAAGCCGGCCGGTATGTCGCGGGCGAAGCCGCGCTGCTGGATCTCGTCCTTGATGGTCGGATTGCGCTCGAGACGCGAGACCGTGACGAAATTGGCGTACAGCATCGTCAGCTCCGCCAAGGCGGGCAGATGCGACTGGACGCAGATCGTGGTGCGGGAAGGGTCGATGCCGACGGCGAGGTAATCGGTCGCGACCTCGATCACGTTCGAGGCCACGCGCTCCGGGTCGTGGGCGTTGTCGGTGAGCGCCTGCGCGTCCGCCAGGAGCAGGAACTGCTCGTGCGTGTCCTGGAAGGCGAGCCGATTGCGCAGCGACCCCACGTAATGGCCGAGATGCAAGGGGCCGGTCGTACGATCGCCGGTCAGGATGACCGGCTTGGCCGCGGGCATCGTGGACATGGGGGCGGGCTCCCGGAGCGCGGGGTTCGGGTTCGCCGGGAGATGCCACGGGTGCAACGAAAGCGCAAGGCGGGAGCGCCCGTAAGGGGCATTCATTGCTCGCCGCGCGTCGCCGACCGTCCCGGCGATCGGACCCGGCGGGTGGGAAAAGCCGCGCGCCCTCCTAGATGCGATAGCCTTGGGGCGGCGCTTTCGGTATGTCTCCCCGCACCGACCAGAGCCGATGGCGGCTGCGAGGACGATCGAGAGCATGGGGAACGACAGCATGGCCGACGACGAGACCCGCAGCGACACCCATTTCGGCTACGAGACGGTGCCGCTCGCCGAGAAGCAGGGGCGCGTCGATGCGGTGTTCCGCTCCGTCGCCGGCCGCTACGACCTCATGAACGACCTGATGTCGGCGGGCCTGCACCGGGCGTGGAAGGATGCGATGGTCTCGGCCCTGCGCGTGCCCAGGGATCGCGCCTTCGCCCATCTCGACGTCGCCGGCGGCACCGGCGACATCGCCTTTCGCGTGCTCGACGCGGGCGGGCCGGCGACGCGGGCGACGATCCTCGACATCAACGGCGACATGCTCGCGGTCGGCCGCGAGCGCGCCGGCACCCGCTACGGGCCGCGCGCCACCTTCGTCGAGGGCAATGCCGAGGCGCTGCCCCTGCCGGACAAGAGCTTCGACGCCTACACGATCGCCTTCGGCATCCGCAACGTGCCGCGCATCGAGGCCGCGCTCGCGGAGGCGCATCGTGTCCTGAAGCGCGGCGGCCGTTTCCTCTGCCTCGAATTCTCCAAGGCCGACGTGCCGGGCTTCGACCGGATCTACGACGCCTATTCCTTCCAGGTGATCCCCCGCCTCGGGCGGATGGTGACGGGGGATGCCGAGAGCTACCGCTACCTCGTCGAATCGATCCGCCGCTTCCCGACGCCGGGCCTCTTCGCCGACATGATCGAGGAAGCCGGCTTCCGGCGCGTGACCCACCGGGCGATGACGGGCGGCATCGTGCGGCTCCATTCCGCCTGGAAGATCTGAGGCGGGGCGCAACGATCGTGATCGGCAATTTCGTCCACCTCGCGCGCAACATCCGTGCCGGCTACGTCCTCGCCCGCGAGGGCGCGCTCGCGCTCGTGCCGGAGGTGGCCGTGCCGCCCGGCGCGCGGCTCCTGTTGCGGCTCGCGCGCCTCGTCGAGCGCCGCGATGCGGGCTCGTCCGCGACGCGGCTGACGGCGGCGCTGACGCGGCTCGGCCCGTCCTACGTGAAGTTCGGCCAGTTCCTGGCGACCCGCCCCGACATCGTCGGCATGCAGGCCGCGCGCGATCTCGAGGCGCTGCAGGACCGGATGCCGCCCTTCCCGCGCGAGGAGGCGGTGAAGGTGGTGGAGGAGGCGCTCGGGCGCCCGATCGACGCCGTCTTCACCTCCTTCGGCGAGCCCGTCGCCGCGGCGTCCATCGCCCAGGTCCACCGTGCCGTGATGCGCACGCGCGAGGGCGAGAAGGTCGTCGCCGTCAAGGTGACGCGGCCGAACGTGCGCGAGCGCTTCGCGCGCGACATCGCCGCTATGCGCTTCGCCGCGCGCCTCTTCGAAGGCGTCTCGCCCGAAGGCCAGCGCCTGCGCATGGTGGAGGTCGTCGAGACGCTCGCGCGCTCGGTGACGATGGAGATGGACCTGCGCCTCGAGGCCGCGGCCCTCTCCGAGCTCGCCGAGAACACGGCGGAAGACGTCGAATTCCGCGTGCCGAAGCCCGAATGGGACCTCACCGACCGCGACGTGCTGACCCTGGAGTGGATCGACGGCATCAAGCTCAACAAGCTCGAGGAGATCGACGCCGCCGGCCACGATCGCCCCGCGCTCGCCCGCATCGTCATCCAGAGCTTCCTGCGCCAGGCGATCCGCGACGGCTTCTTCCACGCCGACATGCATCCGGGGAACCTGTTCGTCGATCCGCAGGGGCGGCTCGTCGCCGTCGATACCGGCATCATGGGGCGGCTCGGCCATCGCGAGCGCCGCTTCCTCGCCGAGATCCTGCTCGGCTTCATCCAGCGCGATTACGTGCGCGTCGCGGAGGTGCATTTCGAAGCGGGCTACGTGCCCCCGCACCATTCCGTGCTCGATTTCGCGCAGGCGATCCGCGCCATCGGCGAGCCGATCCACGACCGGCGCGCGGACGAGATCTCGATGGCGCGCGTGCTCGCGCTCCTGTTCGAGGTCACCGCGATCTTCGACATGCAGACGCGCACCGAGCTCGTGATGCTCCAGAAGACCATGGTGGTCGTCGAGGGCGTCGCGCGCCGGCTCGACCCGCATCTCGACATGTGGACGATCTCCGAGCCCGTGGTGCGCACCTGGATCGAGCGCAATCTCGGCCCCGTCGGCCGCGTCGAGGATCTCGGCCGCAGCCTGCGCACGCTCGCGGGCGTGATGGCGAACCTCCCCGACATCGCGGTGCGCGCCGAACGGCTCCTGATCCAGCTCGAGCACGACACGACGAGCGGCATCGCTCTTGCGCCCAAATCCATCGAGCGCGCCGGCGAAGCCGCCGCGACGCGCGGACGGATGGTGGCGCTCGCCCTGTGGGTGATCGCGATCGCGCTGGTGATCGGGTTGTTTTGATCCCTCCCTGAAGGGTCACGGAGTGCACACATCGTGATACCTGCATGCCTTCGACGCGAAGAGGACGCTCCCTCTCCTTCCCCTCAGGGGAAGGTGGCTCCGACCCCGAACAGGGGTCGGAGACGGATTGGGTCTTTCGACCCGAAGGGTCGAAGGGGTGTTGGGCTTCTCCTTACGTAAGGAGCCCTACGACAACGCCCCTTCGCCGCTGTCGCGGCGAAAAACCCCATCCGACCCGTCGCCTTCGGCGCCGGGCCACCTTCCCCTGAGGGG
>NZ_JBKBQG010000082.1:0-8211 GCF_046292825.1 Salinarimonas sp. | reverse complement strand
CGCCCCGTTCCGAAACGACTTGCCGCCGGGAGGACCCGGCGGCGACGGCGGACGTGTAGTCGCGCGCGGGGGCCGCGTCAAGCGGTTTCGCGCGAGGAGGGGAGGGCGCAAAGGGTTTGGGCGGAAGGGGTTCGGGGGATGTGGTACTGGGGTGCCGCGTTCACGCCCGCACGTAAGGCGGCTTGTCGAACCCCGCCGGCGACAGCGTGAAGATCTCGCAGCCGGTCTCGGTGACGCCCACCGTGTGCTCGAACTGGGCCGAGAGGGAGCGGTCGCGGGTGACCGCGGTCCAGCCGTCGGCGAGGACCTTCACGTGCGGGCGGCCGAGATTGATCATCGGCTCGATCGTGAAGATCATCCCGGCCTCCAGCGGCACGTCGTAGGACGGCTCGACGAAATGCAGGATGGTGGGCGCGTCGTGGAAGACGCGGCCGAGGCCGTGGCCGCAGAAATCGCGCACGACCGAGCAGCGCTCGCCCTCGGCATAGGACTGGATCGCCGCGCCGATCGCGTTCGTCGTCGCGCCGGGACGCACGGCGGCGATGCCGCGCATCAGCGATTCGTAGGTGATCTCGCACAGGCGCTCGGCCCGGCGCGGCACCTCGCCGACGAAGTACATCCGGCTCGAGTCGCCGTGCCAGCCGTCGACGATCAGCGTGATGTCGATGTTGAGGATGTCGCCCTCCCGCAACGGCTTGTCGTTGGGAATGCCGTGGCAGACGACGTGGTTGATCGAGGTGCAGATCGATTTCGGGAAGCCGCGGTAGTGCAAGGGCGCGGGATAGGCGCCGTGGTCCATCGCGAATTCGAAGACGACGCGGTCGAGCGTCTCGGTGGTGACGCCGGGCTCGACGAGGTCGACCACGAGATCGAGCGCGCGCGCGGTGAGCTGTCCGGCCTTGCGCATCGCCTCGAAGGCCTGGGGGCCGTGGATGGGCGGGGATTTCGCGGCGTTGCGGGTCTCGATCTGTCGCGTGTCGTCCAGGGTCATCGGGTCTCGTCCGTTCGTGTGGGCAGACCATAAGCGCTCGCACGCTCCGATCAAGCCGGGGATTTCGCAAGCGGCCCGCCGCGCCGCGCGCGCTCCGCCGCGCTTGCCCTTCGCGGGGGATGGTGTCATTCAGGCGCGGACCCGATCCGAGCCCGCAGCGAGCGACCCGATCCGCATGAGCGAGCCCGCGCCCTACGGCGCCTACACTCCCACCGGCCTCGTCGCCTGGCTGATCGCGCGGACCCGCGCCGCCTCCGGCGCCTGGGCCTCGCGACGGCTGTCCTTCCTGCTGCGCCGGATCGCCGTGCGTCGGCTGCGCGGCCGCCCGGTCGACATCGAGACGCTCGGCGCGCGCATGCGCCTCTACCCATACAACAATGTCTGCGAGAAGCGGATCCTGTTCACGCCGCAATTCTTCGACCCGCAGGAGCGCGCGCTGGTCGAGGAGCGGATCCGTCCCGGCTTCGTATTCATCGACATCGGCGCCAATGTCGGCGCCTATGCCTTGTTCGTCGCCGCGCACGCGGGCAACGATGCGCGGATCGTCGCGGTCGAGCCGCAGCCGGACGTCTTCGACCGCCTCATCTACAACATCCGCCTCAACGGCTTCTCCGTCAAAGCCATGGCCTGCGCGCTCGCCGACAAGCCCGGCGAGCTCACCCTCTTCCTCTCGCCGCGCAATTCGGGCGAGACCTCGATGAAGATCGTCCCCTCGGCCGTCGGCGCCGCCATCCGCGTGCCGGCCACCACGCTCGCCGATCTCGTTCGGGACGAAGGCTTCGAGCGGGTGGACGCGGTCAAGCTCGACGTCGAGGGCGCCGAGGACATCATCCTCGAGCCGTTCTTCCGCCAGGCTCCGGAGCATCTGTGGCCAAGCCTGCTGATCGTCGAGGACGGGACGGGCCGTTGGCAGATCGACCTGCCCCGCCTGCTCGCCGAGAAGGGCTACGTGCTTCTCGCCCACACGCGGCTCAACCTCGTCTTCGAGCGCGCGAAGGGCCGGCAGGGGCGAGACTGACGCCGCTTCAGCGCCGCGTCGCCTCGTCCGGATGCCGAGTGCCCAGCGCGCGATCGGCGCGCGCGTTGACGTTGCGCGTCGCTTGAGCGCTCCAGATCCCGAGCACCAGCACGAGCACGCCGACCGCGATGTCGTTCCACATCGGCGCAGCCAGGTTCGAATAGCCGAGCACGAAGGGCGCCGCGATCAGCCACGCGCCGATACCGGCGTTGGTGTAGCTCAAACCGACATTCTGCAGGATGCCGGACGTGCGGATGCCGCCGAGGACGACGATCAGGACGCCGCAGACGACGTCGTTCCACATCGGCGCGGGCAGCCCCGAATAGCCGAGGACGAACGGCGCGAGGATCAGCCACACGCCGATCCCGATATTCGTGTTCGTCGCGATCTTGGCCGATTGGATGGACTCCATGGTCTCTCTCCTTCGTGTTCGCCGACGAGAGGTCGCCGATGCCCCGCGCAACGCCGGCCGGTGACCGGAGTTCGCGGGGTGCGAAAGAGACCGGGAGGGGGCAGGACGGCGCAGCCGAACGCGGCGTCCGCTCAGGCCTTCAGCTCTGCGGATCGCGCTCGATCGTGGCTGCGAAGGCGCGGCCGGCGCGGGCGGAGGCTTCGGCGAGCCGGGCGAAATCGCCGATCGCGCCGGTCATCATGTCCCGGGCGAGCGCCGATTGCGCCGCGAGCGCCTCCGCGGGCGTGCGGCAGGAGGCGAGCCGGGCGGCCGCCCCGAGATGCCGCTCGAGCGGCGCGCGGGCCAGCGCCGACATCTCGCGGGAGAGCTGTCCCAGGCTCTCGGCGAGCTCGGACGGGGACCGCTCGGCAGCCGCGGCGCCGACCGGCGGGTGTGCGGTCGCCGAGACTGCCGGAGCGGCCGTCTCGGGCTGAGCGGCGGCGACCCAATCGTCGGCGTCGCGGCGGGAGCGCGCGGACGAAGCCGAACCCTGGACCCGGGCGGTGGAGGCGGGCTTGAACTGCACGACCTTCTTCGTCACGCTGCATCCTTTCGTTCACAGATGTCGACGATCGCCGCGACGAGCGCCGCGATCTCGCGCGCCGCTTCGCCGCGCGGCGCGGCCTCGGCGACCGAGAGCCCCTGCGCGGCGCTCTCCGCATAGACGACCCGCTGGCAGAGCGGCGGTTCGAGCACCGGCATCGCGAAGGGCTCGAGCGCGCTCGTCACGTCGCGGCCGATGGCGGAATTGCCGATCTTGCGGTTGATCACGAAGGCCCCGGCGAGCGCCTCCTTGTAGATGCGCGCCTCGCGCAGGAGCTCCACCGTCTCCTGCGCGGCCCAGACGTCGTAGGGCGAGGGCTGGACGGGGATCAGCACGGTGTCGCAGGCGAGGATGGCGGCGCGCGCGAGATCGTTGGCGCGCGGCGCGCCGTCGACGATCACGGCGTCGTAGCCGCGGGCGAGGGAAGGCAGGTCGCGGTGGAGCGTGGGCTTCGCCATGCCCACCACCGGAAAGAGCGGATCGCGGGTCCGCGCGCTCGACCAGGCGAGCGCCGAGCCCTGCGGATCGGCATCGATGAGGAGCACGCGCCGCCCCTCGCCGGCGAGGGTCGCGGCGATGTTCACGGCGATCGTGGTTTTGCCCACGCCGCCCTTCTGGTTGAGCACCCCGAGAATCATCGCGCCCACACCCGCACCGGATCGGACGTCAAGATAGCAGAGATCGTGGCGAAGGTGTGCCGAAAGCGCACGTTACGCAGGCGCGAGGCGGCACGACTTTCGGGCAATGCGCCCAAAGAATCCCTCCCGCGTAGGGGAGGGTGGCCTCCGAGGCGAAGGCGAACGAGGTCGGGTGGGGCCTCGCGCGCGGAGGA
The DNA here is from genome assembly GCF_046292825.1 of Salinarimonas sp. GTDB lineage: Bacteria > Pseudomonadota > Alphaproteobacteria > Rhizobiales > Beijerinckiaceae > Salinarimonas. The sequence continues at coordinate 4,375 of NZ_JBKBQG010000082.1, read as the reverse complement.
TGATCTCCGCCCGGGCCCCGCCCGACCCCTGTCGCTGCGCTCCAGGGGCCGCCCTCCCCTCCGGGGAGGGATTACACCCGCCCCCAGCCGTAGAGCCAGTCGTAGCGGCGGGCCATGCCGTCGGCGCCGAGCCGCTTCATCACGAGGTCGCGGCCGATCGCGACGAGGCCGCCGGCATGGTAGATCCGCCCGTTCGCCCGCGCGGCCTTCTGCACCGCGAGCGCCCGCGGGCGACGCTCGTCCGCATAGGCGGCGAGCGCTGCGACGACGGCGCCGTCGTCGCGGCCGAGGCGGGCGGCGAGGCGCTCGGCATCCTCGATCGCGAGCGCGGCTCCCTGCGCGAGGAAGGGGAGGACCGGGTGGGCGGCGTCGCCGAGGAGCGCCACGCGCCCGCGCGCCATCGGGCCGGCGGGGCGGTCGGCGAGGGACCAGACGAGCCAGTCGTCGGGGATCGCGAGGAGCGCGGCGAGCTCTGGGGCGACCCGGTAGAAGCGCGCGCGCAGCTCGGAGGCCTCGCCCGGCGCCGACCAGCCCTCGACCGGCTCGCCCGCGCGCGTGACCGCGACGATGTTGAGGCGCTTCCCTCCCGCGATCGGGTAGTGCACGACATGCGCGTCGCGGGTCAGCCAGAGCGTCGTCTCGTCGCCGGCGAGCGCGCGCGGCGCGGCCTCGCGCGGGATCGTGGCGCGCCAGGCGTGGTAGCCGGTGAAGAGCGGCGCGCAGCGCTCCGGGCTCGTGCTCTCGACATGCGCGCGCAGCCGCGAGCGGACGCCGTCCGCCCCGATCGCGAGATCCGCCTCGAGCCGCTCGGACGCCCCGGCCTCCCGCCGCAGGGCGAGGGCGACGCCGCCTGCGGTCTCCTCCACGCCCTCGCAGGCGCGGCCCATCAGGAAGCGGATGCCGGGCCGCGAGCGGGCGGCGTCGAGCAGGATCGTCTGCAGGTCCGCGCGGTGGACGACGAGATAGGGCGCGCCGTAGCGCTTGCGCATGGCGGGGCCGAGCGCCATCGCGCCGATCTCGCGCCCGTTCGCGCCGGATCGGATCACGGCGCGGTCGGGCTCGGTGGCGGCGCGGGCGAGCGCGGGGCCGAGCCCCAGCCCGGCGAGCACGCGGCTCGCGTTCGGCGAGAGCTGCAGCCCGGCGCCGACCTCCGAGAAGCCGGTGCGGCGCTCGACGAGCGTCACCGAGAAGCCGGCGCGCGCGAGCGTCAGCGCGGCCGCGAGCCCGCCGATGCCGGCGCCGACGATCGCGGCCGTCCGATTCGTCATCTCAGCGCGCGGGCCCCGTCCGCGCCGTCTCGAGATCGGCCGGGCCGCCGGTCCAGAGGCATTCCGGCGGCTCGCTCTCGCCCGCCGCGAGCTTGGGATCGTAGCGGTAGAGCGTCGAGCAATAGGGGCAGATGATCTCGTCGTCGGCGCCCATGTCGAGGAATTCGTGCGGGTGGTCGAAAGGCGGGCTCGCCCCGATGCACATGAACTCCTTCGCGCCGGTGTGGATCACCGACACGCCCACGTCGTTCTGGAAGTGGGGTATCGTCTTCTCGGCCATCGTGCCTCGCGCTCCGCAGGTCTCGCGCCGGGGTGCCCCCCGCGCGGGCGGGACCATAGAGCGGGCGGGCGCGCTCCGCTAGGGTGTTGTCGCGGATGCGCGTGCGGTCTCGGGAAAGTCGCGGGTCGACCCCGGGCGGCGGCGCCCCTACGATCGTCGCTCCTGCCGAGACGCTTCCCCGGACCCGCCGTGACAGACATTCCCGTCCCCACCGAGACCCTGCGCATCCCGGGCCTCGCCGCCCCCGCCGAGATCGCCATCGACGCGTCCGGCATTCCGCATCTGCGCGCGGGATCGCTGCCCGATCTGTTCTTCCTCCAGGGCTTCAACGCCGCGCGCGATCGGCTCTGGCAGATCGATACCTGGCGCAAGCGCGGGCTCGGGCTCCTCGCCGCCGAGCTCGGACCGGGCTACGCGGCGCAGGACGAGGCCTCGCGGCTCCTCCTCTATCGCGGCGATCTCGACGCGGAATTCTCCGCCTACGCCCCGGACGCGCGGGAGATCTGCGAGGCCTTCGTCTCGGGGATCAACGCCTATGTCGACCTCGTCGCGCGCGAGCCGGAACGGCTGCCGCCGGAATTCGAGGCGCTCGGCACGCGTCCGGCGCGCTGGGAGGCAGCGGACGTCGTGCGCATCCGCAGCCACACGCTCACCCGCAACGTCCTCTCCGAGATCGTGCGCGCCAATCTCCTCGCCATCGGCGGCGACGAGGCGGGCGAGACGGCCGATCGCCTGCGCATGCGGCGCGAGCCTGACCGCGAGACCGAGCGCCCGGACGGGCTCGACTTCGCCGACGTGCCGCTCGAGGTCGCGCGAATCTTCAAGCTCGCCACCGCCCCCGTGACCTTCTCGCGCGCCCGGCTCGACGCGCGCCCCGACGAGGCGGAGCGCTGGAGCGACGTGACGCCGCTCGGCGAAGTCATCGCGCGGCAGGCGGGGGAGGGCTCCAACAATTGGGCGATCGCGGGCACGCGCACCGCGACGGGCCGGCCGATCCTCGCGAGCGATCCGCATCGGCGCTATCAGCTGCCTTCCCTGCGCTACCTCGTCCACCTCACCGCCCCGGGCTTCGACGCGATCGGCGCGGGCGAGCCCTGCGTGCCGGGCATCTCGCTCGGCCACAACGGCACGATCGCCTTCGGCATCACGATCCACTGCACCGATCAGGAGGATCTCTACGTCTACGAGACGCATCCCGACGATCCCGAGCTCTACCGCTACGGGGACGGCTGGGAGCGGATGCGGATCGTCGAGGAGGAGATCGCCGTGCGCGGGGCCGCACCGCGGATCGCGCGGCTGCGCTTCACGCGCCACGGCCCCGTTCTGCACGCCGACCCCGCGCTTCGCCGCGCCTTCGCGCTCCGCACGGTCTGGACCCATCCCGGCAGCGCGGCCTATCTCGCCGCGCTCTCCGCCATGCGCGCGCAGGATCGGGAGACCTTTCGCGAGAGCCTGCGCGGGTGGGGCGCGCCGGCGACGAACGTCGTCTATGCCGACGTCACCGGCGCGATCGCCTGGTTCGCCGTCGGCCACACGCCGATTCGCCCGAATTGGAGCGGGCTGACCCCCGTGCCGGGTGACGGGCGCTTCGAATGGGCGGGCTTCCGGCCGCTCGAGGAGATGCCCTCGAGCCTCGATCCGCAGGCGGGCTTCGTCGCGAGCGCGAACGAGATGAACCTGCCCGACGATTTCCTCGCGCGCGCCGACCCCACGGGCCGCGAATGGTTCGAGCCGAGCCGCGCGCAGCGCATCCGCGAGGTGCTCGACGGCGCCGCCGCGCATGCGCTGGAGGACAGCTGCGCGCTCCAGAGCGACGTGCTCTGCCTGCCCGCCCGGCGGCTCGCGTCCCGTCTCGCGGCGCTCGATCCGCTGGACGATGCCGATGCGGCGCGCGCGCTCGCGCTTCTCGCCGGCTGGGACCACCGGATGGACGCCGCCTCGGCGGGCGCGGCGCTCTACGAGCTGTGGCTCGCGCGGCATCTCAAGCCCGCGCTCCTCGCCGCACGCGTGCCCGATCCGAAGCTGCGGGCGCTGATCGCGCCGATGGACACGCGCGCGCTCCTCGACGAGGCCGAGATCGCCTCCGACGACGTCTGGCGCGAGACGCTCGCAGCCGCCTGGCGCGACGCCGCCGGGCGGATGGGGGCCGATCCCGGGGCGTGGGCGTGGGGGCGCCTGCACAGGCTCGAATACGTCCACCCGCTCGCGAACCTGCGGAGCGAGGGCCTCGCGGGAGAGGCGCTGGCGACGGCGCGTCTGGGGCCCTATCCGGCCTCCGGCAATTCCTCGACGCCGATGCTCGCCACCTACGACGAGGCGAATTTCTCCGTGATCATGGGCTCGCACGTGCGGCTCGTGATCGACGTCGGCGATTTCGACGCGAGCCTTTGCATGAACGATCCGGGCCAATCGGGCGATCCGCGCAGCCCCCATTTCGGGGATCTCGCGGAGGATCGCGGCGCCGGCCGATACCGCCCGCTGCCTTACGGTCGCGCGGCGGTGGATGCGGCGACGATCCGCCTCCTGCGGCTCGAGCCGGGCTGACGCGATGCGGCTCGTGCGACCTATCGTACCGCTTTGCTCTTGAGTTTGGTGGAAAACCCCTATAAGCGGGCGCCACCATAGGCCCGAGGCGCGCGCGTGCGTGGCTTGCGGGCCGTCGCCCTTATTTCGGCACCACGCAGGGAACGAGCGATGGCCAAGGAAAAGTTCGAACGCACGAAGCCGCACTGCAACATCGGCACGATCGGCCACGTCGACCACGGCAAGACGTCGCTGACGGCGGCGATCACGAAGGTGCTCGCCGAGACGGGCGGGGCCACGTTCA
>NZ_JBKBQG010000081.1:0-8340 GCF_046292825.1 Salinarimonas sp. | reverse complement strand
GTGGGGGGGGGCCCCGCCCGGGGGGGGGGGGGGCGCGGGCCCCCCCCCCCCCGGGGGGGGGGGGGGGGGGGGGGGGGCCCGTGCAGGATGTGGCGTATCGGTGCCCCCTCGACGACCCCCATCCGACCCGTCGGCTACGCCGCCGGGCCACCTTCCCCCAAGGGGGAAGGACAAGGTCGCGCTCGTCGCGACGCTCGAGCGAGTTGTCCGAACGATAGCGCGGACGGGAGAGGGGCAGGGGTGAGGGGGCGACATAGGCCGTTCTTGCCGCCGGTATGCAAGGCGTCGTCGTCAGAATGGCGACCCGCACACCCTCACCCCCGGCCCCTGTCCCATTCGGGAGAGGGGAGGGAACGGCCTTTCCCTCTGGCCTTCCCCAGCCGCGGATGCGATGTCTGAGCGCGATCCCACTCACGGAGGCCCCCCGTTGACCTCGTCGCACACGCCCCCGCTCCCCCGCCTCACCCTCGTCCTCGGCGGTGCGCGCTCGGGCAAGAGCCGGCATGCGGAGGGGCTCGTGGCGCAGGCGCCGCCGCCTTGGCTCTATATCGCGACCGCGCAGGCCTTCGATGCCGAGATGGAGGCGCGGATCGCCGAGCATCGGGGACGGCGCGATGCGCGCTGGGTCACCCGCGACGCGCCGCTCGCGCTCGCCGATGCGATCCGCGAGAGCCCTCCCGGGCAGCCCGTCCTCGTCGATTGCCTGACGCTTTGGCTCACGAACGTCATGCTCGCCGAGCGCGACGTCGCGGCCGAATGCGCCGCGCTCGTCGCCACCGCGCGGGAGGCGAGCGGCCCGCTCGTCCTCGTCTCGAACGAGGTCGGGCTCGGGATCGTGCCCGAAAACGCGCTCGCCCGGCGTTTTCGCGACGCGGCTGGGCGGCTCCATCAGGATCTTGCCAGCGCGGCCGAGCGCGTGCTCTTCGTGGTCGCGGGCCTGCCGATGACGGTGAAATGAGATGAGCATCGATGACGAGGAGGCGCGCCGCCATCGCGCCAAGATGGAGAAGCGCAAGGCCGTCCAGGACGCGGAAGTGGCGGGAAAGACGATCGAGAAGGGGCTCCTCATCGTCAACACGGGCCCCGGCAAGGGCAAGTCGACGGCGGCCTTCGGGCTGATGCTGCGCGCGCTCGGGCGGGGGATGAAGGTCGGCGTCGTGCAATTCGTCAAGGGCGCCTGGGAGACCGGCGAGAAGCGCGCGCTCGCCCGCTTCGACGATCTGATCGAGTGGCACACGATGGGCGAGGGCTTCACCTGGGAGACGCAGGACAAGGCCCGCGACATCGCCGCAGCCGAGCGCGCCTGGGGGAAGGCCCGCGAATTGATGGCGCGCGAGGACATCCGCATGGTGATCCTCGACGAGCTCAACATCGCGCTTCGCTACGATTATCTGCCGCTCGCGGACGTGGTCGCGACGCTCGCGGCCCGCCGCCCCGATCTCCACGTCGTCGTGACCGGCCGCAACGCCAAGCCCGAGCTGATCGCAGCCGCCGATCTCGTCACCGAGATGAGCCTCGTCAAGCACCATTTCTCGGCCGGCGTGAAGGCGCAGGAGGGGATCGAGTTTTGAGGACGCCCGCCCTCATGATCCAGGGGACCGGCTCGAATGTCGGCAAGTCCCTCCTGGTGGCGGGCCTGTGCCGGCATTTCGCCCGCGCGGGACTGAAGGTGCGGCCGTTCAAGCCGCAGAACATGTCGAACAACGCGGCCGTCACGGCCGACGGCGGCGAGATCGGGCGGGCGCAGGCGCTCCAGGCGCGCGCGGCCGGCGTCGCGCCTTCCGTCCATATGAACCCGGTCCTGCTCAAGCCGCAGAGCGAGATCGGCTCGCAGATCGTCGTGCAGGGGCGGATGGTCGGCACCGCCAAGGCGCGCGAGTACCAGGCCTGGAAGCCGCGTCTGATGGAGGCCGTGCTCCAATCCTTCGCGCGCCTCTCGGGAGAGGCCGATCTCGTCCTCGTCGAGGGCGCGGGCTCGGCCTCGGAGGTCAATCTGCGCGCGGGCGACATCGCCAATATGGGTTTTTCGCGCGCGACGGGGACGCCCGTGGTGCTGGTGGGGGACATCGACCGCGGCGGCGTCATCGCCTCGCTCGTCGGCACGAAGGCGGTGCTCGATCCCGCCGACGCCGCGATGATCAAGGGTTTCATCGTCAACCGCTTCCGCGGCGATCCGAGCCTGTTCGACGACGGCATGCGGCTCGTCGCGCAGCGCACCGGCTGGGCCGCGCTCGGCCTCGTGCCGCATTTCAACGATGCCGCGCGGCTCCCGGCCGAAGACCGGCTGGGGTTGGAGCGCGCGGAACGGCGCCCGCGCGGGGAGGGGGGGCGGATCGCGATCGCGGTTCCGGTGATGCCGCGCATCTCGAATTTCGACGATCTCGACCCCCTGCGCGAGGAGCCCGGAGTCGATCTCGTCCTCGTCGATCCGGGCACCCCGATCCCCGCCGATGCCGCGCTCGTGCTCCTGCCGGGCTCGAAGACGACGATCGACGACCTCCTCTTCCTGCGCGCGCAGGGCTGGGACGTCGACATCGCCGCCCATGTGCGCCGCGGCGGGCGGGTGCTGGGCCTCTGCGGCGGCTATCAGATGCTCGGCCGGACGATCGCCGATCCCGACGGCGTCGAAGGGGAGGCGGGCCGCGTCGTGCCGGGGCTCGGGCTCCTCGCGGTCGACACGGTGCTGACGGGCGTGAAGCGGCTCGAGGCGGTGACGGGGACCGCGCTCGCCGACGAAAGCGCGCTTGCCGGCTACGAGATGCATGTCGGGGAGACGCGAGGCGCGGACGCGAGCGAGCGCCCCTTCGCCCGCCTCGCCGACGGCCGCCTCGACGGCGCCGCCTCTCCGGACGGGCGCGTCTGCGGGACCTATGTCCACGGCCTCTTCGCCGACGACGCCCAGCGCGCCGCCTGGCTCGCGCGGCTCGGCGCCGGCAGCGGCGGGCTCGCCTACGAGGCGCTCGTCGAGGACATCCTCGACCGCTTCGCCGATCACCTCGCCGCCCATGTCGATTGCGACGCGCTCCTCGCGATCGCGCGGGAGGCGGGGAGGGGGTGAGTTCTCCGCCCGCCCGGTTGGAATTCCCGCGCACGGCGCTTAAGTCTCCCCTCGACAGTCACGAGCCGAGGTATCCCCGTGTCCGCAGACGAGACGCCCCCGCGCATGCACGCGACCACCATCCTCATGGTCCGGAAAGGAGGGCGCCTCGTCGTCGGCGGGGACGGGCAGGTCTCTCTCGGCCAGACCATCGTGAAGGGCAACGCCAAGAAGGTGCGCCGCCTCGCCAAGGGCTCCGTCATCGGCGGCTTCGCCGGCGCCACCGCCGACGCCTTCACGCTCTTCGAGCGCCTCGAGGCCAAGCTCGAGCAATACCCGTCCCAGCTCGTGCGCGCCTGCGTGGAGCTGACGAAGGACTGGCGCACCGACCGTTATCTGCGCCGCCTGGAGGCCATGATGCTCGTCGCCGACAAGGATGTCGGCCTCCTGCTCTCGGGCGCGGGCGACGTGCTCGAGCCCGACGGCGGGGTGATGGCGATCGGCTCGGGCGGCAATTATGCGCTCGCCGCCGCCCGCGCGCTGATGGAAACCGATCTCGACGCCGAGACGATCGTGCGCCGCTCGCTCCAGATCGCGGCGGACATCTGCGTCTACACGAACGGCAATCTCGTGGTGGAGACGATGGAGAGCGCCACGTGAGGAGCGCTCAGGCGCCCTTGGCGCGCGCCGATCATCCCCCACGCTGTCATCCCGGACGCCGAAGGCGATCCGGGACCCATATCCACGACGTCTCAGTCGCAGCCTGTAGGCTGCGTTTCACCGACGGTCGATGCTGCACAGTCGAGGAGCGAGCGCGGCATGCGCGCTCGGACGATCGTCGAGGTTATGGGTCCCGGGTCCGCTTCGCGGCCCGGGATGACAGCTTCGGTTCTTCTTGGCGATCGTCACTCCGCGCAAGGCGGCAGAGCGGCGAGATGCGCCGAGAGCGGCTGGGGCAGGCTGGAGAGGTCGTCGGCGGTGGCGATGCAGCCGCGCCGCCCCTCGGCCACGATGCGCGGGCGGGCATTCGCGTCGAAGACGCGCCAGAGATCGGCCCTCTCGGCATAGAGCGGGAAATTCGCGAGCGAGCGCCCGAAGCGTCGGCGCGCTTCCGGCTCGGGCACGTCGTGACCGCCCTCCGCCACCCGCCGCGCGATGCGCCCGAGGCAGGTCTCGACGTCGCGCACCGCGAAATAGAGGATCACGACCTCCATGCCGGCGTCTCGCGCGGCCTCGATCGTGCGCAGATGCGTGCGGCCGGCGAGCGTCGTCTCGAGGCTGAAGGAGCGGGGCTCGGCGATCAGGTCCTCGATCAGCCGCACCGCGATCCGAGAGGCGCGGATGCGCCCCATCTCGACGTCGAGGGGCGAGATGCCGCGGGCGATCTCGTCCAGATTGACGAATTCCGCGCTTCCAGACACCGCCCGGATGTGCCGGAAGGCGTAGGTCGTCTTGCCGACTCCGTTGGCGCCGGCGATCAGCCACAATCGTGCAGCCATTCTCGTCTCCCTCTCGCCCCGTCCGTATCACGACAGGATCAGGCATGACCACCTTCTCCCCCCGCGAGATCGTCTCCGAGCTCGATCGCTTCATCGTCGGCCAGACGGACGCCAAGCGCGCGGTCGCGATCGCTCTGCGCAATCGCTGGCGGCGCCAGCAGCTCACCGGGCCGATGAAGGACGAGGTCCTGCCGAAGAACATCCTGATGATCGGCCCCACCGGCTGCGGCAAGACCGAGATCGCCCGCCGCCTCGCCAAGCTCGCCAACGCCCCCTTCCTGAAGGTCGAGGCGACGAAGTTCACGGAAGTCGGCTATGTCGGGCGCGACGTCGAGCAGATCGTGCGCGATCTCGTCGAGATCGGCATCGGCCTCGTCAAGGAGGACCGCCGCCGCTCGGTGAAGGCCAAGGCCGAGCTCGCCGCGGAGAACCGGGTGCTCGACGCGCTCGTCGGCGCGGGCTCGAGCCAGGCGACCCGCGACGCCTTCCGCCGGAAGCTGCGCGCGGGCGAGCTCGACGACAAGGAGATCGAGATCGAGATGCAGGCCGGCGCCTCCGGCATGCCGATGATCGACATTCCCGGCATGCCCGGCGCCCAGATGGGCGCGATCTCGCTCGGCGACATGTTCGGCAAGGCCTTCGGCGGGCGCACGAAGACGCGTCGCATCAACGTCGCGGACGCCTACGAGCCGCTGATCGCAGAGGAGAGCGACAAGCTCCTCGACCAGGAGGCTCTGACCGGCGACGCCATCCGCGAGGTGGAGAACAACGGCATCGTCTTCCTCGACGAGATCGACAAGATCTGCGCCCGCGAGGGCCGCTCGGGCGCCGACGTCTCCCGCGAGGGCGTGCAGCGCGATCTCCTGCCCTTGATCGAGGGCACGACGGTCGCCACCAAGCACGGGCCGGTGAAGACGGACCACATCCTCTTCATCGCGTCGGGCGCCTTCCACGTCTCCAAACCCTCCGACCTCCTGCCCGAATTGCAGGGCCGGCTTCCGATCCGCGTCGAGCTCAACCCGCTCGACGTCGACGATTTCCGCCGCATCCTCACCGAGACCGAGGCGAGCCTCATCAAGCAATCGGTCGCCCTCCTGCAGACCGAGGGCGTGACGCTCTCCTTCACCGAGGACGGCATCGACGCGCTCGCGCGCATCGCGGTCGAGGTGAATTCCAACGTCGAGAACATCGGCGCGCGGCGCCTGCAGACCGTGATCGAGCGCGTGCTCGACGAGATCTCCTTCGTCGCCCCCGAAAAGAGCGGCGAGACGCTCACCATCGACGGCGATTACGTGCGCACGAAGGTGGCCGACCTCGCGAAGAACGCGGATCTGAGCCGGTTCATCCTGTGAGGGGAGGGGGGCGCTTCTCGCGAGGGACCATGGCGCTGGCCGAGCGACGCCCGCTCTCTCCTTCCCCTCAGGGGAAGGTGGCTCCGACCCCGAACAGGGGTCGGAGACGGATGGGGTTTTTTCGACCCGAAGGGTCGAAAGGGGCGTGGGGCGCCTCCTTACGTTCGGCGTTCTACGACGACGCCCCTTCGCAGCTTCGCTGCGAATGACCCCATCCGACCCGTCGCCTTCGGCGCCGGGCCACCTTCCCCTGAGGGGAAGGAGAAGCGGCGGCTCCTCGAAAACACCCCCTACCGCACCCCGCCACCGAACCGATCCCGCCATGCCGGCAGCGCGTTCTCAAAGGGCAGCGCGGTCGCTTCGTAGATTCCGCGGGCGATCGCGCGGGCGAGCGTGTCGGCGGCGACGGAGCCGATCTCGGTGAGGGCCGCGACGGGCTCCTCGCCCAGCGGGAGGCGGCCCGTCGCGGCGCAATAGATCGTGTCTCCGTCCATCGGCGCGTGCGTGATCCTGAGCGCGCGGGCGAGGCCGTCGTTCGCCTGGACGGCGACGCGCCGCGCCTGCGCCCGCGTGAGCACCGCGTCGGTCGCGACGAGGGCGATCGTCGTCGCCGGCTGCGCGCCCCCCTTCCAGGCGAGCTTCCTTGCCCGCTCGGCGATGTCGGACGGCAGGCCGAGGCCGCCGAACTCGTCGCCGACCTCGTAGGGCGCCGCCCAGAAATGCGGGCCCTCGCCGACGATCGCGGAGCCGATCGCGTTGACGACGACGAGCGCGCCGACGGTGTGGCCGCGCGAGGTCACCGCGCTCGCCGAGCCGAGCCCGCCCTTGAGATCGACGGTCGTCGCGCCGTAGCCGGCGCCGGCCGTGCCGAGCGAGAAGCGCGTCGAGACCTGCGCCGCCGCCTCGTAGCCGAGCGCGAGATAAGGCGGGAAGCGCCCCCAATCCTTGTCGCCGCCGTTGAGGAGATCGAACACGATCGCTTGCGGCGCGATCGGCACCCGTGCCGGCCCGATGGCGAAGCCGCGGCCGAGTTCGCGCAGGCGCGCGAGCACGCCGCCGGCCGCGTCGAGCCCGAATCCGGAGCCGCCCGAGAGCACGACCGCGTCGATCCCCTCGACGGTGCCGTCGATCTGCGGGTTGGTGTCGCGATTGGCCGGCGCGCCCCCGAGGATCGACACCGCGGCGACCGCCGGCTCCTCGAAGAGCGCGACGCTCACCCCCGTCGCGATGCGCGCGTCCTGCGCATTGCCGACGAGCACGCCTGCGACATCGGTGATGAGATTGGCCCGCGACATCTGTTCCCCGCCCTTGATCTCGCGCATCGCCGCGCGCGCGCCTATCCTCTATCACGAGCCATCACGAGGCTGCGAGGCGCGTTCTCGAGGCTATCGTGCGGGCGGAAGTTCGGATTACAAGCGGTTCCATGTCTGACGTGACGCTCCTCGCCGCCGTCTTCGGCGGTCTCATCAGCTTCCTGTCGCCCTGCGTGCTGCCGCTGGTGCCGCCCTACCTGTCCTACCTGGCGGGCGCGTCGGTCGAGCGGATGCAGGCGCCGGACGATTGGGCCGTGCGTCGCCGCGCGCTCCTGACCGCCTTCGTCTTCGTGCTCGGCTTCACCACCGTCTTCACCGCGCTCGGCGCGACGGCCTCCGTGATCGGCCACATGGTGCGCCAATACATGGACGTGCTCGCCTGGATCGCCGGCGTCGCGATCATCGCCATGGGTCTGCATTTCCTCGGGGTTTTCCGGATCGCGCTCCTCTATCGCGAGGCGCGCTTCCAGGGCGGGTCCTCGGCCGGCCTCGGCGGCGCCTACGTGATGGGCCTCGCCTTCGCCTTCGGCTGGACGCCCTGCATCGGCCCGATTCTCGCGGCGATCCTCGCGGTCGCCGGCGCGGAGGCGAGCGTCGGGCGCGGGGCGCTTCTGCTCGCCGTCTATTCCATGGGTCTCGGCATCCCCTTCATCCTCGCCGCCTTCGCGATGCGCCCCTTCGTCTCCTTCCTCAAGCGGATGAAGGGGCGGCTCGCTTACGTCGAGAAGACGATGGGCGCGCTGCTCGTCCTCACCGGCATCGCCTTCCTGACGGGCGGCATCCAAGCCGCCTCGTTCTGGCTGCTCGAGACGTTCCCGGCGCTCGCGACCTTGGGGTGAGGCGATTTTCCCTCCCCGTCGGGGAGGGTGGACGCTGGAGCGCAGCGACAGCGGCCGGGTGGGGCCCCGGGTGGACGGAAATCCTCCGAGCCTCGGGCCCCACCCGACCTCGTTCGCTTCGCTCCGAGGCCACCCTCCCCTACGGGGAGGGATTCTCGCGCCGATCCCTTCCCGTAGGGGAGGGTGGACGCTGGAGCGCAGCGACAGCGGCCGGGTGGGGCCCGGGTGGGCGGGAATCCTCCGAGCCTCGGGCCCCACCCGACCGCGTTCGCTTACGCTCCGCGGCCGCCCTCCCCTACG
>NZ_JBKBQG010000080.1:0-8558 GCF_046292825.1 Salinarimonas sp. | reverse complement strand
CTTCCCCTCAGGGGAAGGTGGCTCCGACCCCGAACAGGGGTCGGAGACGGATGGGGTCTTTCGCTCCGAAGGAGCGAAGGGGCGTCGGGAGCCGCCTTACGTAAGGAGCTTTACGCCAACGCCCCTTCGCAGCTTCGCTGCGAATGACCCCATCCGACCCGTCGGCTCCGCCGCCGGGCCACCTTCCCCTGAGGGGAAGGAGAGCGGCGGCGCCTTGTCCTTTCCCTTGCGATGCGCAGATCACGATGTGCGATTCGCGCAGCCCTCCGGGGAAAGATTTCGCCCCCATCCCTACCCTCCGGCGAGCGAGATCGCCCTTGCCGCCTCTCCCCGTCTCCGCTAGCGCTGGGACGCCCCACGAAGCACGGGATCCCGTCATGCCCCTCGACACCGCCATCCGCGACGCGCTGCACGCCTCCACCACCGCGACGCTCACGACCGTCCTCCTGAAGAAGGGCGTCCGGCGGGCGTGGATGCGGGGGCCGCAGGCGCGGTTCAACGCGCACGAGCGCATCGTCGGCGAGGCCTTCACCCTGCGCTTCGTGCCCGCCCGCGAGGATCTCGCGACGCCCGAATCCTGGTCCTCCCCGCGCTCGACCCGCGGCGCCATCGAGGACATGCCGGAGGGCGTGATCTGCGTCGCCGACGCGCTCGGCCTGCAGGAGGCCGGCATCTTCGGGGACATCCTCTGCGCGCGCATGAAGAAGCGCGGCGTCGCCGGCCTCGTCACCGACGGACCCGTTCGCGACGGCGCGGGCGTGCGCGATACGGGGCTGCCCGTCTGGTGCTCGGGCGTCGCGGCGCCGGCTTCCGTCGCGGGCCTCACCTTCGTCGGCTGGCAGGAGCCGATCGGCTGCGGCGGCGTCGCGATCTTCCCCGGCGACGTGATCGTGGCGGACGGGGACGGCGCGGTGGTGATTCCCCAGGCGATGGTCGAGGCGGTCGCGCTGGCGGCCCTCGACCAGGAGCGGCTCGAGGCCTGGATCATGCGCGAGGTCGATCGCGGCGTGCCGCTGCCGGGCCTCTATCCGCCCAATGCCGAGACGAAGGCGCGCTTCGAGCGCGAGAGCGGCGGGGGCTGACGGGCCGATGTTCTTCGCGCTCGCCAAGATCGGCTTCTTCTTCCTCGCCCCCTCGAACCTCTTTACCGCGATCACCGGGCTCGGCATCCTCGCCGCGTTCTTCGCCCGCACGCGAAAGATCGGGCTCGGGATGGCGGCGGCGGGGGTCGTCGCGACCTTCGCCTTCGGTCTCTCGCCGCTGCCCAGTCTCGCGCTTCACGTGCTGGAGAGCCGCTACCCCCCCCTGACGGTCGACGAATTGCCGCGCGTCGACGGCATCGTGGTGCTCGGCGGGTCGATCCAGCAGGACGCGACGATGGAGCTCGGCCAGCCGGTCCTCAACGAGGCGGGCGAGCGGATCACGACGGCCGCCATCCTCGCACGCCTGCATCCGCAGGCGCGCCTCCTGCTCTCGGGCGGCAGCGGAGCGCTCCTGCAGGACGACCGCTACTCCGAGGCCGAGGCGACGGCGCGGGTGCTCGCCGATCTCGGCGTGGACCCCGCCCGCTTCCTGATCGAGGACCGCTCCCGCGACACTTTCGAGAACGCCCGCTTCAGCCGCGCCATCGCCGATCCGCAGCCGGGCGAGGTCTGGCTTCTCGTCACCTCCGCCTGGCACATGCCGCGCTCGATGGCGGTGTTTCGGGCGGAAGGGTTCGAGGTGGTGCCCTTCCCGGTCGATTTCCGCACGATCGGCGGGCAGGAGCTGACGCGCGGCTTCCGCTCGGTCTCGGCCGGCCTGATGCGGCTCGACATCGCCGCGCGCGAATATCTCGGCCTCCTCGCCTATCGGCTGACGGGCCGCACCGGGGAGCTGGTGCCCGGCCCCTCGCCCGCGCCGCCCTCCCCCGGCATCGGCAGCGCGAGCCGGTAGACGCCGCGGAAATCGTCCGGGTCGACCGGCCGGCCCTTTCTGAGGATCGCGATCCGCCCCTCCTTGGCGAGCGCGACCGCGACCCGTCGCACGGGCTGCATGAGGGGTCCCCACCCGTCCGGATGCGGCCCGCCGACCGCGCGCGCCACTTCCGACGGGCAGATCGTCCTGCCCGCCCCACGCGCCTCGACGAGCGCGAGCATGGTGCGTTCGATTTCGTCCGACATCGCGTTCCTCCGGCAAGATCCCTCCCCGGAGGGGAGGGTGGCCTCCGAGGCGAAGCCGAAGGAGGTCGGGTGGGGCCCGGGTGGCGATTCTCCTCTGCGCGACGGGCCCCACCCGACCCCTTTCGCTTCGCTCAGGGGCCACCCTCCCCTACGGGGAGGGATGTATCTCCGCCCCTCCTTTACGGGGAGGGATGTTTCTCAACGTCGAGCGCCGCCAACGCGTCGGAGCCGAATTGGCGGTGGGCCATCACCACCAGCACGGCGGTGGTCGCGACGATCAGGACCCACGGGCTCACGAACCAGCCGAGATAGGCGAGCGCGAAGAAGAAGGCGCGCTGGCCGCGGTTGAAATGGCGCCCGGCGACGATGGTCATCTGCGCGGCCCGCGCCCGCGCGGCGGCGGTGCCGGGATCGGAGACATCCTGCGGGATCGCGCCGACCAGGATCGCGGCGTAGTTGAACAGGCGATACGACCAGGCATACTTGAAGAAGGCATAGACGAAGATCACGCCTAGCCCGCCCACCTTCGCCTCGAAGGCCGCGCGGGTCGTCTCGATGCCGAAGGGCAAATCGGCGAAGAGGACGAGCGCCGTCTCCGTCGCCTGCAGGAGCGCGAAGACGCCGCCCACCGCGAACAGCGAGGTCGAGGCGAAGAAGGCCGCACCCGATTGCAGCGAGCCCATGATGGTCGCGTCGACGATCCGGTTCTCGCGCGCGAGGAGCTGGTCCATCCAGGCGCGGCGATAATCCGCCATGCGCGTGTTGAGGCTCGCCCGCGCCGGCCCGAACCGCTCCACCGCGAGATGATAGCCGCCCCAGGCGACGAGGAAGAAGCCGAAGGCGACGAGGTCGAGGTCGGTCAAGCCCATGCGCCACGCCTCCAGGGAAGAGCGCCTTTGGTAGCAGGGCGGGAGCGGGATGGCACGCGCTACGTGAAGCCCATCGCGCTCGGCGGAAAGACCGCGAGGATCGCGGCCGGAGTGCGAACGGCGATCTGGACATGCGTCTCTTCGCGCAGAGCGGCGCCGGGATAGATCTCACTACCTTCTTCGAAGGCGCCGATCACGGTGTCGTAGTCAGGAGCCCCGAACCGCTTTCGCATCTCGTGCAGGTGTTCGATAACTTTGCAGTCGAGCTGGCGGTTCAGCGGAATGCCGTTCGCAGGTGCCTGGTTCTTGGGAAGTTCGAGGTCGGCGGCGGCGTGGAGGGCCTCGAGATCCTCGTAGCTGAGCTTCAACTCGCTCGCAGAGCCGAGATCGGTGAGATCGAGGCAGTTCATCGAGCGGATGATTGCGGCGATGACGGCAGGGTCGGGATGATGCCGCCTGGCCCAATCCCACGCTCGGCGATAGCCCTCGACCCAGAAATAGACGCCCTGGCCAAGCCAGTGGTAGTCCTTCTCCTTCGCGATCAGAGGCTCGCCACGGTTCAGCACGGCGTCAGCGACGGCACTCCTGCACCCGTGAAACCCGACGACCGGAAACAAACGACGCATGCGACAGCCCCCGACGCCCTCGCGTCGTCGGCGGGGCGCTCATTCTTGATCGTGCTCCGGCCGCAATTTACCCTGTTCGTCAAAATTTCCAAGCGATTGCAAATAGGCGCGTGCGGCCTTCGGATCCTTGACCAGCTCGGCCACGAAATCCTTAGCCTCTCTCGGATATGCGCGCTCGTTCGCATCGAAGGGGGCCGCCATGGCAGTCGCGGCGAAAAGTGCCTTTATCAAGCCTTCGTTGCCAGAGAGGGGCGTGCTTGAACCTCCGGCAGCCTGTGTCGACCGCTGCGACTTCTCCTGCGTCGGCTTCTGAGACTTCGCCTGCGTCGCCTTCTGCGGTTTCGCCTGCACAAGCTTCTGCGACTTCCGCGGCTTCTGCGCAGCTGTGGGATGCGTCTTTTCCAACGTCCAAGCCATGATCGTTTCTCGCCCCCGAACCGGAAACGCACCAATCCCCGGCCTGTTCCGATCTTAACAACGCAGAGTTTAAGACTGTCTGTAGCGCTTTGGCAACATCGGCGACAAATACGGCATTATCCACATCTTAGGCCGCGACACGGTGTCCGGACAGAACGGGCTTGTACGTAGCGCGTCGAGTGACCCTGCACGACCGGGATCGCACGAAAGCGGGGCCGATGGCGCGCGTCTCGCACAAACCGAGGTTCATCCTGGCGAGGCCGGCAGAGCGCCGCCGCGAAAATTCCTCACCTGTAGATCGTATCCGCCCGCGCCTCGAAGGCCTCGGAGAATTTGCGGAAGGCGCGGTCGAACATGGTGCCCATCAGCATGCCCAGCGCGAAGCTCTTGAACTCGTAATTGATGAAGAACTCCACCTCGGAGGCCTCCGGCTCGTCGTCGACGACGCGGAAGCTCCAGCGGTTCTCCATGTAGCGGAACGGGCCGTCGACATATTCGACATCGATGCGCATGCGCGCGCGATCGAGGGTGACACGGCTCGTGAAGGTCTCGCGGATGCGCTTGTAGCCCACCGTCATGTCCGCGACGAGCGTCTCGATCCCCTCCCCGCTCGCCACACGCCGGCGCACGCGCAGCTCCTCGCAGAGCGGCACGAATTGCGGATAGCGCTCGACGTCGGCGACGAGGTCGAACATCTTCTGCGGCGCGTGGCGGACGCGGCGGGAGGTCCGGAACGACGGCATGCGGCGCTCAGCGACCGAGCTTGGCGAGGCGCGCGGCCTTGAGCCGGGCGAAATCGTCGCCCGCGTGGTGGGAGGAGCGCGTCAGGGGCGAGGAGGAGGCGAGGAGGAAGCCCTTGGCATAGGCCGTCGTCGCATAGGCCTCGAACTCGGCGGGCGTCACGTAGCGCACGACCGGGTGATGCTTGCGGGTCGGCTGCAGGTACTGGCCGATCGTCAGGAAGTCGACATCGGCCGAGCGCAGGTCGTCCATCAGCTGGAGCACCTCGTTGCGCTCCTCGCCGAGCCCGACCATGATGCCGGACTTCGTGAAGATCGTGGCGTCGAGCTCCTTGACCCGCTGCAGCAGCCGGATCGAGTGGAAATAGCGCGCGCCGGGGCGCACCTTGAGATATTTCGAGGGGACGGTCTCGAGATTGTGGTTGAACACGTCCGGCCGCGCCGCGACCACGATCTCGAGCGCGCCCTCCTTGCGCAGGAAGTCCGGGGTCAGCACCTCGATGGTCGTCTTGGGCGAGCGGGCGCGGATCGCGCGGATCACGGCGGCGAAATGGGCAGCGCCGCCGTCGGCGAGATCGTCGCGGTCGACCGACGTGATCACGACGTGTTCGAGGCCGAGCTTCTCGACCGCGATCGCCACGTTCTCCGGCTCGTGCGCGTCGAGCGCCTCGGGAAGGCCGGTCTTGACGTTGCAGAAAGCGCACGCGCGGGTGCAGGTGTCGCCCATGATCATGAAGGTGGCGTGCTTCTTCTCCCAGCACTCGCCGATATTCGGGCAGCCCGCCTCCTCGCAGACGGTGACGAGCTTGTTCTCCTTCACGATCCGGTTCGTCTCGGCCCAGCCCTTCGAGCCCGGCGCCTTCACGCGGATCCAGTCCGGCTTGCGCATCAACGGCTGATCGGGCCGGTGCGCCTTTTCCGGGTGGCGGGGACGGCTGTCCTTGTTGAGGAGGTCGAGAACGACGGCCATGGGCAACTCTCTTCGCGCGAGACGCCGCGAGACCCGCGCCGTCACCGCTCCGACATAGGGCGTTCGCAGGGAAATCGCAATCGCGCGCCGCGCGCCGCGCGGGGCGCGCGGCGACCTTGCGGCATCGTCGCGCCCGAGATCGGAGCGACGCCCCTCATCCCCTGCGATACGGGTCGTCGTGGGTCGGAATGCTCTCGCGGAACCGCACGAAATCGGGCTCCTGCCAGGCGGCCCAGACCCCCGCCAGGCGCGCGACCGGGTCCGCGTCGTCGTCCACCCGCAAGTCGATCGGCGGCGTGGCGAGGGAGACGATCCGCAGAGCGGCCGAGCGGTCGCCGTTGCGATCGCCGCCCGCGCGCGCGCCCTCGGCGAGGGCGGCGAGGAGACGGTCGGCGAGCGGGCCGGTCGTCGCGCGAAAGGCCTCGGCCATGCGCTGCGCGAGATCGGCCGCGGCCACGCGGTTCGCGACGACGCAGAGCCCCGGCTCGACGAGGGTGCAGCACGCCGCTTCGTTGTCCTCCCCGGTGAAGGCGGCGGCGTGGCCCTGCGGGTCCATCAGCGCGACCTGGCGCGCCGCGCGGCCCGGATCGCTCTGCGTGATCGCCGCGACGACCTCCTGCGGCGTCTCGCCTTGCAGGATGCGGCGCAGCGCCTGCTCGCCGTAGAGCACCGAGGTCGCGGTCCCCTGCGTTGCGACCACGCCCGCGCGCGGCGCCGCGTGCAGGACGAAGCCGCCCACCGACGGCGTCGCGCTCACGCAGGCGCCGCCCACGGCGCCGGCGGCCTCGTCGAGGCCGAGGATCGAATAGGTCATCGTCCGCTCCTCCTCTCGTGCCCCGCCCATGGTCTCGCGATCGCCCCCGGCACGCAAGCGTGGGCGGACGGTTGATCGCCCACGCGGGCGGCGTCTACACTGGGCGCTCGAAACGACGGCCGGGCGCAGATCCGGCTTCTGACGAGGGGGCTCATCCGGGTCGCAGCGAGGCCCGTGCGAGAGGAGAAGACATGAAGGCGATGGTGGAGAAGCGCGCGCTCGCGCTCGTCACGGGAGCGGCGCTCGCCGCCGCTCTGCTGCTCGGACCGCAGGCGGCGCCCTCCGCGCAGGCGCAGACGCCGCCGGGAATTCTCTCGGTCGGGCAGGTCGCCGAGCCGAAATCGCTCGATCCGCAGGCCGTCACCGCCGCGAACGATTTCCGCATCGTCGTCAACATCTACGAGGGCCTCGTGCGCTATGCCGACGGCACGCTCGAGATCGAGCCCGCCCTCGCCGAGAGCTGGGAGATCTCCGAGGACGGGACCGTCTACACCTTCCGGCTGCGCGAGGGCGTCACCTTCCACGACGGCAGCGCCTTCGACGCCGACGCCGTGGTCTTCACCTTCGAGCGCATGCTGAACGAGGATCACCCCCATCACGACACGGGGCCGTTCCCGTTGTCCTTCTTCTTCAGCGCGGTCGAGAGCGTCGAGGCGCTCGACACTCACACCGTCCGCTTCACGCTGGAGAAGCCCTACGCGCCCTTCCTGTCGAACCTCGCTTATCCCACCGGGCTGATCGTCTCGCCCGCTTCCGTCGCCGAGCATGGCGGCGAGTTCGGCCGCAACCCGTCCGGCACCGGCCCCTTCCGCTTCGAGCGCTGGGACGCCAACGTCGCCGTCGTCCTCTCCCGCTTCGAGGAGCACCGCGACGGGCCCGCGCCGCTCGAGGCGGTCGTCTTCCGCCCGATCACCGACGCCAATACCCGCGTCGCGGAGATGCTCGCGGGCGGGCTCGACGTGATGGTCGAGGTGCCGCCGGACGCGCTGCGCCGCTTCGCCGACGATGCGAGCTTCGTCGTCCACGAAGAGGCCGGGCCGCATCTGTGGTTCCTGATCCTCAACACCCGCGAGGCGCCCTTCGACGACGTGCGCGTGCGCCGCGCGGTCAATTACGCGATCGACAAGCAGGCGCTCGTCGAGAACGTGCTGCAGGGCACGGCGCAGATCGCGTCGGGGCCGATTCCGCCCGCCTTCGCCTGGGCTTACGACGAGTCGCTCGAGCCCTATCCGCACGATCCCGACCGCGCCCGCGAACTCATCGCCGAAGCGGGCGCGGAGGGAGCCGAGCTCGTCTTCTTCGTCACCGAGGGCGGCTCGGGCATGCTCGAGCCCGTCGCGATGGGCACGGCGATCCAGGCCGATCTCGAAGCGGTCGGGCTGTCCGTGCGCATCGAGACCTACGAGTGGAACACCTTCCTCGAGCGGGTGAACGCCGGCCTCGAGGGCCAGGCCGACATGGCGCAGATGGCCTGGATGACGAACGACCCCGACACCCTCCCCTTCCTCGCTTTGCGCACCGAGGCCTGGCCCGAGGAGGGCGGCTTCAATTCGGGCTATTATTCCAACGAGGAGGTCGACCGCCTCCTCGCCGAGGCCCGCGCGACGACCGACCAGGAGGAGCGCGGGCGCCTCTACCGCGAGGTGCAACGCCTCGTCCACGAGGACGCGCCCTGGGCCTTCGTCGCCAATTGGAAGCAGAACGCGGTGACGACCGCCGCGGTGCAGGATTTCCGCCTGCAGCCGTCGTTTCTCTTGATGCTCGGCGGCGTGTCGAAGCAGTGAGGGGGGGAGCGATCCCTCCCCGGAGGGCAACGCTATTCGCACATCGTGACCTGCGTGAAGCGCGCCACTTGGTTTTGCAGCGATCGCCACATGCTCTTGCACCACAAAGAGCCGGTCGAAAGAGGACTTGAGAGGCGCTCGAGCGGGGCCTGAAAATGGGTGTTAGAGCCGTCCCT
>NZ_JBKBQG010000079.1:0-8944 GCF_046292825.1 Salinarimonas sp. | reverse complement strand
ATATCCTCCAAACCCCGGGCCCCACCCGACCTCCTTCGGCTTCGCCTCGGAGGCCACCCTCCCCTACGGGGAGGGATGCGCGCTCCCCTCCCTCCCGAAATCCCTCCCCGGAGGGGAGGGTGGACACGGGAGCGACAGCGACCGTGGCCGGGTGGGGCCCGAGCTCGACGGTCTCCCCTCCCCCTTGTGGGGAGGGGCCGGGGGTGGGGGTGGTGCAGAATCGAGCGTATCGGTGCCTTCTGCACCACCCCCATCCGTCTCCGGGCTTCGCCCGGAGCCACCTTCCCCACAAGGGGGAAGGACAGGGGAGGCCGTCGCCGAGGTCGATCGACACGTCGTCCATTCGAGAGCACCGCAGAGCGCGACCTTCGTCCTCGACCGCGCCGATCGCCCCATCCTCCAAGCCATCCCCGTCGGCACCACGCGCGAGGCCTGGGCGGCTTCCGAGCGTGGCCTGTCGGGGGCGGATCTCGCGATGCAGATCGCGCTGCCGGAATTCGACGGGCGCATCGTCGCGGGGCCCCTCTCCTTCAAGGCGGAAGCGGAACCCGATCCCACGCTCGCCTTCGCACGGCGCATCGCCGCCCCGGACGCCGCCTCGATCGCGATGATCGCCGAGCGCGCGGCGGGCCTCGTGCGGCTCGCGCGAACGCCGCGCCACGCGCGCCGGCTCGCGCTCGTCCTGTCCGACTACCCCGCCCGCGCCGGCCGCGCGGGCTTCGCGGTGGGGCTCGACACGCCGGCTTCCGCGATCGCCATCCTCGAAGACCTCGCCGCCAACGGCTACGACGCCCGCGCGGATCTCCCCGCCGAGGCGCTGATCCCGCGCCTTCTCGACGGCCCCGAGAGCCTCGACGTCCCGCTCCACGAGTATCGCGACACCCTCGCCGCACTCCCCGAGGCGCGGCGCACGGAGATCCTCGAGCGCTGGGGCGCGCCGGAGGACGATCCGGCCTTTCGCGACGGCGCGTTCCGCTTCCCCGTGATCCGCGCGGGCCAGATCCTCGTCGCGCTGCAGCCGGATCGCGGCTCGGACGGCGACCGCAAGGGCGCCTATCACGACCCGAACCTCCCCCCGCGCCACGCCTATGTCGCCTTCTACGCCGCCTTGCGCATGCAGGTGCATGCGATCGTGCATCTCGGCACGCACGGGACACTGGAATGGCTGCCCGGCAAAGCGGTGGCGCTCTCGGCCGAATGCTGGCCCTCGCTCCTCGTGGGCGGGCTGCCGGTGGTCTATCCCTTCATCGTCGACGATCCCGGCGAGGCGGCGCCCGCCAAGAGGCGGATCGGGGCCGTCACGATCGGCCATCAGACGCCGGACGTCGCGCTCTCTGGGCTCGACGACGAGAACGCGGCGCTCAAAGAACTCGTCGAGGAATTCTCCGCAGCCCAGGTGCTCGATCCGCGCCGCGCCGCGCTCGTGGCGAAGGACATCCGCGCCCGCGCGGAAGCGTCGGGCCTCGCCACCGCCTGCGGGGTCGCGGCCGACACGCCGATGGACGAGGCGCTGAGCCGGCTCGACGCGCATCTGTGCGATCTCGGCGAGGTCGCGATCCGCGACGGCCTGCACGTCTTCGGCCGCTCGGGAGACGCAGGCAGCGCCGCGGGCGAGCGTGCGGGATTGCTGGCCGCGCTCGACGCGCGTTTCGTGCCGCCCGGCCCCTCCGGATCGCCGAGCCGGGGGCGGCGCGACGTGCTCCCCACCGGCCGCAATCTCGCGACCCTCGATCCGCGCGCGATCCCCACCCCCGCCGCGACCGCGCTCGGCGCCAAGGCGGCCGCGTCCGTCGTGCGGCGGCATCTGCAGGAGCACGGGGACTATCCCCGCCGCGTGGTGATGGATCTGTGGGCCTCGCCGACGCTCCGCACCGGCGGCGAGGACGTCGCGCAGGCGCTCGCGCTCATGGGCGCGGCGCCCACCCGCGATGCCGCCTCGACGCGCGTCACGGGATTCGAGATCATCCCCCTCCCCCGCCTCGACCGCCCGCGCATCGACGTGACGATCCGCGTCTCGGGCGCCTTCCGCGACACGTTCCCCGACCAGATCGCGCTCCTCGACCAGGCCGCGCGCACTATTGCCGCGCTCGACGAGCCGGACGAGTGGAACGCGCTCGCCGCCGCCCGCCGCGCCGGCTCCGCGCCCGCGCGCGTCTACGGCCCGGCGCCGGGCGATTACGGCGGGGCCGCCGCCTCGCTCGCGCTCGACGGGGAATGGCGCGCGCGCGAGGATTTGGGCCGCGCCTATCTCGCGCAGACCGCCCACGCCTACGGCGCCGCCGGCGCCCCCTCCCCCGATTCCGGCTTCTCCGAGCGCGTCGCGGGCGCGGACGCCTTCGTCCACGTGTCGGACGTCGCCGAGCGCGACATTCTCGACGGCGATGCGGCGGCAGACTCGATCGGCGGGTTCGCCGCCGCCGCCGCCCTGCTCGGCGCCGCGCCCGCGCTCTATTCGCTGGACACGAGCCGCGCCGAGCCGAAGGCGCGCCTTCTCGCCGAGGATGTCGACCGGCTGGTGCGCGGGCGCCTCGCCCATCCCCGCTACGTCGCCGCCATGCTGCGCCACGGCCAGCGCGGGGCGGCCGAGCTCGCGAACGGGGTCGACGCGCTCTACGCCTTCGCCGCGACGACCGATTGCGTCCGCGACGTCCATTTCGAGGCGCTCCACGCGGCCTACATCGCCGACGAGGCCGTGAACGCGCGCCTGCGCGAGGTCAATCCGCAGGCGGAAGCCGCGATCCGCGCCCGCCTCGCCGACGCGCTCGCGCGGGGCCTGTGGACGAGCCGTTCGAATTCGCTCGCGGCGCTCTTGCGCGGCGACGACCGGGAGGCCGCCGAATGAGCGCGCCCGTGCCCCCCTCCCGCCGCGGCTGGTGCCCCGGCACGCGCCGCCCGATGCAGACCGGCGACGGGCTCCTGGCACGCGTTCATCCCTTCGGAGGGATCTTGTCGCGCGATCAGGCGCTCGCGCTCGCGGATCTCGCGGAGGCCTGCGGCAACGGTCTTCTCGACGTCACGGCGCGCGGCAATCTCCAGATCCGCGGCGTGAGCGAAGAGACCTATCCCGTTCTCCTGGAGCGGCTTTCCGCGCTCGACCTCGCCGAACCCGACGGCCCCGGCCCCCACCGCCTCACCCTCGTCTCCCCGCTCGCCGGCATCGACCCGACGGAGGCCTTCGATGCGCTCGCCCTCGCGCGGGCGATCGAGGCAGACTGCGTGGGCGTGACGGGGCTGCCGCCGAAAGCTTTCGTCGCGGTCGACGGCGGAGGGCGTTTCGCGCTGCCGCCGGGGGCGGATCTGCGGATCGAGCCGGCGGAGGCGCGCGCGCGCGTGCTCCTCGCACGGGGGGAGGATTACGTGGCGACGCCCGCGCGCCCGCTCGCGGAGATCCCCGAGACGGTGGCGGGGATGCTGGAGCGGTTTGCAGCGCTCCCATCCCTCCCCGCAGGGGAGGGTGGCCTTTCGAGCGGAGCGAGAAAGGCCGGGTGGGGCCCGGGTGGTGAGCTTGCTTCGACCCTCGGGCCCCACCCGACCCCTGTCGCTCCGCTCCAGGGGCCACCCTCCCCTACGGGGAGGGATCGCCTGCGCGACCTCTCCGACGACGCGCGCGCGTTCATCGCCGGGCTCCCATCCCTCCCGGCAGGGGAGGGTGGACTTTCGAGCGGAGCGAGAAAGGCCGGGTGGGGCACGACGCGCGAAGGACGATCTCCACCCGGGCCCCACCCGACCCCTGTCGCTCCGCTCCAGGGGCCACCCTCCCCTACGGGGAGGGATGTCGCCCTTCTCCCCCTCCCCTTCGGGCGCATCGCAGCCTCCGCCTTGCGCTTCGTCGCGAGCCGGGCGCCCGACCACCTCCGGCTCTCCTTCACCCGCGCCGTCCTCGTGCCCCACCTCACGACCCCCGAACGCGAGCGCCTCCTGCGAGACGCTCCCGAACACGGCTTCGTCGTCGATCCCGCCGATCCGCGTCTCGCCGTCGAGGCGTGTCCCGGCGCGCCCGCCTGCCGATCCGGCCTCGCCGCCGCGGCTGCGGATGCGTCGGGCATCGCGCAAGCCGCGTCGCACCTCCTACGCGAGGGGCTGAGCCTCCACGTCTCGGGCTGCGCGAAGGGCTGCGCACGACCGCGGCCGGCGGACCTGACGCTGGTCGCCGTGGACGAGGCGACCTATGGCCTGGTGCTCGGAGGTGGCGCCGGTGATAAACCGGTGCGGATCATGACGCGCGCGGCGCTGGAACGGGCGCTCGCGAGCACGCAATGCCGCGCGGACCTCGCGGCGGCGATCGGAGAATAACGGGTTTGAGCGGGCCATACGATTACATCCGCGACGGAGCCGCGATCTACGCGCGCTCCTTCGCCATCATCCGGGCGGAGGCGGACCTGTCGCGCTTCGAGGGGGCGGCCGAGCGCTGCGTCGTGCGCATGATCCACGCCTGCGGCATGACGGACCTGCCCCGCGACGTCGCTCTCTCGGAGGATTTTGCGGAAAAAGCGGTGGCGGCGCTCGCGCGCGGCGCGCCGATCCTGTGCGACGCCAAGATGGTCGCGAACGGCGTCACCCGCGCCCGCCTGCCCGCCGACAATCCCGTGATCTGCACGCTCGACGATCCGCGCACGCCCGATCTCGCCCGCACGATCGGCAACACGCGCTCCGCGGGCGCGATGGAGCTGTGGCGGCCGCATCTCGACGGCGCGCTCGTCGCGATCGGCAATGCGCCGACCGCCCTCTTCCGGCTCCTCGAAATGCTCGACGAGGGCGCCCCGCGCCCGGCCGCCGTGATCGGCTGCCCGGTCGGTTTCGTCGGCGCGGCCGAATCCAAGGAGGCGCTCGCCGCCGACGGGCGCGTGCCCTTCATCGTCGTCCACGGCCGGCGCGGCGGCAGCGCGATCACCGCGGCGGCCATCAACGCGCTCGCGAGCGCGGTCGAGTGAGGAGGCGCGCGCGATGAAGCCCTTCTCGCCGATCGTCGGCATCGGGCTCGGCCCCGGCGATCCCGACCTCATGAGCGTGCGCGCCCGCGCGGCGCTCGAGCGCGCCGACAGGCTCTACCATTTCGCCAAACGCGGCGTGCGCGGCAATGCCCGCACGATCGCCGATGCGGTGGTCGGGGCGGACCCCGCGCGCGAGGTGGCGATGGTCTATCCCGTCACGACCGAGCTCGACCCCGACGGCGCCGATTACCGCGCCGCCATGGCCGCCTTCTACGAGGAGTGCCGGCGCGCGATCCTCGCGGACGTCGAGGCCGGGCGCGTGGTCGGCGTGCTCTGCGAGGGCGACCCGTTCTTCTACGGCTCGTTCATGCATCTGTGGATCCGCCTGAAGGGCGCCGTCCCCGTCGAGACGATCCCCGCGATCACCGGCATGTCGGCGGCTTGGACCAATGCGCAGGCGCCGATCACCTGGGGCGACGACGTGCTCGTGGTCGTGCCTGGAACGCTGGCGGCGGACGAGATCGCGCGGCGCATCGCGGTCGCGGACGCGCTCGTCGTGATGAAGCTGGGGCGGCATCTGTCGAAGGTCCGCACGGCTCTGGAAGACGCGGGGCTCGCCGAGCGGGCGATCTATGTCGAGCGGGCGAGCATGACGGGCGAGCGCATCGTGCCGCTCGCCGAGGTGCCGGAGGATTACGCGGCGCCCTACTTCTCGATGATCCTCGTCCCCGGCCAGGGGAGGCGCCCGTGAGCGGGGGACGCCTCACGATCGTCGGCCTCGGGCCCGGCGATCCCGATTGGATCACGCCGGCCGCTCGCGCCGCGGTCGAGGATGCGACGGACATCGTGGGTTACGCGCCATACGTCGCGCGTCTCCCCGAGCGCGACGGCCAGACGCGGCATGCCTCCGACAACCGCGTCGAGCTCGACCGCGCGCGCCATGCGCTCGCGCTCGCGGCCGCGGGGCGGCGCGTCGCGGTGGTGTCGGGCGGCGATCCGGGCGTGTTCGCGATGGCGGCGGCGATCATGGAGGCGCTCGAGGACGGCGAGGCGGCCTGGCGCGCGCTCGACATCCGCGTCGAGCCCGGCATCACCGCGATGCTCGCCGCCGCCGCCCGGCTCGGCGCGCCGCTCGGCGGCGATTTCTGCGCGATCTCGCTCTCGGACAATCTCAAGCCCTGGGAGGTGATCCTCGCCCGGCTCGACGCGGCGCTCGCCGCCGATTTCGTGATCTGCCTCTACAATCCGATCTCGAAGGCCCGGC
The DNA here is from genome assembly GCF_046292825.1 of Salinarimonas sp. Lineage (GTDB taxonomy): Bacteria > Pseudomonadota > Alphaproteobacteria > Rhizobiales > Beijerinckiaceae > Salinarimonas. The sequence continues at coordinate 2,749 of NZ_JBKBQG010000079.1, read as the reverse complement.
CCTGGCAGCTCGGCGCGGCGCTCGAGCGTGTCGCCGCCCGCGATCCGCAGCGACCGGTGATCATCGCGCGCGCGGTGGGCCGCCCGGACGAGCGCATCGCGATCGCGCCCGCATGCGAGACGCGCGCGGAGGAGGCCGACATGGCGAGCCTCGTGATGATCGGCGCCTCGACGACGCGGCTCGTGGCGCGCGATGGCGCCCGGCCCTTCGTCTACACGCCGCGCAAAGTCTCCGGAGCGGCGGGATGAGAGGCGAGCCACGCCAGAGCCGCCTCGACGCTCTCCACGCTCTCGACGCCGTCGGGGCGCGGCGGGCGCGCGACGAGGATTATTGGGACGCCGAGCACCCGCGCCGCGGCGAGTTTCGGCGCGGTCGCGGCGGCGCCGGAATTCTTGGTGACGAGCACCTCCACCCGCTCGCGCGCCATCAAGGCTCGCTCCGCCGCCTCGTCGAAGGGCGGGCGATCCTCGATCGTGACGAGGCGCGGCAGCGCGTCGGCCGCGATCGGCTCGATCGTGCGCACGATGTAGAAATGTTGCGGCGCGGCGCGGAAGGCGTCGAGCTCGAGCCTTCCGACGGTGAGGAAGACGCGGCGGGGCACCTCGCCGATCGCGCGCGCGGCCTCGCCCATGTCGGAGACCTCCCGCCAGCGATCCCCCTCCCCCGCCTGCCATGGCGGACGCACGAGCGCGACGAGCGGCACGCCGGCCGCGCGCGCGGCCGCCGCCGCATTGGCGGAGATGCGCGCGGCGAAGGGGTGGGTGGCGTCGACCAGGGCGTCGATGCGTTCCGCGCGAAGGTAGCGCGCGAGCCCCTCCGCGCCGCCGAACCCGCCGATGCGGGTCGGGACGGGCGGCAGGCGCGGCGCGCTGGTGCGGCCGGCGAGCGAGAGGATCGCCTGGACGCCGGGGATGTCCGACAATCGCAGAGCGAGCGCGGTCGCCTCGCTGGTGCCGCCGAGAAGGAGGATGCGCATGGACGCTCTATCGTCTAGCCCCGGCTCTTTGTCGAGCGCGGCGCGCGCGCCCTGGCTGACCATCGTCGGCATCGGCGAGGACGGGCGCGCCGGCCTCTCCCCCGCCGCCGCCGCGGCGCTCGACGCGGCCGAATTCGTCGCGGGCGGGGCGCGCCATCTCGCGCTCGCCGCTCCCCTCGCCGCGCAGACCTTCGCCTGGCCGAGCCCGATCGCGGAGGGCTACGAGGCGATCCTCGCACGACGCGGCCGGCCGACCTGCGTCGTCGCGAGCGGCGACCCGTTCCATTACGGCATCGGCGCGGAGCTCGCCAAACGCTTGCCGGCCGACGAGATCCGCGCCTATCCCCACCCCTCCGCCTTCTCGCTCGCCGCCGCCCGGCTCGGCTGGTCGATCCCGGACTGCGCGCTCGTCAGCCTGCACGGGCGGGCTCTGTCGCGGATCGTGCCGGAACTGGTGCCCGGCGCGCGCATCCTCGCGCTCACGAGCGACGGGACGACCGCCGCGCAAGTCGCCGCGATGCTCGTCGCGCGCGGCATGGGCGCCTCGCGGCTCGTGGTGCTCGAAGCGCTCGGCGGACCGCGCGAGCGGGTGCGCGCAGCGCAAGCGGAGGGTTTCGCGCTCGCCGACATCGACCCGTTGAACCTCGTCGCGATCGAGGTCGCGGGGGGCGCGGAGGCGATCGCGCTGCCGCGGGCGGCGGGGCTCGACGACGCTTTGTTCGAGAACGACGGGCAGCTCACCAAGGCCGAGATCCGCGCGATCACGCTCGCGGCCTTGCGCCCGCTGCCGGGCGGGCTGTTGTGGGACGTCGGCATCGGTGCGGGCTCGGTCGCCATCGAATGGTGCCTCGCGCACCCCCGCAATCGCGCGCTCGGCCTCGAAGAACGCCCCGACCGCGCCGCCCGCGCCCGCGTCAATGCCGAGCGCCTCGGCGCCGCCGCGCTCGAGATCCACGACGGCGTCGCGCCGGACGGGCTTTCGGGCTGGCCCGCACCGGACGCGATCTTCGTCGGCGGCGGCGCGGGGGATCCGGGGGTGGTCGACGCCTGCTGGGCGGCTCTGAAGCCGGGCGGGCGGATCGTGATCAACGCCGTGTCCTTGGAAACCGAGGCGATCCTCGCGCGCCTCCACGCCGCCCATGGCGGCGCGATGCGGCGCATCGCGATCTCCCGCCTCGATCGGGTCGGCACCATGCATGGCTGGCGGCCCGCGATGCCGGTGACGCAATGGGTGGCGGTGAAGGGATGATCGTCGCAGGGGTGGGATTCCGGTCGGGTGTGGACGGCGCGGCGCTCGCGGGCCTCGTCGCCGAGGCGCTCGCGGCGGCGGGTCGCGTGGGGGCGCCGATCGCCGCGCTCGCGACGTTGGAGAGCATTTCGCACGCGCCGGGTTTCGCGGATGCCGCGAGCCGGCTCGGCACGCGCGCGCTGACGCTGTCCCACGAGGCGCTTCTCGCACGCGACGCGGAATGCCCGACCCGCTCAGAGCGTTCGCTCGCGGCCCACGGCCTCGGCTCCGTCGCCGAAGCCGCAGCCTTGGCCGCCGCCGGCCCAGGCTCGAGGCTGGTCTCGGCGCGCATCGCGAACGCGACCGCCACCTGCGCCCTCGCGGCCCCCTCCCTCCCCGGAGGGGAGGGTGGACTTTCGAGCGGAGCGAGAAAGGCCGGGTGGGGCCCGGGTGGAGGATTCGCTTCGAACCTCAGGCCCCACCCGACCCCTGTCGCTGACGCTCCAGGGGCCACCCTCCCCGCCGGGGGGGGAAGCAGGCGCCCC
>NZ_JBKBQG010000078.1:0-8962 GCF_046292825.1 Salinarimonas sp. | reverse complement strand
CACCCGACCCCTTCGCTTCGCTCGGGGCCACCCTCCCCTACGGGGAGGGATGTCTCGGCAAACGACGTCTGGCGGGAGCCCTCCTCCCCCGCTCCCACCCCGCTCCTCCTCTTCGGCGCGGGCCATGTCGGGCGCGCGCTCGCGCTCGCCCTCGCGCCGCTCCCCTTTCGGCTGACCTGGGTCGACACCCGTGCCGAGGCCTTCCCCGCGCACGTGCCCGCCAATGCCACGCCGATCCACACCGACGAGCCGGGCCTCGAGATCGCACGCGCGCCGGCTGGCGCCTTCGTCCTCGTGATGACGCATTCGCACCCGCTCGATCTCGCGCTCACCGCGTCCGCGCTCGCGCGCGAGGACGTGCCCTTCGTCGGGCTGATCGGCTCGGCGACGAAACGGGCGCGGTTCGAGAAGCGCTTCGCCGAGATCGGGCTGCCCGAGGCGCGGATCGAGAGCCTCGTCTGCCCGATCGGCATTCCCGGCATCGCCGGCAAGGAGCCCGCCATCATCGCCGCCGCGACCGCGGCCCAATTGCTCGCCGCCCGCGAGGCGGTCCGCTCGGGGGAGAGATCATGACGACAGACGAGGACCGCGCCCATCTCGCCCGCGCCGTCGCGCTCTCGCGCCAGCATATGGAGGCCGATCGCGGCGGGCCGTTCGGCGCGGTGATCGTGCGCGACGGCGTCGTCGTCGCCGAGGGCTGGAACGAGGTCACCTCGACGAACGACCCGACCGCTCACGCCGAGGTCGTCGCCATCCGCCGCGCCTGCCACCGGCTCGGCACCTTCTCGCTTTCCGGCGCGACGCTCTACACGAGCTGCGAGCCCTGCCCGATGTGTCTCGCCTCCGCCTTCTGGGCGCGGCTGTCGCGCATCGTCTACGCGAACACGCGCGCCGACGCCGCCGCGATCGGCTTCGACGACGCCTTCATCTACGACGAGATCCCCAAAGCGCCGGAGGCCCGCGCGCTGCCCGCCGAGCACCTGCCGCTCGAGGAGGCGAAGGCGGTGTTCCGCGCCTGGACCGAGAAGGCCGACAAGATCGCCTATTGAACCAACGTGTCATCCCGGACGCCGAAGGCGATCCGGGACCCATACGCCCGACGCGTCACTCGCAGCCTATAGGCTGCGTCCCGCCGACGCTCGCCGCTCGAGGGGGGCGGGGCGAGCGCGGCATGCGCGCTCGGACGAACGTCGAGGTTATGGGTCCCGGGTCCGCTTCGCGGCCCGGGATGACAGCGTCGCGGCGGCGACGCCCCTCACCCCCCCGTCACGCTCATGTGGCGGCCGACGGCAGGGCGGTTGCGGCCGCGATCGATGACGAAATCGTGGCCCTTCGGCTTGCGGGCGATGGCGTCGGCGATCGCCTGGGAGACGCGCTCGTTGCCCTCGGACGCCCGCAAAGGCGTGCGCAGATCGGCCGCGTCCTCCTGGCCGAGGCACATGTAGAGCGTGCCGGTGCAGGTGAGGCGGACGCGGTTGCAGCTCTCGCAGAAATTGTGGGTCATCGGCGTGATGAAGCCGAGCCGCCCGCCGGTCTCCTTCACGCGCACGTAGCGCGCGGGGCCGCCGGTGCGGTCCGGCAGATCTTCCAGCGTGTAGCGGTCGAGCAGGCTCGCGCGCACCCGCGAGAGCGGCAGGAACTGGTCGATGCGGTCGGGCTCGATCTCGCCGAGCGGCATCACCTCGATGAGGGTGAGGTCCATGCCGCGCCCGTGCGCCCATTCGAGCATCGGCTCGATCTCGTCCTCGTTGACGCCCTTGAGCGCCACCGCGTTGATCTTGACCGAGAGCCCGGCCGCCTGCGCGGCGTCGATGCCGCGGATCACCTTGTCGAGGTCGCCCCAGCGCGTGATGGCGCGGAATTTGTCGGGGTCGAGCGTGTCCATCGAGACGTTGACGCGGCGCACCCCGCAATCGGCGAGCTCGGCGGCGTAGCGCGCGAGCTGCGAGCCGTTGGTCGTCACCGTCAGCTCCTCCAGCGCGCCGCTCGCGAGATGCCGCGAGAGCGAGCGGAACAGCGTCATGATGTCGCGACGCACGAGCGGCTCGCCACCGGTGATGCGCAGCTTGCGCACGCCGTGATCGACGAAGACCGAGCACAGCCGGTCGAGCTCCTCGAGCGTCAGGAGATCGCGCTTGGGCAGGAAGGTCATGTCTTCCGACATGCAATAGACGCAGCGGAAATCGCAGCGATCCGTGACCGAGACCCGCAGATAGGCGATCGCCCGCCCGAAGGGGTCGATCAGCGGCTTGCCCGACACGGCCTCGACCGGCAACTCGATCGTCATGGCGCGACGCACTCCAAAGCGACGGACACGGGCCGCGGGCGCGAGGCTCGCGCCGCTCCCTGCCGGGAACTCCTCCCGGGGGTGATCTTGCTGTTTCCGCCCGCATATTCAAGCCTTATGAAGAGGAAGGAGGCCGTGCGCATCCGCGCGCCCGGGCTCGTCCACGACGTCACAGGAGCCGTCCGTCCCATGTCCACGCCGTCCGCCGAGAGCGATCCCTGGCCGACCGAGCTGCGCGTCTCGAAGGACCGCCGCACGCTCACCGTGACCTTCGACGACGGCACGCGCTTCGCGCTGCCCGCCGAATATCTGCGCGTGACGAGCCCGTCGGCGGAGGTGCAGGGCCACAGCCCCGCCGAGCGCAAGACGGTGCCGGGCAAGATGAACGTCGCGATCATCGGCGTCGAGCCGGTGGGCAATTACGCGGTCAAGCTCGTCTTCGACGACATGCACGACACCGGCATCTACGGCTGGCCCTATCTGCGCGAGCTCGGGCAGCGCCATGCCGAGCGTTGGAGCGAGTATCTCTCAGAGCTCGCCGCCAAGGGCCTCTCGCGCGAGCCCGCGATCACGGCGCGACAGAGGTGATCACGCGCGGCGGGCGGAGCGTCGAGGCTCGCCCGCCTCAAGAGGGCGGCTGCGCACCCGCAGCACGCATCGCCCGGGCCGCGCGGCGATCCTCGAGATAGAGCATCAGGCCGGCGCCGACCACGATCGCGGCTCACGTGACGACCTGCAGGCTCGGCCGATCGCCGAAGACGAGCAGGCCGAGCACCATGCCCCAGACGAGCTGGGTGTATTGGAAGGGCGCGAGCCGTGCCGCCTCCCCGCGCCGGAAGGCGGAGACCATCGCGATATGCGCGCCCCCCGCGGCGAAGCCGATGAGGACCATCGCCCCCCAATCCTCCACGCGGCTCGGCGTCCGCCATTCCCACAGGAGCGGCACGCCGGTGACGACGAGGGTGGTGAGGAGGAAGACGATCAGGATCGAGCCGGCGCTCTCGCTCGTGCCGATGCGCCGCAGGAGCAGGATGCCCAGCGCGAAGAACACCGCCGAGACGAGGGCGAGCCCCATCCCCACCTGCGCCGCCCCCGATGCGGCGTCGGCACCGCCCGCGCCGTAGCCCGGCCCGAGAACGACGACCACGCCCGCGAACCCGACCACGATCGCCGCCCATTGCATCGTGCCGACCCGCTCGCCGAGGAACAGACCCGAGAGAGCCGCGACGATCAGCGGCGCGGTGAAGGACAGCGTGTAGGCATCGGCGACCGGCAGGCGGCCGAAGGATTCGACGAGCAGGATCACGCTGATGCAGGCGAAGAGGCTGCGCACCACGCACAGGCCGAGGCGACGCGGCAGGTAGCGCCGGTCTCCCGTCGCGCGCATGAAGAGCAGCACCGGCACGAAGGTGACCGCCGCCGAGACGAAGATCACCTGGTTGACGCTGAAGTCCCGGCTCACGTGCTTGGCGATGACGTCCGAGACCGCGAACAGGAAGAACGACAGGCAGACGAGCGCCTTCGCCGCCCCGTCACGCCGCGGCCCCGCCGGAAACGTCGTCATCGCAGCACTCGCTTCAGGCGAGGGTCGTAGAAGATTTCCGACACGTCGTAGCGCCGGCCGCGACCGAGATCGTCGAGGGCGATGCCGTCCGCGGTGACCTCCAGGGTGCCGTTCGCGCGAGGGTACGCGATCGCGCCGCGAAATGCATCCGCGATTGCCTCATGCTAGCGCCGCGCCTCGAGCGGCACGATCGTCGCGCTCTCGCGGGCGAGCGTCTCGGCGACGACGCGCTCGAGCGCCTCGATCGTCGCGAGGCCCTCCGGCGTCAGCGGCCAGAAACAGAGGAGCCGCGGCAGCTTCGCGCGAAAGGCGTCGGCGGGGATCGGGCCCTCGCTCGTCTCGCCGACCTCCGCGCAGAGCGAGAGATAGACCGCCCGCCCGAGGCCGAGGGCGCGGGCGGCGCCTTCGTCGATCGCGGCGCCGCCCGGCGCGATGCGGTCGAGCGCGCGCGCCCAGGCGTCGAGGAGCCGCGCCTTGGCGGCCACCACGGCATCGGCCGCGCGTGCCCCCGGCGCGACGGCGCGGCGATGGGTATCGAGCGCCTCGGCGAGCGCTGCGAGCGGACGCGCGCCGCCCCGCGCGACCCGATCCTGCGCGGCCGCGAGGATCGCGAGCGCCGCCTCCCGATCCGCGATCGCATAGCGCGTGCGCAAGGCTGCGGCGTCGGGTCCCTCGCTCAGGATGCGCGCGAGCCGCGCCGGGGGGATGCGTGCGAGCGCCTCGTCCAACGCGTCCGGCGCGGTCGCGAGGAGCGGTGCGAGCCGCGCCGCCGCCTCCGCGACGCCGCCCCCGGCCTCGCGCGGATCGTATGGTCTGAAGAAATCGAAGATGCGCATCTCCCCGCCCTCGGCCCGCCTTCAGGTGGTGCCCCGGATGCTGGCAGAGTGCATAAAGAATGTCAATTCAGATCACGTCTGAGAGATATATATATAAAAAGATTATTCTCACTGGCGTATCCATAATATGCGCGCGACCCAGAGCACGTCCGACACCGGTACCGGCTCGTCGGCGGAGCCCTCGGCGAGGCCGCGCATCTCGAGCGTGCGCACGGTCCGCCGGATCAGCTCGCGCACGCCCACGCTGCCGTCGCCGAACCGCACGAGCAGGCGGTCGCCCTTGCGCAGGGCGGTCGTCGGCGAGACGATCAGCACGTCGCCGTCGCGGCACAGGGGGACGAGCGCGTCGCCGGAGACCTCGACCGCGAGGAGCTTCTCGGCGCCGGTATCGGGGAACTCGATCTCCTCGTGCTTGGGGCTCGACGGCAAGCCGTCGGCGCCGAACTGCCCGCGTTGTCCGACCTCGTCCCAGGGCACGATCGGCACCGTCGTCGGGCGCGGCGCGTCGCCGTCCTCGACGAGCGCCACGAATTCCGAGAGCGACGCTCCTGTCGCCGCGAGGACCTTGGCGATCGATTCCGTCGACGGCCAGCGCTCGCGACCGTCCGGGCTCACGCGCTTCGAACGGTTGAAGCTCGTCGCGTCCAGGCCCGCGCGCCGGGCGAGGCCGGAGGCGGTGAGCCCGTAACGCTCGGCGAGGCGGTCGATCGCCGACCAGATCTGGGCATGGGTGAGCACGCTTACCTCGTGAGATCGGAAGCCTAAGCTTAGGAAAAGCCGCAAGACTACCGTCACTAAAAGGCGCAGGCGCCCCGCGGTTCCATGCGCGCCCGCGCATCTGCTTGCGCGGTGGGGCACGGGCGCCTAAACCTCGCCGCGCGGGCGCCGGAGCCCGCTCGGGAGGCTCTGCCGATGGCGCTTATCTACAAGATCTGCCCGCGCCCGCTCTGGGAGGAGGCGCGCGTGCACGGCGTTCTGCGCGGCGCGCCGGTCGACCTCGCCGACGGCTTCATCCATTTCTCGACGGCGGCCCAGGTCCGCGAGACGGCGGCGAAGCATTTCCGGGGTCGGAGCGATCTCGTGCTCTTGGCGATCGACGAGGCGGCGCTCGGCGCGGCGCTCGTCTACGAGCCCTCGCGCGGGGGCGCCCTGTTCCCGCATCTCTACGCGCCCTTGCCCGTCTCCGCCGTCCTGCGCGCCGATCCGCTGCCTCTCGATGCCGAAGGCGGCCACTATTTCGGCGGGCTCGTGCCGGAGGACGGCGCGTGATCCGCGGCCTCTTCCCGATCCTGCGGCCCTTCCTCCACCGGCTCGATCCGGAGGCCGCGCACGCGCTCTCGATCCGCTCGCTGGCGCTCGCGCCCCCGCTCCACCCCGCCCCCGACGATCCGCGCCTCGCGGTCGAGGCGATGGGGCTTGCGTTCCCCAATCCGATCGGCCTCGCGGCCGGCTACGACAAGCAATGCGAGGTTCCCGACGCCCTTCTCGGGCTCGGCTTCGGCTTCGTCGAATGCGGCGGCGTGACGCTGCGCCCGCAGCCGGGCAATCCGCGCCCGCGCGTCTTCCGGCTCGCCGCCGACGAGGCGATCGTCAACCGCTTCGGGCTCAATTCCGACGGGATGGAGACCTGCGCGCGGCGCCTCGCCGGGCGGCGCGCCTCACGCGGCATCGTCGGCGTCAATCTCGGCGCGAACAAGGATTCGAGCGACCGCATCGCCGATTACGTCGCGCTGATCGAGGGGCTCGCCGGCAAGGTCGCGTTCCTGACGATCAACGTCTCCTCGCCGAACACGCCCGGCCTGCGCGATCTCCAGGGCGAGGCCTTCCTCGACGCGCTTCTCGCCCGCGCCGTCGCCGCACGCGACGCGGCGGACGCGAAGGCGGGCACCCGCACCCGCCTCCTGCTGAAGATCGCCCCCGATCTCGCCGAGGAGGCGCTCGACGCCATCGCCGCCACCGCGCTCGCCCGCGGGATCGACGCGCTCGTCGTCTCGAACACCACGATCGCCCGCCCGCCGAGCCTCGTCGAGACCGCGCTCGCGCGGGAGACGGGCGGCCTCTCGGGCAAGCCCCTCTTCTCCGCCTCGACCCGCGTGCTCGCGCAGATGCGGCTGCGGGTCGGCGACGCGCTCCCGCTCGTCGGCGTCGGCGGGGTGGACGGCGCGGACGCCGCATGGACGAAGATCGAGGCCGGCGCGAGCCTCGTCCAGCTCTACACCGCGCTCGTCTATCACGGGCCGGGCTTGGTCGCGGACATCAAGGCGGGGCTTCTGGAGCGCATGCAGCGCGAGGGTCTCGCACGTCTGGCGCCGGTGGTCGGCCGGCGCGCGCGCGAGTTGGCGCTACCTACCTCCCCGTAGGGGAGGGTGGCCCTTCGAGCGCGAGCGAGAAGGGTCGGGTGGGGCCCGACACTCGAAGAATGGTCTCCACCCGGGCCCCGCCCGGCCACGGTCGCCGACGCTCCCGTGTCCACCCTCCCCTCCCGGGAGGGATGCCCTCAATCGAAGAGCGAGTCGATGTCGTCCTGGGAGACGTGGCCGATATCCTCCTCGAGCTTGGGCCCGTTGAGGAGGTTCTTCTCGTCGTCGAGCGCGGGCGCGATCGCCTCGTGCTGGATCAGCTCCTGGAACGCGTCGAGGCCGCCCCAGACGTCGATCATCCGGTCGAGCCGCTCCTCGACGAACTTGAGCACGTTGACGATCTTGGTGATGCGCTGGCCGGTCAGGTCCTGGAAGTTGCAGGCCTCGTACATCGACACGACGCGGTCGAGAATGGCGCCGGCCTCGTCGGAGCCGCCGCCGCCGGTCGAGGCGCGCAGCATGTTGGCGAGCGTCTCGATGTCCTCGAGCCCGGTGAGGATCGAGCTCGTCGCCTCCTCGGTGGCCGTCACCACGGCGTCGAGCTCGCCGGCGACGCGGCGCATGCCCTTGCCTTCGTTGTCCGACTTGTAGAGCGAGGCGATCTCGCGCTTCGTGTGCGTGATCGCCGCCTTCATGGCGTCGATCTCCTGGCGCAGCGCGTAGACCTCCGAGATCTCCTTGCGATAGGCGTCGATCACGTCCGAGGCGAGGCGCTGGGACGGGTCGAGGAAGCCGCGCAGCTCCTCGAGCGCCTCCATGATGCGCGCGAAGCGCTCGTCCGAGCTCATCCCCTCCGCCGACAGGCTCGCCGCCGCCGCGAAGGCCTGCGCCGCGCCGAGCGACGGGCTCGGGGGGCTCGGCTGGCTCGGCGCATGCGCCCTGTTCATCCGCGCGGGCAGGCGGATGGGGGCGCGCTGGAGCGTGTCTTCGATGCGGTAGCGCTTGTGCATGGAGGGCATGGGCGGCCTGATGGCTCGAGATCGGGAGTGTCGGGACCTTGACGGATGAATCTTTATTATTGAGTGAAGAGACGCGTGATCCCGCGCCCGTTCCCCGGAGCGCCCCGGCCTTGTCCCTCGTGCTCAGACCCGCATGCTCCGGCGACGTGGCCTATCTCCTCGCCCTCGAGGAAGCCTGCATGCGTGCGTATGCGGAGGCGCTCTGGGGCACCTGGCGGCCACGCGCGGGGCTCGATCCTGCCGGTCACGAGATCGTCGTGGAGGGCGGGATCGACGTCGGCTGCATCGCGACGACGCTTCACGCGGACCACCTCTTCGTCGACAAGCTCTACGTCGACCCCGCCTTTCAGGGGCGGGGAATCGGCACCGCGATCCTGCGGCGCAAGGTCGACGAGGCAGCCGCGCGCGGGCTGCCGACGACGCTGAGCGTGCTCGTCACCAACCCGGCCGATCGGCTCTATCGCCGGGAGGGTTTCGTCGTCGTGGGCGAGACGCCGGAGCGGCGGCGGATGACGAAGCCGCTCGCCCCTGCGTGATCCTCCGGACGCGGCCTTGGTCAGCCTCGGGTAAGGTTAAGCCGAGAACGGCACCCGGTCATTGAGATTCCCGCAACCGCTCGCGGGTCTCGAATGGCCCCCGCGTGCCACGATCCGGCGCGCGTCAAGGGGAGACAAGCCCATGCTCGCGAACCTGCGCAAGGCCGCGGCACTCGCCGCGCTCGCGCTCGCCGCCGCCCTCGGCGCGCAGGCGCTCGTCGCGCCCGCTCACGCCCAGTCCCAGACGCAAGGCCAGAATCTCGGCGGCGGCTTCATCGAGCTCCTGCTCACCGGACGCGATCCGACGCCGCGGGTCGAGAGCGCCTCGGTGCGCTACGGGGCGCCGGGCGGGCCGCCGCCGGCCGCGCGGGCGGCGCCCTCCCGCACCGCGCCGCAAACGGCCGCGCCGCCGCGCGCGGC
>NZ_JBKBQG010000077.1:0-9059 GCF_046292825.1 Salinarimonas sp. | reverse complement strand
AGACGGATGGGGTCTTTCGCTCCGAAGGAGCGAAGGGGCGTTGGGCTTCTCCGTACGTAAGGCGCTCTTTCACGACGCCCCTTCGCCGCTTGCGCGGCGAATGACCCCATCCGACCCGTCGCCTGCGGCGCCGGGCCACCTTCCCCTGAGGGGAAGGAGAGGGGCGGCGTCTTGCATGCATCGATCCCATGCGCAAATCACGATGTGGGAAGCTCGTAGCCCCCAAGCGGGAGGGGAGAGCGTCGAGCGCGTCGCACGCCTCGGGATCTCCGGTTTCATGACGACCAGCGCGTAAACCTGTTCTCTTCTCTCCCCGGCTCACCCCCTCGCCAAATAAGCACGCCAGCCGCCGAGCGCGGTGATGTCGCGGCCGGTGCGGGTCGCGGCGGTTTCGCAGAGGAAGCCGGTCACGCGGCGCCCTTCGGCGAGCTCGACCTTGCCGATCGCGAGCGGCGCGGGAATTCCGGCGACGAACGGGCCGAGGGCGGCCTCCGGCACGCTCCAGAGCTCGCCCGCGATCGCCGCGCCCCCGCCGTCCTCGTCGCGCACGAGGCCGGGGCGCGGCGGAGACAGCTGCTCCAGCGCGAACAGCCGATAGACGGGCGCCGTCCGCACGGCTCCGAGAAGACGCGCGCCGCAGCGGGTCAGCTCGTGCGAGAGGGCGAGCCCCTCCATATGCGCGCCGAACACCGCCAGCGGGATCGTGCCGGCGGGCACGGCCTCCGCGGCGGGGAGGGGGCCCCGCTCCGGCAGGGGCGCGCCCGTCGCCCCCAGCGTCAGGCCCGCCGCCGCCTGCGCCTCGGCACCCCATTCGAGGAGCGCGCCGTCGCGGAAGGCGGGGGCGAAGAGCGTCACGCCGAAGGGCAGCCCGTCGGGCCGGAAGCCCGCGGGGATCGCGATCGCCGAGAGATCGAGGAGATTCATGAAGTTGGTGTAATAGCCGAGCTCGCTGTTCCTCGCGATCGGCTCGGCCTCGACGGCGGCGATCGTCGGGATGGTGCCGGCGGTCGGCGTGAGGATCGCGTCGACAGCGCTCCAGACCGGCTCGGTCGCGCGCGCGAGCGCGTGGAGCCGGTAGAGCGCCTCATAGGCGTCCACCGCCGAAAAGCGCCGGCCGCCCTCGACGATCGCGCGCACCGTCGGATGGCCCGCATCCGGATGCTCCGCGAGGAAGCGCCCCACGGCCGCCGTGCGCTCGGCGACGAAGGCGCCCTCGTAGAGGAGACGGGCCGCCTCGAGGAAGGGCGCGAGGTCGATCTCGACGAGGCGCGCGCCCGCCTCGCGGAAGCGCCCGATCGCGGCCTCGAACAGAGCCGGGTTGTGCGGATCGTCGAAGAAGGCGAGATCCTGCGGGCGCGGCACGCCGAGCCGAAGGCTCGCTATACCCGCGCCGCGCGGCGCCAGCGCGGAGCCGGGCTTGCGCGAGAAGGGCTCTTGCGCGTCGTAGCGCGACGCGACGCGCGCGACCGCGGCGGCGTCGTCGCAGGTGAGCGCGAAGACGCTCACCACGTCGAGCGATCGGCAGGCCGGCAGGACGCCGCGCGTCGTGACGAGCCCGCGCGTCCCCTTCCAGCCGACGATGTTGCAGAACGACGCCGGCACGCGCCCGGACCCCGCCGTGTCCGTGCCGAGCGCGAAGCCGACCGCCCCGCACGACACCGCGATCGCCGAGCCCGATGACGATCCGCCGGAGACGTAGGCCGGGTCGAACGGGTTGCGGCCGGGGCCGTAGGGAGAGCGGGCGCCGACGAGGCCCGTGGCGAACTGGTCGAGATTGGTCTTGCCGACGAGGATCGCCCCCGCCTCCCGCAGGAGCTGCACGACGGGCGCGTCCGCGCTCGGCGCGAAGGCGAATTCCGGACATCCGGCGGTGGTGGGCATGCCGAGGACGTCGATATTGTCCTTCACCGCGAAGGGCACGCCGTAGAGCGGCAGGCTCGCGCGGTCGCGGCCGACGAGCGCCTCGGCCTGCGCCTGCACCGTCTCCTCGTCGCACAAGGTGACGAAGGCGTTGAGCGCGGCGAGGTGGCGCGCGCGCCGCAGCGCCTCCGCCGCCACCGCCCGCGGGTCGGCGCCGTCCGCATAGGCGGCGGCGAGGGAGCGAAGATCGAAGCCGAGGTCGCGCATGTCGGTCGCCTATTGCGGATCTTTGTCCGGACGGGGGGCGGTGATGAACTCGGCGCTCGCCGCGCTCACGGTGATCATGTGGGCGCGGGTCGCGCGGGCGGCCTCCTCGGCGTCGGCGCGCAGGATCGCGCGGACGATCGCGTCGTGCTCGTCCCAGGATTTGCGCACGCGGCCGGGCAGACGGAACTGCGCGTCGCGGAAGGGGGCGAGGCGGGCGCGCATCGCGAGCACCAGATCGCGCAGGTACTCGTTGCGCGCGCCATCGTAGAGCATCGCGTGGAATTCGATGTTGTGGGCGGCATAGGCCTCGGCCGAGCCTTGGCGCAGGAGCGCGCCGGACCCTTCGTGCGCCTCCGCCAGGAGCTGGCGCTCGCGGGCGCTCATGCGCTGCGCGGCGAGGCGGGCGCAGGTCGCCTCGAGCTCGGCCATGGCCTCGAACATCGCGGTCAGCCGCGCGTCGGTGACGATCGCGACGCGCGCGCGGCGGTTCGGCGGCCGCTCGACGAGCCCCATCGCGGCGAGCTGGCGCAGAGCCTCGCGTACCGGCGTGCGCGAGCTGCCGAAGCGCGCGGCGAGCCCGCTCTCGTCCAGGCTCTCGCCGGGCGGCAGCGTGCCCGAGACGATGTCGGCCGAGAGCGCGCGCACCATCGCGTCGACGGTGGTCCCCGTCCGCACGAGCCCCCGCGCCTTCGCTGCGTCCACCCCCGCCATAAACGCTCCCGATCCGGCGCCTCGTCGAGCGCTCCGCAAGCGCCGTGCCAGGGTCCGGTCGGCGCCGGAAGGGGAGGGCGGCCAATGGGGCGGCTGCGGAGTGCATACACTTTCGGCAGCGATGCCCGTGCCGTGCGCATGCGCGCCCGAGGCGCGGATCAGCGCTGCCTCTGCGCGCGCCGCCAGTCCCAGGGGGCCATGTTGTCGCCGTCGAAGATCCCCCGTCTCGCGGCGCGGGCGCGCTCCTCGTGCGCAACGTAATCGAGGCTGAAGCTGCGATAGGCGAAGGCGAGCCCCTCTTCGACGAGCGTCGCGCCGAGATCGACGCCGTCCACCGCGCAGCGCGCCACGACGCGTCCGAAGCGATCGCGCTCGATCGTCCGGCAGGCGACCTCGCGCCCGTCGGCGAGCGCCGCGAGCCGCGAGCCGGCGACCTCCCCGCAGGCCCAAGCCGCGCCGTCCGCCCGCCGGCATTCCTGCCGCGCCTCGGGCGCGTCGATGCCGTGGAGGCGGATGCGCTCCTCGCCGAGCCGCAGCGAATCCCCGTCCGTCACGCGCGCGATCCCGACGAGCAGGCCCGCATCCGCCTCCACCGAGACCGTCGCCGCGGGCGCGTCGGCTTCGCGGATCCTGTCGACGAAGGCGAGCGCGAGCGTGCCCACGAGCGCGAGGACCGCGAGCACGGCCCCCTGCATTCCGCCCGTCCGGCGGCGACGGCGACCGGGCGATCGCGGCGCCCGGCCCGGCGCACGGCTCTGGTTGCGCCCGGACGGGGCGCGGCGACGCGGGGGCGTGCGCTCGGCTCTTTGGTCGACGAACATCCGTCGAGATAACCGAGCGTCGCACTGATTCGCAACCTATACACGCATAGCCGCGTAAGGCGGAGCGGCCGCGCCCGCGCGTTGGGCACGCATGAGCCCGTTGACCGCCGCGCCGTTACCGCATATGTGGAGCATGCGCTGGAGTCGTGGCCGAGAGGCTGAAGGCGGCGGTTTGCTAAACCGTTATACGGCCAAAAGCCGTATCGAGGGTTCGAATCCCTCCGACTCCGCCATCGGTTTCAGCGACCGAACTCGGACCCCACGCACGTCTGACGATTTCAGCTTCATCGGTTCGGCAGGACGCGCATCTCGGACCTGCGAGATCGCTTCAACGTCGGAATCAGTGGTGTCGTGTTTGCGCCCGATCTCCATACAACGATGATCGGCGGCATGGGTCTTCAGCGCGTCCCCCCACATGGCGCCCGCCCCCATCCCGTGCCATAAGCCGCCCCGACAATCCTCCAGCCGTGGTGCAGGCGAGTTTCGGATGATCCGTATCGAGAACGTCTCCAAGCAGAACAGCCATCGCATCCTCTTCATCGAGGCCTCCGCGACGCTCCATCGGCAGGAGAAGGTCGGCCTCGTCGGCCCCAACGGCGCCGGCAAGACCACTCTGTTCCGGATGATCACCCGGGAGGAGGAGCCCGACGAGGGGCAGGTCTCCGTGGAGCGTGGGGTCACGATCGGGTATTTCAGCCAGGACGTCGGCGAGATGGCGGGCCGCAGCGCGGTCGCCGAGGTGATGGACGGCGCCGGCCCCGTGAGCGCGGTCGCCGCCGAGCTGCGGGAGCTCGAGGCCGCCATGGCCGATCCCGATCGCATGGACGAGCTCGAGGCGATCGTCGAACGCTACGGCGAGGTGCAGGCGCGCTTCGAGGAGCTCGACGGCTATTCGCTGGAGGGCCGCGCGCGGGAGGTCCTGGCCGGTCTCGGCTTCTCCGAGGAGATGATGGACGGCGACGTCGGCGGCCTCTCGGGGGGCTGGAAGATGCGCGTGGCGCTCGCCCGCATCCTGCTGATGCGCCCGGACGCGATGCTGCTCGACGAGCCGAGCAACCATCTCGACCTCGAGAGCCTGATCTGGCTCGAGGCCTTCCTGAAGACTTATCCCGGCGCCCTCATCATGACCTCCCACGATCGCGCCTTCATGAACCGCGTCGTGGACAAGATCATCGAGATCGACGGCGGCACGCTCACCACCTACTCGGGCGATTACGAGTTCTACGAGCAGCAACGCGCGCTCGCCGAGAAGCAGCAGCAGGCCCAGTTCGAGCGCCAGCAGGCGATGCTCGCCAAGGAGATCGCCTTCATCGAGCGCTTCAAGGCGCGCGCCTCCCACGCCGCTCAGGTGCAGAGCCGGGTCAAGAAGCTCGAGAAGATCGATCGCGTCGAGCCGCCGCGCCGCCGCCAATCGGTCGCCTTCGAGTTCCAGCCCGCACCCCGCTCGGGCGACGACGTCGTCGCCCTGCGCGGCGTCCACAAGAGCTACGGCAGCCGGCGCATCTACGAGGGGCTCGACCTCGTCGTGCGGCGCAAGGAGCGCTGGTGCGTGATGGGCGTCAACGGCGCCGGCAAGTCGACGCTCCTCAAGCTCGCCGCCGGCGCGACCGAGCCCGACGACGGCACGGTGGCGATCGGCTCGAGCGTCAAGATGGGCTATTTCGCTCAGCACGCGATGGAGATCCTCGACGGCGATCGCACGGTCTTCCAGTCGCTCGAAGACGCGTTTCCGCAGGCCGGCCAGGGCTCGCTGCGGGCGCTCGCCGGGTGCTTCGGCTTCTCGGGCGACGATGCCGAGAAGCGGTGCCGGGTGCTCTCGGGCGGAGAGAAGGCGCGGCTCGTGATGGCGAAGATGCTGTTCGACCCGCCGAACCTCCTCATCCTCGACGAGCCGACGAACCATCTCGACATCGCGACGAAGGAGATGCTGATCGCCGCGCTCGCGCGCTACGAGGGCACGATGCTGTTCGTCTCGCACGACCGCCACTTCCTCGCGGCCCTGTCGAACCGCGTCCTGGAAGTGACCCCGGACGGCGTCCACCAATATGCCGGCGGCTACACCGACTACGTGGCGCGCACCGGCCAGGAGGCTCCCGGCCTGCGGGGGTGAGGGGGCGTTTGCGCGTCGGACGTCGCGATCGTCCTCGGGGTGTCATCCCCGGCCGGAGGTCGCTTGCGACCGGAGGGGAAGGGGACGAGAGCGTGAAAATTGCTTGCGGAGCAAGCACTTGTGGCGGCGTCTAGCCGCCTGGTCGGCGGCACGATCGCGTGCTGCGCACACGACTTTGTGCTGGGTCCCCTTTCCCTGCGCACGCTGCGCGTGCTCCGGCCGGGGATGACACCCTTCCTTCGGTCGCCGGCGTCTCCGCCGCGATCACGTCCCGAACGAATAGACCCGCACCCCGTAGGGCGACAGCGCGCGCACGCGGCGGCTCGCACGCGGGTCGAGGTTGCGCTCGCGGATGTCGGGGGCCTCGAAGAGGTCGGGGTGCTTCGGGTTCACGTAGACGACCTCCACCGGGCGCGGATCGGCGCGCACGCTCTCGCGCAGCCGCTCGACGAAGGGGCGCATGACGGCGGGACCGAAGGGATTGGCGAGGAGCACGACGAGCGGCTCGCGCGGCAGGTCGCTCTCGAGCGCGCTCTCGTGCAGGAGACTCACGCGCTCCTGCGCGACCTCGCCGCGGGCCGCGAAGGCGGCGAAGTTCGCCACCGCCATGTCGTGGAAGGTCTTGGCGAACTCGATGCCGGTCAGGTGTCGGAAGGGGAGGTCGGCGGCGACGCGCAGCGCGTAGCCCCAACCCGAGCCGACATCGACGAAATGGAAGCGCTCGAGCGCGAGGCCGAGCCCCTCGAAGGACCAGACGAGCGTCGCCGCAGGCACCGGCGCGCAATGGACCGCCGCATCGGCTTCCCCCGCCGCGCACAGCCGCAAATCGCTCTCCTGCGAGTGCATGGCCTCCGGCGAGGAGGCGACGAAGCGCGCGCGGCGGCGGCGATCGTCGAGGAGATCGAGCGCGCGGATGAGGCCGATCGTGCGCATATGCGCCGCAGTGGGCCGGAGGCCGACGCGGCGCAGCATCGCGACCGCCGTCAACGGCTCGCCGACGAGCCTCGGCAGCCGGTCGAAGCCGTATTCCTGCGCCTTGCTGAGCGCGCCTTCCTCGACATGCGTGCTGCGGCTCACCGGCATCTCTCCTGGCAACGAGCGTCGCTTGAGGGCGGCGGAGGCTGGCGACGCGTGATCCGTGGCGCGATCGTGCTGAAGTGGCACCCGGCGCGCAATCGTTTCGTTGTTTTTTCCTTAATGCGGATGAATGGGACCGCGCTCGTTCAGCGGCGGGCGAAGGGGCGGGCGCGCAGGCGGGTGCGATGGCCGGCGGCGCCGGCCGGCACGCCGGCGGCGTCGCGCCCGCGCTGATAGAGCTTCTGCCAGCGCTCGAGGCTCGCCTGGCTCTGGGGATCGGCGAGATCCCTGTTGAAGGCCGAGCGGCTCTCGGCCCAGGCATCGTGGCGCGCCTTCAGGTCGGGATCGCTCGAGAGTGCCGCGATCTCGGGCTCGACCGCCTCGATCGCGCCGCGCGCCACCGGAAAGACGTGGCAGAACGGCTCGCCCGCGGCGAAGCGGACGCGCTGGGCGGTGCGGGTGAAGAGCCAGTTCATCGTGAAGCTGAAGGGCAGCCAATCGGTCTCGACGATGCCGGTGAGCGGCGCGATGCCGTCCTTGGGGCTGTTGATCGGCCCGGTGACGTAGAGATCGACGCCCGGCGGCGTGCGGAAGACGATCGGGACGTGGAAGGTCAGCACCCCGTGCCCGAAATGGCTGACCGCCGCGGGCGGGCGCCCGTCTTCCGCATGGACGCGGATCGCGTCGAGCCCGCTGCCCCCGTCCCACACCGCGACGGTGTCGCTCGCGCACAGGATCTCCCAGCCATGGGCATTGGCGATGTTGAGCGGCAGGCAGCGATAGGCGAAGCGCTCGCTCGTCGCGCTCATCCAGTCGCGCTCGTGCGGCGCCGGGCGCAGCGCGACCTCGTGGCCGTCGACGACGTAGGCTGTGAGCTTCATGCGCAAGGTCCCCGGATGCGGGCGGCATCCGGGGACCAGGCTAGCGGAGGATGGTTAACGCTCCTTTGGAGCGTCGATCAGCGCGCGATGCGCAGCGCGTTGATCTGGTTGCCGATGGCGCGGAAGGCGCCGATCAGCTGTTGCCCGTCGCTTGCCCGGAAGACGTGCGTGTTGGCATTCGTCGCACAGCGTCCGAGGAGCCACTCGACATAGGAGGAGTCGAGATACCCGTCGGGGTCGAACATCACCGTGAAGATCTCGATGTCCTGCCCCTTGATGTTGCGGCAGACCTGCTCGGTGCGCGCGTCGAGGACTTCCATCGCCCGCTCGCGATTTCTCGTTCCGAGGCGATTATTTTCAAGGTAACCGTAGCCTGTATAGTCGCTTATGTTGAACGTCGTTCCCGGTTGGCCCTGGCCGATCTGCGGGACGAGTTCATTGAACCCGTCCGTCATCAGGATGATGAACTTGCGGTTCTCGCGGGCGAAGGGTCGCGCTTCGGGGACGAAGTTCGGCGAGAGCATCCGCCAGGCCCAGACGAGGCCGAGATTCATCGCCGTTCCGGATGCGCCCCGCGCGGTGAAGCTTCCGGCGGCGTCGAGCAGCCGGCGGCGATCGTTGGTGAGCGGGACGAGCGGGTCGGGGCACGACATGTTCGGCCCGAGCCTGCGCGAGGAGAGGGGGTGCGTGGTCAGTTCGGTATCGCGCGGCCGCACGCCGGACGAGTACTTCCAGACCCACGCCCGCTCCAGTTCCCAATACGCTCGGGGGTCCGACGCCGGCAGGTGAAGCCAGCTCGGCGGCGCCCAGAGCGGATCCCGCGGATCGAAGTTCGGAAGATAGTCGTTGCGGCTGCGTCCGTCGCCGTTCTCGTCCGGCCACAGCCAAGGCACGAAGAACGAGTCGCGATCGCCCGTTCTCGGAGGCCGGTCGTTCACGTCCCAGGGGTGCGGGCGCGCCTCGACGCAGCCGCCCCAGCGGACCCCCATCGCCGCGAACACATCGAAATGGTTCACTCTGCTAGGCGTAAAGTCGGTGCAGTCGGGCGGGTTCAGGGGCGGCGTGCTCTCGTTCCTCACGCCCCAGGGCGCCGAGCCCTGCGCATGGGCCGGAGCCGGCGCGAACAGCTCGCCGAGGAATTCCGCGAACCGCGCCGTGGCCTCGCCGGCGACCGCCGCGACGCTCGCCGCCGCGTCGTGCTCGGCCTGCGCGACCTGCTCGACGGCGACCGGCGCGCGCACGAGATCCGGGTTCCGGCCCGGAGGCGTGATCGGCCGGCGCGGCGGTGCCGGCGGCGGAGGCGGCGAGACGACCGGCGGCGGCGGCGGCGGC
>NZ_JBKBQG010000076.1:0-9066 GCF_046292825.1 Salinarimonas sp. | reverse complement strand
CGAAAAACCCCATCCGACCCGTCGCCTTCGGCGCCGGGCCACCTTCCCCTGAGGGGAAGGAGAGCGGCGGCGCCTTGTCCTTTGTCTTGCGACCCGCAGATCACGATGTGTGAATCGCGTAGCCCATACGGGAGAGGGGCCGGAGGTGAGGGCACCCCACTGCAAGCCACACCGGTGTCATCCCCGGCCGGAGGTCGCTTGCGACCGGAGGGAAAGGGGACCCAGCGTATGATGCGTGCGGAGCACGCTCTCATGCCGCCGTCCAGGCGGCTGGTCGCCGCCAGCGGAAGCTTGCTGCGCAAGCCATTCCTCATGCTGGGTCCCCTTCCCCTGCGCACGCTACGCGTGCTCCGGCCGGGGATGACACGGGAGGCGGGAGAAGGGTGCGCGCCCTCCCCTCACTGCTCCATCGACTGCGCGCCGCGGCTCATGGCGGCGACGCCGGTGCGGGCGACCTCGACGAGGCCCACGCCGGTCATCAGGTTGACGAAGCGCTCGACGTCGGTGGTCTCGCCGGTGAGCTCGAACACGAAGGAGGTGAGCGTCGCATCGAGGGTGCGGGCGCCGAAGGCGGCGGCCAGCCGCAGGGCCTCGACGCGGTGGTCGCCGGAGCCCACCACCTTCACGAGGCACAATTCGCGCTCGAGCGCCTCGCCGCGCACGGTCAGATCGTCGACGCGGTGGACCGGCACGAGCCGCTCGAGCTGCGCCTTGATCTGCTCGATGACGGGCGCGGTGCCGGCGGTCACGATGGTGATCCGCGAGATGTGGCGCGCGTGCTGCGTCTCGGAGACGGTGAGGCTCTCGATGTTGTAGCCGCGCCCCGAGAACAGGCCCGCGATGCGTGCGAGCACGCCCGGCTCGTTGTCGACGATCACCGCGAGCGTGTGGCGGTTGACGGGTTCGACCTTGGTCTGATCGGGATAATGGGTCTGCATGTCTGCTCGCTCTGTCAGGCGCCGGCTCTGCGGAAGGTGGCGACGGGCTCCTCCAACAGGGGCTCGTAGGGGATCGTCCAAGGCTCGTCGAGAGCCGCCTCGCGCCATTCCTGCATCGCGGGAAGCGCGAGGATCGCGTCCATATAGGCGCGCGTGGCGGCATCGACGGGCCAGGAGAAGGTGTCGAGCCGCGTGACCGTGGGCGCGTACATCGCGTCGGCCGCGCCGAACGTCTTGCCGAAGAGGAAGGGCCCGCTTGCGCCGAAGCGCTCGCGCGCCTCCCGCCAGATCGCGACGATGCGCGCGACGTCCGCCGCGACCTCATCGCCGCGGTCGCGATGCGCGAAGCGCGCGCCGAGAAACATCGGCATCGCCTTGCGCAGGGGCGCGAAGCCCGCATGCATCTCCGCCGCGATCGAGCGGGCATGGGCGCGGGCGAGGTCCTCGCGCGGCCAGATGTCCGCTTCGGGATGGAGATCGGCGAGGTAGTCGATGATCGCAAGCGATTCCCACACCCGCGCCTCCCCGTCGATCAGGACGGGGACCTTGCCCGCGGGGGAGTATTCCAGGATGCGCGCGCGCGTGTCCTCATGCCGCAGCGGGATCAGCACCTCCTCGAAGGGGATGCCGAGATGGCGCATCAGGATCCAAGGCCGCATGGACCAGGAGGAGTAGAGCTTGTTGGCGATGACGAGTTTCATGATGCTCGACCTTCTCCCCTCACACCAGCATCTTGCCTTCCTCGTCGATCACCGATCCGAGATCCGCACCGGTCTCGCCGAGATAGTCGTTCAGCAGCATCTCGTTGTGGGCCTTGCCCGAGGGGATCATCGGGAAGCAGTTCTCGGTCTTGTCGACGACGCAATCGAAGATCACCGGCCGGTCGACGGAGATCATCTCAGTGATCGCCGCGTCGAGGTCGGCGGGCTTGTCGCAGCGGATGCCGACCCCGCCATAGGCCTCGGCGAGCTTCACGAAATCGGGCAGCGAGGCCGAATAGCTCTCCGAATAGCGGCCGCCGTGCAGGAGCTCCTGCCATTGGCGGACCATGCCCATATATTCGTTGTTGAGGATGAAGACCTTCACCGGCAGGCGATATTGCAGCGCGGTCGACATCTCCTGCATGTTCATCAGGATCGAGGCCTCGCCGGCGATGTCGATAACGAGGCCAGAGGGGTTGGCGAGCTGCGCGCCGATCGCCGCGGGCAGGCCGTAGCCCATCGTGCCGAGCCCTCCGGAGGTCATCCAGCGATTGGGCTTGTCGAAGCCGAAATATTGCGCCGCCCACATCTGGTGCTGGCCGACCTCGGTCGTCACGAAGACCTCGCGGTGTTTCGTCAGCTCGTAGAGGCGCTGGATCGCGTATTGCGGCTTGATGACGTCGGAGGAATTGCGGAAGGCGAGGCACTTGCGCGCGCGCCAGCCGGCGATCTCTTCCCACCAGGCGTTGAGCGCAGGCTTGTCGACGACGGGCGACATCGAGCGCCACAGGCGCACCATGTCCTCGAGCACGTGCCCGCAATCGCCGACGATGCCGAGATCCACCTTGACGTTCTTGTTGATCGAGGAGGGATCGATGTCGACGTGGATCTTGCGCGAATGCGGGGAGAAGGCGTCGAGGCGCCCGGTGATGCGATCGTCGAAGCGCGCCCCGATATTGATCAGGAGATCGCACCCGTGCATGGCGAGGTTCGCCTCGTAGGTCCCGTGCATGCCGAGCATGCCGAGGAACTGCTTGTCGGAGGCGGGATAGGCGCCGAGCCCCATCAGGGTGGAGGTGATCGGGAAGCCCGTCAGCCGCACGAGCTCGCGCAGCAGCTCGGCCGCGTGCGGGCCCGCATTGATGACGCCGCCGCCCGTGTAGAAGACCGGCTTCTTCGCCGCCGCCATCAGCTCGACGGCGCGCCGGATCTTCTCGACGTCGCCCTTGACCACCGGCCGATAGGTCTTGTGCTGGTTGTCGCGCGGGCGGGCGTAGAGGCCCGACTTGAACTGGATGTCCTTCGGCAGATCGATGACGACCGGACCCGGGCGGCCGTTCGAGGCGACGTAGAAGGCCTCGTGCAGGATGCGCGGCAGGTCCGCGATGTCCTTCACGAGGTAATTGTGCTTCGTGCAATGGCGGGTGATGCCGACCGTGTCGCATTCCTGGAACGCGTCGGAGCCGATGAGATGGGTCGGCACCTGGCCGGTGATGCACACGAGCGGGATCGAGTCCATCAGCGCGTCGGTGAGGCCGGTGACCGCGTTCGTCGCGCCGGGACCCGAGGTGACGAGGACGACGCCGACCTTGCCCGAGGAGCGCGCATAGCCTTCGGCCGCATGCACGGCGCCCTGCTCGTGGCGCACGAGGATGTGCTTGACGCTGTTCTGATGGAAGAGCGCGTCGTAGATCGGCAGCACCGCGCCGCCGGGATAGCCGAAGATATGCTCGACGCCCTGGTCCTGGAGGGCGCGGACGACCATCTCGGCGCCGGTCATCATCTCGCTCATCGCTTGGTCCTTCGTCTGTCGCTCGCGGGTCTGGTTCGGAGGTCTGCGTGGTGTCGGGGGTCGTTCGGGCAATAAAAAAGGGCCCTGGTGGGGGCCCTCGTGCGCCATCGCCGGATCGTACGGGGGTCAGCCCCGCTCCGTCGATGGCGCTTCGATTACGAGAATGATCTGGCGCATGATCTGCGGCACTCGCTCCGAAAGTTGCGCGGGACGCTAGTCCAATCGCCGCTTCCGGTCAACCGCGATTTGCGGGCGGGATGGCTGTCGATGGCGGGCGCAGCGCAGATGCCTCCTCTCCTTCCCCTCAGCGTCGGAAAACCCCACGCCGTCATTCCGGGGCGCGAAGCGAACCCGGAATCCAGACTCCCGACGTTGGGTCGAGCGCGCATGCGCGCTCGCTCCGCATCTCCTGGCAATCGAGACGTCGACGGACGCAGCCTATAGGCTGCTCATCCAAGGTCGGGGTTCTGGATTCCGGGCTCGCTTCGCGCCCCGGAATGACGGCATAGAGGTTCTTGGAGCGATCTTCACGAGCTCTTCCCGGAGCCCCTACCCCACGCTCGCGATCGCCGCGTCGACCGCCTGGCCGAGGCTATCGACGATCGTGTCGATGTCCTCCGCGCGCACGATATAGGGAGGCGCCAGCAGGACGTGGTCGCCGCGCGCGCCGTCGATGGTGCCGCCCATCGGGTAGACCATCAGCCTGCGCGCCATCGCCTGCGCCTTGATGCGGGCGTGGAGCTTCGCGGCCGGATCGAAGGGCGCCTTCGTCCCCCGATCGGCGACGAGCTCGATCGCCTGGAACAGCCCCCTCCCCCGGATGTCGCCGATATGGGGGTGCTCGCCGAAGCGGGCGGCGAGGCGCTCGGAGAGCCGCTCGCCCATCGCCACGACGTTGTCCAGGAGCCCGTCGCGCTCGATGATGCGCTGGACGGCGAGCGCGCCGGCGCAGGCCAGCGCGTGGCCGAGATAGGTATGGCCGTGCTGGAAGAGCCCCGAGCCGCGCCGGAACGCGTCGACGATCGCGGCCGAGACGTAGACGCCGCCGATCGGCGCGAAGCCGCCGCCCATGCCCTTGGCGACCGCCATCAGATCGGGCGCCACGCCCTCCTGCGCGCAGGCGTGCAGCGTCCCCGTCCGGCCCATGCCGCACATCACCTCGTCGAGGATCAGGAGCACGCCGTAGCGGTCGCAGATCTCGCGCACGCGGGCGAGATAGCCCGGCGGGGGTGTCAGCGCGCCCGACGTCGCCCCGCCTACCGTCTCGGCGACGAAGGCGATGACCGTCTGCGGGCCGAGCGCGAGGAGCGTGTCCTCGAGCTCGCGCGCGAGACGCTCGCCATAGGCCTCCGGCGTCTCGCCCGGCGCGCGGTCGCGGTAGTCGTAGGTCGGCGAGACGTGGTGGGTCTCGACGAGGAGCGGCGCGAATTGGCGCCGGCGCCATTCGTTGCCGCCCACCGCCAGAGCGCCGAGCGTGTTGCCGTGATAGGACTGGCGGCGCGCGACGAACCGGGCGCGCTCGGGCTGCCCGATCTCGACGAAGTATTGACGCGCCATCTTCAGCGCGGCCTCGATCGCCTCCGATCCGCCGGAGACGAAATAGACATGGCTCATGCTGGCGGGCGCGCGCGCGATCATGTGATCGGCGAGCTCCTCGGCGACGCGGGTGGTGAAGAAGCTCGTATGGGCGTAGGCGAGAGCGTCGAGCTGGGCGTGCATCGCCGCGAGCACCTCCGGGTGGCCGTGCCCGAGGCAGGAGACGGCGGCGCCGCCGCAGGCGTCGAGATAGGCGCGGCCCTCCTCGTCGCGGATGAAGAGCCCCTCGCCGCTCGCGGCGACGGGATAGACGTGGCTCAGGCTGCGGTGGAGCACGCCGGTCGAGGGAGCATGGTTCGTGAGCACGATGTCGGATCCCGTCTTTCGGTCGCGCGGCGATCCGGCAGGCCCGCTCCGGCGTATGAGAGCAGGGGCGTGCCGGTCGACGCGGCGATACATCTGTTTCAAGCTGATAGCACGATGAAACACAACATCCAACTCCGTGACGGCGCGCTCCGTGACGGTACGGAGACGCTTCCTGCGAGCCTGACGGCAAGAGTGCTGGCGCGGCTCGCCGATCCGCGCGTGCGCGTCGCGCTCCAGCTCTGCGTGCTCGCCGCGGCGATCGCGGTCATCCTGCGCATCGTCGACGGGCGCGAGACGCTCGCGGCGCTGGCGCGGGCCGATTGGCGGCCGCTGGCGCTCGCTCTCCTGCTGGTGCAGGCGCAGATCGCGCTCTCCGCCTTGCGCTGGCGGCTGACGGCGCGCCGGCTCGGCATCGCCCTTCCGACGCGCGTCGCGGTGCGCGAATATTACGTCGCTAGCTTCCTCAACCAGGTGCTGCCCGGCGGCGTCGCCGGAGACGCGATCCGCGCGGTCCGCAACCGCGAGACGGGCGCCGACGGCGAGCCGCGCTGGCGGGCGATCGTGCGCTCGGTCGCGCTCGAGCGCGCGGCGGGGCAGACGGTGTTCTTCGCCACGACGCTCCTCGGCCTCGCGCTGGCGCCGTTGACGCTCGCCCGCGCCCTGCCGGACCGGCTGGAGATCGCCGTCGCGGTGCCGATCGCGATCGCGATCCTCATCGTCCTCGCGCTCGTCGCGATCGCGCGGCGGGGGCCGCGCCCCGTGCGGGCGGCGCTCGCGAATCTGGGGCCCGACATCGCGGAGGCGTTCCTGCGCCGCGGCGCCTTGCCGGTCCAGTTCGGGCTGTCGGCGCTGATCGTCGCGGCCTATCTCGGCGTGTTCGCCTTGTGCGGCGCGGCGCTTTCGATCGAGCTGCCGCTCGCGGTGTGGCTGACGATCGCGCCCCTCGTCCTCGTCGCGATGCTCGTCCCCGTGTCGGTCGGCGGCTGGGGCCTGCGCGAGGGCGCGGCGGCGGCCCTCTTCCCGCTCGTCGGCGTCGACGCCGCCCTCGGCCTCGCGGTGGCCATCCTCTACGGCCTCACGAGCCTCGCGGGCGCCCTTCCGGGCCTCGTCCTGGCGCTCCGCGCGCGGCGGTGATTTCGGTGGCGGAACCCCTCTCCCGAATGGGAGAGGGAGTGTGAACATCTTGGTTCCTGAATGCGTACAACCGTGACGGCGGCTCCCTTTCCTTCCCCTCAGGGGAAGGTGGCTCCGACCCCGAACAGGGGTCGGAGACGGATGGGGTCGTTCGACCCGAAGGGTCGAAGGGGCGTCGAAGTGCGCCTTACGTAAGGAGCTTTAGGACCACGCCCCTTCGCGCCTTCGGCGCGAATGACCCCATCCGACCCGTCGGCTCCGCCGCCGGGCCACCTTCCCCTGAGGGGAAGGAGAGGGGCGGCGCCTCATCGCCTCCATCCCGTGCGCAGGTCACGAGGTGCGATTCGCCTCACCTATTCGGGCGAGTGGAGACGCGCCGAAATCACGCGCGGCGGGTGCGCCACAGGAGGACGACGTCGACTGCGAAGGACCAGGCGAGCGCGGCGAGCGCGCCGGCGGCGATCGCGGTGGAGAGCGGGGGGTCGACGAAGGGCAGGAGGAGCACGACGAGGCTCGCGCCCTGCACGACGCACACCACCTTGCGCCGGAACGAAGGCGGCAGCGGCGCCCGCAGCCAGGGCATCAGGTGCTGCGCGGCGAGGAAGACGTAATAGACGCCACCGATCGCGAGCACCCAGATCCCGACTTTGTCGAGCCGATAGGCGGCGGTCGCGAGAAGGACGAGGAGGAGCCCGTCCACCTCGACGTCGAAGCGCGCGCCGAAACGGCTCTCGAGCCGCAGCCGCCGCGCCGCGATCCCGTCGAGCCCGTCGAGCGCGAGGGAGATCGCGGCGAAGGCGACGAAGATCACGCCGACCGTCGCTTCGTGGCCGGCGAGCCGCTCGAGATCGAGGAGGAGCCCCACGAGCAGGCAATTGATCACCGCCCGAGCCAGGGTGATGCCGTTCGCCGCGCCGAAACGCGCATGCGGATGATAGGCGTCGATCCGGTGCGCGACGACCCCTGCGATCGCGGCGTAGACGGCGAGAGCCCCCGCGAGCGGCAGCCAATCGAGCCCGGCCTGGACGACGAGGACGAGGCCGATCGTGCCGAGCGCGATCGCACCGAGGCCGAGCGCCGGCCACGTCCCCGAGACCGGGGCAGGCGCCGATGCGGCCGCGGACGGGAGGCCGTCCGTCGCCGCGTCGGCGCTCTTCGCGATGGCCCTCGCCCGATGCATCGTCGCCAATCGACCCTCCTCGAGACCGCTTCATCCGCGCCGCCGCGATGGGCGCACGTGCCTGGAGCCGTCTACGCACCGATCTCCACGTCGGTTCAAGGCGGATTTGCGGCGTCGCGACACGGGCGGCTCGGCGTCGCATCGATTTGTCTAGGCTTATTGCGTTCGAATCATTTGCCATGTATTCTTGTTATGGCTGATGGAGGGATCGGGTCATGATGGTCGGTCTCGCGGGGGTTGGAAGCGATTTGGCGCGGTCCGGGCGCAGCGAGCGCCGGGCGGATCACGGCCGGCCGGAGCCGCAGGGGGAAGACGGCCCGCTCGCGATGCTCGGCGAGCTCATGCGCGAGCTCGGGATGCTCGAGCGCTGCCATGCGGGCGCGGCCGAGGCGCAGGGCGGCCAGATCGCCGTCCTGATCGGCCTCCTCCTGCGTCACGCGGACGCGCGGCGGCGCAGCGAGGAGGACGGCGCCGAAGCAAGGGCCATCGGCGCGGCCGTGCGCGCGCTGGCGGCGCGGCTCGGAATCCCGGTATCCGAGGCCCAGCCGGGCGGGATCACCCTCGACGCGGTCGCCTTCGACGGCGAGGATGCGCGGCGTTTCGCGACGCTGATCTCCCGCCTGCGCACCGAGATCGCCGCCTTGCGCGGGCGCATGACCGGTTTTCGCGGGTGAACCTGCGCGAACCATAAGGCGGCCCGCGCCGTTTCCGGTCGAGACAGTCTCACCCGAAACGAGGAGGGCCGCCACGATGGCTCACGACGACGCGGACGCCCGCAAGAAGCTCTTCGGCATGATCGAGGACATCGAGGTCGCGATGATGACCACGCTCGAGACCGACGGGTCCATGCGGGCGCGCCCGATGTGGACGCAGCCGCCGGACGAGAACGGCGATCTGTGGTTCGCCACCAAGGTCGACAGCGCCAAGGCCGGCGAGATCGGCCGCGAGCACGAGGTCTGCCTCTCCTATGCGCATCCCGGCCGCCAGGATTACGTCTCCGTGTCCGGCCGCGCCGACATCGTCCGCGACAAGGCGGCGATCGAGAAGCACTGGAAGGAGAGCCTGCGCACCTGGTTCCCCGACGGCAAGGACGACCCGCAGCTCGCCTTCATCAAGGTGCATCCGCATTACGGCGCGTATTGGGACAGCCCGTCGAGCACGATGGTGCACCTCTTCGGCTACGCCAAGGCGGCCGCCACCGGCCAGTCGCCGAAGCATCCCGGCGACGAGGGCAAGGTCCGCCTCGGCTGACCGCCGCGCGATGGCGGCACGACGATCGCCGTCCCGGGCCGCCGCCCCCAGCCACTAGGGAAAATGTTGAAGCTGCGGACGCGTTAAAGGGCTTCCGCAGCTAGTTGTGTTTGTTCATCATTTTCCTTTTCGCAGGCAGGGCACCAAGCGCAATTGACGTGCTTATTC
>NZ_JBKBQG010000075.1:0-9873 GCF_046292825.1 Salinarimonas sp. | reverse complement strand
TGCGCGCCGTCCCGCGCGTGCCGCCGATGAGCGCGTTGTCGATCGCCGCCCCCGCGAGCCCGCCGAGCGCCCGCCCGACCATCGCCCCGAACGGCCCCCCCACCGCCCCGCCGATCACGGCGCCCGCGGTCTGCAGAACGAGCGTTGCCATTGGGATGCTCTCCCCTCTTCATCCCTCCCCGGAGGGGAGGGTGGCCCCTGGAGCGCAGCGACAGGGGTCGGGTGGGGCCCGACGCTTGCAGGACATCCTCCACCCGGGCCCCACCCGGCCGTTCTCGGCTTCGCCTCGAACGTCCACCCTCCCCTACGGGGAGGGATACCCGAAGACCCCCGACACCTTGCGCCGCCAGAACGGCGCCAGCGCCACCTCGCAGACGCAGGCGCCGTCGTGGGCGTGGATCATCGTGTCGGGCGAGGTCGCGATGGCGCAGTGCTTGGCCGGCAGGCCCTCGCGCCAGCGGAACAGGAGGACGGCGCCCGGCACGATCTCGGGGAGCGGCACCAGCACGCGGCGTGCGGCCTCGGTAAGCGCGTCGCGGCCCGCGGCCTCGGCCCAATCGGGCGTGTAGGGGCCGGGCGCGATCGGCTCGGGACCCAGAAGCTCGCGCCAGACGCCGCGCACGAGCCCGAGGCAATCGCAGCCGACGCCTTTCAGAGAGGCCTGGTGCGCATAGGGCGTGCCGAGCCAGGCGCGGGCCTGCGCGATCACGCGGTCCGGGTCGGCGATCATCGAAAGAAACTCCCGCCGTCGAGGCCGGGCTCGCCCTGGCGCGGCACGCGCAGGACGGCGTCGTTGCCGGGCATGTGCGGGAAGCCGCGGAAATTCGCGACGTTGCCGAAGCGGTCGCGGCAGGTGGCGAGGCTCTTGTCGCAGCCGGGCGTCACGCGCAAGACGTCGCCCGTCGCGATCGTCCGCGGCGCGCGCTGCCACAGATCGAGAAGCCCGCCCGCGCGATGGGCGCGGATCTCGACCGCGAGCCCGGCATTGGCGCCCGTGTCGAAGACGAGCCGCCCGCGCGCGAAATGGTCGGGCGCGTAGCCGGAAAGCCCCGCCGCCTCGACGAAGAGCGCCCCGTCGGTGCGCGTTACGGCGGCGCTCGCCGGCGCGATCGCGAGCGTGCAGCGCGCATCCCCCAGATCCGCGTCGCAGGTCGCGCGGAAGACGCGCCCGCGCTCCTCGTCGAGCCGGTGCATCAGCCCGCGCAATTCCGCGACGAAGGCCCCGTCCGCGCGCCGCACCTCGCCGATCGTCGCCACGTCGAGGAGGAGGCGATGCTGCGGCGCGGACCAGTCGACGAGATGCGTCTCGACGCGCGCGTCGTCGTAGAGCCCCGCCACGAGATCCGCCTCCGTGATCCCCGCCGAGACGAGCGCACCCGCCACCTCCCCTCCCCCGACTGCGAAGCCGAGCTCGCTCGTCGCCTCCGCCGCCTCGAGCCCGGTGCGGGCACGGTAGGTGGTGCCCTCGAAGGCGAGGTCGCGGTCGTGGTCGGTGAAGCCGAGCACGGTTCCGTCGCGCCGCTCGAGCCGCCAACAGCGCGCAAGCGTCGTCGCCCCGCCGCCGAGCCTGGCGGCGAGGCCGGGAGGTATGGTGCGCATGGAAGGTCTCCGGGGAGAAATCCCTCCCCGTTGGGGTGGGTGGACTGGCGCGCGGAGCGAGACAGGCCGGGTGGGGCCCGGGTTGAGATTTCGCGCCAAGCGTCGTGCCCCACCCGACACCCTCGCTGCGCTCGGGGGCCACCCTCCCCTACGGGGAGGGAGTCACGGCACGATCTCCACGATCGGGATCTGCGGCACCGCGCCCGCCGCGAAAGCCGACAGATCGATCTCGAGCGCGTCCGTGTCGAAGCGCACCGGCACGTCGAACGCGTAGCCCGCACTGACGCTCGCGCCCGCGGGAGGCGGGGTCGCGAGCGTCACGAGGCCGGTCGTCGCGTCGACCGCGAATTCGAGCCCCGCCATCAGCTCCACGCCCGCGACGGCGACCCGCACCGAGCCCGCGACGGGCTTCGCGATCGTGCGCACCCACGGCAGATGCGCGCCGCCATATCTCTTCACGAGCTGGAACGCGGTGCGCGCGCCGTCGCCCGTGCCGAGCGCCTGGTCGCCGGGCGCAGGCGTCGCCGAGGGCGCGCAGCTCTTCGCGTCCGTGCGGTCGTGCAGGCGAAAGCCGACGAGCCGCCCGCGCCGCTCCTCGAAGAAGGCGATCACGACCGCGAGCGCGTCGAGGCTGCGCACGCCGAGTCCCGCGTCGTAGCGCCGCCGCGAGGCCTCCCAACGCGCGTTTCGATGCTCCCGCCCCGACGCCATCGCGACGATGTCGGTGCGCCGCACCGGCCCCCCGCGCGCGCCGAGCGCGACGTCGAGAGGAAAGCGGACCTCGTGGAAATCCTGCATGAAAGCGCCCCCCTCCCCGGCTCGATTGACCTTTCGCAAAGTGGCGCGTCCGCGCCCCCGCTAAGGTCCGTCTCGGCGGCTCGCGCGGCGCGGTCGCCGGAGGAAAACGAAAGGATCGATGATGAGCCATGTCCCCCACGAGCTCGCCGAGGAATTCCCGGAAGCCGCGGAGAAGATCCACGCTCTGAAGACGACGAACGCCCATTTCGCGCGCCTCGCCGAGACCTATCACGAGGTCAACCGCGAGATTCACCGCATCGAGACGCGCGTCGAGCCGACCTCCGAGGAAGTCGAGCAGGAGCTTCGCCGCAAGCGCATGCACCTCAAGGACGAGATCGCCGCGATGCTCGCGGCCGCCTGAGGGTGCCCTAGCGGCGCCGCCCTCTCCGTCCTGAAAATCCATCTGAGGGTTGTCATCCCGGACGCCGAAGGCGATCCGGGACCCATACCCGCGACGCTTATTTCGCAGCCTATAGGCTGCGTTTCTCCGACGATCCACGCTTTCATGGAGCGCAGCGAGCGCGGCATGCGCGCTCGAACGATCGTCGGAGCGTATGGGTCCCGGGTCCGCTTCGCGGCCCGGGATGACAGCCCTCGGAGAGAGAGGCTCGCCTCGATCTCGCCTCAGCTCGCCCGGCGCCCGCGCGCGACCGCGCGGGCGATGGCGGCGGCGACCTGCGCCTCGGAGCGGCGGAAGCTCTCGGCGTCCGGCGTCGAGACGTGGACGTGCACGCTGACCGGCCGCGCGTCTCCGCCCGGCCCCGCGACCCCGAGCCGCCCGTCCGCCCCGCGCGCGAGCGGCAGGATCGCCTCCGCGCCGCGCTCGCCCATCAGCCCGATGGCGCCCGGCATCGGGAAATAGCTCGGCGCCGCGACGACGCCGCCTTTCGCGAAGGGCCTGATCGGCGGCAACGGCACGCCCCCTCCCCCACCGCCGATCCCGCCCGAGATCGCGCCGATCGCGCCCTGCAGGAGCGACGAGACGCCGCCCGCGAGGCTCTGCTGCAGCGGCGCGAGCGCGGCCTTCAGCGACATGTCGACGAAGGATCGCGCCATCTGGCGCAAGGTGTCGTCGAGCCGTCGCCCCTGGATCGCCCCGTTCACGAAGGTGCGGGTGAGGCTCGCTCCGAGCTTGTCCGAGAGGTCGACGAGATCGCGCAATTCGCGCGCCGCCTCGCGCGGGACGAGGCCCCCGCCGGGATCGCCGGAGAAGGGTGAGGCCGGGCCGAACATCGCAGGTCTCCTGTCGTCAATCGGGGAAGGCCGCCATCAGGGCGGCGAGGTCGGCGCGGGTGGGCGCGTCCGCGCGCGCCGGCGCATGCGCCGCGATCGCGAGCGCGAGCTCGCGCGGCGTCGCGCTCCAGAACGCGTCCGGGCTCCAACCGAGCCGGCCGAGCGCGAAGCGCAGGGCCTCGTCCCAGGGGAACGGCGCGGCTCGGCTCAGGCCGTCCGCGCCATCGGAGGGGGGGCGGAGGCGGAGGCCTCCTCGCCCGCGCCGAACGCGATCGCGAGCGCGGCCGCCACCGCCTCCGCCACGGGCGCGATCCCGTCCGGCATCGGCAGCGCCGCGATGTGCGCGTCGTCGATCGCATGCCCGCCGCCGCGCAGGGCGCAGCCGAGGATCGCGACGAGATCGCGGCTCGACAGCCGCCCCGCCGCGAGCCGCTCCGCGAGCGCGCCCAGATCACCCGCTCCCAGCGCCGCCTCGAGCTCCGCGAGCGCGCCGAGCGTCAGGCGCAGCCGATAGGTCGTGCCGTCGATCACGAGCGACACGTCGCCCCGCCGCGCAGGGCCGTGTGGATGGGTCATGGGGAT
Organism: Salinarimonas sp.; assembly: GCF_046292825.1. Taxonomy (GTDB): domain Bacteria; phylum Pseudomonadota; class Alphaproteobacteria; order Rhizobiales; family Beijerinckiaceae; genus Salinarimonas. Next base: position 5,661 of record NZ_JBKBQG010000075.1, on the reverse strand, counting down.
GTTCTCCGAAAAATCCCTCCCCATAGGGGAGGGTGGACGTTCGAGCGCAGCGAGAACGGCCGGGTGGGGCCCGGGTGGCGATCATCCTCCGAACGTCGGGCCCCACCCGACCCCTTCGCTCCGCTCAGGGGCCACCCTCCCCTACGGGGAGGGATGTGCGCACTCACAACGCCGCGAAGGCGATCTCGCCGGCCGATTCCAGCGCGATCTCGAACGTCACCTCGCCGGCGTGCTCGCCGCGATATTCGAGCGCGACGATCTGGAACGGCCCCGACAGGATCCCGAAATCCGGCACGATCGCCTGCCAGGCCCGGATCGCGCCCTCGAAGAACACCGCCCGCACGAGCGCGTCGGAGGCGGCGTCGCGGAACACGCCGGAGCCCGAGAGCGCCGCGCGGCGCACGCCCGCGCCCGCGAGCAATTCGCGCCAGCGCCCCGCGCTCTCGGCATGGGTGACGTCGACGACGTCCGAATTGAGCGCGATCTGCCGCGCGCGCAGGCCCGCGACGGTGACGAAGGCGCCGTTCGCGTCGGCGAGCTTCACGATGAGGTCCTTGCCCTTCTGAGCGGCCATGCCGGCCTCCTTCACGTCTCGATGATCTCGGTGACGGCTCGCAGCACGAGCCAGGCGCGCGCGGCGCCGCTGCTCGCATCGCGTACGCAGCCCGTCTCGGCGACGCTCAGCGAGACGAGGCGGTGGCCGGGCACGGCGGGGGCGGAATCGTCGAGGAGCGCCGCCATCCGGTCGACGATCGCGAGCGCGGTCGCCGCCGAGCCGGGCTTGGCGTGGACCGCGATCTCGGCGCGCTGCTCGTGGCCGCGCACCTCGGTGCCGGAGGCCTCCCGCGCGATCACGCGGCCGAAGACCGCGTAGACCGGCGGAGAGCCGCGCGGCGGCTCGTCGGAGAGCCGGACCTCGCCGCCGAAGAGCCCCGCGAGCGCCGAATCGCCCGCCAGAGCCGAGAGGATCGCGTTGCGCAGAGCGAGGATCGGTCCGGCTATCATGGGTCCCGACCCGCTCATGGCTTGATCTCCTCGACGAGGCAGACGGTCTCGCGGCGCGCGCCGTCGGGATCGGTCGCGGCGCGGATGCGGAAGCGGCGGGCGCCGAGCGTGAGGCGCATGCGGCCGTCGAGATCGGCCCGGTGGCGCAGGCGCACGCGATGGGTGACGGCCTCTTCCGGCCGCCCGGCGCGCTCGCGCTCGTCGAGGCCGAGCGCCTCGATCGCGCCCCACAGGCGCGGTCCGGGCTGCCAGGCACGGATCACGCCGCCGAAGCCGTCGGGCGTCTCCTGCGGCAGATCGAGGGTGAACAGGCACCGGCGCGCGCCGATGCGGGTGCGGGTGGTGGGCTCGCGCAGCATGGCTCACCCCATCCGCAGGCGCCGATAGGGCGCGATCAGAGCCAGGATCTCGGCCGGCAGCCCCGACGCGCGCGCGCCCTCCGCCGAGAGATCGCCCCGGTTCTCGTACCAATGGGCGACGAGGAGCCGCAGCGCCTGGACGAGCGGCGCCGGCGCCGCCCCCGGCTGCGTCCCGAAACCCGCCGCGAGGTCGATCTCGACCCCGCCCGCGGTCGCCTCGGCCGAAGGCGCGGCGATCGTCACGCGCGGCGGCTCGGCCCGCGCCTCGAGCCGCACGGCGCTCGCGGGCAGGAGCGTCGCGACGCCCGCCCCGTCGTAGAGCCGCACCGCGTCGATCCGGATCACCGGCGCGAGCGGCAGCCGCACCACGCCGTCGGACGGCAGGCGCGGCAGCGCGAGCCGCCAGGTCGATTCGAGCAGGGTGAGCCGCGTCGTCGCCTCGATCACGAGGCGCGCGGCCTTGATGAGCGCGGCCAGCAGCGCGTCTTCGGCTTCGTCCTCGATGCGCAGCCACAGCCGCATCTCGGGCACGGCGACGGGCTCGACGGCGGGGCCGGCGAGATATAGGGGAAGCATCGTGTCACTCTCCCGGATCGGGGCCAAGAATCGTGTTCTCGGACAAGCTCGCTTTCGCGGCCGCGCTCGCCGCGTGCCTCGTTCTCCCCGGCGCGGCCGGAGCCGTCGTCGGCGGCGCGCCCGGAGAGGCGGCGATCGAGCGCGCGAGCCTGATGGTGCTGTCGTCGAACGGCGGCGTCTGCTCGGGGATCGTCCTCGCGCCCGACGTGATCGCGACGGCCGCCCATTGCCTCACCGGCGCCGCCGAATACCGCGCGCATTGGCGCGACGAGCGGGGCGAGCCGGTCCTCGCCGCGATCGCCGCCATCGTCGTCCATCCGGATTACGACCCTCGCGCCATCGAGACGCGGCGCCGCTCCATCGATCTCGCGCTCGCCCGCCTCGCCGAGCCGCTGCCCGCCCGCTTCGTCCCGGCCCTCCTCGACGCGTCCGCCGCTCCTGCGGCGGAGCGGGTCGTGCTCGCCGGGTTCGGCGTCGAGACGGAGAGCGACGCGCGCGGTCTCACGAGCGGCACTTTTCGCGCGGCGACGCTCGACGTCGTCGAGCCTTACGGGCCGAGCCGCATCCTGGTGTGGCTGTCGGGGCGCGGCGCCGGGGCCTGTCACGGCGATTCGGGCGGGCCGATCCTGCGCGGCGACGCCGTCTTCGCGCTGACCTCCTGGACGCGCGGCGAGGGGGCGCGCGCCTGCGGCTCGTTGAGCCAGGGCATCCTGCTCGGCCCCCAGCGCGGCTTCCTCGACGCGACGCTCGCGAGCTGGGGACGGAGCGCTCGATGGCGCTGAAAGACCCCGCGGCCACGCTTGCGAGCCTGGCCGCGAGCGCGCAAGATGCGAGCATGGCCGGCCTCCCCTCCCCCCGGCGCGCCTCGCGCGCGCAGCGTCTCGCCGCGGCGGCCCTCGCGGTCGCGGGCGCGCTGTCGGGCGCGGCTCTCTCGGCCTCCGACGCGCAGGCCATCACCCGCGGCCGCACTGCGACGCCCGCCGACGGGCTGCGCGAGATGGTGGTGCGGGTCGAGAGCGCGCAGGGCGAGCTGTGCACCGGCGTCCTCGTGCGCGAGGACATCGTTCTCACCGCCGCCCATTGCGTCCTCGTCGACACCCGCTACCAGGTCTACGTGGTCGATCCCTCGATGCAGCAGCGCTCGGTGCGGGTCACCGGCAGCGTCCTGCACCAGACCTTCCGCGAGGGGATCCGCCCGCGCGAGCAGCCGGGCGTCGACCTCGCGCTCCTCAAGATCGAGCGGCCGCTCGGGCCCGATTTCAAGCCCCTGCCGCTCGACCGGGTGGCCGCCGCCCGCGCGGGCGACGACGTCACCATTGCCGGCTTCGGCACCACCGGCTTCGGCGAGAAGCGCACCGCCCGCACCCTGCGGCTGACCTATCTCGCCGTGATCGGCGAGGCGCGGCTCGGCAACACGATGCTGATGGCGGCCGATCCCGAGCGGCTCGGCGAGCGCCCGGGCGCGGGGGCCTGCCAGGGCGATTCGGGGGGGCCTCTCCTCTCCGGCAATCCCGGCGATTACCGGCTCGTCGGCATCGTCAGCTGGTCGAGCGGCGCCTTCACCGGCGCCGGCGAGGCCGCCTGCGGCGGGCTCACCGCCGTCACCCCGGTCGTGCCGCACGTGCGCTGGATCGAGACCGCCATCCGCCAGCTCGACCGGGTCGTCCCCTCCGGGACCCCGGCGCCGCTCGAGATCCATCCCGGTTTCCACACCGGGGGCGAATCGCGCTGAGGCCCCCCGCCGATCGGCGAGGGACCGGGCTCGCGATCACGCCGTCGCGAACCGCATCAGCTTGATCGCGCCGAAATCCTGCACCCCGCCGCCGACGCGCTTCGTCGTGTAGAACAGGACGTAGGGCTTGGCGGAATAGGGGTCGCGCAGGATCCGCACCCCCATGCGGTCGACGACGAGATAGCCGCGCCGGAAATCGCCGAAGGCGATCGAGAGCGAGCTCGCGGCGATGTCGGGCATGTGCTCGGCCTCGACGAGCGGGAAGGTCATCAGGCTCGCCTGCTGCCCGGGCCCCGCCGGCGGTTGCCAGAGATAGGCGCCGGTCGTGTCCTTGAACTTGCGGATCACCGATTGCGTCTTGCGGTTCATCACGAAGACCGCATTCTGCCGATAGCCGCTCTTGAGCGCGTAGATGAGGTCGACGAGCCGGTCGGACGGGTTCGACGTCACGAAGGCGCCGGCCGCGCCGGAGGGCACGACGCCGATCTTGCCCCATTCCCAGGAGGCGTCGGCGACGACGTCGTAGGCGAGGAAGCCGCGCGGCCGGCCGACCCCGTTGCCGGAGACGAAGGCGGCGCCCTCCTGCTCGGCGAAGGCGGTCTCCACCTCGTCGGCGATCCATTGGTCGATGTCGACGATCGCGTCGTCGAGCAGCGTCTGCGTCGCGGCCGGCATCGCGTAGAGCTCCATCGCCGGGAAGGCGAGCTCGACGAGGACGGGCGAATCCGTCTGCGGCCGCGCCGCCGTCTCCGACACCCAGCCCGAGGCCGCGCCCGAGACGGCGTGCGCGATCTTGTAGAGCCCCGTCGAGATCGTCCGGGTGCCCGCGATCGCGCGGATCGGCGAGAGGGTCGCGAGCCGGCGCAGCACCTCCCGCTCCACCTGGGGCGGCGCGAGATAGCCGCCGTCCGGCCCCGATCCCGCCGAGAGCGCCTTCGCCTCGAGCCGCTTCAGCCCCGCCGTCTCGCCGGAGCGGACGTAGAGATCGAAGGCCGCGCGGTGCTCGGCCATCATCGGGTCGAGGCTCTTGCCCTCCTCGCTCGCGAGCGGCGGACGCTGACGGGCGAGCGCCAGCCGGTCCGCCCGCGCCTTCTGCTCGTCGAGGAACGCGTCGATGCGCGCGAGCTTCTCCTCGACGAGCACGTCGACCCGCCCGCGGGTCTCGAGCTCGGCGAGCCGCCCGTCGTTCTCCTCCTTGTAGGCCTCGAAGGCCCGCGCGAATTCCTCGAACGCGACCTTCGCGTCGAGCGACTTCGTCTCGATCTCGTGCATGATGCTTCCTTTCGTGGAAAAGAAATCCCTCCCCGGAGGGGAGGGTGGCCTCGGAGCCGAAGGCGAACGAGGTCGGGTGGGGCCCGCGGCGCGAGACGATCGGAGGAGGAAAGATCTCGACGCAAACGCCCCCCTCCCCCCGCGAAGCGGCGGGGAGGGATAAAGGGTGGGGGGCGGTCGGGCCCGTGGAGTGGGTAGCGAGGCATGCTCGGCCCATTCGCCGGAACTCCCCCGAGAACCGATCCACAAGCCCCACCACCCCCCACCCCTAACCCCTCCCCGCCGCTGCGCGGGGGGAGGGGAATTCCGTCGCGTCCTGCATCGAACGTCGCGCGAGGCGATCGGCGGAAGAAAAACCTCGACGCAAACGCCCCCTCCCCCCGCGAAGCGGCGGGGAGGGTATGGGTGGGGGGCGGTCGGGCCCATGGAGCGGGTCGACAGGCATGCTCGGCCCATCCGCCGGAACGCCCTCGCGAACCGATCCACAAGCCCCACCACCCCCCACCCCTAACCCCTCCCCGCCGCTGCGCAGGGGGAGGGGAATTCCGTCGCGGCCTGCATCGAACGTCGCGCGAGGCGATCGGCGGAAGAAAAACCTCGACGCAAACGCCCCCCTCCCCCCGCGAAGCGGCGGGGAGGGATAAAGGGTGGGGGGCGGTCGGGCCCGTGGAGTGGGTAGCGAGGCATGCTCGGCCCATTCGCCGGAACTCCCCCGAG
>NZ_JBKBQG010000074.1:0-10126 GCF_046292825.1 Salinarimonas sp. | reverse complement strand
GGCGGCGGCGACACCACCGGCGGCGGCGGCGGCGGCGGGGGAGGCGGCGGCGGCGAGACGCTCGGCGGCGGCGAGGGCGGCGGCGAGACGACCGGCGGCGGCGAAGGCGGCGGCGACACGACGGGGGGCGGAGTTGGGTTCGGCGGAGGCGACTGCACCACGCATCGCGTGTCGCGATACCGCGTCCGCGGGAAGTTCTGCCCGTGGTAGCGCGCGCGCCCGTCGACATCCATCCACCGCATATGGTCCGGGTGCCCCGACACGTTCACCGTGGTGACGTAGGGCACGAGCGCCATGCGCACGTTGTCGGAATTCTGCCCCGCCGGCTTGAGCACGTCGATGAGGGCGGCGGTGGCCTGGCGCATCGCGGGGATGTGCGTCGCCATCGAGCCGGTCACGTCGAGCGCGACGGCGACCTCGGCGACGTCCATCCCGCTGCGCGCCTCCGCGACGATGCGGCCGGGGATGGTGTCGTGCCCGACGGCGCCGAGGAAGATCGTCGCGACGGCGTAGGTCGCATCGACCTCGGCGACCCGCCGGCCCTCGGGGAAGCGGATCTGGAGATCGTCGATGCGGACGTTGCGCGGGGCGCGCTCGCGGATGTGGCGCAGGAATTCGTCGCGGATCGAGTCCTCGGTCGCGTTCGTCTCGCCGAGGCGCCGCGCGCTCGCGAGTGCCGTCGAATCGAGGAGCGCCTGCAGCTCGACGCGGGCGTTCGAGGCGCGGCTGAAGTCGACGGCCGCGCCGACGAGGCCGATGATCGGCACCATCGTCAGCGCGAACATGATGCCGACATTGCCGTGGCGGTCGCCGGCGAGGGTTCTCGCCCGATCGAGAGCCGCCTTCGAGGTCGAAATCGTCTGACGCTCGCTCATGTCGCCTCACCCCGTCTGTCGGGCACGCCTCTTCGCGCACCTGGCGCGTGCCGAGCACACGCCTCGGGAGAGGCATAGGTGCTGGGGAGCAAACGAAATCTTTAATCGAATGCCGACCATCGCCATCAAAAGCTGCGAAGTGCTGCTCATCGTCGGGCGTGGTAAAGCGACGGTAGCCGCACTCGATCGCAATCGACGGAACAAGCCAAAAAGGCGCCCGCTCGTTGCGGCGGTCCGAGCGGGCGCAAGGCTGTCTGGAGCCGTTATGCGGCGACCCGGCTCCTGAGAAACGTGGTAGCGGCGCGCGGATGAATGGGGCCTGAAGAGTCCCCGAACGCGTCCTGTTCACCTTCCCCATTGCCTCGGCTTGACCGTAGGCGAGCCCGCGCGTATCGCTGCGGGCTCAACTGGGGGCTATAACGAAATGAAACCCGTCGTCATCCTGCTGGCGGCCGTCGCGCTCGCCGGCTGCGCCTCGCGCGCGTCCGATATCAATGCGTCCTACGTCTCGCCGCTCACCTACCAGAACTTGACCTGTTCGCAATTGCAGGAAGAGGCGGCCCGCGTCTCGAATCGCGCCGCTATCGCCGTCGGCGCCCAGAACGAGCGGGCGACGCGCGATGCGGTCGCGACCGGCGTGAGCATCGTGCTGTTCTGGCCGGCGCTCTTCTTCGTGCGCGGCGACGGCCCGCAGGCGGCCGAACTCGCTCGCCTGAAGGGCGAGATGGACGCGATCGAGCAGGCCTCGATCGCCAAGAATTGCGGCATCCGCTTCGAGCGCGAGCCCCCGCCCGCCGCCCCGGCTCCGGTAGCGCGTGACGCGTGAGGGGAGGGACGGGCCGCCTGACGTTCGTAAAGGATCGCGGCCGCCGTGCTCACGCACACGGCTGCCGCGCTCAGACGATCACGCCAGTCTCTTCGTCAAGGCCCCTTGCCGAAGGCGCCCCAATTCATCCCCTCGAAAACGCGGGTCTCTGTCGATCTCCGACGGCGCCATGCTTCGATGAAGAGACGCTCGTCGTCGGATAGGATCGCGAGCTCGTTGGGATCGACGTCGGACAGGACCCAGGTGCCCTGCTCCTTTCCTAAATCCTCGATCGTTTCTGCGGCAGCATCGACGACATAGATGTGGGGCGGCAGCTGCTGAAGTATGTGGACGCCGTGCCGGCGCTTTAGACGCTCCGCACCGCTTTCTACGATAACCAGCTCTTGCATCTTCATCTCTCCAGTCGGACTCGCCGTCAAACTGTCGCAGGTCGGCGACCGCCCGAATACGGCGGAAGCCCCCGATAGCCGACGTGATATCGCGTTGCCGTGCATAACTGCTTAACATTGTTACGCATAATGCATTCTTGAGGATCGACCGCGCACGGCTCACAATTGACGTTGGGCACGCGGTAAACTCCCCAGGACCCACCGCAGTTGCATCGCGACGCGAGATATTCGTCCGGCGCGCCGAACAGGTGGCATACCTCGTGCGCGTAGACACTGTCGCGATTCGCGGCAGTCCATGGTCCGACGTTGATGTCCATCACGAGATAAGATGCGGCAGGGTACGCGTAAGCGAAGTGGTACAATGGATACTCGACGAAGAAGGCGCAGAACGCCAACTCAGTGCGAAACCGCCTGCGTAGATCCGCCACGTATTCCGCCACGCCGCGCGCGCCGGGGGAATAATTCATCCGCGAGAGAGCCTGATCTCGCCATGGCGCCTCGGCATCCTCGAATGAGCCCTTCGTCCCCACGGCCGGAGTAGAAATATCGATCACCTTGGTGTCATGCACGAACGTGATGTCCTTGGCCGGGCTCTCCGCGGCCAGGAAGGAAAGACCGTTCTGCACGTCGGCGAGGATCATCGCCTGCTCACTGCGCGGTATCTCGAAGCTCGAGCCAGAAGTATGAACGATAATGGTGCCGACGGCTATGGTGCCCGACAGGCGAAATTTCGGAGGAGCAGCCGCCAGGGGTGAGCCCGCGGCATCCATCGGCATCGGCGGGTCGAGCGCCGCCAGCTGATCGTTCCCGCTCCAACTCGCCGACGGGTAGGGCCGGCGACGCTTGGCTTCGACATAGGAACTGCTGTTTCGGACCTTGAACGCTCCCAGCCCCTCAAGCGCTTCCGGAGACAGCTTGTCCTCGGGTAACGGTGCGCCCGCCGCCATCGCCGGACCGAGACCGATTCCGACTTCACCATAGCGATGAAGGATGGGGCCGGATGCCATTGTCGCTCCGCTCCCGCCATCGTCTGCTGGCCTCATCCAAACGATGTGCTCCTCAACTTCCAGATCGCCTGACATTGTGCCCCCGCAAGTCATTGTAGGTTGGTGGGGGAGCATATCTTCCGGCAGTATGCTGCGCAACTCACAATTTTGCGAATTAGGCAGCGTCGGCGTGTTCCTGGGTGATGAAGGCGATGCGCACCATGTTGGTCGCGCCGGGCGTGCCGAAGGGGACGCCCGCCACTACCACCACGCGCTCGCCGACCTTCGCGAGCCCCGTGCGCACCGCGAACTTGCAGGCGCGGAAGGTCATGTCGTCGACGTCATAGGCGTCGCGGGTGACGACCGGGTGGACGCCCCAGGCGAGCGTGGTGCGCCGCGCGGTGTCGCGGTTGGGCGTGAGCGCGATCACGGTGGCGTTGGGCCGCTCGCGGGCGATGCGCAGTGCGGTCGCGCCCGACGAGGTCCAGGCGCAGATCACGTTGATGCCGAGCGTGTTGGCGATGCGGTGGGCGGCGTGCGCGATCGCGTCCGAGCCGGTCGCCTCGGGCTCCGCCTGCTGGGCGGCGAGGATCGTCCAGTAGAGGCTGTCCTGCTCGACCTCCTCGGCGATCCGGTTCATGGTCGCGACGGATTCCATCGGGAATTGTCCGGCCGCGCTCTCCGCCGACAGCATCACCGCATCCGCGCCCTCGTAGACGGCGGTGGCGACGTCGGACACCTCCGCGCGGGTGGGGACGGGGGCGCCGATCATCGATTCGAGCATCTGGGTCGCGACGATCACCGGCTTGCCGAGCCGGCGCGCCATGCGGGTCATGCGCTTCTGCAGGCCCGGCACGCGCTCGAGCGGCATCTCGACGCCGAGATCGCCGCGCGCCACCATGATCGCGTCGGAAATCTCCATGATCTCCTCGAGCCGCGAGAGCGCCTGCGGCTTCTCGATCTTGGCGAGGACGAGGGCACGCCCGCGGGTGACCTTCTTGACCTCGGCGACGTCCTCCGGGCGCTGCACGAAGGAGAGCGCCACCCAGTCGACGCCGATCTCCATCGCCGCCTCGAGGTCGGAGCGGTCCTTCGGCGTCATCGCCGAGACGGGGAGCGGCGTGTCGGGGAGCGAGACGCCCTTGCGATTGGAGATCGTGCCGCCAACGGCGACGCGCGTGCGGGCCCGCCGCCCGGTCTCGACCTCCTCCACGACGAGCCGCAACTTGCCGTCGTCGATCAGGATCTGATGGCCGGGCTCCAGCGCGGAGAGGATCTCGGGATGGGGCAGGTGGACGCGGGTCGCGTCGCCGGGCGCCGTGTCGTCGTCGAGCGTGAAGTCGCCGCCCGTGTCGATCTCGACCTTGTCGCCCGCGAAGGTGCCGATGCGCAGCTTCGGGCCCTGGAGGTCGACGAGAATCGGTATCGGCCGGCGCACGTCCTCTTCGATCGCGCGGATCATGGCCACGCGCTCGCGCAGGCCCTCGCGCTGCAAGTGGCTCATGTTGATGCGGAAGACGTCGGCCCCTGCCTCGTGCAGCCGCCGGATCGTCTCCGGAGTGGACGAAGCGGGTCCCAGCGTCGCCACGATCTTGGTGCGCCGCGAGCGCGTCATCGAAGTGCCTCCCCCTGCCGTGCCGGATCGGTGAGCTGCACCGTCCAGCTTCGTTGTTCGCCTGTATCCACCTCGAAGAAGCCGTTGCGGTCGTAGCCGCGGGCTAGGCAGTCCTCGAAGCCCTCGATCGTGAACTCGCGCTCGCGCGTGCACAGATAATGCCGACCGCCCCATTCGCCGCCGCGATCGTAATCGACCGCGAAGACGTAATAGAAGCGTGAACTCAGCGCGCCTTCCAGCAACGTCTCGCATTGGCGCGGACGCAGGTTCCACCAACCCTCCGTCACCCAGCCCTCGTCGTTGCGGTGTCCGAGCGCGACGCCGACCCGCGAGCCGGTCATGTTGCACAGCCGCAGATCGGCCGCAGCCGGGCTCGCCGAGAGCCCCGTCGCGAGACCGGCGAGGACGGCGAGGACGAGGCTCGTGCGGCGGGAATGCTCAGTCCACCAGGATGATGCGACAATCATTGACGTTGGTGCGGGTCGGTCCGGGGGCGTGGAGATCGCGCAGGATCTCGAAGAAGGAGGTCGCATCGTTGTCCGATAAAAACGCGGCGGTGTCGAGGCCGGCGGCGCGCGCGCGGGCGAGCGTGGTCTCGTCGACGAAGGCGCCGGCGGGGTCGTCCGCCGCGCCCGAGCCGCCGTCCGTGCCGTCGGTGTCGCCGGCGAGCGCCGCGATGCCAGGGGCGCCGTCGAGCGCCAGGGCGAGGGCGAGGGCGTATTCCTGATTGGGCCCGCCGCGGCCGTTGCCGGTCACGCTCACGGTCAGCTCGCCGCCCGAGAGTATCGCGCAGCGGCGCCCGGCCTCCTTCGCCGCGCGCGCGAGCCGCGCGTGCTCGGCGGCGACGAGGCGCGCCTCGCCTTCGAGATCGGCACCGAGGACGACCGGTTCGTAGCCCTCCTCGCGTGCCGCCCGCGCCGCCGCCTCGATCGCCTCGGCTGGTCGCGCGACGATCACGAGGGAGGCGTCGGCGAAGACCGCGTCGCCGGGCTTGGGCGTCTCGTTCGCGGGATCGGCGAGGAGGGCGCGGGCCGCGTCGGGCAGCGCGACGCCGTAGCGCGCGAGGACGGCGCGGGCGTCCGCGAGCGTGGTCGGATCGGGGACGGTCGGCCCCGAGGCGATCACGGCCGGATCGTCGTGGGGCACGTCCGAGATCGCGAGCGTGACGATCCGCGCCGGTGCCGCGCGCGCCGCGAGCCGGCCGCCCTTGATCGCCGAGAGATGCTTGCGCACGCAATTGAGCTCGTCGATGCGCGCGCCCGCCCGCATCAGCGCCCGCGTGATCGCCTGCTTCTCGGCGAGCGCGAGGCCGGGCAGGGGCGCGGTCCAATTGGCGGAGCCGCCGCCGGAGACGAGGACGAGGACGAGGTCGTCGCCGCCCGCGCCGTCGGCGAGCGCCAGCACCTCGCGGGTCGCGGCGAGCCCCGCCTCGTCCGGCATCGGGTGACCGGCCTCGACGACGCGGATCGGATCGGCCGGGCAACCGTAGCCGTGCCGGGCGACCGCGATCCCGCCGAGCCGATCGGGCCCGAGCCCCAGCGCGCGATAATGCGCCGCGGCGGTCGCGGCCATGCTCGCCCCAGCCTTGCCGGCGGCGAGGACGAGGACGCGGCCGCGAGCGGGCGGCGGGGGCAGATGGGGCGGCAGGCAGGTCTGCGGCTGCGCGCGCGCGACGGCGGCGGCGAAGATGCGCTCGAGCGCGGCTCTGCGCGGCGCGCGCGCGGTCTCGATCATGACACGGCTCCGGGGGTGGCGCGGTCGCGACGTCGTGCTCCCGCGTTTACGCCTTTTCACGGCCCGGGTCATCCGCCATCTTGGCCCGCGAGGCTGCCATTCCCATGGAGATCGCAGGCCATGCGTTTCGAAGACCTGGACGAGAACACCCGCAACGCGCTCGAGGCCGCGGCCTTCCGCCGGCTCGTGGCGCATCTGCGCGCGCGCACCGACGTGCAGAACATCGACATGATGAACCAGTCCGGCTTCTGCCGGAACTGCCTCTCGAACTGGCTCAAGGACGCCGCCGACGCGCAGGGCCTCGGGCTCACGAAGGACGAGGCGCGCGAGGCCGTCTACGGCATGCCCTACGAGGCCTGGAAGGCGCGCCACCAGGCGGAGGCGACTCCCGAGCAGCAGGCCGCCTTCGAGGCCAACAAGCCGGCCCATTGAGGGGGCGCGGGGCTCCCGCGGGTCTTTCGTGGACAGCGGCGTCGAGGGTCTTGCCGGGGCGCGCGCGATCGCCTATCGCATCCGGCCACGTTCCTTCGCGCGCCATGTCCGCGCGCGCCATCAGCCGCAAACGAGGTCGAACACCATGGTCGCTGACGTCGCCGATTCGGGGGTCGCCGCCGACGAGCTCCGCCAGTTCATCGAGCGCATCGAGCGCCTCGAGGAGGAGAAGGCCGGCATCCAGTCCGACATCAAGGACGTCTTCGCCGAGCTCAAGGGCCGCGGCTTCGACGCCAAGGCCGTCCGCCAGATCATCAAGCTGCGCAAGCAGGACCATTCCGAGCGCCAGGAGCAGGAGGCGATTCTGGAGCTGTACATGCAGGCGCTCGGGATGGCGTGAGGGCGCTCGCCGAGCGAAGTCATTCGGAGGAGGTGTCGTGAGCGACGCGCGCTGGATCGAGATCGACGAGGACGTCGCCTCGTGCGTGCGTCATCTCGGTCGCGCCGTCGAGATCTTCGCGCAAGGGGGGCTCTCCGGCGAGGACCTCGCCTCCTACAAGAACCGGATGGCCTTCATGCAGGCGATGCAGGCCGGCCACACCTCGCTCGAGAGCGCGCTCGAGCGTATCCGCCTCTTGCGAGCGCGGAGCACGGCGCCGATCCTCGGCCCCGCTTTTGCCGATGCCGTCGACGAGACCCGCCGCTTCCGTCACGTCGCCCGCAAGACCTACGACGATTTCGCTTCGGAGCGCGCGGCACCCGCGGTCGCCGCCGCGCGGCTCCTGCATCACTAGATGCCCGCCGCGATCGCCGCCTTCCGGAGCGCCATCGAGCCTTGATGACACGCGCGCGCGGTTCTGGCATCACTTTCCCATGAACGCCCGCACGCCCATTCCCCGCCGCTCGTCGGTCTGCCCGCACGATTGCCCCTCGACCTGCGCGCTCGAGGTCGAGATTCTCGACGAGCGCACGATCGGGCGCGTCTACGGCGATCCGGCCCACAGCTACACCGCGGGCGTGATCTGCGCGAAAGTCGCGCGCTATGCCGAGCGCATCCATCATCCCGACAGGCTCGTCCACCCGCTGATCCGCACCGGGCCGAAGGGCACACGGCAGTTCCGCCGCGCGAGCTGGGACGAGGCGCTCGACCGGATCGCCGGGCGCTTCCTCGCGGCCGAGGCCGCGCACGGGCCGCAGGCGGTCTGGCCCTATTATTACGCCGGCACGATGGGCCTCGTGATGCGCGACGGCATCAACCGGCTGCGTCACGCGAAGAAATATTCCGGCATGTTCGCGACCTTCTGCACGAACATGGCCTGGACGGGCTACATCGCCGGCACCGGCCGTCTCGCCGGGCCCGATCCGCGCGAGATGGCGAAGTCCGATTGCGTGGTCATCTGGGGGACGAACCCGGTCCACACCCAGGTCAACGTGATGACCCACGCGATGCGCGCCCGCAAGGAGCGCGGGGCGAAGATCGTCGTCGTCGACGTCTACGAGACGGCCTCGATGAAGCAGGCCGACGTCAAGCTGGTACTGCGTCCGGGGACCGACGGCGCGCTCGCCTGCGCGGTGATGCACGTCCTCTTCCGCGACGGCTACGCGGATCGCGATTATCTCGCGCGCTATGCGGATTGTCCGGGCGAGCTCGAGGCGCATCTCGCGAGCCGCGGTCCGGCCTGGGCGGAGGCGATCACCGGCATCCCGGCCGAGGAGATCGAGGCCTTCGCCCGGCTCGTCGGCGAGAGGAAGCGCACCTTCTTCCGCCTCGGCTACGGTTTCTCGAGAAGCCGCAACGGCACCGTCAACATGCATGCCGCGGCTTCGATCGCGGTGGCGACGGGCGCGTTCCAATACGAAGGCGGGGGCGCCTTCCACAACAACGGCGCGATCTATCATTGGGACAAGGGGCTGATCGAGGCCCACGACCTGCGCGATCCGAGCGTGCGCCAGCTCAACCAATCGCAGATCGGCCGCGTGCTGACGGGGGATGCGCAGGCGCTCCTCCAAGGCCCGCCGGTGACGGCGATGCTGATCCAGAACACGAACCCGGTCTCGGTCGCGCCCGAGCAGGAGCGCGTCAAGGCGGGTTTCGCGCGCGAGGACCTGTTCACCGTCGTCCACGAGCATTTCATGACCGAGACCGCGGCCTATGCCGACGTCGTCCTGCCCGCGACGATGTTCCTCGAGCACGACGACGTCTACCAGGGCGGCGGCCACCAGCACATCCAGCTCGGGGCGAAGGTCGTCGAGCCGCCGGGCGAGTGTCGCTCGAACCACGACCTGATCGTGGAACTCGCCCGTCGCCTCGGCGCGGATCACCCGGGCTTCGCCATGAGCCCGCGCGAGATCATCGACGCGACGCTGAAGGCCTCCGGCTGGGGCGATCTCGCGAGCCTCGAGGCGGGCAAGTGGATCGACGCGCAGCCCGATTTCCGCACCGCGCACTACCTCGACGGCTTCGCCTGGCCCGACGGCAAGTTCCGCTTCAAGCCGGATTGGACCCGCACTCCCGCCCCGAGCGCCGGTCCGATGGGCCCGCACGAGGCGATGCCGGCGCTGCCCGATCACTGGGCGGTGACGGAGGAGGGGACGGACGCGCACCCCTTCCGCCTCGCGACGAGCCCCGCGCGGCATTTCCTGAACTCGACCTTCACCGAGATGCCGACCTCGCGCGAGAAGGAAGGCTACCCGACGGTGATGATCCACCCGGTGGACGCGGCAGCGCTCGGCATCGCGGAGGACGATTGGGTGGCGCTCGAGAACGATCGCGGGCGCGTGCTCATCCGCGCGCGGCTTTTCGAGGGCGTGCGGCGCGGCGTGCTGATCGCCGAGAGCATCTGGCCGAACGCCGCCTATCCGGACGGGCGCGGCATCAACACGCTCACCGGCGCCGACCAGGTGGCCCCCTTCGGCGGCACCGCCTACCACGACAACCGCGTTTCCGTGCGACGTCTTCATCCCTCCCCGTAGGGGAGGGTGGACGGGCGCGCGGAGCGAGCCCGGCCGGGTGGGGCCCGGGTGGTGATTGATCGCCAAGCGTCGGGCCCCACCCGACCTCCGTCGCTTCGCTCCGGAGGCCACCCTCCCCTGCGGGGAGGGATTCGCGCCCATCCCTCCCCGCAGGGGAGGGTGGACGGGCGCGCGCAGCGAGCCCGGCCGGGTGGGGCCCGGGTGGTGGATAGACTGCGAGCGTCGGGCCCCACCCGACCTCCTTCGGCTTCGCCTTGGAGGCCACCCTCCCCTACGGGGAGGGATTCGCGCCCATC
>NZ_JBKBQG010000073.1:0-10534 GCF_046292825.1 Salinarimonas sp. | reverse complement strand
CTCCCCTACGGGGAGGGATCGTGCGCGCCCATCCCTCCCCGGAGGGGAGGGTGGACTTTCGAGGCGGAGCCGAGAAAGGCCGGGTGGGGCCCGGGTGGAGAATAATCCACGAACGTCGGGCCCCACCCGACCTCGTTCGCTGCGCTCCGAGGCCACCCTCCCCTACGGGGAGGGATTGTGCCGCAAGCCCTCCGCCAGCCCCAATTCCCTCAAATACGTCGCGATCCGCGCCTCGCCGACCGCCCCCTCCCCTTCGCGCCGGCCGAGATCGAGCACGGCGCGCGGGGAGGGGCCCATGATGCGGGCCATGTCCTCGCCGGCTTCGGGAGCGCCGGTGCCGAGGCAGGTATAGAAGCAGGCGTAATCGCGTATCCGGCCCTTGTTCTCCTCGAGGAAGCCGCGGACCGGAGGCGCGATGTGGCTCGCCCAGATCGGGGTGCCGACGACGACGAGGTCGTAATCGGCGGGATCGACCGGCAATCTCTCGACCGGCGCTCCCTTCTTGGCCCGTGCGAGCCAGATCGCCCGCAAGAGGCCGAAGAGCCCGCCGAAGGACGTCCGCGAGCGCAGCTCGACGAGATCCGCCTTGAGCGCGTCCGCGAGCTGGACGGCGACGCGGGCGGTCGTTCCGGTGCGGCTGTAGAAGACGACGAGCGTGCGCGGCGCGGCCATCACCGCCCTCCCCTCTTCGCGCCCCCGCCTCTCGAGAGTGGCAAAGATCGCGCGTCGCGTCGAGAGGCGGGGCGGGAACGGAAGACACCGCCTGCGGCGTTGTCGCACCGGCTCGGGTGCCCGCCCGCACGCATGCTCGCTTGAATCGGGGGTCGCGGTTTGTCACAAGTCTGTTCGTGGATCCCGATCGCTCCTACCCCTCCCGCCCCTTCCTCGCCTCGAGCGTCGCCGTCGTCCGCGACGGCCGGGTGCTCGTCGCCGCGCGTGCGCGCCCGCCGATGGCGGATCTCTTCACCCTGCCCGGCGGTCTCGTCGAGCCCGGCGAGACGCTCGCCGAGGCGGCCCTGCGGGAGCTCGCCGAGGAGGTCGGCGTGAGGGCTCGGGTGATCGGGGTGGTGCGCCCGGTGGAGGTGATCGAGCGCGACGACGAGGGACGGGTCGCCGCCCATTTCGTGATCGTGTCGCATGCCGCGCAATGGGTCTCCGGCGAGGCCGCGATCGGGCCCGCGAAGGCGGTGCGCTGGGTCGATCTCGCGCAGATGGAGCACCTGCCGACGACGCCCCATCTCGCCGAGATCGCGCGCGCCGCGCTCGCGATGGCGGAGGGCGCGCGATGAGGCGGATCGGTTCGGCGCTCCTCGCGGCCGCCCTCCTCGCGACCGCACCGCCCGCGTCCGCGCAGGACGCCCCGGCCGAAATCGTCACGCCCGCCCCCGCCTGGGAGCCGGAGCTGTTGCGGCTCGCGGAAGTGATGGGCGCGCTCGCCTTCCTGCGCGATCTGTGCGAGGCGCCCGACGCGCCCGAATGGCCGGCGCGCATGCAGCGCCTGATCGAGGCCGAGGGCGGCGCGCGCGGCGAGCGGCTCGCGGGCGCCTACAATCGCGGTTTTCGCGCCTTCGCGCTGACCTACCGGATCTGCACGCCGGCCGCTGAGCGCGCCATCGCCGGCTATCTCGACGAAGGCGAGCGCCTCACCCGCGCCGTCGCCCGCCGCTTCGGCGGGTGAGGTGAAGTGCATTCATTGGTTGCCATCCCGGACGCTGGAGGGCGATCCGGGGCCCATACGCAGGACGGCGTCGGTCGCAGCCTGTAGGCTGCGCTTCACCGACGCTCCTCCGAGGGTGCGAGCCGAGCGCGACATGCGCGCTCGGACGTGTCGTCGAGGTTTCGGGTCCCGGGTCCGGCGGGGACCTTCGCTTTACCAGCAGACGCGCTCGCGGAAGATCACGCGGTTGCCCCAGCGGTCGTAGCCGCGGGTGAGGACCGTCTCGCAGACGGGGGCGAAGCGCGCGCCGACATGGACGCCGACGCTCGGGGCGACGCGGACGGGGCCGGGGCTCGCGATGGCCGCGCCGGCGATCGCGCCGAGCGCGAGACCGCCGACGATGCCGAGCGCGAGCGCTCCGCCGTCGTGGCGGCGGGCCGGAACCGGATGGGGTGCGACGCGCTCGTAGCGGTGGTGATCGCGCCGCCAATCGTGGGCGAGCGCGGGGGCGGGAACGAGCGCGGTGGCGGCGACGAGGACGGCGGCGCCGAGGGCGACGGACTTGGTGCGGGTGGAGGCCATTTCTTGGCGTTCTCTTTCGTGACGGGGGCCTGGACGCGCGGCGGTGCGCCGCGCTCGAAAGGCGGTTAAGCCCTTGCACTTGAACGCGAACTGAACGGCCCGTCACCGCCCGACGAGCGCGAGCCAGCCCTCCTCGTCCATGATCTCGACCCCGAATTCCCGCGCCTTGTCGAGCTTCGAGCCGGCGCCCGGCCCCGCGACCACGATGTCCGTCTTCTTCGACACCGAGCCGGCGACCTTGGCGCCGAGCCGCTCGGCCATGGCCTTGGCCTCGTCGCGCGTCATCCGCTCGAGCGAGCCCGTGAACACCACCGTCTTGCCGGCGACGGGGCTGTCCGTCGCGGCGATCGCCTCAAACGGCTGGGGCGAGACCTCCTGCAGCAGCGCGTCGAGCATCTCTTCATTGTGAGGCTCGCGGAAGAACTCGATCACCGCATCCGCGACGACGACGCCGATGCCGTGGATGTTGATGAATTCCGCGCGCGCCTCCGCATCCCCGCCCGCGGCGCGAAGGGCCGCCTCGCGCAGGGCCTCGAAGCCGCCGAAATGGCGCGCCAGCAGCTTCGCTCCGGTCTCGCCGACATGGGGGATGCCGAGCCCGAAGATCAGCCGGTTGAGTTCCACCGCCCGCCGCGCCGCGATCGCCGCGAACAGGTTGCGCACGCTGAGCGCGCCCCAGCCCTCGCGGGCCTCCAGCCGCTCGAGGCGCTCGGCATTGCGGCGCTCCAACGTGAAGATGTCCTGCGGGGCGCGCACGAGGCCGATCTCGTAGAGCTCCTCGATCCGCTCGGCGCCCAACCCTTCGATGTCCATCGCATTGCGCGAGACGAAGTGCTTGAGCCGCTCGACGGCCTGCGCCGGGCAGATCAGCCCGCCGGTGCAGCGGCGCACCGCGTCCTCCTTGCCCGTGCGCGGATTGACCTCGCGCACCGCATGGCTGCCGCAGGCGGGGCATACGGTGGGGAATTCGTAGGGCTTGGCGTCGGCGGGCCGCTTGTCGACCACGACGTCCATCACCTTGGGGATGACGTCGCCCGCCCTGTAGACGACGACCGTGTCGCCGACCCTGATGTCGCGCCCCTCGCGGATCGTCTCGCCGTTCCCGCCGATGCCTCTTATGTAGTCCTCGTTGTGCAGCGTCGCGTTCGAGACGACGACGCCGCCGACCGTCACGGGCCGCAGGCGCGCGACCGGGTTCAACGAGCCCGTGCGGCCGACATAGATCTCGATGTCCTCCACGATCGTGAAGGCCTCCTGCGGCGGGAATTTGTGCGCGATCGCCCAGCGCGGCGCGCGCGAGACGAAGCCGAGCCGCTCCTGCAGCGCGAGGTCGTCCACCTTGTAGACGACGCCGTCGATGTCGTAGCCGAGCGCGGCGCGGTCCTGCGCGATCGCCCGGTAATGGGCGAGCATCTCCTCGAGGCTCGCGCAGCGGCGCATCAGCGGGTTCGTTCGAAACCCCCAATCGCGGAAATGCGCGACGGTCTCGAATTGCGTCGGCGCCGGCCGCGCGTCCATGTGGCCCCAGGCATAGGCGAAGAATTCGAGCGGGCGCGAGGCGGTGATGCGCGAATCGAGCTGGCGCAGCGAGCCCGCCGCCGCGTTGCGCGGATTGGCGAAGAGCGGCTTGCCGGCCTCCGCCTGGCGCGCGTTGATTGCGGCGAAATTCGCGTGCGACAGGTAGATCTCGCCGCGCACCTCGATCTCGCCCGAGGCGGGGATCGTCTGCGGGATGTCGCCGACGGTGCGCGCATTGGCGGTGACGTCCTCCCCCTCCGCCCCGTCCCCCCGCGTCGCGGCCGTGACGAGCGCCCCGTCGCGATAGAGGAGCGACAGGGAGAGCCCGTCGATCTTGGGCTCGGCGGTGAAGACCGGCGTGTCGGAAAGGTTCAGGAAACGGCGCACGCGGGCGACGAACTCGCCCACCTCCTCGTCGGAGAAGGCATTGTCGAGGGAGAGCATCGGCACGCGGTGGCGCACCTTGGCGAATTTCTCCGCCGGCTTCGCGCCGACCGCCTCGGAGGCGGCACCGGTCAGTTCCGGAAACCGCTCCTCGATCGCCGCGCGCCGCCGACGCAGGGCATCATACTCGGCGTCGGGAATGGTCGGCGCGTCCTCCTGGAAATAGGCGACGTCGTGGGCGGCGATCGCCTCGGTCAGCCGGGCGTGCTCGTTCTTCGCCTGACGTTGCGTCAGTTCGGCGGGCTCGAGATCGGCATAGGAGACGGGCTTGCGGGCCATGAGGCGCCTCGGGGGTCAGTCGCGGCTTCGACGGGGGCGGAGATTAGCGCTTCGGGACAGGAATTCGAGGGGAAAGCGTGGGAGACGGGCGCTCCCTCCCCGGAGGGGAGGGTGGCCCCTGGAGCGTCAGCGACAGGGGTCGGGTGGGGCCCGGGTGGAGATAATTCTCCAAGCGTCGGGCCCCACCCGGCCTTTCTCGCACGCGCTCGAAAGTCCACCCTCCCCTACGCAGGCTACGGAGTGCACATATCGGCGTTCGTGCATGCGTTCGGCGGAAACGGCGCGGCCGCTTTCCTTCCCCTCAGGGGAAGGTGGCTCCGACCCCGAATAGGGGTCGGAGACGGATGGGGTCTTTCGCTCCGAAGGAGCGAAGGGGTGTTGAGCTTCTCCTAACGTAAGGCGCTCTACGACGACGCCCCTTCGCAGCTTCGCTGCGAAAAACCCCATCCGACCCGCCGCCTTCGGCGCCGGGCCACCTTCCCCTGAGGGGAAGGAGAGCGGCGGCGCCTTGTCCTTTGTCTTGCGACCCGCAGATCACGATGTGTGAATCGCGTAGCCCCGTAGGGGAGGGTGGCCCCTGGAGCGCCAGCGACAGGGGTCGGGTGGGGCCCGGGTGGAGATAATTCTCCAAGCGTCGGGCCCCACCCGGCCTTTCTCGCACGCGCTCGAAAGTCCACCCTCCCCTACGGGGAGGGATTCTCCCTCACAGACCGCCCATCTTGCGCACGAGCGCCCATTCCTCGTCGGTCACCGGCTGCACCGAGAGTCTCGAATTGTTGACGAGCACCATCTGCGCGAGCGCGGATTCCGCCTTGATCGCGTCGAGCGTCACAGGGTGCGGCAGCGCCTCGACGGCCTTGACGTCGACCATGCCGAAGCGGCCGCTCTCGTCGGTGTGGTCCGGGTAATATTCGCGGATCACCTCGACGATGCCGACCACCGCCTTGCCCTCGTTCGAATGATAGAAGAAGCCGCGCTCGCCGCGCTTCATCGCCATGAGGTGCTTCCTGGCGAGGTGGTTGCGCACGCCGTTCCAATGCGTCCCGGCCTCGCCCGCCGCGACCTGCGCGTCCCACGACCACACGTCGGGCTCCGACTTGAAGAGCCAATACGCCATGCCTTCTGCCCCCTCGCTTCGTGCCCCTCGTTGGGATGATGCCCTAGTCCTCGGCCTTCAAGGGCCGCGTCATCAGCTGCTCGAGCGCCGCGTCGAGGTCGATCCGCCCCGACACGAGCGCCTCCACCGCGGCGGCGATCGGCATTTCGATGCCGCGCGCGCCCGCCATCGAGACGAGCGCCTGGGCGGTGAAGACGCCCTCGACGAGCCTGCCGCCCGCCGCCTCGAACACGCTCGCGCCGCGGCCCAGCCGCTCGCCGAAGGCGAAGTTGCGCGATTGCGCCGAGCCGCAGGTGAGCACCACGTCGCCGAGCCCGGAGAGCCCCATCAGCGTCTCGGGCCGACCGCCGAAGGCGCGGGCGAAGCGCATCAATTCGGAGAAGCCGCGCGCGGTGAGCGCCGCCTTGGCGCTCTCGCCGAGGCCACGGCCGATGGCGGCGCCGCAGGCGATCGCGAGCACGTTCTTCGCCGCCCCGCCGATCTCGACCCCGCGCAGATCGCTCGAATGATAGACCCGGAACGTCCGTCCCGAGAGCCGCGCGGCGAGCGCGGCGGCGCGCGCGCCGTCCGGGCAGGCGAGCGTCACGGCGGTGGGGAGGCCGCGGGCGACATCGTCGGCGAAGCTCGGACCCGAGAGCGCCGCGACGGGCGCGCCCGGGCGCAGATCGGCGACGACGTCGGAGAGGAAGAAGCCCGTCGCGCGCTCGATGCCCTTGGCGCAGATCACGAGGGGCGCGTCGGTGGCCAGGACGAGCGCCAAGGCCTCCGTCATCTCGCGCGCGCTCTGGGCGGGGGTGACGAGGAGGGCGGCGTCGCAGGCGGACAGGTCCATGAGCGCGCTCGTGACGCGCACCCGGCCTTCGAGCGGCACGCCGGGGAAATGGCGGGCGTTCTCGCGGTCGCGGGCCATGGCGGCGATGTGGTCGGGGTCCCGCCCCCAGAGCAGGACGTCCTCTCCCGCGATCGCGGCGGCGTTGGCGAGCGCGGTGCCCCAGGCGCCCGCGCCGACGACGGCGAGCGGCGCGCTCACGGCGCGGCCTCGTCGACGACGCTCTGCGCCGCCACGCTCTCCGAAGCGGCCACGTTCGCCTCGGCGAAGGGGGTGCCGAGCGGCCAGCGCGCCCGCGCCGGCGCGTCGAGCCCGTCCGTGAGGCCGAGGCGCAACCGCTCGATGCCCGCCCAAGCGATCATGGCGCCGTTGTCGCCGCACAATTCGAGCGGCGGGGCGACGAGGCGCAAGCCCGATTCGGTCGCGAGCCGCTGCAGCCCGCGCCGCAGGGCCCCGTTCGCCGCGACGCCGCCGGCGACGACGAGCGCGCTCGGCCGCGGGGCGATCTCCTGGAAGGCGCGCAGCGCCACGCGGGTGCGGTCGACGACGACGTCCACCACCGCGTTCTGGAAGCTCGCGCACAGATCCGCGATGTCCTGCTCGGAGAGCGGCGCGATCCGCTCGGCCTCGAGCCGCACCGCCGTCTTCAAGCCCGACAGCGAGAAGTCGGCCTGCGGGCGCCCGAGCATCGGCCGCGGCAGCGCGAAGCGCTCCGGATCGCCCGCCTTCGCCGCGAGCTCCACCTGCGGACCGCCGGGATAGGGCAGGCCGAGGAGTTTCGCGACCTTGTCGAAGGCCTCGCCGATCGCGTCGTCGATCGTGCCGCCGAGGCGCACGTAATCGCCGACCCCGCGCACCGCGAGGAGCTGCGTGTGCCCGCCGGATACGAGGAGGAGGAGGTAGGGGAATTGCACGCCGTCGGTCAGCCGCGCGGTGAGCGCGTGGCCCTCGAGGTGGTTCACGGCGAGAAGCGGCTTGCCCGAGACGAGCGCGAGCGCCTTCGCGGCCGTGAGCCCGACGATCACCCCGCCGATCAGCCCCGGCCCCGCCGCGGCCGCGATGCCGTCGAGATCGGCCAATTCGAGCCCCGCTTTGGCGAGCGCCCGGGCGACGAGGCGATCGACCACCTCGACATGGGCGCGCGCGGCGATCTCGGGCACGACGCCGCCATAAGCCGCATGCTCGGCGATCTGGGACAGAACCTCGTCGGCGAGAATCGTGCCGCGCCCGTCCTCGGAGGTCGCGACGATCGCCGCCGCCGTCTCGTCGCAGGTGGTCTCGATCCCGATGACCCGCATGGTCGCCTCGTCCCCTTGCCGATGCGGCGTCTTCCCGACTTTGAGAAGCCGCGCGGCAAGACCTATAGTCGCCCCTCGCGCGGAAGTGAACGCGCGGCATTCGGAGAATCGGACGCGGACATGACAAAAAAGCCGACCTTCGTCATCGGCACGCGCGGCAGCCCGCTCGCCCTCGCCCAGGCGCACGAGACCCAGAGACGCCTCTCCGAGGGGCTGGGGCACGCGATCGAGGATCTGCCGCTCGAGGTCATCAAGACGACGGGCGACATGATCCAGGATCGCGCGCTCTCGGAAGCCGGCGGCAAGGGCCTGTTCACGAAGGAGATCGACGCCGCCCAGCTCGAGGGACGCGTCGATATCACCGTGCATTCCGGCAAGGATCTGCCGAACGATCTGCCCGAGGGTCTGCATCTCGCCGGCTTCCTGCCGCGCGAGGACGTGCGCGACGCGCTGATCTCGCGGGCGGGCGGGAGTTTCGCGCAGATGCCTGCGGGCACCATCGTCGGCTCCGCCTCGCTGCGCCGGCAGGCCATGGTGCGCCGCCTGCGGCCGGATCTCGAAGTCACGTTGATGCGCGGCAATGTCGGCACGCGGCTCGCCAAGATCGAGGCGGGGGAATACGGCGCGACGCTCCTCGCCATCGCCGGCCTCAACCGGCTCGGGCTCTCCCATCACGCGACCGCGGTGCTCGAGACGGAGGAGTTCCTCCCCGCCGTGGCGCAGGGCGCGATCGCGATCGTGGTGCGCACGGGCGACGAGCGGGCCCGCGAGGCCGCAGCCGCGATCTGCCATCCGCAGACCTCGACGGCGGTCGCCTGCGAGCGCGCCTTCCTCGCGGTGCTCGACGGCTCCTGCCGCACGCCGATCGCCGGCCACGCCACGATCGAGGGCGGGCGGGTCCGCTTCACGGGGCTCGTCCTGCGCCCCGACGGCTCGCAGAGCGTGGAGGGCGAGGGCGAGGCGCCGGTCGCGGACGCCGTACGGCTCGGCGCGGAGATCGGACGCGACGTGAAGGGGCGGCTGCCGATCGGCTTCTTCGGATCGTGACCGGGCGGCTCCCATGACGGCGCGAGCGGCCCCGCCGCGCGTCCTCGTCCTGCGGGCGGAGCCCGAGGCCGCGCGCACCGCCGCGCGCCTCGTCGCGCTCGGATTCGATCCGGTGGTCGCGCCGCTCACCCGCATCGTCGCGACCGGCGAGCCGCCGCCGGAGGGCGGCTTCGACGCGCTCCTCGTCACGAGCGCCCGCGCCGCGCCTTTTCTCGCCGCTCTGCCGGATGAAATGCGCGCGCTGCCCGTTTTCACGGTCGGGGCGGCGAGCGCGCAGGCCATGACCGAAGCCGGCTTTCCCGACGCGCGCAGCGCGGACGGGGACGCGCTGGCGCTCTCGGGCCTCGTGCGCGAGAGCCTGCCTGCGGGCGCGCGGCTCCTGCACGTCGCGGGAGAGGATCGCAAGGACGAACCCGGCGCGAGCCTCGCCGCCGCGGGCCTGCGCGTCGTCCCCTGGTGCGCGTACCGGGCGCAGGCGCGGCCGCTCGAGGCGCGGGTGCGGGACGCGCTCGCGCAAGACACGCTCCAGGGTGCGCTGCATTACTCGCGACGCTCTGTCGCGCTCGCGCTGGAGGCGGCCAGGACCGGCGGCGTGGAAGGTGAGTTCCTGCGTCTCCTCCACGCCGCGATCTCGGAAGATGCGGCAGATCCGCTCAGGCGGGCGGGGGCCGGGCGGGTGCTCGTGGCGCAGGAGCCGCGGGAAACCGCGCTCCTCAGCACTTTTGCGGACGCCGCGAGCGTGGCCTTTGGAGCAAGATGAGGGATCGGGCGTTGATCAATGCCAAGGTTGACCTGTCGCGGCGGGCGCGACCGGTGTAGACGAGGACGACAGAGCCGAGCTCGGGAAAGGATGCCGTGACGAAGACCCCGAAATCCAGAGCCGGACGCGACGGTGCGGAAAGCCCCTCTCCCGAGGGCGTCTCCGAGGCCGCGGCGCCCGCCCCCGCCGACAAGCCCGTGCCCAACACCGTGATCGTCACCGACGTCGCACGGCCGACGATGGATGCCGCGCCAGCCGCCGCGGCTCCCGCCGCCGCGTCGCCCGAGACGCCCGCCGCAGCGACGCCCGCCGCAGCGACGACGGACGCGCCCTCCCCGACGCCGACCGCCTCCGCCGATCCTCGGCGCACCACCCCCGGCATCGCCGCCCGCGGCCCCGCCGCCGCGCCCGAGGCGAGCCCCGCTCGGGCGGACGCGCAGCCGCAGCAGCCGCAGCAGCCGCCGGCGCGCGCGAGCGAGCCCGCCCGCGGCGGGAGCGGCGCGATCGCCGCGGCGCTCGTCGCCGCGCTCCTCGTCGGCGGTGCGCTCGTGGCCTACGACGCCTTCTTCCGCGGCCCGGCCGGGGTGCCTGCCCCCATCGAGGAGCGGATCGCGGCGGCCGAGGCGCGCGTCGCGCAGGCCGAATCGCGCGCGGAGCAGGCCGAGGCCCGCGCCGAGGAGGCCGAGAACGCCGCCGCGCAGGCGAGCGCCCAGCTCGAAGCCCTGCCGCCGCCCCCGGAGGTTCCGGAGATCCCCGAGATCCCGCAGGATCCCGCGCCCGCCCTCTCGGCGCTGGACGAGCGCCTCGCCGCCCTCGAGAACGCTTTTGGTCAGGCCATGGGCGAGGAGGTCGGCCAGCGCATCTCGGCCGCCATGGAGCGCGCCTATGCCGAGCTCGGCCAGGCGATCGAGACCGCCCGCGGCGCCGCCGCGACGGCGGGCTCCGCCGCCGACGACGCGCGCTCGGCCGCCGCCGCCGCGCAGGCCCAGGCCGACGACGCGCT
>NZ_JBKBQG010000072.1:0-11328 GCF_046292825.1 Salinarimonas sp. | reverse complement strand
TCCCCTCAGGGGAAGGTGGCCCGGCGGCGAAGCCGACGGGTCGGATGGGGTCATTCGCCGCGGCAGCGGCGAAGGGGCGTGGTCGTAGAGCTCCTTACGTACGGCGGCTCTCGACGCCCCTTCGCTCCTTCGGAGCGAAAGACCCCATCCGTCTCCGACCCCTGTTCGGGGTCGGAGCCACCTTCCCCTGAGGGGAAGGAGAGCGGTCGCTCCGGTTTCGTCGAATGCATGCACGATATGCCGCCTCAGCGGCCGGCCGGCTCGCCTTCGAGGATGGCCTCGCGCACGGCGAGGCTGTCGCCGATCGAGACGCCCGGGTCGCGCACGATCTCGGGCTTGGGGATGATCTCGGTGATCTCGACCTGGATGCGCGTGCCGGTGACGACCACCTGGCCGCGGGCGATCGGGTGATCGTTGGCGAGGATCTCGACCGTGTCGACGTCGCCCTCGTCGAGCTCGATCACGGCGCCGCGGCCCATGCGCAGGAGCATGTGGACCGGCATGCGGGTGCGCCCGAGCACGATGGTGAGGTCGACGAAGAGGCCTTCCAGGCTGGACACGCGACGCGAACTCCTCGACATGATGCGGCGGACGTCGAACGGGGACGACGGTGAAGCGATGACCAACCTCGCCGAACAGGGTGAACGAGGCGTTAACGGCCGCGGGGCGCTCGTGCGCCGCATGCCCGCGCGGGAGGGCGCGCCGCCGGTCGCCTGGCGCGTCACCGACGCGCTCGTGCCCTACGAGGAGGCGCTCGCGCAGATGGAAGCGCGCGCGGCCGCGATCGCGGAGGGGACGGCGGACGAGCTCGTCTGGCTCCTCGAGCATCCCCCGCTCTACACCGCCGGCACGTCGGCGCGGGAGGCGGACCTCGTCGAGCCCGATCGCTTCCCCGTGTTCCGGACCGGCCGCGGCGGCCAATACACCTATCACGGCCCGGGGCAGCGGGTGGCCTACGTCATGCTCGACCTGAAGCGGCGGGAGCCGGACGTGCGCGCTTTCGTCTCGGCCCTCGAGGAATGGATCATCCTGACGCTCGACGCCTTCAACGTGCGCGGCGAGCGGCGCGAGGATCGCGTCGGCGTGTGGGTGCGCCGGCCCTCGAAGGGTGCGGGCGCGGAGGACAAGATCGCGGCGATCGGCATCCGCGTGCGGCGCTGGACGACGTTCCACGGCATCTCGATCAACGTCGAGCCGGACCTCTCCCATTTTTCGGGCATCGTGCCCTGCGGGGTGTCGGAACACGGCGTCACGAGCCTCGTCGATCTCGGGCTGCCCGTGACGATGCCCGAGGTCGACGCGCAGCTGCGCGCCGCCTTCGAGGCCGTTTTCGGCCCGACCCGCGATGCTTGACGCGTGGTCATGGTGCGCCGCCTGTTTGCTGTGCAGCATGCGAAATGGTTGGACTTGAACAAAATTCTCGCATGCGGCTATGGACGAGGTGCTGTGCAGCGGCTTAAGTGCTCGCCTGAACGAACAAGCGAGCGCGCCGTGCTCGGTGGCGACCGAGCATCGGGCGGGGGCGGAGAGGTCGTCGCTGCCGGTGCGTAAAGGACGAGGGCAACCGGTCCATGGACTATTTTCTGCAGCAGCTCATCAACGGGCTGACGCTCGGCTCGATCTACGGGCTCATCGCCATCGGCTACACGATGGTCTACGGCATCATCGGGATGATCAACTTCGCCCACGGCGACGTGTTCATGGTCTCCTCCTTCACCGCGCTGATCGTCTTCGTGATCGTGCTCGCCATCGGAGTGACGGCGGTGCCGCTCGCGCTCGTGATGGTGCTGATCATCGCGATGTGCCTCTCGGCGCTTTACGGCTGGACGGTCGAGCGCGTGGCCTACCGGCCGCTGCGCGGCTCGTTCCGCCTCGCGCCGCTGATCTCGGCGATCGGCATGTCGATCGTGCTGCAGAACTACATCCAGCTCGTCCAGGGCGCCCGCGTGAAGGCGATCCAGCCGGTCTTCACCGGCGGCATCACCATCTTCGAGGGCGACCTGTTCACCGTGCGGCTCGCCTGGATCCAGATCCTGATCATCCTGACGACCGTCGCGCTGATGACCTTGTTCTGGTTCGTGGTGACGAAGACCTCGCTCGGGCGCGCGCAGCGCTCCTGCGAGCAGGATCAGAAGATGGCGGCGCTGCTCGGCATCGACGTCGACCGGACGATCTCGCTCACCTTCGTCATGGGCGCCATGCTCGCGGCCGTCGCCGGCACGATGTACCTCATGTATTACGGCGTGATCGACTTCTTCATCGGCTTCATCGCCGGGATCAAGGCCTTCACCGCGGCCGTGCTCGGCGGCATCGGCTCGTTGCCGGGCGCCATGCTGGGCGGCCTCCTGATCGGCCTCATCGAGGCCTTCTGGGCGGGCTATTTCTCGAGCGAGTACAAGGACGTGGCCGTGTTCGGCATCCTCGCGATCGTGCTGATCTTCTTGCCGACGGGTCTCCTCGGCAAGCCTGAGGTGGAGAAGGTCTGATGGCGGGCACGGTAGCCAAGGCCGGCGCCGAGGCGGGGACCTCCCGCTCGGGCGTCGACATCATGGGCGCTCTGCGCGACGCCTTCTTCTCCGCGCTGATCGCGCTCGGCCTGTTCGGGCTGATCATGGGTCTCAAGACCGAGCAGGGCTCGCGCGGCGTGTTCCTGGTCGAGCATTGGGAGCGCGTGATCTGGGCGGTCGGCATCGTCTTCGTCGGGCGCCTCGTCCTCAACCTCACGCTCTGGCGGCCGGGCGCCAAGGAGGCGGTCGCCGGCCTCGTGCCGAAGCGGTTCGAGGCCTACGGCGCGCATGTCGGCACGGCGATCGGCGCGCTCCTGATCCTCGTCGCGCTGACCCTGCCCTTCCTGCCGGGCACGGGGCGCTACCACATCGATCTCGGCACGCTCGTCCTCACCTACGTGATGCTCGGCTGGGGCCTGAACATCGTCGTGGGGCTCGCCGGCCTCCTCGATCTCGGCTACGTCGCCTTCTACGCGGTGGGCGCCTATTCCTACGCGCTGTTCGCGATGTATTTCGGGATCACGTTCTGGACGGCGCTGCCGGTGGCCTTCATCCTGGCCTTCTTCTGGGGCATCATCCTCGGCTTCCCGGTCCTGCGATTGCGCGGCGACTACCTCGCCATCGTGACGCTCGCCTTCGGCGAGATCATACGCGTCGTGCTGCTCAATTGGTCGCAATTCACCGGCGGGCCGAACGGCATCGGCAACATCCCGCGCCCGACCTTCTTCGGCATCGAATTCGTCCGCGGCGAGGGCGGCTTCGCCGACACGTTCGGGCTCGAATTCTCGCCGCTGCACCGGCTGATCTTCCTCTATTACGTCATCCTGGTGCTCGCCTTCGTCACGCATTTCGTGTCGGTGCGGCTGCGCAAGCTGCCGGTCGGGCGCGCCTGGGAGGCGATGCGCGAGGACGAGATCGCCTGCCGCTCGCTCGGCCTGTCGATCGTGCGCACGAAGCTCACCGCCTTCGCGATCAGCGCGGGCTTCGGGGGGCTCGCCGGCGCCTTCTTCGCCACGCGCCAGGGCTTCATCTCGCCCGAGAGCTTCACCTTCATCGAATCGGCGCTGATCCTCGCGATCGTGGTGCTCGGCGGCATGGGCTCGCAGCTCGGCGTGGCGATCGCCGCGCTCGTGATGATCGGCGGGTTCGAGTATTTCCGCGAGTTCGAAGAGTACCGGATGCTCGTCTTCGGCGCGATGATGGTGCTGATCATGGTCTGGCGTCCGCGCGGCCTGATCTCGTCGCGCGCGCCCTCGGTCTATCTGAAGGAGCGGACCAAGGTCTCCTCCGACCTCGTCTCGCAGGGGAAGGGCTGATGGCCGAGCACGACGCGATCCTGCGTATCGACCATCTGACGATGCGCTTCGGCGGCCTGACCGCGGTAGACGACCTCTCCTTCGAGGCGCGCCGCGGCGAGATCACCGCCCTCATCGGCCCCAACGGCGCCGGCAAGACGACAGTGTTCAACTGCATCACGGGCTTCTACAAGCCGACCGAGGGGCGCATGGCGCTCGCCCACGGCTCGGGCCGGGCGCTGGCGCAGGTCGACGCGCTGACGGCGGGCCCGCACCAGTCCTGGAGCGGGGACGGCGAGGCGCTCTATCTCCTCGAGCGGATGGACGACCACGACGTCTCCGCCAAGGCGAAGGTCGCGCGCACCTTCCAGAACATCCGCCTGTTCGGCGGCATGACGGTGCTCGAGAACCTGATGGTCGCCCAGCACCATCCCCTGATGCGGGCCTCCGGCTACACCTTCCTCGGCCTTATCGGCTGGCCGGGATATCGCCGGGCGGAGCGGGCGGCGGTCGAGAAGTCGAAGGCCTGGCTCGAGCGCATCGGCCTCGTCGATCGCGCGGACGAGCCGGCGGGCTCGCTGCCCTACGGGGCCCAGCGCCGCCTCGAGATCGCGCGCGCGATGTGCTCGGACCCGGTGCTCCTGTGCCTCGACGAGCCGGCCGCGGGCCTCAACCCGCGCGAATCGGCGGATCTCAACGAGCTCCTGCTCTCGATCCGGCGCGACGATGCCACCTCGCTGCTCCTCATCGAGC
Source organism: Salinarimonas sp. (assembly GCF_046292825.1). GTDB lineage: Bacteria > Pseudomonadota > Alphaproteobacteria > Rhizobiales > Beijerinckiaceae > Salinarimonas. The sequence continues at coordinate 6,773 of NZ_JBKBQG010000072.1, read as the reverse complement.
ACGACATGAGCGTCGTCATGGAGATCTCGGATCACGTCGTCGTGCTCGATTACGGCAAGAAGATCTCGGACGGCACGCCGTCCTTCGTGAAGAACGACCCCAAGGTCATCGCCGCCTATCTCGGCGTCGACGACGAGGAAGTCGACGCGGTCGAGGCGGAGGTGGGCCTGTGAGCGAGCCGATGCTGAACGTCGCCGGGGTGCACACCTATTACGGCAACATCGTCGCCCTGCGCGGGGTGGACGTCACGGTCGGTCGCGGCGAGATCGTCACGCTCATCGGGGCGAACGGCGCGGGCAAGTCGACCCTGATGATGACGATCTTCGGGCGCCCCCAGGCGCGCGAGGGCACCATCACCTACAAGGGCGAGGACATCACCCGCCTGCCGACGCACAAGATCGCGCGCATGTCGATCGCGCAATCGCCGGAGGGGCGGCGCATCTTCCCGCGCATGACGGTGTTCGAGAACCTCCAACTCGGCGCCTCGATCGTCGACGGATCGCACTTCCAGAGCGATCTCGAGAAGGTCTTCACGCTGTTCCCGCGGCTCAAGGAGCGCATGCACCAGCGCGGGGGCACGCTCTCGGGCGGCGAGCAGCAGATGCTCGCCATCGGGCGCGCGCTGATGAGCCGGCCGGAGCTCCTTCTCCTCGACGAGCCCTCGCTGGGGCTCGCCCCGCTGATCGTCAAGCAGATCTTCACGAGCCTCAGGACGCTCAACAAGGAGGACGGGCTGACCGTCTTCCTCGTCGAGCAGAACGCGTATCACGCGCTCAAGCTCGCCGACCGCGGCTACGTGATGGTCAACGGACGCATCACCATGACGGGGACGGGGGCGGAGCTCCTCGCCAAGGAGGAGGTGCGCGCGGCCTATCTCGAGGGCGGTCGGCACTGAGCCGAGGGAGAGAGAGACCATGGGCATTCTCTGGGAGACCGGTTTCTGGGTCTTCTTCTTCGTCACGATCGTCCTCGCGGGCGGGGCCGCATGGATGTCGGGCCGCGCGGTCGCGCGCGGCTGGCGTCCGTACTGGCACGCCGCCCTGTGGATGCTTCTGCTCGGTGCGGCGACGCGCTTCATCCACTTCGCGCTGTTCGGCGGCTCGCTCCTGTCCCTGCATTATTACGTGGTGGATACGATCGTGCTGATCGCGATCGCGGGTGTCGCGCATCGCTTCACCCTCACGCGGCTGATGACGCGGCAATATCGGTTCGCCTTCGAGCAGACCTCTCCCTTCGGCTGGCGCGCGCGCTCTTCGCGCTGAGCGGCGGCCGATCCGAAAAAAGCGGCGCTCGGGCCGCTTTCTCCTGTCGACAAGCGTCGCGAAACGCGCAGAAATAGCCGCCAGCGACGCTTTCGTCCGCCGTCTCCCGGCGCTTCGTCGGGAGACGGAAACCTTCAGACCAGAACAGAAGGGAACGATCAGATGTCCAAGAAGATGCTGTCCGGCGTGGCGCTCGGCGCCCTCATGGCGTTCTCGGTGCCGGCACAGGCCGAGATCGTCATCGCCGTCGCCGGCCCGATGACGGGCCAGTACGCCTCCTTCGGCGAGCAGATGCGCAACGGCGCCGTCCTCGCCGTCGAGCAGATCAACGCCGCGGGCGGCGTCAACGGCGAGATGCTGCGCCTAGTCGTCGGCGACGACGCCTGCGATCCCCGTCAGGCCGTGAACGTCGCCAACCAGTTCGCCGGCCAGGGCGTGGTCTTCGTCGCCGGCCATTTCTGCTCGGGCTCCTCGATCCCGGCCTCGGCCGTGTACGCCGAAGAGGGCATCATCCAGATCTCGCCCGCGTCGACGAACCCCGCCTTCACCGACAATCGCCCCGGCCCCGGCATCTTCCGCGTCTGCGGCCGCGACGACAAGCAGGGCACCTTCGCGGGCGCCTGGCTCGCCGAGAACTTCCCCGAGGGCGACGTCGCCATCCTCCACGACCGCACCGCCTACGGGCAGGGTCTGGCCGAGGAGACCCGCAGGGCCATGGTCGACAACGGCGTCGAGCCGCGCCTGTTCGAGGCCTTCACCCCCGGCGAGCGTGACTATTCGGCGCTCGTGTCGCGTCTCAACGCCGAAGGCGTCGGCGCGGTCTATATCGGCGGCTATCACACCGAGGCCGGCCTGATCCTGCGTCAGATGCGCGAGCAGGGCCTCCAGGCGCAGCTCGTCTCCGGCGACGCGCTCGTCACCGACGAGTTCTGGTCGATCACGGGCGATCTCGGCAACGGCGTGATGATGACCTTCGCGCCCGACCCGCGCAAGAAGCCCGAGGCCGCCGAGGCGGTCGCGGCCTTCGAGGCGCAGAACATCAACCCGGAGGGCTACACCCTCTACACCTTCGCCGCGATCCAGGCCTGGGTGCAGGCGGCCGAGGCGGCGGGCTCGGTGGAGCACGACGCTGTGGTCGAGCAGCTCAATTCGCTGACCTTCAACACGGTGCTCGGCGAGATCGCCTTCGACGACGTGGGCGATCCCGTCGCGGCGGAATACGTCTGGTTCGTCTGGCAGGACGGCACCTACGCCGAGATGGAGATGTGATCCGATCGAGGTCTCCTCGATCGATCGCTCGATCGGAGCCCGCCCCCTCGTGGGGCGGGCTTTTCTCGTCTTGCACCCGCGCCCGGCAGTGACCTGTCGACAAGAGCCGCGCGGGGGTTCCAAGACGGCGACCCGCGCGCTAAGCGGGAATGGTCCCGTCTCGGCCGCAGGTCAGCCTCATGCTCGTCGTCACCTCCTGGAACATCAATTCCGTGCGCCTGCGCCTGCCGCAGGTCCTGCGCTTTCTCGAGGAGCGCCGCCCGGACGTCCTGTGCCTGCAGGAGACGAAGTGCCCGGACGACAAGTTTCCCCTCTCCGAGATCCGCAAGGCGGGCTACCCGCATTGCGCGATCTTCGGCCAAAAGGGCTATCACGGCGTCGCGGTGTTCTCGCGCCTGCCCATCGACGAGATCTCGTCGATGTCCTTCTGCGGCAAGTCGGATGCGCGCCACATGCGCGTGCGGCTGGGGCCCGAGGCGGGGCGGGCCGCCGGGATCGTCATCCACAATTTCTACGTCCCCGCCGGCGGGGACGTGCCGGACCCGGCATTAAACGAGAAATTCGCCCACAAGCTCGGCTTCCTCGCCGAGATGCAGGCCTGGGCCGAGAAGACGCGGCCGACTGTGAGCCCCACCATCCTCGTCGGCGATCTCAACGTCGCCCCGCTCGAGCACGACGTGTGGAGCCACAAGCAGCTCCTCGATGTCGTCAGCCACACGCCCGTCGAGACGAGCGCGCTCGAGGCGATGCGGGAGGCCGGCGGCTTCGCGGACGCCGCGCGCGTGCTGACGCCGCAGCCGGAGAAGATCTACACCTGGTGGAGCTATCGCTCCCCGGATTGGGCGAAGGCGAACAAGGGCCGGCGCCTCGACCACGTCTGGCTCTCGCCCGACCTGATGACCACCTGCCGCGCCGTCGAGATCCTCAAGGACGCCCGCGGCTGGGAGCGTCCCTCCGACCACGCGCCGGTGACGGCGGTGCTCGATCTGTGACGCCCATGCGGCGCATGCATGGCCGCACGACGCCCGTGCACGGCTCTTTCGCGGCACGGGCTTGAAGCCGCCTTAACCATCGGTTAACCATGGCCACCCACCATCTGCGGGCCCAACAGGGACGGTCGCGGAACAAAGAAGCGAAGAAGACCGTCTTTCGAAGACCATGACGCAGACATCGGAGAAGACGATGCGCCATTCGCTGCCGGTCGAGCCCTTTCCCCGCTCGAAGCCGCACGATACGATTGGTTCCATTCTCAAGGTTTTCAGCGTTCTCATCGGTGCGTTGCTGGTCGTCAGCCTGGTCGCCGGCTGAACTCGTCTCGCCGGCTGGCCGCTCTTGCGGCCGGCGTCGACGCTCGTCTCCGCAAGCGACGCTGCGGCACGACAGCGCGATTCGTCGGCCCGCCGTGGACGGTCGTCACGAATCACCCGCAGAATGGACCCGCGACGGCTCGAAGATCGTGACGCTTCGCCTGTCGCCTGGACACCGTCATTCCGGGCTCGCTTCGCGCCCCGGAATGACGGGCGGGAAAGAGCAATGCACCCTCAGCCGAGCCGCTCGCCCACCCGCACGAGATCGCGCGTGAGCGCCTCGAGTTCGCGCGCCATCACCCCGTGAATGGCGGCGGCGGCTTGGGGATATTCCTCGAGCACGCGACGCATCAGCGGCTGGGGCAGGCGCAGCACGCTCGACGGCTCGCGCGCGGTCGCGGTGGCGGGCCGCTCGAGGCGGGCGAACAGGGCGGTGGCGCCGACGAGGTCGCCCGGCCCCGCGACGACGAGCGGCTTGCCGCCCTCCCTGTCGAGCCCGATCGCCCCCGACACGACGACGAAGCCGCAATCGGCGCGCTCCCCCTTGCGGAACAGGGCGTCGCCCTGGCGCAGGCGCCGCTTCTCGGCGGCGAAGGCGAGAAGGCGCAGGCCGTCGCGATCGATCAGCCCGATCAGAGGCGCGCGCGCGAGGAGCGAGATGTCGTCTTCGAGGGACATGCGCGCGCGAGCCTCGCTGCCGGTCAGGGCATGAGCTTGTAGCCCCCGGCCTCGGTGACGAGGAAGCGGGCGGCGGAGGGGTTCGGCTCGATCTTCTGTCGCAGGCGGTAGATGTGCGTCTCGAGCGTGTGCGTCGTCACGCCGGCATTGTAGCCCCACACCTCGGTCAGGAGCGTCTCGCGGGAGACGACCTTCTGGCCGGCACGGAAGAGGAAGCGCAGGATGGCGGTCTCCTTCTCGGTGAGCTTGAGCTTCGAGCCCTTCTCGGAGACGAGGAGCTTGGCGCCGGGACGGAAGGAATAGGGGCCGATCTGGAAGATCGCGTCCTCGGAGGCCGCGTATTGTCGCAATTGCGCGCGGATGCGGGCGAGGAGCACCGCGAACTTGAAGGGCTTCACCACGTAGTCGTTCGCCCCCGCCTCGAGGCCGAGCACCGTGTCGGCGTCCGAGCCTTGCGCGGTGAGCATGATGATCGGCGAGCGGAAGCCGTGCTTGCGCATCAGCTTGACCGCCTCGCGCCCGTCCATGTCCGGCAGACCGACATCCATCACGGCGAGGTCGATCCGCTCGTTCTGGACGATCCGCATGGCCTCTCCGGCCGTCTCGGCGGTGATCACCGAGAACTCGTCGTAGAGGGCGAGCTGCTCCGCGAGGGTATCGCGAAGCTCCTGCTCGTCGTCGAGGACGAGGAGGCGATTGACGTTCGACATCGGCGGTCACCTTCGACGGATTCGCAAGCCGCGCAAGCGCTTCTAGACTATTCCCGCATCATTGGACAACAAGGGGGCACGGGGGCTTGTACCCAGGCTATTGGCGGCGGCGGGAGAGGCAGGCGGCATGGTTCGGCAGAAGAGACGGTCCCTCGGCACGATTCGCGTTCGGCCTCTGCCCGGCGCGCCGCATCGCGGAGTGCTCCTCGCCGGCGCGCTGGCGATCCCCTGCGCCATCGGTCGCACCGGCACGACGCACGACAAGCGCGAGGGCGACGGCGCCTCGCCCGTCGGGCGTTTCGGGTTGATCCAGGGCTTCTGGCGCCCCGATCTGCGCCCGCGACCGGCGAGCCTCCTGCCCATGCGCGCAATCGGCCCGCGCGACGGCTGGTGCGACGATCCCGCCGACCGCCGCTACAACCGCCCCGTCAGCCTGCCCTATCCCGCGAGCGCCGAGCGGATGCGACGCGAGGACCGGCAATACGACATCGTGATCGACCTCGCTGCCAATCGCGGACCGATTCTGAGGGGTCGCGGCTCCGCGATCTTCATGCACGTCGCCCGCCCCGGCCTCGCTGCGACGGCCGGCTGCGTCGCGCTCCCCGCCGCGGCCCTCGCCCGCCTCCTCCCGCGCCTGTCCCGCCGCACCCGCATCGCGATCGGCTGACCGCCTCCCTCCCCGGAGGGGAGGGTGGACGCGGGAGCGTGAGCGACCGCGGCCGGGTGTGGCCCGGGTGGAGACGATCCATCAAGCGTCGTGCCCCACCCGACCCCTTCGCTGCGCTCAGGGGCCACCCTCCCCTACGGGGAGGGAGGGGAGTCTCGGCGCTCAGTGGCGGTGCCCATGCCCATGCCCCTGCCCATGCCCGTCGGGGCTGCGCACGCCCATGGCGGCGACCTCCCAGGTGATCTCGATCGTGCCCGCGCGCTCGAACACGAGCGTCCCGGTCACCGTCTCGCCCTGGGTGAGCGGGCGCTGGAGATCCATGAACATGACGTGGTAGCCCCCCGGCGCGAGCTCGACGCTCTCCCCCGGCGGGATCTCGAGGCCGCCCTCGACGGGGGCCATGCGGGCGACCGTGCCGTCCATGACCATGGAATGCACCTCGAAGCGCCCGGCCATCTCCGAGGAGCCGCCGATCAGGCGGTCGGGCTCGGTGCCGGTATTCGTCAGGCGCATGTAGCCGCCCGCGACGCGCGCACCGCCGGGGGTGGCGCGGGTCCAGGGGGTCTCGATCACGATGTCGCCCGCGCGGAACTCGCCCGCTTGCGCGGGAATGGCGGCGAGGAGGCAGGCGAGGAGGCAGGCGAGGATCGCGGCGCCGAAGGCGCGCGGAAGAGTGTTGGCAGGCATGATGTCTTGCTCCGTCGATCGGTCGAAAAAGGCTCTGGCTTTCGGCGATCAGGCGGAGGGTGGCGCGCGGGCGCCGAGCGGGGCGCAGGCGATGCGGGTCGGCAACACGTCCGGCGCCATCGCGGCAGCGGCGACCGGCCGGGGGGCGCGCGCGAGCGGGGAGGGCGCGGAAGGCGGCGGCGCGAGCGCCGCG
>NZ_JBKBQG010000071.1:0-11351 GCF_046292825.1 Salinarimonas sp. | reverse complement strand
GGGTCGAAGGGGCGTTGTGCCTCTCCATACGTAAGGGGCTCTACGACGACGCCCCTTCGCCGCTTGCGCGGCGAATAACCCCATCCGACCCGTCGGCTTCGCCGCCGGGCCACCTTCCCCTGAGGGGAAGGAGAGCGGCGGCGCGTTCATGCGTCGATCCCATGCGCAGAGCACGATGTGGATCTCGTAACCCTACGGGGAGGAGTCTTGCGCGCCGAATCTTGCCCTACGGGGAGGGATCGGGGCCCAGGGGCGCGCCGAGCTCTTCGGCGAGGAGGGTGGGGATCTCCTTGCGGAAGGCGAAGAAGCCGCGGGTGGCGTGGGGCCAGAAGCGGCGGTCGAAGGGGCGCGCGATGCGGGCGAGCGGCAGGCCCTCGTCGGCGAGCTGGACGCGCAGGACGGCGAGCGCGCCGGCGACGGGCCCGGTCGCGGCCTCCGCCGTCACGAGCGCCCGCGCGCCGACCTGCCGCGCGGCGGCCGCGATCGCGGAGGCCTCGAGCGGCACGATCATCGCCGGAACGTCGAAATGGTCCTGCGCGCGGATGCGGGCGTCCTCGAGCGCGCGCGCCACGAAGTGCCGCACGTTCGGGCTCGCCCCGTCGGGCGTGCGGCTGTCGACTCCGCTCGTCAGCAGGATCGCGCGCACCCGCGCGCCGTCGAGCGCCCAGCTCTCGGGCGACAGATCCTCCTCGGTGACGAGAAGGGCGATCTCGGTCGCGGGCACCGGATCGGGGGACGGCACGAGGCGCGGCGGCGGCGGCGGCTCCTCGACGATCGGATCGGCCCGCCGGGCGAGGTTGTCCGGCGAGAACCGGCCGCCGGTATAGCGGGCGATGTTGTCGCGCCGCGCGAGATAGGTCTTGCCCGGCGTGTGCAGCCCCGCCGTCCAGCGCCAGGAGAGCGTGTTCGAGGCCGGGTCGCCGTCGAGCAGGTGGCGCATGAAGAATTCCGCCCCGAGCCGCCAGGGCAGGCGCAGGGTGAAGATCCAGATCGAGGAGAACCACATCCGCGCATGGTTGTGGAGATAGCCCGTCTCGACGAGCTCGCGCGCCCAATCGTCGAAGCCCTCGATCCCGGTGCGGCCCTCGATCGCCTCCTCGTAACGGCGGCGCAGGCCGATCTCGCGGGCGAGCTCGGCCCGATCGGCGAGGAGCCCGAGCCGGTAATGCTCGAACACGCCCGGCCGGTGCTGCAGCCAGCCCTTCCAATAGGTGCGCCAGAGCACCTCCTCGACGAATTTCGAGGCCTCCTCCAGCGGATGGCGCGCGAGGATCGCCGCGAGCACCGCGCGCTCGGTGATCATCCGGTGGCGGATATAGGGCGACAGGAGCGAGACGCCGGCGCGGTCGCCGGGCCCTCGGTCCTCGTTGCGGCGGGTCGCGTAATGGCGGCCGGCTCGCGGCAGGAAGCGCTCGAGCCGCGCGAGCGCCTCGGCGCGCGTGGGCGGGAAATGCGTCGCGGGACGGTGCAAGCGTGACCCTCCGGAGCGGAAGCGCCTGAGATACTAGTCCGCCGCCGCTCCTTGGCCAGAACTCCCGCTGCGTCACGTCGGCGCGCCGAGGCGTCCCGCAGCGGTGCAAGCTTGGGGCAAGCCAGCCTGCCTAGCGTGTCCTCGATCGGGACAGGCGCGTGCCGCCCGCGACCGATCCGCCACGAAGATCCCGGAGTGACGAGCCTTGGACGCGATCCATCTCTTCAGCCTCGCCTCGCGCAAGTCGCAATGGCTGTCCGTGCGCCAGGCGACCATCGCCGAGAACGTGGCGAACGCCCACACGCCGGGCTTTCGCGCCCGCGACATCGAGGGCTTCGACGACGCGCTCGACCGCACCCGTCTGCGCCTGGCGGCCACGGCCCCCGGCCACATCATGCCGGCCTCCGACGCGCGGGTGGACAAGGTCCGCCGTCAGGAGGGCTGGGGGGTCGTGCATTCGGGCAACACGGTGAGCGTCGAGGAGGAGCTGATCAAGGCCGGCTCCGTCTCGCGCGAGCACGCGCTGACCACCGGTGTCGTCAAGTCCTTCCACCGCATGATCCTGCAGAGCCTGAGGTAAACGCGCATGATCGATCCGCTGACCAGCGCCTCGCGCATCGCCGGCTCGGGCCTCGAGGCCCAGTCGACCCGCATGCGCATCATCGCCGAGAACCTGGCGAACGCGAACTCGACCGGGGAGACCGCCGGCGCCGACCCGTTCCGCCGCAAGACCGTGACCTTCGAGAGCGTGCTCGACCGGGCGTCGGGCATCAACCGGGTCGAGGTGAAGAGCTTCGGCGTCGACCGCGCGCCCTTCCGCTTCGAGCACGACCCCTCCCATCCCGCCGCCGACGAGAACGGCTACGTCAAGCTGCCCAACGTCAACATGCTCGTCGAGATGGCGGACATGCGCGAGGCGAACCGCGGCTACGAGGCCAATCTCTCGGTGATCAAGCAGACCCGCTCGATGGTCTCGATGACCCTCGATCTCCTCAGGAGCTCCTCATGATCGACGCGACCTCCTCCCTGAACGCGGTCGGGATCGGCGGCACCGGCGCCGCCCGCGCGATCGAGCGCATCGCCCCGACGGCCGGCGCCGGCGCCGTGTCGGGTCTCGATTTCGGCGCCGTTCTCACCGACGTCGCCTCGAAGGGCGTCAGCGCCATCGCCAATGCGGAGGCGGCCTCGATCAAGGGCATCCGCGGCGAGGCCTCGATCCAGCAGGTGGTCGAGGCGGTGCTCGAGGCCGAGCGCACGCTGCAGACCGCCATCGCCGTGCGCGACAAGGTCGTGCAGGCCTACCAAGAAATCAGCCGTATGGCGATTTGAGGAGTACGCATCATGAAGGCCCTCGCCATCGCCGCCACCGGCATGAACGCGCAGCAGCTCAACGTCGAAGTCATCGCCAACAACATCGCCAACATCAACACCACCGCCTTCAAGCGCGCCCGCGCGGAGTTCACGGACCTGCTCTACCAGACCGAGCGGCTCCAGGGCGTGCCGATGCGCGGCGGCGAGGCGGCGATCCCGGAGGGCGCCAATCTCGGGCTCGGCGTCCGCGCCGCGGCGATCCGCAACCTGCACATGCAGGGCGCGCTCGCCCAGACCGGCAACCGGCTCGATCTCGCGCTCGACGGCCGCGGCTGGTTCCAGATCCAGGGTCCGGAGGGAGAGACGCTCTTCACCCGCGCCGGCTCCTTCAACACCAATGCCGACGGACAGCTCGTCACCATCGAGGGCTATCTCGTCGAGCCGGCGATCGTGGTGCCGCAGAACACGCTCGAGGTCGTGGTCAACCAGTCCGGCCAGGTCTTCGCCCGCGTGCCGGGCCAGCAGGAGATGGAAGAGCTCGGCCAGCTGACGCTCGCCAATTTCGCCAACGAGACCGGCCTCGAGCCGATGGGCGGCAATCTCTACCGCGAGACCGTCGCCTCCGGCCAGCCCGTCGTGGGCGTGCCCGCCGATCCCGGCTACGGGCGCATCCACCAGGGCTATCTCGAGAGCTCGAACGTGGACCCGGTGAAGGAGATCACCAACCTGATCTCCGCCCAGCGCGCCTACGAGATGAATTCCAAGGTGATCCAGGCCGCCGACGAGATGGCGGCGACGGTCGCCAAGGGCATCCGGTAACGCGCCCCTCCCTCCCCGGCGGGGTGGGTGGACCCTGGAGCGGAGCGACAGGGGCCGGGTGGGGCCCGGGTGGAGATCGTGCCGCGAGCGCCGGGCCCCACCCGACCTGCGTCGCCTTCGGCTCGCAGGCCACCCTCCCCTCCGGGGAGGGATTTCGTCCGACTTGTTCATCAGGAGCGCCGTCATGCCGCGTCCTTTCCGCCTGCCCGCGGCCCTCTTCGCCGCTCTCGCCCTCGCCGCGCCGGCCAAGGCTTCCCAGCTCACGGCGCCGGTTCCGTCGATCACGGTCTATCCCGGCGAGACCATCAAGGAGACCGTCCTCGTGGAGCGCACCTTCCCCGCGGGCGCGCGGGACCTGCCGGTGATCGTCGATCGCGGCGCGCTCGTCGGCAAGGTCGCGCGGCGCACGCTGCTTCCCGGCCAGCTCGTGCCCACGAGCGCGGTGCAGGATCCCAAGGTCGTCATCCGCGGCGAGGCGGTCCCCCTCGTCTTCGAGGCGGACGGCGTCGTCATCACCACCGTCGCGACCCCGCTCGAATCGGGCGGCGCCGGCGATCGGGTGCGGGCGCGCAACGTCGATTCGGGCCTCGTCGTCGTCGGCACCGTCTCCGTCGACGGCGCGCTGCGGGTGGGTGCGCGATGAGAGCGCTCGTCCTCCTCCTCGCCGCCGCGCTCGCCCTCGTCCCCGCGGCCCCCGCCGCCGCCGACGGCACCCCCGGCTCGACGCGCATCAAGGACATCACCACCCTCAAGGGCATGCGCGAGAACCAGCTCGTCGGCTACGGGCTCGTCGTCGGCCTCGCCAATACCGGCGACACGCTGCGCAACTCTCCCTTCACCGAGCAATCGCTGCGCTCGATGCTCGATCGGATGGGCGTCAACGTGCATGCGGACCGGCTGCGCGCGCGCAACATCGCCGCGGTCGCCGTCACCGCCGAGCTGCCGCCCTTCATCGGGCGCGGCCAGCGCATCGACGTGACGGTCTCCGCGCTCGGCGACGCGCGCTCGCTGCTCGGCGGCACGCTCCTGATCACGCCTCTGATGGGCGCCGACGGGCAGATCTACGCGGTCGCGCAGGGGCCCGTCGCGGTCTCCGGCTTCGCCGCGCAGGGCGAGGCCGCCTCGATCACCCAGGGCGTGCCGACGACGGGGCGCGTGCCGAACGGCGCCACGATCGAGCGCGAATTGCCCGATCATTTCGGGAACATGCGCTCCCTGATCCTCGAATTGCGCAATCCCGACTTCCGCACCTCGGTGCGCATCGCGGATGCCGTCAACGCCTATACCCAGCGCCGCTTCGGAGCGCGCGGGGCCTTCGAGCGCGATTACCGCTCGGTGCTCCTCGTCAATCCGCCCGCGGTGTCGCCGGTGCGCTTCCTCGCGGAGATCGGCGATCTCCTGGTGGCGCCCGATGCGCCGGCGCGCGTCGTCATCGACGAGCGCACCGGCACGGTGGTGATCGGCGCCGACGTGCGGATCTCGACGGTCGCCGTGACGCACGGCAACCTGACGGTCCGCATCACCGAGCAGCCGATCGCGTCCCAGCCCGAGCCGTTCTCGCGCGGCGAGACGGTGGTCCTGCCCGACACGCGCATCTCGGTCGATCAGCCCGAGGGCCGGCTCGCGATCCTGGAGGGGTCGAGCCTGCAGACGCTCGTCTCCGGCCTCAACCAGATCGGCCTGCGCCCCGCCGGCATCATCGCCATCCTCCAGGCGATCAAGAGCGCGGGCGCGCTCCAGGCGGATCTCGTGGTGCAGTGAGCCTGCCTTCCTCGAAATCGGGGGGAGCCGGTCTCGGGGGGAGCTCCGAGACCGGCTCTTTTCGGAGGGCGGGCGCGAAAGGGGGAGCGTCGCCCGGCCTCCGGGGGAGGGGTGGGGGGCAGCGTCAGAACGGCAGGAGGATGTCGAGGACCTGCTGGCCGTAGCGGGGCTGCTGGACGTCGGTGATCTGGCCGCGGCCGCCATAGGCGATGCGCGCCTCGGCGATCTTGGTCGAGTCGATCTGGTTGTTCGCCTCGATGTCCTCCGGGCGCACGACGCCCGCGACGATCAATTCGCGCACCTCGAAATTGACCCGCACCTCCTGCTTGCCCTCGATCACGAGATTGCCGTTGGGCAGGACCTGGGTGACCACGGCGGCGACGTTGGTCGTCAATTGCTCGCTGCGCCGCGTGGAGCCGGCCCCGGCCGAGGACGTGTTGGAATTCAGGTCGACCATCGCGTCGGCACGGACGTCCTCGCCGAAGATGCGGTCGAGATTGGATTCGAGGCCGAACAACCCGCCTGCGCCGAGCCCTTCCTCGTTCTGGCGCGAGCGCGTCGTGCGGTTCTCGAATTGGGCGCGGTCGGTGATGCGCACGCGCACCGTGACGAGATCGCCGACCTGGGCGGCGCGCTGATCTCGGAAGAAGGCGCGCGAGCCCTGCCGCCAGAGCGAGTTCGGCGCGAAGGCCGCGACCTGCGGCTCGGGCATCGGCATGCGCACCGGGCGGTAGCCGGGCTGGGCGGTCGGGTCCTGGATCGCCGAGAGGGCGGGCGCGCGGCCGACATTGGCGAGCCGGTCGGCGGTGCCGCAGCCGGCGAGGCCGAGGGCGAGGAGGCCGAGCGCGGCGAGCCGGGGGAGAAGAGAAGGCGTGGTCATCGGCGCCTCACCGGGTGACGGGGGTGGTCGGAGCCTCGGCGAAGGGGCCGGGCACGGAATGGCCGACGCGCACGAGGCCGGGGCCGATCACCTCGGCCTGGAGCACGCGATCCGATTGCGGGTTGAGAACCTCGATCAGGTCCCCGCGCGAGCCCGCCTGCCGGGCGCGACCGCGCAGCGACAGAGCCAGCGCGCCGCGCTGATAGACGATCGTCACCGCCTGGTTGCGATCGACGAGCACGGCGCGGGCGAGGTCGCCCTGGCGAAGCGCGACGCCCGCGGAGAGCGCGCGGCGCGCGACCCGGTCCTCGAGCACGAGCGCGTCGAGGCGGGCGTCAGCCGGGACGAGTTCGGCCGCGCGGCGCTCGACCACGTAATCGGAGGGGGAGACGATCTCGCCGCGCTCGAGCGGCCGCACCAGCACCGCGACGGGGATCGTGCGCCGCACGGTTCCCGCGACCTGGATCTGCGCCGGCCGCACCCCGGATTCCTGCCCGCCGACGAAGGCGAGCGCCGCGAAGCGCCGGCTCGACGGGTCGTAGGCGAGATCCGAGATGCCGACCGTGTCGACGGAATCGGGGGCGACGAGGAGCGCGGGGGGCGTGCCGTCGAAGCTCACCTCGAGGCTGTCGCGGTCGAGCCCGGTGCGCGCGGCGAGGCCCTCGGCGAGCGCCTGCGCGATCGCGTCGTGGCCGATCCGGCGGGCGGCGCGGGTCACCGTCACGTGGCTGCGGCCGAGCGTCTCGACCGTCCCGATGCCGAGCGCCGCGGCGACGTCGCGGATGCGCTCGGCCTGGATGGTGCCGATCGCGCCGAGCGCGGGCGCGTGGAAGACCGGGGTCGCGGCGACGTCGTCGGGCAGGCCGGCGAGGAGATCGCCGATCGCGATCGTGTCGCTCGTCGCCACGATGTCGCCGCGCAGGAGGGCGGAGGCGAGCTCGGTGCTCCCCGCCTCGCCGCGCCCCGCCGCCACGACGAGGGCGAGAGCGAGCGCGACGATCGCGAATGCCCGTACCACGATGCCGGCCCGGACGTGGCCGCGGGGGCGCGCGTGCAGCGCGCCGGCGCAGGAGAGATGCGTCGGAAGTTGCGTCGCCATGACCTCAGCCCCTGAACATCTGGTTTGCGGATTGCAGCATCTGGTCGGCCGCCGAGATCACGCGCGAATTCATCTCGTAGGCGCGCTGGGCGGCGATCAGCTCGGAGATCTCGGTCACCGCGTTGACGTTGGCCTCCTCGAGGAAGCCCTGCTGGAGCGAACCGAAGCCGTCGGCGGTGGGGTCGCCCTCGATCGGCGCGCCCGAGGCGGCGGTCTCGCGGAAGAGGTTGTCGCCGACCGATTCGAGGCCCGCCTTGTTGACGAAGCGCACGAGCCCGATCTGGCCGATCTGCTGGGGCTGATTGCCGGCGACGCTCGCCTCGACGAGGCCGGAGGCGGAGATCGAGACGCTCGTCGCGTCCTGCGGCACCTCGATGCCCGGCGCGAGCAGGAAGCCGTCCTTCGTCACGATCCGCCCCTGCGCGTCGAGGTCGAAGCCGCCGTCGCGGGTGAAGGCGGTGCTGCCGTCGGGCATCTCGATGCGGAAGAAGCCCTCGCCGCGGATCGCGATGTCGAAGTCGCGCTCGGTCGGGGTGAGGTTGCCCTGCGTCATGGTGCGCGCGGTGGACACCGCCTTGACGCCCGAGCCGATCTCGACGGCGGCGGGAGCGCGGGTGTCGGCGGCGGAGGTCGCGGAGCCGGCCCGACGCAGCGTCTGGTAGAGCAGGTCCTGGAAATGGGCCTGCTGGCGCTTGTAGCCGGTGGTCCGCATGTTGGCGATGTTGTTGGAGATGACCTGGACGTTCAGCTCCTGGGCCATCATGCCGGTCGCGGCGGAATAGAGGGCGCGCATGGTGATCCTCCCGATCAGGTCGCTTCGGCGAGCTTCTGGATGGCGTCGCGGCGCAGGTCCTGCATGCCGCCGAGGATGCCGGCGATGCGGGAATAGGCGCGGCTGACCTCCATCAGGCGGGTCATCTCGCGCACCGCCTGCACGTTCGAGCGCTCGAGCGCACCCTGGGCGACGCGCACGGTGGCGTCCGCCGGCGCGGGCGCGGCCGCGCTCGAGAACAGGTTGGCGCCGACGTTCGAGAGCGCGTTCGGATCCTCGAAGCGCACGAGCCGCAGGCGGCCGCGCGGACCGTCGGGGGTCTCGACGAGACCGTCGGGGGCGATGCTGACGTCGGTGTCTTCCGGCCGCAGCACGATCGGTCCGTCGACGCCCATCACGGGAAAGCCGTCGCTCGTCACGAGCCGGCCCTGCGCGTCGAGCTGCAGGGCGCCGTTGCGCGTGTAGCGCTCGCCGCCCTCGGTCTCGACCGCGAGGAAGCCGTCGCCGCGCAGGGCGACGTGGAGCGGGTTGCCCGTCTCCTGGACGGCGCCGTCGGCGAGGTCGAGGCCGGTGCCGGCATCGATCACGAAGGAGACCTGCCGGTCCGGCCGCGGGAAGGCGTCGCCGCGGGCGTCCGCGTCGAGATATTCGGCGAAGCGCGAGGCGCGCGCCTTGAAGCCGTTCGTGTTGACGTTCGCCATGTTGTTGGCGATGACGTCGAGCTCCCGTGCCAGCGCGGCTTGCCGCGACAGGCCCACGATGAGCGCGTTCTCCATGAGCGCCGCTCCCCTTCTCGATCCCGAGTTCCCCGCCGATGGCTCGTCACGCTCCCCAGCGCACGATCGGCGACATCCGATCTGCGAGGGCCGTGCCAACCCGCGCGACGACGCCGGAACGCTTCGCCTTCAAGGCTTTGCGGAAAGGGATCGGAAACCCTGCCGGCAGCCCGTCGGCGCCGCTCGGCAAGCCCTGCCCGGCAAGATCTGCCGCCTTAACGCGGCGTTAACCACGAGCGGCGATTCTGCCCGCCAAGGCACCCGCAGGCAGATGGGGCTATGGCGAAGAAACCGCGGAACGACGACGAGGGGTCCGAGACGGAAGGCGGCGAGGCGACGGCCTCCGGCTCGCGGCGCAAGCTCGTCGTGATCGGCGGCGCGGTGGCGGCGCTGCTCGTGCTGGGCGGCGGCGGCGCGGCCTTCTTCCTGATGGGGCCGAGCGAGGAGGAGGTCGCGGCCGAGGCGGCGGCCGCGGCGGCGGAGGCGGCCGCGCGCCCGGCGAGCTTCGTCGAGGTGCGCGAGATGGTCGTCAACCTCGCCCCCGAGCCCAACGAGGAGCGCCCGCGCTTCCTGCGCTTCTCGGTGCGGCTCGAAGTGTCCGATCCGCGCGCGGTCGACACGATCCAGCCCCTGATGCCGCGCGTCGAGGACGCCTTCCAGACCTTCGTGCGCGAATTGCGCCCGAGCGACCTCTACGGTTCGGCCGGCGTCTACCGGCTGCGCGAGGAATTGCTGCGGCGGGTGAACATCGCCGTCCACCCCGCGCGGGTGGACGCGGTGCTCTTCCGCGAAGTCGTCGTGCAGTGAGGAGGCGACTTTGGCGGACGAACCCGTAGAGGGCCTCGACGACGAATGGGCCGCGGCCCTGATGGAGCAGAAGGCCGGCGAGGAGGCGGACGCCAATCTCGCCGACGAATGGGGCCAGGCGCTCGCCGAGCAGGGCTCGGCCGGTGCCGCCTCCGACATGGCCGCCGAATGGGCGACCATGATCGACGAGGCCGAGGACGATTCCTCGCCCGAATTCGCAGGCGCCGACCGCATCCTCAACCAGGAGGAGATCGACGCGCTGCTCGGCTTCTCGCTGCACGAGATGTCGGCCTCGGGCGCGGGCGGCATCCGCGCGATCGTCGATTCGGGGGTCGTCTCCTACGAGCGTCTCCCGATGCTCGAAATCGTGTTCGACAGGATGGTGCGCCTCCTGTCGACGAGCCTGCGCAACTTCTTCTCGGACAACGTCGAGGTCCAGCTCGACAACATCACCTCGGTGCGCTTCGGCGACTATCTCAACTCGATCCCGCTGCCCGTGCAGCTCGCCGTGTTCCACGCCGAGGGCTGGGAGGGCTCGGGGCTCGTCACGATCGAATCGAACCTCGCCTACGCGACGCTCGACCTCCTGCTCGGCGGCAAGCGCGGCACCCAGGGCACGCGGCTCGACGGGCGGCCCTTCACCACGATCGAGATGCAGCTCGTCAAGCGCATGGTGCAGATCGTCCTGACCGACGCCGAGACCTCCTTCGCGCCGCTCTCGCCGGTGCGCTTCACGGTCGATCGGATCGAGACGAACCCGCGCTTCGCCACGATCACGCGCCCGGCCAACGCCGCGATCCTGATCGAGCTCAAGCTCGACATGGAAGGCCGCGGCGGCACGCTGCAGATCCTGTTGCCCTTCGCCACCATCGAGCCGATCCGCGACCTCCTCCTCCAGAGCTTTATGGGCGAGAAGCTCGGCCGCGACGCCGTCTGGGAGGGCCACCTCGCCACCGAGATCTGGCAGGCGGATCTCGAGATCCAGGCGGTGCTCCACGAGATGCGGCTGCCTCTGCGCCGGGTGATGCGGCTCGAGGTCGGCGACACGCTCGTCTTCGACGCCAAGCCCACCGACCTCGTCGGCCTGCGCTGCGGGGATTGGCGGCTGACGCAAGGGCGCGTCGGGCGCGTCGACGACAAGATCGCCATCCAGATCGCGCGGCCACTGCGGCACGCGCGCACGACGCTCTCCGCCTTCGAGGCGAGCGTCAAGGGCGCCAAGGAAAGCTGAGGGGAGAGCCGAGAGCCGATGTCCGCCACCCTGATGCTCCTCGCCGACGTCCTCGTCGCCGGCCTGCTCGTCGCCTGCATGGTGACCTGCGCGCGGCTCGGCCGCCGTATCGCCCGCCTGCAGGCCGACGAGGCCTCCATGCGCCGCACCATCGGCGAGCTCGTCTCGGCGACCGAGAACGCCGAGCGCGCCATCGCCGGCCTGCGCAACACGCTGGGCGAATGCGACCGCACGCTCGGCGAGCGGCTGCGCGTCGCCGAGCGCTACGCCGCCGACCTCGCGAGCCAGGTCGAGGCCGGCGAGAGCGTGATGGGCCGCATCATGCAGGCGGTCGACGCCTCGCGCCGCGCGGTCGCCGCCGAGCGCGAGCCGGCTCCGCGGCCTGCGCCGCGGCCCGCGCCCGTGCCGCGTCCCGAGCCCGTCG
>NZ_JBKBQG010000070.1:0-11479 GCF_046292825.1 Salinarimonas sp. | reverse complement strand
GCTTGAAGGGTGCCCGACCGGCGCCGCCCGGGGAGTTGGACACGTCCGGAGCTGAGAGGCGTATGGCAGGGGGCATCGGCGCTAAGAAGGTCGACGTGACATGGGCGACGGAAGAGGCGGGGCTGATCCTCGGCATCTCCATCAAGACCATAAACTTCCGCGACAGCCGCACCAAGAATTTTCAGAAGAACCTGACCAACCGACGCGGCGACATGCTGTTCGAGGCGGTCACCCTGCACCGGCGCTTTCCTTACGCAGTCTTGGGCGGGCTCTTCTTCCTTGACCAGGGCGCCGCCACTGACGGCACCGGCCGGCGCCGATCCACATTCTTGAATGCTCACACCCGGCTCCGCCTGTTTACTGGGCGGGATGACCCTGGAGGGCGGGATGAGCAGTATGAGCGGCTGTACATCGTTCTGCTGGACGCCTCCTCTGGCCATGCCAACTTCACTGCCTACCTCGTCGGGGAGCCTGACACGGCAGTGCCAATTTCCGACGCGCTGGACGAACTGTTGCAGGTGACGGCCATCCGCAACCCCGACTTCTATGACTATGCGAACGGCGAGCTCGGCCCCCTCAGTGGCTAGTGGACTGAGTGGGCGCTTCGGACACGGAGCGCGAAAGCAATGGTTGGAGCAGGCGTTGAGCAGTTCACTTCCGATCCCAGTCCCATTTGGTCCGGTCGCGACTGGGATCCAACTCAATTGTTTAGCGCACTATTATCGCAGTAAAATCATGGCCTTGGAGGAAATTCACCAAAACAGCGCAGTCATGAGGTCCGGAGAATATCGGCTCTTAGAGACCGCTTTCAGGCCTCCCGCCGGCAGAGGCGGTGCTCAGCTCCACCCGCATAACCCTCGAAAACAACGAGAAAATCCGGCCGAAGCCGGATCGGGAGAACGCTTTCGCGAGGGCAAGTGGCGGAAGGGGTGGGATTCGAACCCACGGTGGAGTCGCCCCCACGGCGGTTTTCAAGACCGCTGCCTTAAACCACTCGGCCACCCTTCCGATCGCGTCGCGGACCCGCGGGTATGGCAATAGCGCGTCGCGGGGCGGGAGGGAAGCGGGGTGGGGTGGGTTTCGGATGGCGTCAGCCGCCAGGACGATGTATATCGATACACACTAGGCGGAAGCAAGGCGGATGAAGAGTGCGGACGTGATCGCTGCTCTGCTGGAGGCATCGAGAAGCAGTCTGGCCTGAAGCTGAGATGACCCCCATGCCTCACTACATCGCCTTGATCCACAAGACCGAAGATAGCGACTACGGCGTGTCGTTTCCGGATTTGCCCGGCTGCATCAGCGCGGGCGAGACGCTCGACGAGGCGCGCGCGATGGCCGAGGAGGCGCTCGCGCTTCACATCGAGGGACTCGTGGAAGACGGCGAGGCCGTGCCGGAGCCGAGCACGCTGGAAGAGGTCATGCGCGACGCCGACAATCGCGAGGCTGTGGTCGCCTTGATCCCGGCGCCTTCGGCCAAGCGCAAGGCGGTGCGCGTCAACGTGACCTTCCCCGAAGACGCGCTCGAGCGGGTCGACCGGTATGCGCAGGACCACGGCCTGTCGCGGTCCGGCTTTCTGTTGCGGGCGGCCGAGCGGGCGATGCGGTCCGGGGAGATTTGATTCCCCTCACGCCGCCCCCAACACCCCCGCCTCGACCTTCCCCGGCCGCGACATTCCCTCGTCGTTGAGATGGCACGCCGACAGGCGCCCCGGGCCGATCGGCTTCAGAGCCGGGCGGTCCGTCTTGCAGCGGGCGAAGGCGTGGGGGCAGCGGGGGTGGAAGTGGCAGCCGGGCGGGGGGGCGAGCGGGGAGGGGATCTCGCCCTCGAGCGCGGTGAAGGCGCGCTTCTTCGCCTCGAGGCGGGGCACCTCGTCGAGCAGCGCCTGCGTGTAGGGGTGGTTCGCGCCGGCGAACAGGTCCTCGGTGCGGGCGAGCTCGACGATGCGGCCGAGATACATCACCGCGACGCGGTCCGAGATGTGCTCGACGACGCCGAGATCGTGGCTCACGAAGACGTAGGTGAGGTTCAGGTCGCGCCGCAGCTCCATGAACAGGTTGAGCACCTGCGCCTGGATCGAGACGTCGAGCGCGGCGGTGGATTCGTCGCAGACGAGCACGCGCGGATTGACCGCGAGCGCGCGGGCGATGTTGATGCGCGCCCGCTGGCCGCCCGAGAACTGGTGCGGGTAGCGCATGCGAAGCGCCGGATCGAGACCGACCTTCTCCATCAGGGCCGCGACATAGGCCTCCATCTTGCCCGCCGGCACGAGCCCGTGCACGACGGGGGCCTCGCCGATGATCTCCTGCACGCGCATGCGCGGGTTGAGCGAGGCCATCGGGTCCTGGAAGATCATCTGCACGGCGAGATCGGCGCGGCGGCGCTCGGCGCCCGACATGCGCGCGACGTCCTTGCCCTCGAAGAGAACGCGACCCTCGCTCGGCGCGAGGATGCCGGCGACGATGCGGCCGAGCGTCGACTTTCCGCAGCCGGATTCGCCGACGAGGCCGATCACCTCGCCCGGCGCGACGTCGAAGGAGACGTCGTCGACCGCGCGCACGACCTGCTCCTTCAGCCCGGCGCCGAACAGGTTCGCGACCTTCTCGGCGACGTCGAGGCGCTTCACGAAGCGCTTGTGGACGTGTTCGAGCCGCAGGATCGGCGTGGTCTTGCCGTCTACGGGGGTCTTGCCGTCGGCGGCTTGCGCGCGGCTCGTCATGCGAGGCTCTCCGGATGAGCGTCCGGGCGCGCCTCGGCGAGGCCCGCGCCCTCGAGCAGGGGGTTGCGGCAGCGCGCGGCGCGGCTCTCGCCGAAGGGCGTGCGCTCGGGCCGCGGATCGTGGCGGCAGGGCTCGATCGCGTTGAAGCAGCGCGGCGCGAAGGGACAGCCGGGCGGGAGCTTGGCGAGCGAGGGCGTCATGCCGGGGATCTGCGCGAGCGGCACGCCGCGCTTGTTGCGGCTCGGCACCGAGCCGATGAGGCCCGACGTGTAGGGATGGATCGGCCGCTCGAGCACGTCGGCGACCGGCCCCTCCTCGACGATGCGGCCGGCATACATCACGCAGACCTTGTCGGCGAGGCCGGCGACGACGGAGAGATCGTGCGTGATCCAGACGAGCGCGGTGCCGGTCTCCGCGCACAATTTCTGCACCTCGGAGAGGATCTGCGCCTGGATCGTGACGTCGAGCGCCGTCGTCGGCTCGTCGGCGACGAGCACGCTCGGGCGGTTGAGAAGCGCGGTCGCGATCGCAACGCGCTGGCGCATGCCGCCCGAGAACTGGCCCGGATAGGCCGCGAGCCGCTCGTGCGGGGAGGGGATGCCGACGCGCGCGAGCGCCTCCGCGGCCCGCGCCCGCGCCGCCTTCTCGGTGACGTTTTCGTGCGCGCGGATCGCCTCGATCATCTGCGTGTCGATGCGCAGGACCGGGTTGAGCGTCGTCATCGGATCCTGAAAGATCATCGCGACGTCCTTGCCGCGAACGCGCCGCAGCGCCTTCTCCGACAGGCCCACGAGCTCCTTGCCCGACACCTTGATCGAGCCCCCCGCGATCTCGCCCGGCGGATCGATGAGGCCGAGGATCGCGAGCCCGGTCACGGACTTGCCCGAGCCGCTCTCCCCGACGAGGCCCATCACCTCGCCGCGGGCGATCGAGAAGGAGACGCGGTCGACGGCGGTGAGCACGCCCTCGCGCGTGGCGAAGCGGACGACGAGGTCGGTCACCTCGAGAACGGGCGCGCTCATCGCGAGAGCCTCGGGTTGAGGACGTCGCGCAGCCGGTCTCCGACGAGATTGATCGCGACGATGACGATCACGAGCGCGACGCCGGGAAAGGTCGAGATCCAGTAGCGGCCCGACAGGAGGTAGGAATAGCCGTTGGCGATCAGCATGCCGAGCGAGGGCTGCGTCACCGGCACGCCGACGCCGAGGAAGGACAGCGTCGATTCGAGCGCGATGGCGTTGGCGATCTGCACGGTCGCGACCACGATCAGCGGCGGCAGGCAATTGGGCAGGAGATGGCGGAAGACGATGCGCCGGCGCGGCAGCGCGAGGCACTGCGCCGCCTCGATGTATTCGCGCCGCGTCTCGACGAGCGCCGAGCCGCGCACGGTGCGCGCGTAATAGGCCCATTGCACGACGACGAGGGCGATGATCACCTTGTCGACGCCGCGCCCGAAGACCGCGAGCAGCACGAGCGCCACGAGGATCACGGGAAACGAGAGCTGCAGATCGACGATGCGCATGATCAGGCTCTCGATGCGCCCGCCGGCATAGGCCGCGAGCACGCCGAGCGAGGCGCCGATGATCGCCGCGATCAGGACGGAGGCCGCGCCGACCGAGAGCGACACGCGCAATCCGTAGAGGATCGCCGAGAGCATGTCGCGCCCCTGGTCGTCGGTGCCGAGAAAGGCGATCCGCCCCGTGTCGAGCATCTCGCCCGGCGGGAGCATGTTGTCCATGATGGACAGAGTGGCGAGGTCGTAGGGGTTCTGGGGCGCGATCCAGGGCGCGAAGATCGCGGCCAGGATGCAGGTGACGAGGACCGCGAGGCCGATCACCGCGCTCGGCGCCTTCAGGAAGGAGGCGGCATGGCGGCGCATCAGGCTCTCGCCGCGCTCGAGCGCGGGCGGCGGGGCGGCGACGGGCGCGACGGGGACGGGCGCGGCGGCGCGGGTCGGCGCGGGTTCGGGTCTCGTGATGTCGGTCATGATGCCGGCCCCACCTCAGCTCTTGCCCTGCGAGAGGCGCACGCGCGGGTCGATCAACGCGTAGAGGAGATCGACCACGAGATTGATGATCACGAAGATGAACACCGTCAGCATCAGGTAGGCGACGACGACGGGTCGATCGAGGCGGTTGATGGAATCGATCAGGAGCTTGCCCATGCCGGGATAGGCGAACACCGTCTCGGTGACGACCGCGAAGGCGATCATCGAGCCGAGCTCGAGGCCGAGCACGGTGACGACGGGGATCATCATGTTCTTGAGGACGTGCACGAAGACGATGCGCCGCTGCGAGAGGCCCTTGGCGCGGGCGAAGCGCACGTAATCCTGCAGCATCACCTCGCGGGTGCCCGCCTGCGCGATGCGGATGACGAGCGAGGCCTTGTAGAGCGAGAGCGTGAAGGCCGGCAGCAGGAGATGGCGCAGACCGTCCCAGGTGAACATCGACAGATGGACGCCGAGCACCTCCGTCGTCGGCCCGCGCCCGCTCGCCGGCAGCCAGCGCAATTCCACCGCGAAGAGGAGGATGAGCATCAGCCCGATCCAGAAATTCGGCAGCGAGAAGCCGAGGATCGAGGTCGACATGATCGTGCGCCCGGCGACGCTGTCGGGCTTGAGCCCCGCGATCACGCCGAGCGGGATGCCGATGACCATCGAGAACAGGAGCGCCACGAAGGCGAGCTCGAGGGTCGCCGGCATGCGCTCGAGGATCACGGTCAGCGCCGGCTGGGCGAAGACGAAGGAGCGGCCGAGATCGCCCCGCAGCGCGTTCCAGATGAAGATGCCGAACTGCTCCCAGAGCGGCCGGTCGAGACCCAGCCGCCGGGCGATGGCGTCGAGCTCGGCCTGGTCGGCCTCCGGATTGGCGAGGATCGCGACGGGGTCGCCCACCGCGTAGACGGCGAGGAAGACCAGCACCGCCATCACGGCGATGACGAGCAGGGACTGCCCGAGACGGCGTATCAGGTAAACGAGCATCGGGCCTTCCTCGCGTTGACGCGAAGGGACGTTCGAGGCGAGGGACGCAAGACTACACTTGCGAAGAGGCCGGCGCACGGGGTCGCGCGCCGGCCGTCTCGTGCCTGCAGGCTCAGTTCGCGGGGACGACGTCCATCGCGAGCGTGTACTGGTCCGCGCGCGGGGTGAGCTCGAGATTGGCCGCGAAGGCCCACGGCGTCACCTCGATGTGCAGCGGGATGGTGCCGTAATCGTCCATCGCCATGCGCGAGGCGCGCTGCAGGAGCTCCTCGCGGGCCTCCGGATCGACGGTGCGGGTCGCCGCCATGATCAGCGCGTCGATCTCGGGGTTCGAGTAGCGCTGACGGTTGGTCGAGCCCATGCCGGTGTCGGGATCGCGGGTCGCGACGAGCGCGATCAGCGGGCTCGACATCTCGCCCGTGGCCGCACCCCAGCCCGCGAGCCAGAAGCCGAACTCGAACTGATTGCGGCGCGAGAAGAAGGTCGAGGCCGTCATCGCGTCGACGTCCGTCGCGATGCCGACGCGCGCGAGCATCTGCGCGATCGCCTGCGAGATGCGCTCGTCGTTCATGTAGCGATCGTTGGGCGTGAACAGCGTCACCGAGAAGCCGTTCGGGAAGCCGGCCTCGGCCAGGAGCTGGCGGGCGCGATCGGGATCGTAGGGATCGACGGGGGCGTTCTCGGTCGTGCCGAACATCGGGTAGGGCAGGAGCTCGCCCGCGGGCAGCGCGAGGCCGCCCATGATGCGGTCGACGATGGCCTGGCGGTTGACCGCGATCGAGATCGCCTCGCGCACGCGCACGTCGGTGAAGGGGTTCCTGCCGTCGGTGCCGGAGACGCCCGGCGGGACGTGGCCCTCCTCGGGGTTCTGGTCGAGGTGGAGATAGATCACGCGGTTGGACAGGCCCTCGGCGATCTTGTTGCCGGCGCCGCGGATGCGGTCGAAATCCTGGATCGGCGGGGTCTCGATGACGTCGACGTCGCCGGCGAGCAGCGCCGCGACGCGCGCGCCCTGGTTCGCGATCGGGCGCTTGACGACGCGCTCCCAGGTCGGCGTGCCCTCCCAATGGTCCTCGTTGCGCACGAGGACGAGCTGGTCGCCGCGCACGAAGCGCTCGAGCTTGTAGGGGCCGGTGCCGACGGCGTTCGCCGGATCGATGAAGTCGTTCACCTGCGGGGGCGTGCCCATGTTCTCGCAGCCGTCGGGCGTGAACACGGCGTCTTCGCCGCCGAAGACGGCCGCCGAGAGGATGCCGACCGAAGCGAAGTTCGTCGGCAGCAGCGGAACCGGGCCGTCCGTCGTGAAGGTGATCGTGAGCGGATCGTTCTCGTCGACCTCGATCGACTGGATGCCCGCGACGAAGCTCGTGAAGGAGGAGGGCGAGTTCTCGACGGTCGGCACGCGGCAGATCGTGTAGATCACGTCCTGCGCGGTGAACTCGTTGCCGTTGGAGAAGGTCACGCCCTCGCGCAGCCGGAATACCCAGGTGGTATCGTCCACCGCTTCCCACTCGGTCGCGAGCGAGGGCACCGTGCGCTGGTTCTCGTCGGCCTTGGTCAGCCCCTCGAAGACATGCATCCGAACCTGGTTGTTCGGGCCGAGATTGTGGAAGTGGGGGTCGAAAGCGGTAGGTTCGGACGCGAGCCCGATGCGCAGCGTCTGGGCCGCAGCCGGTGCCGCCATCATCAGAGCCAGCGGAACTGTCGCCAAAAGCAGGCGGCGAGTCTTGGTGGTCATGAACTTCTCCTCTGGAGCCTCTACGGAATCGGTTCGATCCGACTCTCGAAGACCGATGCGCTACCGCAATCGGCCAGCATCATGCAAGCACGTCGCAGGCCCGTGGACCAGACTTGATTGCGACGCTGCCAAGGCTAATATTCGAACCCGGTATTGTCACTATGCAACCTGATCAGCCGGGGTAATAGAAACATGCGCGATTCGGATAGCGACGACGAAAGCGGTCGCTCGTCGAGGCCCAGCGTCCGCGAGCTCAAGGTCCTGCACGCCGTCATCACCACGCGCAAGACGACGGCTGCAGCCCAGCGGTTGGGAGTTTCGCAACCGGCGGTCTCACGCGCCATCGCGGCCCTCGAGGCGCGGCTCGGTCGCGACCTGTTCGTGCGCGACGGCGGGCGCCTGGTTCCGACCGCCGACGCCTTCGCCCTCGATGCCGAAGCCGCCCCGATCTTCGCCGCGCTCGAGCGCCTGGCGAGCTGGCCGAACGCGCCGGCGGCGGGGGCGGTCCTGCGCATTCTCGCGCCCCCGACCATCGCCCACACCTTCCTGGCGCCCCTCGTCGTGCGCTTTCTCGCGGTCGAGCCCGAGACGCGCATCCAGATGGAGATCGGCCGGACCGAGGACGCCGTTCGCGCGGTCGCCGACGGCACCGCCGATCTCGGCGTCGTCGACGTGCCCGCCGGCCATTACGGCGTGCGCTCCGAGCCGTTCCGACAATCGATCGCCCACGCGATGATGCCGGCCGACCACCCGCTCGCGGCCAAGGACGAGGTCACGCCCGCCGATATCGGCGACACGCCGCTGATCGCGGTGACGCGGCGCTTCTCCCAGCGCGCGCGCCTCGAGCGGGCCTTCTCCGATTACGGCGTGGAGCCGCGCACGGTGCTGGAGGCCGGCACCGTCCAGTTCCTCACCGAGATGGTGCGCGCGGGCGTCGGCGTCGCCGTCGTGAACCCGTTCCCGATCGCCTACGTGACGGGCTCGAGGATCGCCTTCCGGCCCTTCGTGCCGCAGATCGAGTACGAGAGCGCGTTCATCTTCCCCGCGGTCGGCGGAAACCTGCCGGTCGCCCGCCGCTTCGTCGATTTCGTGCGCACCGAGCAGGCGGATCTCGTCCCGGTGGAATGAGCGCGCCGGCATGGAAGCCGGCCTGCGAGGAAAGATCATCATGAGCGTCAACGAGCGCGTCGTCGCGCGCCTGAAAGAGCTCGTCGCCTTCGACACGACGAGCCGCAATTCCAATCTCCCCCTTCTCGACCATGTGGAGGACATCCTGCGTCCGCTCGGCTTCGCGCTCGAGCGCTACCCGGACGAGACCGGCACGAAGGCCAATCTCTGGGCGACGATCGGCCCGGCGGACCGGCCCGGCATCGTGCTCTCCGGCCATACGGACGTCGTGCCGGTCGACGGGCAGGACTGGGAGACCGACCCCTTCGTGCTCGCCGAGCGCGACGGGCGCCTCTACGGGCGCGGCGCCTGCGACATGAAGGGCTTTCTCGCCGTCTGCCTCGCGCTCGCGCCGGAGATGGCGGCGGCGCCGCTCGCGCAGCCGATCCACTTCGCCTTCACCCACGACGAGGAGGTGGGCTGCGTCGGCGCCCAAGCGCTCGTGCGCCGCCTCGCAGCGGAGAAGGGCATCGTGCCCATGGCCTGTTTCGTGGGCGAGCCGACCTCGATGGGCGTCGTCGTCGGCCACAAGGGCAAGCGCTCGGTGAAGGTGACGGTGCGCGGCCTCACGCGCCATTCCTCGCTCGCGCCGCAGGGCGTCAACGCGGTCGAGTTCGCAGCGCTTCTCGTCGCCCGCATCCGCGCGCTCGCCGACCGGCTCGCCGCCGAGGGCGCGCGCGACGGCGCCTTCGACGTGCCCCACACCACCGCCCATGTCGGCGTGCTCACGGGCGGCACCGCGCTCAACATCGTGCCGGACGTGGCGAGCATCCTGTTCGAGATCCGCGCGATCGGCGCCGACGATCCCGACGCCCTCGTCGCCGAGATCGAGGATTATGCCCGCCGCGAGCTCGAGCCGCGCATGCGGGCGGTCGATCCGTCGACCGGCATCGATTTCGAGGTCTATGCCGGTTTCCCCGGCCTCGACACGCCCCCAGACGCCCCCGTCGTCACGCTCGGAAAGCGGCTCGCGGGCCGCAACGACCACGCCAAGGTCGCCTACGGCACGGAGGCCGGATTGTTCTCGCAGATCTGGCAGGTGCCGACCGTGATCGTCGGCCCCGGCTCCATCGCCCAGGCCCATCAGGCGAACGAATGGATCGCCAAGGACCAGCTCGTCGCCTGCGCGGCTTTCGTCGAGCGCCTGATCGCCGAGTGCGGGCGGTGAGGGCCGCGTACCCTCCCCGCCGCTTCGCGGGGGGAGGGGGCGTCGGCGTCGCGTGTCGTCTTCCGCGGATCGTCTCGCGCCGATCACGTCACGACGGCCAGAGGAAGAACAGATACGCGGCGTAGCCCGCGAGCAGCAGCCCGCCCTCGAGGCGGGTGATCCGGCGGCCGGTCGCGGCGAAGACGAGCATCGCGACCGTCACGGCGACCATCACGGGCAGGTCGAACGTCGCCACTTCCGCGGGGATCGCGACGGGCGCGACGAGGCCCGTGATGCCGCCGATGCCGAGCACGTTGTAGATGTTCGAGCCGACGATGTTGCCGAAGGCGACGTCCGTCTGGCGGCGCAGAGCCGCGACGACGGAGGTCACGAGCTCCGGCAGCGAGGTGCCGACGGCGACGACGGTCAAGCCGATCACCGTCTCCGAGATCCCCATCGCGCGCGCGAGCGTCGTGGCGCCGTCGACGAGGAGCGCGCCGCCGGCCACGACGACGACGAGACCCGCGAGCGCGGTCGCGATCGGCCAGGCGAGCCCGCCGCCGCGCTCGCCGGGGTCCGGCACGAGCGCGTCGTCGACGCCCTCCGTCGCGATCGCCTTGTCGTGGAGCGCGCCGTGATCGGGGCCGGCGGCGGCCTCCTGGCGGAAGGCGGAATAGATGTAGAGACCGAGCGCGGCGACGAAGACCGCGCCGACGATCCGGTCGAGCGGCCAGACGAAGGCGAGGAGCGCGAGCGCGACCGCGGCGGCGAGGGCGATCGTGCCGTCGCGGCCGAGCGCGCGCCGGTCGACGGCGATCGGCGCGATCGCCGCGCAGATGCCGAGGATCAGGAGCACGTTGGCGATGTTCGAGCCGACGATGTTGCCGATGGCGATGCCGGGCGCGCCCGCGAGCGAGGCCTGGACGGAGGTGACGAGCTCGGGCGTCGAGGTGCCGAAGCCGACGAGGGTCAAGCCGATCACGAGGGGCGAGACCCCGAGCCGGCTCGCCGCCTTGACGGCGCCGCGCACGAGGAGATCGCCGCCGAAGACGAGGAGCACGAGGCCGGCGAGGACGAGGAGGACGGGTGTGAGCATGGTGGCGCGTCTCGAAGGAGGTCGGGGCGACCCGCCTCGGTCGAGCGCCCGGCGCGCGCGGGCGCCCGGGGCTGCTGTTCCGAGGAGGGGAACAGCTCCGACATCGCGGCCGCGCCGGGCATCGCCCGCCGCCATCCGCCAGAGGGGCCCGGCGCTGTAGCGCTGCCGAAGATGGGAGCCCGCCCGCCGCCGCGCAAGGGGGAGGGGGCGTCGCTCGATCCGGCTGTCCGAGCCACGGGTCGTGATCGGCGGATGCGACCGCGACCAAGGGGCCCGGCCTTCTCCTTCCCCTGGCAGTCTGTGATTCTTCCGGTGGTTGTCATCCCGGGCCGCGAAGCGGACCCGGGACCCATATCCGCGACGACAAGTCCGAGCGCGCATGCCGCGCTCGTTCTGCTGCCGTTGGGCAGGCTTTGTCGGAGAAACGCAGCCTACAGGCTGCGACTGAGACGTCGTGGATATGGGTCCCGGATCGCCTTCGGCGTTCGGGATGACACCGTCGGGGCTGCTCCCCCGTGTCATCCCCGGCCGGAGCACGCGTAGCGTGCGCAGGGGAAGCAACTAATATTCACGCGGCATTTTCGACCCATGGGGTGCCCCTGGCGAGGACGGCGTTGATCTGGACGAGGAGCTT
>NZ_JBKBQG010000069.1:0-13374 GCF_046292825.1 Salinarimonas sp. | reverse complement strand
GGGGCGCGCCCGGGGGGGGGGGCCGCCCCCGGGGGGGGGGGGCCCACGACGCGCGGTAATTTTCCGCGATCGACCGTGCCCCACCCGGCCCCTGTCGCTCCGCTCCAGGGTCCACCCTCCCCTACGGGGAGGGATTCATGCCGCCCCGTCCCTCCCCGGAGGAAGGGTGGCCTCGCGAGCGTTAGCGAGCGAGGTCGGGTGGGGCACGATGCGCGGAGATCATCCGCGATCGCCCGTGCCCCACCCGGCCCCTGTCGCTCCGCTCCAGGGTCCACCCTCCCCTACGGGGAGGGATATCTGCCCTTACGCTATGTCAGCGGCCCTCGATACCCCAGAGGGAGCGCAGCGCGTTCGCATCGCCGATGCGCAATCCCGCCGCCCGCAGCGCGCCCACGGTTGCGCGCACGATGGCGCCGTTGTCGGGCGCGGTCGAGCCGTCGGGCATGTGGAGGTTGTTCTCGAGCCCGCAGCGGACATGCCCGCCGAGCAGAGCCGCGAGCACCCCGCAGCCGGTCTCGCGCGGGCCGAAGGCGCAGATCATGAAGTCGCGCATCTCCCCCGCCACCGCCTCGATCAACGGCACGAGCTCGGCCGGGTGCGCGGGCGTGGGCGGGACGTAGCGGCCGCCGACGAAGAGCACCGAAGTCGAGGCGCCGTCGACGACGCCCGCGCGCACCCAGCGCGCGAGGCGCTCGGCATCGGTGCGGTCGTAGACGATGATCTGCGGCGCGATCCGCTCGCGGCCGCAGAACTCGAGCACGTCGTGCAGGCGCTTGGCATCCGCCTCCTGGGGGGCGATCTCGCGCAGGGCCATCGAGACCGCCTCCGGCCGCACGGCCTTGATGGTCGCGATCTGCTGCTCGGGTCCGTAGAGCCCGACCGATTCGGAGGTGATCTGCACCACGAGGCGCGAGCCGACCGCGCGGCGCACCGCCGCGACCGCCTCCCGGTAGAGATCGGGATCGAGGCTGTGGCCGCCATCCGCGCCGCGCACGTGCAGGTGGATCATCGCCGCGCCGGCCTCCACCGCGTCGACCGCGACGGCGGCGCTCTCCTGCGGCGTCACGGGGAGCGCGGGGTGGTCCTCCTTCGAGCGACGCCCGCCGTTCGGGGCCACCGCGACGAAGGTCGGCCGGTAGAGATCGCCCGTGAAGGGCGCGCTCGACGGATTGTCGCTCATGGTGTCGCTCATGGGACCTCCGCAGGGCTTTTCGGGTTCAGGACGCGCGTCGGCGCGCCGTCGAGGAAGGCGGCGACGTTCTCGATGCTCTCGCGATAGACCTGCGCGAAAACGGCCCGCGTGTTGTAGCCGAGATGCGGCGAGAGCACGGCGCCGGGCAGGCGGCGCAACGGGTGGTCGGCGGGCAGCGGCTCGACATCGTAGACGTCGAGCCCCGCGCGGATGCGCCCCGCGGCCAAGGCGGCGACGAGGGCCGCCTCGTCGACGATCGGCCCGCGGGCCGTGTTGACGAGGATCGCGCCCGGGCGCATCGCCGCGATCTCGCGCGCGCCGACGAGGCCGCGCGTCTCGGGGGCGAGCACGAGATGGATCGAGATCGCGTCGCACGTCTCGAACAGGGCGTCGCGCTCGAGGCGGATCACGCCGGCCTCGCGTGCGCCCTCCTCGGTAAGCGAGCGGCTCCAGGCGGCGACCTCCATGCCGAGCGCGCGCCCGTATCCCGCGACCATCCGGCCGATCCGGCCGAAGCCCAGGATGCCGAGCCGCTTGCCCGCGAGCGCCTCGCCGACCGGCACGCCGTCGTGCCAATCCCCCCGCCGCATGGCGGCGTCGGCGAGATGCAGGCTGCGCGAGGCGGCAAGCAGGAGGCCGAGCGCGATCTCGGCGGTGGCGGCCTTCGAATCGATGCCCGTATTGCAGACGATCACGCCGTTGCGCGTCGCCGCCGCGAGATCGAGGGAGGGGGCGCGCGCGCCCGTCAGCGCGATCAGCCGCAGCCGCGGCAGGCGGTCGAGGAGGGAGGCGGGGAAGGCGGTGCGCTCGCGCATGGCGACGACGCCGTCGAAGCGTGCGAGCCGATCGGCGGCCTCGTCCTCGTCGGCGAAGGGCTCGTGCACGAACACGACCTCCGCGCGTCCCGCGAGCACGCCCCAATCCGCGCTCGCTCGAGCGATGCGCTGCGTGTCGTCAAGGACGGCGAGCCGGAACTCCGCCATCAGTACCTCCCCGTACGTTTTTCCCGTTATAGCGCAGATGGGTCGCCTTGCGGGAGACCTCCGGGAGAAATCTTTCGAGGGAGGCGCAATAGGATTGCGGCAACCCGAGGCTGCCGGCCGCGGCGAGGATGGCTTCCATGTAGCCCGGCTGCGGCACCCCGCCCTCCCCCGGCCGTCCGACATAGACGAGCGCGCGGCGCGGGCCGCCGGGTTGGGCGATCACGGTCTGGAGGATCTTGGAATAGAGGCCCGTATGCAGGCTCTCGTACCGATCGAGGGCGGGAACGTCCTTGAGCGCGAGGTCCCACAGGAGCCCCCAGACCTCGCCCCGCGGCGCGCGCGCCACCGAGGCCCAGCCCTCCGGCATGATCACGAACCGGTGCCGCATCAGCCGCGCCGGCCCCAGCGGCCGCGACGCGGGGCAGCGCTGGGCCATCTGCGCGAGGTCCATGTTCGAGCCGTAGGCGAAATAGAGGGGCATGGCGGGCTCCGCTCTCGGGGTGGGGCGGGAGAGGTGCCGGGGGCCCGCGATCGACGGATGGACGATTGCCGCCGCACCCCGACGATCGCGAGCCTCCCCGGTCGCTCGCGTTTCTAGCACCTCCCGAATCCGCCGACGTCTGCGGAGAGAGGAAAAAGCGGAGGATTCACAGGCTTCGCGGGCAGGCGGAGCGGCGGCGGCTTCCGGGCCGGCGCACCGAGCGGACGGCGCGGCGCTTGACTCTCGCGCGAGCCGATGGAATCCATAAGAGAACGGAAATCGAACATACAGGGATCGAAATGGCGCCCCCAGACCGCGCCCGCGACGTCGGCACAGCCGTGCCGGCGACGGGGGAGGCTTTGCCGTCTCCCCAGGCGGCGCAGGAAGAGAACCCGCAGGCGCGCCTCGAGCGCGCGCGGGCGGCCCTGCGGCGCGACCTCGCCCGGCTCGAAGGAGAGGGGCCGGGCGAAGGGGGGCGTGAGGGGCATCGTGAGGGGGGTCATGATCCGCCGCGCGGGCGCCGGGACGTCGGCGGGCGCGTGCGGCTCGGCGCACCGGCGCTCGACGCGGCGCTCGGCGGCGGGCTCGCCCGCGCACGGCTGCACGAGGTGATGGCGCGCGCCGCCGGCGATCTCGGCGCCGCCCACGGCTTCGCCGCCGCCCTCGCCGCGCGCCTCGTCGCGGCCAAGGGGGCGAGCGGCGGGGCGGCGGTGTGGATCCAGGACGAGACCGCCGCGCGCGAGGACGGGGGGCTCTACGGGCCGGGGCTCGCCATGCACGGGCTCGATCCCGCCCGCCTCCTCCTCGTGCGCGCCAAGGACCCGCGCGAGGCGCTCTGGGCGGCCGAGCAGGCTCTCCGCTGCCGGGCGCTCGCGGCGGTCCTCGTCGAGATCGGCCGGCTCGGCGGCGTCTACGACCTCACGGCCTCGCGCCGCCTGGTGCTCGCCGCGCGCGAGGGCGGCGCGGCGGGGGTGCTGGTGCGCGCCGCCGCCGGCGCGGGCGCGGAGGCCTTCGCGAGCGCCGCCGCGACCCGCTGGATCGTCGCCGCGCGCCCGAGCCGCCCCGGTCTCGCCGGGGAGCCGGGCGCGCCGGCCTGGACCGTTTCGCTCGCCCGCCATCGCGGCGGCCGCGAGGGCATTTTCGACCTGGAGTGGAACCATGAGCATTGCGTCCTCGCCGAGCTCGAAGCGCTATCTCGCGATCGTCCTGCCGCATCTGGCGACGGAGCGGGCGGCCCGCCGGCTGCGCTCCCGTTCCGGCGCCGCGCCTGAGGGCGGGCGCGCGCCCCTCGTCGCCGTGGCCAAGGTGCGCGGCGCGCTGCGGCTCCACGCGCTCGACGCGCAGGCCGCGCGGCTCGGACTGCATGTCGGCCAGAGCCTCGCGGACGCCCGCGCGCTGCGCCCGGACCTCGCGACCGTCGAGGCCGATCCGCCCGGCGACGCCGCGGCGCTCGAGCGGCTCGCCGATTGGGGACGGCGCTGGACGCCGCTCGTCGCCGCGCTGCCGCCGGACGGCTTCGTGCTCGACATCGGCGGCTCGGCCCATCTCTTCGGCGGCGAGGCGGGGCTCCTCGCGGACGTCGTCTCGCGCCTCGCGGCGCTCGGCTTCACCGGCCGCGGCGCGATCGCCGGCACGCCCGAGGCGGCGCAGGCGATCGCGCGGGTCGCGCCGGGGCGGATCGTGCCCGAGGGCGAGGAGGAGCGGGCGTTGCGCCCCGTGCCGCTCGCCGCGCTCTCGCTCGAGCCCGGCGTCGCGGAGGGGCTCGCCCGGCTCGGCCTGTCGCGCGTCGAGGACGTGATCCTGCGCCCGCGCGCCCCCTTCGCCGCCCGCTTCGGCGAGGGGCTGATCGAGCGGCTCGACGCGGCGCTCGGGCGCGTGCGCTCGGCGATCGGGGCGCGGCTCGAGGCGCCGCCCTACGTCGTCGAGCGCCGCTTCTTCGAGCCGATCCTGACGCAGGAGGACGTCGCGCGCACGCTCGCGCGGCTCGCCGACGAGCTCGGCGCCATGCTCGTGCGCCACGGCGAGGGCGCGCTGTCGCTCGAGCTCTCGCTCTTCCGGGTCGACGGGGCGGTGCGGCGCATCCGGGTCGGCGCGAGCCGCCCGACGCGCGAGCCCGGGCGCATGAGCCTCCTCTTCCGCGAGCGCCTCGCGGCCGAGAACGACCCGCTCGACATCGGCTACGGCTTCGACGTGGTGCGCCTCGCCGCCTTGGCCGCGCGCCCCCTCGCCGAGGCCGCGCCGCGGCTCGACGGGGAGAGCGCGGGCGAGGATCTCGGCCGGCTCGTCGACACGCTCGGCGCGCGGCTCGGGACGCAGCGCGTGCGCCGCCTCGCGCCCTGCGACGCGCATCTGCCGGAGGCCGCCTGCGCCGCGCGGCCGCCGGGGGAGCGCGACCTGGACGCCGCCGCCTGGCTCGCCGCTTTGCCCGACGCGCCGGCCGACCGCCCGATCCGCCTGTTCGCGCGCCCCGAGCCGATCGAGGCGCTCGCGAGCGTGCCGGACGGGCCGCCCTTGCGCTTCCGCTGGCGCCGCGTCCTCCACGAGACCGCGGCCTACGAGGGCCCCGAGCGCATCGCCCCGCCCTGGTGGGAGGGACCCGCCCTCACGCGCGATTATTTCCGCGCCGAGGACCGCGAGGGCCGCCGCTTCTGGCTGTTCCGCGAGGGTCTCTACGCCCGCGAGGTCTCGGAGGCCCGCTGGTTCGTGCACGGATTGTTCGGGTGAGGCGGTCTCGGCGGCGCCGCGCCCTCCCCCCTGCGACGAAAAAACCGCACCCTGGCGGTAACGTTTTCCCTCCCCGAGTCGTAGACGGGGGAACACGCCTCGACCGGAGACGCCCGAAGATGCCGCTCGCCCGCCCGATCCTCGCGATCGCCGCCGCTCTTTCGCTCGCGCTCGCCCCGGCGCATGCCGCGGAGACCCGCTCCTTCGAGGAGATCGCCGAGGCGGCGCGCGGGCAGACGGTG
The DNA here is from genome assembly GCF_046292825.1 of Salinarimonas sp. Taxonomy (GTDB): domain Bacteria; phylum Pseudomonadota; class Alphaproteobacteria; order Rhizobiales; family Beijerinckiaceae; genus Salinarimonas. The sequence goes on along the minus strand of NZ_JBKBQG010000069.1, from coordinate 7,752 downwards.
TTCTGGAACGCCTGGGGCGGCGATCCGGGGACGAACGCCTTCATCGAATGGGTGGACGGCGAGATGCGCGAGCGCTACGGCGTCTCGGTCACCCACGTGAAGCTCACCGACACCGCCGAGGCCGTGACCCGGGTGCTGGCCGAGCGCGCCGCCGGGCGCGCGGAGGGCGGCTCGGTCGATCTGATCTGGATCAACGGGCCCAATTTCCTCGCGATGAAGAACGAAGGCCTGCTCCACGGCCCCTTCGTCGAGGCGCTGCCGAATTTCGCCCTCGTCGACACGATCGACAAGCCCTCGAACGTGGTCGATTTCACGGTGCCGGTCGAGGGTCTCGCCGCGCCCTGGCGCATCGCGCAGATCGCCTTTCTCCACGACGGCGAGCGGCTCCCCCGCGAGGACGCGCCGCGCTCGATCGAGGCCCTGGGCGATTGGGCGCGCGCCAATCCGGGCCTGACGACGCATCCCACCGCGCGCAACTTCCTCGGCGCGACCTTCCTCAAGCAGGCGCTCTACGCGCTCGCCCCGGATGCCGAGATCCTCTCCGCGCCGCCCACCGACGCGCTCTACGAGGAGACGACCGCGCCGCTTTGGGACTGGTACGAGGCGCTGCGCCCGTCCCTCTGGCGCGAAGGGCGCGAATTCCCCGAGAGCGGGGCCGCCCTCGACCAGCTCCTCGCCGACGGCGAGATCGACATGGCGATCACCTTCAACCCGGCGGAGGCGGCGGCCGGCATCCTCGACGGGCGCCTGCCGGAGACGACGCGGGTGTTCTTCCTCGACGGCGGCACGATCGGCAACACCTCCTTCGTCGCGATTCCCTTCAACGCGGCCAACAAGGAGGGCGCGATGGTGGTGGCGAATTTCCTGATGTCCCCGCTGGCGCAGGCCCGCGCGCAGGACCCCGCCCGTCTCGGCGCCTTCACCGTGCTCGCCCTCGACCGCCTCACCGAGGACGAGCGCGCCGCCTTCGACATGACCGACGCCCATCCCGCGATGCCTGCGCCGGGCGAGATCGTCCCCGTTCTGCCCGAGCCGCATCCCGATTGGATGACGCGCCTCGTCGCCGATTGGGAGGCGCGCGTCGCGCGCTGACGAGCCTTCCGGACGGCGCGCCGATGATCCCCTCCCCGCCCCGCATCGATTGGCTGCGCGCCGCGCCGGGGCTGACGCTCGCCCTGTTCCTGGGGCCGATCCTGGCGGGGCTTGTCGGCACCCTCGCCCCGGCTCTGGGGCTCGGCCCGGTCGGCGAGGCACGGCTGTCGCCCTCCGCCTTCGAGACGCTCCTCGCCCAGCCGGGGCTCGCCGGCTCGGTGCGGCTGACGCTGACGACGGGCTTTTCCGCGACAGCGATCGCGCTCCTCTTCGCCTGCGGCTTCGTCGCGGCGGCGAGCGCGCGGCCGGGCTTCGCGCGGTTCGAGCGGGCGCTCGCGCCGCTCCTCGCCACGCCGCACGTCGCGGTGGCGATCGGCTTCGCCTTCCTGATCGCGTCGAGCGGGCTCTTCGCGCGCCTCGTCTCGCCGTGGCTGACGGGCTGGGAGCGCCCGCCGCCCGTCGCGATCGTCCGCGATCCGTGGGGGATGTCCTACGTGGCCGGGCTCGTCCTCAAGGAGACGGCCTTCCTCGTCTTGATGATGCTCGCCGCGCAGGGCCAGGCGCGGGTGCGGCCCGCGCTCGCGGCGGCGCGCGCGCTCGGCTATTCCCCGCTCACGGCCTGGGCGAAGGTGGCGCTGCCGGCGATCTATCGGCGCATCAGGCTGCCGGTCTATGCGGTGCTGGCCTTCTCCTTGTCGAATGTCGAGGTCGCCCTCGTTCTGGCGCCGGGCACGCCCCCTCCCCTCGCGGTCCTCGCTCTGCGCTGGTTCTCGAGCCACGACCTCGCCGTCTTCGCGCCGGCGAACGCGGCCGCGATCCTGCAGCTTGCGATCGTGATCGGCGGCATCGGGCTGTGGCGGCTCGCCGAGATCGCCGCGGCGGCGCTCGGGCGGCGCTGGTGCGCGCGCGGGGCGCGCGGCGGCCTCGCCGCGCCGCTGCTCGTCGTCGGCGCCGCGGGCGCCCTCCTGTCGGGGGCGCTCACCATCCTCGCGATCGTGGCGATGGGCGTCTGGTCGCTGGCGACCCGGTGGACCTATCCGAGCGCCCTGCCGGACGCCTTCACCCTCGCGACCTGGTCGCGCGCCGGCCCCGCGCTCGCCGACCTCGTCGGCACGAGCGCCGCGATCGCCGCCATCGCCAGCCTCGTCGCGCTCGTCCTCGCCCTCGCCTGCCTCGAGAACGAGGCGCGGCGCGGCGTCCGGCCCGGCGCGGGGGCCCTGTGGCTTCTCTATCTGCCCCTCCTCGTGCCGCAGATCGCCTTCCTCTTCGGCGCGCAGGTGCTGATCGTGCGGCTCGCGATCGACGGCACGCTCTTCGCCGTCGTCTGGGCGCATCTCCTGTTCGTGCTGCCTTACGTCTTCCTCTCGCTCGCCGATCCCTTCCGCGCGCTCGATCCGCGTTATGCCCGCATCAGCGCCGGGCTCGGGATCGGGCCGTGGCGGACCTTCTTCACGGTCAAGCTGCCGATGCTCGCGCGGCCGATCGCGGTCGCGTTCGCCATCGGGTTCTCGGTCTCGATCGCGCTCTATCTGCCGACGCTGTTCGCGGGCGCGGGCCGGGTCGCGACGCTCACGACGGAGGCGGTGGCGCTCGCGTCGGGCTCGGACCGGCGCATCATCGGCGCGACCGCCTTCCTGCAGGCGCTCCTGCCGCTCCTCGTCTACGCGATCGCGCTCGCGCCGGCGCACGGGCCGCCGCTCGCCCTGCGCATGTCGCGCGTGCGGGCGGGCCTCGCCGCCTGGGCGACGGTGGGGAGGGGCGCGTCGTGAGCGCGCGCGAGGGTCTCGCGCTCGAGGGCGTCACGATCCGCCTCGGCGGGCGCCCCCTCGTCGGCCCCCTCGATCTCGCGGTCGCGCCCGGCGAGGCGGCGACCGTGATGGGGCCGAGCGGATCGGGCAAGTCGACGCTCCTCGCTTATGTCGGCGGCTTCCTCGACCCGGCTTTCGCCGCGCGCGGGCGCGTCGTCGTGGCGGGTAGAGCCGTCGAGGGCCTGCCGCCGGAGCGACGCGGCATCGGCATCCTCTTCCAGGACGACCTCCTGTTCCCGCACCTCACGGTCGGCGGCAACCTCGCCTTCGGCCTGCCCGCCGACATCCGCGGGCGGGCCCGGCGCCGGGCGCTCGTCGAGGAGGCGCTGGCGCGCGCGGGGCTCGACGGCTTCGCCGATGGCGATCCCGCGACGCTCTCGGGCGGCCAGCGCGCCCGCGTCGCGCTGATGCGCACCCTCCTCGCGCGCCCCCGCGCGCTCCTCCTCGACGAGCCCTTCGGCAAGCTCGACGTCGCTTTGCGCGAGGAGGTCCGCGGCTTCGTCCTCGCCCACGCCAAGGCCGAGCGCCTGCCGATCCTCCTCGTCACCCACGACCCCGCCGACGCCGAAGCGGCCGGCGGGCGGATCGTGCGCGTGGGGTGAGTGCTCCACCCGTGTCGTCCCCGGCCGGAGCGCCGAAGGCGATCCACGAAGCAATCAGCCCAACCGCCCGCGCGCGGCGACGTCGATCTCGCCGACGATCCTCCCGCCGCGCACGGCGACGAGCCTGTCGACCATGTTGACGACGACGCAGACGTGGTTGGGCACGACCCGCACCACCTCCCCCACGAGCGGCCGATCGTTGCAGGCCGAGAGGTCGAGGAAGCCGTGCTCCTCGGAGAATTTGTGGATGCGCGCGCGGGGATGTTCGAGCACGAGCCCGTACCCGTCGAGCCCGCCCGTGTCCGCCGTGAGCGTCTTCGAGCCGGCGTCGAGGATGCCGCGCTCGGGCTCGGCGCGGCTGACGACCGTCGCGTAGACCGTCAGCGCGCAATCCTCGAGGCGCGCCATGCCGCAGGCGAGCATCATCCGGTCGTTGAAGACGTAGGTGCCCGGGCGGTGCTCGGTGGCGCCGCTTATGCGCCCGAGATTGGCGAGGTTCGGCGTGCCGCCCGAGGAGACGATCGCGGGTTCGAGCCCCGCCTCGCGCACCCCGCGCATCGCCGCGTCGAGAAAGACTTGCGTCTCCGCGATCGCGTCCTCGGGCGGGTAGAGCATGAAGCCGGCGAAGGCGAGGCCCGGGCGCGCGGCGATGTCGCGCGCGAGCGCCAACGCCTCCGCCACCGTCGCGACGCCCGCCCGCTTGCGGCCGGTATCGACCTCGACGACGACGGGCAGCGCGCGACCGGCGATCTCGGCGGCGCGCGGCAGCCCCTCGACGACGACCGGATTGTCGGCCGCGACCGTGACCCGGGTGCCGGCGAGGAGGCGTCCGAGCCGCCCGAGCTTGTGCTCGCCCAGGATGTTGTACGAGATCAGGATGTCGTCGAGCCCGGCCTCGGCCATCACCTCCGCCTCGCCGAGCTTCTGGCAGGTGATCCCCCGCGCGCCCGCCTCGACCTGGAGGCGCGCGAGGACGGGGCTCTTGTGCGTCTTGACGTGCGGGCGGTTGGCGACGCCGACCTCGTCGCACATCTTTTGAATGCGCGCGACGTTGCGCTCGACCACGTCGAGATCGACGACGACGGCAGGGGTGCCGAATTCGCGCGCGACGGCGCTCACGAGATCCTCGGTCGACACGGGCGCGCTCTCCTCGTCCTTCTCACGGCCTCGTCCCGCGTAGCGCCGCACGCGCCGACGCGACAGGGGCGATTCTCCGCTCCCTCGTGGGCGCTCGCGGGCCGACCATCTCCGGAACACCGCCGCGCGCCTCGTGTTTCCCTCCCCTTCGAGGGATCAGGGAGAGGCGCTCATGCGGGGCCGTTCGACGGCGATCTTGACGGCGGGCGCGCTCGCGCTCGGGCTGCACGCGGCGCAGGCGCAGCTCGGGGTGCCGTCCGAAGCCGAGCAGCAGGGCGTGCTCGCCGGCGTGATCTCGCGGCTCCTGACGACGCCCACCGCCCGCGTCGAGATCGGCGGCATCGAAGGCGTGCTCTCGCGCCGCGCCACGATCACCGGCATCCGCGTCGGCGACGAGGACGGGATCTGGCTCTCGCTCGCGCGCGCCGAAATCGACTGGAGTCTCACCGCGCTCCTGCGCGGGCGGCTCGAGGTGAGCGAGCTGACCCTCTCCGAGCTCGAGATCGCGCGCCGCCCCGTCCCCACCGATCGCCCCGAGGACGTCGCCGAGGGGCCGCTCGTGCCCGAGGTGCCGATCGAGGTGAACATCGAGGCCTTCACGCTCGATCGCCTGCGCCTCGGCGAGGCCGTCCTCGGCACCCCGGCCGAGCTCTCCGCGCAGGGCTCCGCCCGCCTCGGCGCGGAGGACGGGGCGACCTTCCTCGCCTTCGAGGCGCAGCGCCTCGACGCCGAGGGTACGCTCTCGGTCGATCTCGATTATTCCCCGCAGACGACCGTGCTCGCGCTCGACGTCACCCATGCCGAGCCGGAGGGCGGGATCGTCGCGCGCCTTCTCGATCTGCCCGGCCTGCCGCCGGTGTCGCTCACGATCGCCGGCGAGGCGCCGCTCGACGCCTTCGACGCGCAGATCGCGCTCGAGGCCGGGCCCGAGATCGGCGCGCAGGGGCGCGCCACCGTGCGGCGGGGCGATGCCGCCTACGCGCTCGATCTCGACGTCGCCGCGCGGATCGCCGCGCTCGTGCCGGAGACGGCCGCGCCCCTCTTCGAGGGCACGACGCAGCTCGTCGGCGAGGCGTCGTTCGGCGACGACGGCGCGATCGCGATCGCGCGCCTCGCGCTCGGCACCGAGATCGCCGAGCTCGCGCTCGCCGGCACGGTCGCGCCCGACCGCGCGCTCGATCTCGCGCTCTCGGGGGAGACGCGGCTCGACACGACTTTGCGGCTCGACGAGACGACGGTGGACGCGCTCGCTCTCGATCTGCGAATCACGGGATTTCCCACCGCGCCGCGCCTCGCGGGCTTCCTCGACGGACAGGGCGTCGGCCTCGCGCAGGGGCGCGTCGAGCGTCTGCGGCTCGATGTGGACGTGGCGCCGGAGGCCGCGACGGTTCCCGCCGAGCGCTACCGCTTCGAGCTCGCCGCGCAGGCCGAGGGCGTCGCCTTGACCGACCCGGCGCTCGCCGCGGCGCTCGGCGACGGCGCGCGGGTCGAGGCGAGCGGCACCGCGGACGTGATCGGCATCGCCGACGTGACCCGCGCCACGATCGAGACGCCGACGCTCGCGGGCACCTATTCCGGCATTCTCGCCGCGCGCACCCTCGACGGCCTGTTCGAGGCGCGGATCCCCTCGCTCGAGCCCTTCGGCGACATCGCCGGGCTCGCGCTCGCGGGCAGCGCGGATCTGACCGCGCGGCTCGGCGCCGACCCCGCAGAGGAGACCCTGACCGCCGCGCTGCAGGGACGCCTGTCCGATTTCGCGACCGGCATCGCCGCGCTCGACGGCCTGTTCGGCCCGGACGTGACGCTGACCGGCACCGCCGCGTCGCTCGCCGACGGGATCGGTTTCGACGGGCTGCGGCTCGACGGCGCCAATCTCGCGCTGACGCTGCACGGAAGCGCGACGCAGACGCGCGCCGATCTCGCGCTCGACGCGCGGGTCCCCCGCCTCGCCGCCTTGCATCCGCGGCTCGATGCGGGCGAGGGGGTGATCGAGGCGCGGCTCACGGGCTCGCTCGAGCGCCCGAGCCTCGCCGCCCGCGCGACCCTCACCGACGTCGTCGCCTTGGAGCGGCCGGTGCCGCGCCTCGATCTGACGATCGACGCGACCGGCCTCGGCCCCGATCTCGACGCGCGCATCGGCCTCGACGGCACGGTCTCGGACGCGCCCGCGCGCGGGGGGCTGCGCGTCGTCGGGCGAGAGGGCGGCTGGTCGGTGGAGGATATCGACGTGGCGATCGGCTCGGTCGGGCTCACGGGCGCGTTGCAGGTCGACGAGGACCTGCGCAGCGAGGGCGGCCTGCGGCTCGCGGCCGGGGATCTCGACGATCTGAGCCCCCTCGTCCTCGCCGCTCTGTCCGGGCGGCTCGAGGCGGCGATCGATCTCGTGCGCGAGGCGGACGGCAGCCAGAGCGCGACGCTCGAGGCGAGCGGGCAGGATCTCGCGGTGGAGGCGATCGGCATCGGCGCGATCGACGCCTCGATCGCCGGGACCGACCTGATCGAGGCGCCGCGGCTCGACGGCGAGGCGGTGGCGCAGCGCGTCGACGTCTTCGGCGAGGCCTTCGAGCGCGTCGAGGCCCGCGCCGTGGCGACCGCGAACGCCACCGATTTCACGGTCTCGGCACGCGCGGGCGATCTCCTCTACGAGACGAGCGGCACGCTCGTGCCCGAGACCCCCGTCCCGCGGCTCGACCTGCGCGACATCTCGGTGGGCCCAGCGCCGGATTGAGCCTCGCCAGCTCGCACAGCTCGCAGCGCCTCGGCGACGAGCGCGTTCTCGTCTGGCCCAGGGGCGCTCTCTCCTTCCCCTCAGGGTTTGAACATCTTTCGTTGCGGTGTCATCAAGTCAGTCGCACCGACAGGGTGAGTGCTCCACCGGTGTCATCCCCGGCCGGAGGTCGCTTGCGACCGGAGCGGAAGGGGACCCAGCATGAGAATCGCTTGCGGAGCAAGCACTTGTGGCGGCGACGAGCCGCCTGGTCGGCGGCGCGAGCGCTTGCTCCGCAAGCGTCTTCCTGTGCTGGGTCCCCTTGTAATAGCGAACCCTGATATGACGGTCCTGCTCTTCGGGGCGCCGGGGGCCGGGGGGGGCCCCCCCGCCCCCGGGGCGCGGG
>NZ_JBKBQG010000068.1:0-13650 GCF_046292825.1 Salinarimonas sp. | reverse complement strand
GCAAGCCCTATTCGGTCATCCTGCTCGACGAGATCGAAAAGGCGCACCCCGATGTCTACAACGTGCTGTTGCAGGTGTTCGACGACGGGCGGCTGACCGACGGCAAGGGCCGGGTGGTGGACTTCACCAACACCGTCATCATCGCCACCTCGAACCTTGGCGCCGACCGCATCCAGAAGCGGCTTCTCTTGCGCGGCACGGCGGCCGAGCAACCCGACAAGCTGAAGGCCGAGCTGATGGAGGTGCTGCGCGGCCATTTCCGACCCGAGTTCCTGAACCGGCTGGACGACATCATAGTCTTCCACAGTTTGACACGGGACGAGATCCGGCAGATCGTGCTGCTGCAACTCGACCGGGTGCGGCGGACTGCGGCCACGCAAGGCGTGGAGATTGCCTTCGACGACAGCCTGATCGACATGCTGGCCGCCGAAGGCTTCCGCCCCGAATACGGGGCGCGCGAGCTGAAGCGCCAGATCCGCAGCCTGGTCGAAACGCGGCTGGCCCGCGCCATGCTGGGCGGCGAGGTGGGCACGGGCGACCGGGTGCGGATCTCTTGGGATGCGACGGCCGAGCAGGTCAGGATCGAACCGGCCGGGACCGACAGCGCAGGGTCCGGGACATCCGACACGCCTGCCGCCGAGACGGCGTCCGAAGCCGGGAACTGACCCCTCGACGGCGGCGGCATCGGCCGCCGTCGTCTCTTGCAAGGCGCTGCAATCGAACATGAATTTCCAGATGTCCTGCCTCTTGAAATCAATTCGGCCGCTCCCTTTATCTTCGGCGAACGCCCGAACGGGGTTCACGCAAGACGACGGGTCTGGCCAGGAAGGCAGGCCACCGGGGGCGCCGACACGGGCCTTCAGAGGTGACGTCCGATCCAAGAGCACGGGGCAGTGCCAATGCCTCGACCCGTCCTTCGTGTGCGCCGCAGGGCCCGTCAGAAGGAGGTGACCATGCTCTACCGCACTGCTCTCTATCCCGCCGATCCCTTCGCGCTGATGCGCCGTCTGTCGCAGGATCTGGACCGCGCCTTCGGCGCCCCGCGCACCTTTCCGGCCGTAAATGTCTGGCAGAGTGACGAGGCCGCGGCGATCACCGCCGAACTGCCAGGGCTGGAACCTGCCGATATCGACATCCAGGTGAAGGACAATGTCCTGACCCTTTCGGGCGAGCGCAAGCTGCCGGACCTGCCCGAAGGCGCCACCTGGCACCGCCGCGAGCGGGCCTTCGGCCGCTTCACCCGTGCCATCCGTCTGCCCTTCCGCGTCGATCCCGAGAAGGTCGAGGCGCGCTTTGCCGATGGCGTGCTGCGCATTGCCGTGGGCCGCCCGGACGAGGACAAGCCGCGCCGGATCGAGATCAGGGCCGCCTGAGAAAGGAGGAAGACCATGACCACCGAAGTCACCAAAGCCCCCGAACAGACCCCGGCCGAAGCTGCGGCCGAAACCACCCGCAACCGCCCGCTCTGGCGCCCGCTGACCGATATCGTCGAGACGAAGGACGGCGTGACGCTGATGCTGGAACTGCCCGGCGTGGCGGCCGAGGATGTGGACGTGGCGCTGGAAAAGCGGGTGCTGACCATCCGCGCCCGGTCGCGCGAGACCGGACCCGACAAGCTGCGCCTTGTCCATGCCGAATATGAGGCAGGCGATTACGAACGCGCCTTCACCCTGTCCGAGGATTTCGATGCAGAGCGCATCGAGGCCGAGATGAAGAACGGCGTGCTGACCCTGCGCCTGCCGCGCAGCCAGGCCACCCAGCCCAAGGCCATCAAGGTCAAGGCCGCCTGAACCGATGAAAGGAGAAATGCCATGAAGATCAAGGATCTGATCCCCTGGGCCCGCAAGGATGAGCCCGCCCGCCCCGAGGCGCAGGACAACCCGATCGCAACCCTGCAGCGTGAGATGAACCAGGTCTTCGAAGGGTTCTGGAACCGCTTCGGCAAGTCCTTCGGCGAGCTCGACTGGCCCTGGGGCCATTCCGAGGCGAAATCGGACGTGGTGCAGACCGACAATGCCATCGAGATCTCGATCGAACTGCCCGGCATGACGATGGAGGACATCGAGGTCACGGTCACCGACGACCTTCTGACCGTGAAGGGCGAGAAGAAGATCGAGCGGCAGGAAGAGAAGAAGGGCTACTACCTGTCCGAACGCAGCTATGGCGCGATCTGGCGCACGATCCCGCTGCCGCCGGGCACCGATGGCGCGAAGGCCGAGGCCAGCTTCAGGAACGGCGTGCTGACCGTGCGCCTGCCCCAGACGCCCGAGGCCCAGGCCCGCGTCAAGCATATCGAGGTCAAGGCCGGCTGACGGCCCGACCCGACCTGACCCGGGGCGGCACGCGTTGCGGCGCCCCGGGTGTTGCTTTTCTCTCATACCCCTTTGCCACAAGTCGGCGCACAGGCCCGGCCAGACCACGGAGCGCCGACGATGCAGGAAAATACACCTCGCCCGAACGCCCCGCGGCGGATCAACCTGGCGCTGCAAGGCGGCGGTTCGCACGGTGCGCTGACCTGGGGCGTGCTCGACCGGCTGCTCGCCGATCCGCGCCTCGAGATCTGCGAGATCAGCGGCACCAGCGCCGGGGCGATGAACGCGGTTGTTCTCGCTGACGGCTATGTCCGGGGCGGGCGCGAAGGGGCGCGGGCGGCGCTGGAGCGCTTCTGGAAGGCCGTGAGCGATGCCGCCCGGTTCTCGCCCATCCGGCGCAGCCCCTTCGATCAGTGGTTCGGGCGCTACACGCTCGATCATTCGCCGGGCTATATCTGGTTCGACATCGCGTCCCGGCTCTTCTCACCCTACGACCTGAACCCGGCGGGTTTCAACCCGCTGCGCCGGCTGCTTGCCGATACGGTGGAATTCGACAATGTCCGCGCCAGCCGCGAGATTGCGGTGCATGTGGCGGCAACCAATGTCCGGACGGGGCGCTCGCGCGTCTTCTCGGGCGAGGCGGTCACGCTCGACGCGGTGCTCGCCTCGGCCTGCCTGCCGCAGCTGTTTCCGGCGGTGGAGATCGACGGTGAGTTCTACTGGGATGGCGGCTACAGCGGCAATCCCGAACTGCTGCCGCTCGTGGAAAGCGCGCGCACGGCCGACATCGTCATCGTGCAGATCAATCCGATCCTGCGCCGCGAACCGCCCCGCCGGGCGCGCGAGATCATCAACCGGATCAACGAGATCAGCTTCAACACCTCGCTCATCAAGGATCTGCGCGCCATCGCGCTGACCCAGCGGCTGAACCGCGCCGAGGGGCGTGTCTGCGGGGTGGCCGAAACCACCTATCTGCACCTGATCCATACCGAAGCCGACGTGCAGGATCTGTCGGCCTCGAGCAAGCTCAACCCGGAATGGGCCTATCTGAAGCTGCTGTTCGAGCGCGGCGAGCGCTGGGCCGACGAATGGCTCGAGCGCAACTTCGAAGCGCTCGGCCATCGTTCGACGCTGGATCTGGACGATCTGTTTCGCGACGTGCCGCGCTCGGCGACGATGAAACCGCTGGAGGAATGAGTATGACCGCGATCCTGCCGATCATCGTCGCGCTGGGGCTTCTGGTGCTGCTGGCCTATCGCGGCTGGAACCTCATGATCGCCACGCCGCTTCTGGCCGCGCTTGCGGTGGTCCTGTCGCAGGATGGGCCGGTTCTGGCGTTCTACACCCAGGTCTTCATGCGGGCGACGGGCGATTTCATCGTGCTCTATCTGCCCATCTTCCTGCTGGGCGCGGTCTTCGGCAAGCTCATGGAAGCCAGCGGCAGCGCCGCGGTCCTGGCCCATGGCACGATCCGGCTTCTCGGCGCGCGGCAGGCGATCCTGGCGGTCGTGCTGTGCTGCGCGCTGATGACCTATGGCGGCGTGTCGCTGTTTGTCGTGGCCTTCGCCGTCTTCCCGCTTGCCGCCGCGGTCTTTGCCGAGGCGAGGATCAGCCCGCGCCTGATCCCCGCCGCCATCGCGCTGGGCGCCTTCACCTTCACCATGACCGCCATGCCGGGCACGCCCTCGATCCAGAACGCGATCCCGATGCGCTTCTTCGGCACGACACCCTTCGCCGCACCGGGGCTCGGGCTGATCGCCAGCGCCGTGATGTTCCTGATCGGCTGGCGCTGGCTGGAATGGCGGGCGCAGCGGCTGGGCGCCGAGTTGCTGGAGACGGAAGGCACTCCGTCGGACGCGATATCCGGCGGCGGACCCTCGGCGCCTATCGCGCTCTTCCCGCTTCTTGTGGTGCTGGCGGTCAATCTCGCCTTCACCTTCGCCATCCTGCCGCGTGTCGATACCGGCTGGCTGGGCGATCCCCGCTTCGGGGCGGCTGATCTGGACACGGTGCGGGGCATCTGGTCGCTGATCGCGGCCCTGACGCTGGCCTGCGCGACGATCCTGATCCTGAACTGGACACGGCTGAAGGAACAGGTCCGGTCGGCCCTCGGCGAGGGGGCGGACAGCGCGATGAAGCCGATCTTCAACACCGCCTGCCTGGTGGGCTTCGGATCGGTCGTCGCAGCACTGCCGGGCTTTGCCGCCGTCAGCGCTGCGGCGACCGGCCTTGGCGGCGACAACCCGCTGATCTCGCTTGCGGTCTCGACGAGCCTTCTGGCCGGCATGACCGGCTCGGCTTCGGGCGGCATGAGCATCGCGCTTGCAGCCCTCGGCGACACCTATCTGGAGATGGCCACGGCGGCGGGGATCGCGCCCGAGCTTTTGCACCGGATCACCGCCGTGGCCACGGGCGGGCTCGACACGCTGCCGCATAACGGCGCGGTCATCAGCCTGCTGGCGATCTGCGGCCGGACGCACCGCGAATCCTACCCCGACATCGCCGTGGTCGCGGTGGCGGGGCCGCTGGTTGCGCTGGTGATGCTGATCGTGCTCGGTTCGGCCTTCGGCAGTTTCTGAGCGTGACGCATGATCCGGCCCAGCCTGTCGCATCGCCTGCTGAACCTGGCCCAGACGCTGCTGATCCTGGGCGGCATGGCGGCGATCGCCTGGATCGTTCTGGGCGCCATTGTCGGGCCGGAGACGACCCTGCTGATCGTGGCGCTGTCGCTTGCGGGGCTGGCCCTGGCCCCGGCACTGTCGCGCGAGCTTCTGCTGCGGGGCTCCCGCGCCCGCCCGCTGGGGCCCCGCGACTGGCCCGAGGGGGTGGCGGTGCTGCACGAACTGGCCCGCCGCGCCGGGCTGCCGCGCGCGCCGGAACTGTGGTATGTCCCCAGCCAGGTGCCCAACGCCTTCGCCATGGGCCGGCCCGAGGAAAGCGCGGTCTGCGTTTCGGACGCGCTTTTGCGGCTTCTGACCCCGCGCGAACTGGCTGCGGTTCTGGCCCATGAGGTGGCCCATATCGCCCACCGCGACCTGTGGCTGATGGGGCTGGCCGATGCCATGTCGCGCGCGGTCTCGGTGGCCAGCTGGCTGGGGCAGTTCCTGCTGATCCTCAACCTGCCGCTCCTGGCCGCAGGGGCGGCGACCTTCCCCTGGGGCGCGCTGCTGCTTCTGGTCTTCTCGCCCACGATCATGGCGCTTCTTCAGCTTTCGCTGTCGCGAAGGCGCGAATATGACGCCGATCTCGGCGCGGTCGAACTGACCGGCGACCCCGAGGCACTCGCCTCGGCGCTGACCAAGCTCGAGCGGTTGACCGGGCGCTTCTGGGAAGAGATCTTCCTGCCCGGGCGCCGGATCCCCGACCCCTCGCTCCTGCGGACCCACCCTCCGACCGAAGACCGGGTTGCGCGCCTGCGCGCGCTTGCGCCGCAGCGGCGATACCCGTCGCTGTCGAACTTCCGTGTTGCGCCGCCCGACGGCTTCGCGAGACCAGCGAGCCCGAGATTCCACCGCTCCGGCCTGTGGTTCTGACGGGAGGGGGGTAGAGAAGGCTGTCTTTCAGACCCATCCCCTCCGCCAGCTTCTCCCGACCGTCTCGATCGATCCACCCTCGATGCGCGCTCATTCCGCCGCGGGGCGCGTGCGGCTCGTAGCGGCGTCCGTCGGGGGGGCCTCGGCGAAGGCGGCGTCGCCGGAGGGCGCGGCGAAATCCGAGACGAAATAGAGCGGGCGGCCTTTGCTCTCCTCGAAGATGCGGCCGATATATTCGCCCAGGATGCCGAGCCCGATCAGCTGCACGCCGCCGAGGAACAGGAGGCCCACCATCAGCGAGGCGTAGCCCGGCACGTCGATGCCGTGGACGAGGACGTTGCCGACGAGGATCGCCGCGTAGACGAGGGCGATGGCCGAGACCGCGAGCCCGACATAGATCGCGAATCGCAGCGGGATCGTGCTGAAGGCGGTGAGCCCGTTCAGCGCCAACGCGAACAGCCGCCCGACGCTCCAGCCGGTGCCGCCGGCGAGCCGCGGCTCCGGATCGTAGGGGATCTGGAGCTGGCGGTAGCCGATCCAGAAATAGAGCCCCTTCATGAAGCGGGCGCGCTCCGGCAGCCGGCACAGCGCGTCGACGGCCTTGCGATCGAGGAGGCAGAAATCGCCCACGCCCTTGGGCAGCTTCGTCTCGGAGAGCGCGCCGAGCAGCCGGTAGAACGTCTTGACGAGGAAGCGCTTGAGCGCGGGCTCCTCGGGCCTCGTCTTCTGGGCGGCGTGGACGACCTCGTAGCCCGCGTCCCAGGCCTCGAGGAAGCGCGTCACGAGCTCGGGCGGATGCTGCAGGTCGGCGTCGATGATGACGACGGCGGCGCCGCGGGCATGGTCGAGCCCGGCGGAGATGGCGATCTCCTTGCCGAAATTGCGCGAGAGCACGAGGAGGCCGATGCGCGGATCCTCCGCGGCGAGGCCGCGCGCGACGGCGACCGTCTCGTCGCGGCTGCCGTCGTCGACGAGAACGATCTCGAAGCTGCGGCCCGTCGCTTCGAGCACGGGGACGAGGCGCGCCAGCAAGGGGCGCAGGTTCTCGGCCTCGTTGAAGCAGGGCACGACCACCGAGACGATCGGCGTCGCGCTGGAAAATCGGCTCGACACGCGCTGCCCCCGAACCCTAATAGTGGCCGCTCCTGGCGGCATCGGGCGGGGAATACAGTGGCGACCGAGGCGTATCAATCCTTTTCGACGGCCAGGCTCCCGCTCGTCCTGTGCGCCGACGATTACGGGTTGAGCCCGGGCGTCAGCCGCGGCATCGCCGAGCTGATCGCGGCAGGGCGGCTGACGGCGACGGGCTGCATGACGGCGAGCCCGTTCTGGCGGGAGGAGGCGCGCGGGCTGCGGGGGCTGTCGGAGCGCGCCGATATCGGCCTGCACCTGACGCTCACCGACCACGCGCCCTTGACCGGGATGCCGCGCCTCGCGCCCGCCGGCCGTCTGCCGTCGAACGGGCGGCTCGTCCTCGCGAGCCTGCGCGGGAGCCTCGCCGAGCCTGCGGTCCAGGCGGAGCTGCGGGCGGAGATCGAGGCGCAGATCGACGCCTTCGAGGCGGCCTTCGACCGGCCGCCGGACTTCCTCGACGGGCATCACCACGCGCATCAATTGCCGGGGATCGGCGCGCTCGTGATCGAAGCCTTCGAGCGGCGGGTGCGTCCGCACGGGGGCTGGTTGCGCGTGTGCCGGGAGCCCCGCGCGGCGATCCTGCGACGGGGCTCGCCCTTGCGGGCGCTCGCGATCGACGCGCTCGGCGCGACTTACGCGGCGGAGGTGCGCGCGCGCGGCATCGCCGCGAACGACAGCTTCCGCGGCGTGCGCTCCTTCTCGCCGCGCGAGCGGCCCGAGCGGATCTTCCCCCTCTTCCTCCGAGGCGGCGGGCGCCGGCCGCTCGCGATGTGCCATCCAGGCTACGTCGACGAGGTCCTGCGCGGGCTCGACCCCGTCGTCGACGCGCGGGAGGCCGAGCGTGCCTATCTCGCGAGCGCGGCGTTCGCCGAGGCGCTCGAGGCGGCGGGCGTGCGCCTCGCGCGGCTGCGGGAGATCGCGCCGTGAGCCTAATCCCGCGCTGGCTGCGCTTCGGCCTCGTCGGCATGGTCAACGCGGGCATCGATTTCGGGCTGTTCGTGGTGCTCCACCACGGGCTCGACATGGCGCCGCTCCTCGCCCACGCGATCGGCTTCGCCTGCGCGGCCTGCAACAGCTACGTCATGAACAAGCTGTGGACCTTCGGCGATCGCGACTGGTCGGCGAAGGCGGCGAGCGGTGCGGTGCGGTTCTTCGCGGTGGCGCTGGGCGGGCTCCTCGTCGGCGCGGTCGTGATCTGGCTCCTGACGCCGCCCTTGCCGGCGATCGTCTCGAAGGCGCTCGCGATCGGGGCGACCTTCGTGTGGAATTACCAGCTCTCGCGGCTGTTCGTGTTCCGTAGCGGCGGCACGACGTAGATCGACAGGGCGACGGGGACGCGACGCTCGGCGATGTTGTGGTAGGCGGTCTCGATCGTGACGGGCTCGCCCGCGGCCGCGAGGGCCTCCTCCCCGAACAGGCTTGGCGCGAGGGCGGGCGCCGCGCCGGCAGGCCAGAGGATCACCGCGCCCGAGCGGCGCAGGTCGTCGCGATCGAAGGCGAGGCCGCCCTCGGGCCGGGGCCCGTAGACCACGAGCGGGATCGGCGAGAGGTGGATCGCGACCGCATAGGTCTCGGTGTCGCCGGGTCCGACGAGATAACGCAAAGGCGCGTCGCCCGCCTCCTCCCGCCAGGCGCGCGCGACGGCGGCGGCGATCTCGTCGGCCGGGTAGAGGGCGGGGTGGCGCGGGCCCGTGAGATGCGGCGCGAGCACCACCCCGAACGGCAGCGCGACGAGAACGCCCACCACGAGCGCTCCGAGCGCGCGGGCGTTGCGCACGAGAAAGCGCCGCGGCAACAGGAGCGCGACGGCGAGCCCCGAGAAGAAGACGTAGGCCCCGCCCCATTCCGCGCGCGGCACGATCCCCGCGACCCCGATCACGATCGCGTTGAGCACCAAGGGCGCGAGCGTCACGGTGAAGACGAGCGAGGCGTCGAAACGCGTCGGCGCGGGGGTCTCGACCGCGACGGCGTCGTCCGCGCCGCGCCCGACGCGCAGGGCCGCGAGGCCGATCATCACGAGGAGCCCCGCATGGTGGCCGACCTGCGCGAGGAGGAATTCCGCGGCGACGAGGACGCGCGACGCAAGACCCGCGACCGCCTCGCGCTCGAAGGCGTAATCGACCGGCGTCTCGCCGGCCCCAACGACCCGCAGGACATGGGGCGCGATCGCGGCGGCGAAGACGCCGATCGCGAGATAGGGCCCCGGCGCGCGCAGCCGTGCGCGCCCCTGCGCGAAGCACAGGGCGTGGACGGCGAGCGGCAGGAGGACGAGCGCGCCGGAATATTTCGACAGCATCAGGCCGGCCGCGCAGAGACCGAGGCCGATCCAGGCGGCGAGCCGATCGTGCAGGACGGCGTCCCGATAGAGCATCACGGTCGCCGCGCCGAACAGGAGCGAGACGGTGTTGTGGTTGAACTGGGTGGCGGGCGAGGTGAAGAAATAGTTCGCCAGGGTCAGGGTCACGGCGACGAGCGCGATCTGCGCGCCCGCGATCGCGCGCGCGAATCGGAACAGGAGCGCGAGCGTGGCGCCGAGCGTCAGCATCGAGACGGCGTAGCTCGAGGCGATCGCCCGCCCGCTCGCCAGGAAGGCGATTTCCTGAAACCAGGACGGCATCGGCGGGTGCTTCGGCGCGACGAGCGGCCAGAACGGCGCCCAGCCGGCGATCTCGACCGAATCGCGCCGGGGCGTGGGGAAGAACAGCGCCTGCGCGAGCGTCCAGATCACGACATAGGCGACGACGATCGCGGCGGCGGCGGCCACGGGATGGTCGAGCGCCGTGCGCACCAGCGAGCGGCGGCTCTTCGTCGCGACCATTCGGACCCCCTCTCTCGCGGCCCGGCCGGTGACAACGGGCGCGGGGAGGCGTATCACTCCGCCCCGCCGGGGGGCAATCGCGACCGCGAGAGACGACTTTGCACGAGCACAATCGACACGACGACCGGGCGACCATCGCGGCCGCCCTCCTCGCGATCGCCATCGCGCTGTTCCTGATCGCGCTGATGCCCGCGACCATGCTGTGGGACCGCGACGAAACGCTCTACGCGCGCACCGCGATCGAGATGATGCGCTCGGGCAATTTCCTCCTGCCGACCTTCAACGGCGAGGTCTTCGCCCACAAGCCGCCGATGGTCTATTGGCTGATGGCTCTGGGCTTTGCTCTGTTCGGCGAGAACGAGCTCGGGGCGCGCTTCGTCTCGGCGCCCTTCATGGCGGGCTCGGCCTTCGTCACCTTCCTGATCGGCCGGCGGCTGCATTCCGCGCGCGCCGGCCTCTGGGCGATGGCGGCTCTGACGACGACGACGCTGACCGTGTTCGTCGGCTCGGCGGCGATGCTCGACGCGACGCTCCTGTTCTTCGTCTGCCTGTCGATCTACGCCTATGTCGAGATCGTCTACGCGCCGCAGCGGGCGAACGCGATGACGGCTCTGTTCTTCGTCGCGCTGCTCGCCTCGATCTTCGTCAAGGGACCGGTGGGGCCGGCGGTGGTCTGCACGACGCTGCTCGTCTCCTGGCTCGCGATGGAGCCCGGCCGGCGCCCGTCCTTCGGGCGGATGGTGGCGCTCGCGGCGCTCTCGGTGCTCGCCTTCCTCGTCTTCCTCGCCTGGCTCGTGCCCGCCGACACGCGCAGCGGCGGCGAGATGATGCGCACCGGCATCGGCTACCACATCGTCGAGCGCGCGCTGACGCCGCTGGAAGGCCATGGCGGCGGGCGCACGCTCGGCTGGCTCGGCACGCTGCCCTATTACATCCCCGTCGTCCTGATCGGTTTCTTCCCCTGGGTGCTCTATCTCCCCGCCGCCCTCGTCGGGCTCGTGCGCGGGACGCTTGCGACGCGGCGCGAGCGGGCGATCCTGCTCGGCTGGATGGTGCCGACCTTCGTCATGTTCTCGCTCGCGGCGACGAAGCTGCCGCACTACCTCCTGCCGGCCTTCCCCGCCTTCGCGCTGGCGGTCGGAATTCAGATCGTGCGCACGATCGAGGCGGGCACGCTCTCGCGGGCGCTGCGGGCGGGGCTCGTCTATTACGCGCTCGGCGCCATCGCCTTCGCGGCGCTCGTCGCGGCGAGCCCGTTCCTGCTGCCCGCCGGTCCGAGCCCGATCGCGGCGCTCGCGCTCGCGATCGCCGTCGTGGCGGCGACGGGGCTCGTCGTGCGCCTGTTCCGGCGCGCGGACCTCGTGGGGGCGAACCGCGCGCTCGCGATCGCGACGCCCGCGCTCTTCGCCGCGCTGCTGTGGACGGTGGTCCCGGCGGTCGAGCCCGCGATCAAGATCTCGCGCCCGCTCGCCGAGCTGATCCAGACCCATCGCGGGCCGCAGACGCGGGTGGTGACGCTCGGCTATTTCGAGCCGAGCATCGTCTTCTACGCCTCCCAGCCGATCGACCGGCCGATCCTGCCGCTGCCGGAGGGGCAGGACGGGATCGCGCGGCTCGCGGCGCTCGAGGAGGAGGTGCTCGTCGTCGCCACCCGAGAGCAGCTCGAGGGCGCGGCGGCGCTCGCCGGCGAGCGCGGCTTCGAGGAGATCGCGCGGGTGTCCGCCATCAACACCAATCGCGGCGGCCGCGTCGAGGAGGTGATCCTCGCCCGCCGCCCCGCGGCGCCGGCGGCGGCGCTCTCGGCGACGGGGGGGTGATGGAGGCTTCCCCGCCTCGCTGTGCGTTGGAGTTCATGACGATCCCGTAGCGTCGTTCTTCCGCATCGACACCACGCCGGCCAAGCGACGCGCCCCTCTCCTTCCCCTGAGAGCCTGTGAATCCTTCGGAGGTTGTCATCCCGGGCCGCGAAGCGGACCCGGGACCCATAACCTCGACGACAAGTCCGAGCGCGCATGTCGCGCTCGCTACTCCACCGTTCAGCGGGTTCCGTCGTCGGAGAAACGCAGCCTAAAGGCTGCGATTGAGACGTCGAGGATATGGGTCCCGGATCGCCTTCGGCGTCCGGGATGACACCGCAACAGCAGATGTTTAAACACTGAGGGGAAGGAGAGGCGGGGCGGCACTCGAGCCGTACACCTCCCCTCCCTCACGGCGCGCGCGGGCCCTGGCTCACCGGGACGAGGCGGGCGAGGCGGGCGGCGATGGCGTCGGGGACGAGGCCGTAGAGACGGGCGAGCGCCAGCAGCCAGGGGCTGAGCACGAGGTGGCCGCGGCCGCGTCGGGTGGCGCGCACGATCGCCTTCGCCGCGGCGTCGGCGCCGATCATGCCGGGCTTGGCGCAGGCGAGGCGCGCGCTCATCGGCGTCTCGACGAAGCCGGGGGAGACGAGCGTGACGCCGACCCCCCGCGGCAGGAGATCGAGCCGCAGCGCCCGGGCGAAGGCGGCGAGCCCCGCCTTCGACGCGCAATAGGAGGGGGCGACCGGCAGCGGCGTGAAGGCCGCGTGCGAGCCGATCAGCGCGATGCGCCCGGCGCCTGCCCGCACCATCCCCTCGGCGAGCCGGGTCGCGACGAGCGCGGGGGCGAGATAGTTGACGAGGCCGAGATCGCGCACGTGGGAGAGCCGCTCGACGACCGCGTCGGCGGCGCGGATGTCGCTGAGCCCCGCGCAGAGATAGGCCTCGTCCATCGGATCGGGGAGCGCGGCGGCGGCGGCGATCACGGCGTCGAGATCGGCGAGGTCGGGCGTCGCGAGCGCGGTCTCGGCGCCGGCCTGCGCGCAATCCGCGGCGACACCTGCCAGGCGCTCGCGATCGCGCCCCCAGAGCACGAGGCGCGTGCCGGGCGCCGCGACGCTGCGCGCCAGAGCCGCGCCGATGCCGCTCGAGGCGCCTGTGACGAGGATGCGGGTCATGTCGCTCCTGTGTAGCAGCGCGGGACGGGGCCGTCACGGCCGCTTCTCGAACTCGTTAACGCTGATCGAAGGAAAAACGGCGTGCGTTCCCCTCGCGCGCGCTGTGGAAACCGGATCGCTACCGCGGCCGGGCGAGGCTCCGCGCGGGGGCCGGAATCGGGGAGAGACCGGTTGTTCGGGATCGTCAAGCTCGTGTTCATCGCGGCGCTCGTGAGCGCGCTCGCGGCCTGCGGCTCGCGCGGGCCGCGCGTCGACCCGCGGCTCGGCGTGGCGCCGAGCCCGCGTGTCGTCGCCGACGGCCAGCCCATTCCCCGCGGCGGCGGTCGCGAGATGGTGGGCCAGCCCTATACGATCGGCGGGCGCACCTTCGTGCCGCGCCACGACCCCTCCTATTCGAGCGTCGGCATCGCCTCCTGGTACGGCGATGCCTTCCACGGGCGGCTCACCGCCAATGGCGAGGTGTTCGACCGCGAGGCGCTCAGCGCGGCCCACCCGACCATGCCGCTGCCGAGCTACGCGCGCATCAGCAATCTCGAGAACGGCCGCTCGGTCATCGTGCGGGTCAACGATCGCGGGCCCTTCGTGGGCCAGAACCGCACGATCGACGTCTCGCGTCGCGTCGCCGAGACGCTCGCCTTCCGCCGCGACGGGCTCGCGCGGGTGCGCGTCGATTATGTCGGCCCGGCCTCGCTCGCGGGCAGCGACGATCGCGTGCTGATGGCGAGCCTGCGCACCGACGGACGCCCGGCGCCCGCACCGGGAGGGGCCGCGCCGACGCTCGTCGCCTCCGCGTCGCCCTCCCGCCCCGCGACGCCCGTCCCCTCGACGCCGCCCGCGCGCCTCGCCGGCTGGCAGGCGCCGGAGCCGCCGCGCGCCGCG
>NZ_JBKBQG010000067.1:0-15137 GCF_046292825.1 Salinarimonas sp. | reverse complement strand
GGGGGCGCGAATCCCTCCCCGTAGGGGAGGGTGGCCTCCGAGGCGCAGCCGAAGGAGGTCGGGTGGGGCCCGAGGGTTGAAGGATAATCTCCACCCGGGCCCCACCCGGCCTTTCTCGCTCTGCTCGAAAGTCCACCCTCCCCATAGGGGAGGGATGGGGGCGCGAATCCCTCCCCGTAGGGGAGGGTGGCCTCCGAGGCGCAGCCGAAGGAGGTCGGGTGGGGCCCGAGGGTCGAAGCACGATCTCCACCCGGGCCCCACCCGGCCTTTCTCGCTCCGCTCGAAAGTCCACCCTCCCCTCCGGGGAGGGATGTCGCCTCGCCTCTACGCATGCTCCTCGCTCCCCTCGACCCGCTCGATGCGCTCGACGATGCAATCCGCGGGCCCGAGCAGGCAGGCGATCTCGAGCATGTCGACGAGGGCCTCCTCACCGCGCACGCACAGACGCAAGCCCTCGCCAGAAACCTCGACGCGGCCGTCGAGCGACAGCGTCGTCATCTTCGCGAGCGCGAAGGCGCGGTAGGAGGCGCCGAGCCCGTGGCCGGTCACGAGGAGGATCGTCTGCGGGCCCAAGCGTCTCTCCGGGCGGGAATGCGGGAGGCAGTATCGGCGGCGCGCGGGCGGGCGGCAAGGCGCGCAATCTGTATGCACTTTCCGAAAGCGTGGCGAAATCCTGGGCAGAGGCGCGCTTCGCGAGGCGGGGTCCACGGCGCCGAGCCGTTGCCATGCCTCGGTTTTCGAACGGCGTGAGCACGAGGCGGGCTCTGGCATGTGCGTTGCAACGAACGACGCGAGACCGAAGCCGCGCGCCTGTCGCGCCGCGGCGGATCGGCGAGAGGAGAGCGTCGTGATGAGAAAGCTCGCATTGTCCCGTCGTTCGCTGCTCAAGGCCGGTGCAGCCGGTCTCGCGGCGGCCGCCCTGCCCGGCGGCATCGCGCGCGCGCAGGGCACCGTGACCATCGGCGCGGTCTATGTCGGCCCGCGGGCGGATTTCGGCTGGAACCAGGCGCACGCGGTCGCCATGGACATCATCAAGGGCGTGCCGGGCGTCACCGTCATCGAGGAGGAGAACGTCCCCGAGACCGACGCCGTCGCCCAGTCGATGGAATCGATGATCCAGCTCGACGGCGCGAACGTCATCCTCGGCACCTCCTTCGGCTATTTCGATCCCTTCATGATCGATCTCGCGACGAAATACCCGGACGTGCAGTTCCGCCACGCCGCGCCGCTCTGGAGCGCGGACCGGCACCCGGCCAATCTCGGCTCGTATTTCTGCTATCTCAACCAGGCGCATTACGTGAACGGCGTCGCGGCGGGCCTGTCGACCACCTCGAACCGCATCGGCTTCGTGGCGGCCAAGCCCATTCCGTCGGTCCTCTCCAACATCAATTCGGTCCTGCTCGGCGCCCGCTCCGTGAATCCGGACGCGACCGTGCAGCTCATCTTCACCGGCGACTGGTCGCTGCCGGTGCGCGAGGCGGAAGCCACGAACGCGCTCATCGATGCGGGCTGCGACGTGATCACCTGCCATGTCGACGGCCCGCGGGTCGTCGTCGAGACCGCCGAGCGCCGCGGCATCAAGACCTGCGGCCACAACGCCTCGCAGGCCGAGCTCGCGCCGAACGGCTTCATCACCGGCGCCGAGTACAAGTGGGAGACGATCTACCGTCTCTACGCCGACGCCTTCGCCGCGGGCGAGCCCCTGCCGAACGTCGTCGTCGGCGGCTACCACAACGACATGGTCCGCAACACGCCCTGGGGCGCGGGCGCGTCGGAGGCGGCGCGCAAGGCGGGCGAGGAGGCGATCGCCAAGCTCGTCGCCGGCGAGCCGATCTATGTCGGGCCGCTCAAGGACAATCGCGGCAATCTCGTGCTCGAGGGCACCTACGACAATTACGACCCCAAGCTCGACGGGATGGATTTTCTGCTCGAGGGGGTGGTGGGGTCGATCACGTAAGGGGGGAGGGGGCGCCCCCGCCTTCCTTCCCCTCAGGGGAAGGTGGCTCCGGACGCGCACAGCGTCCGGAGACGGATGGGGTCATTCGACCCGAAGGGTCGAAGGGGCGTCGGGAGCCGCCGAACGTAAGCAGCTCTACGACGACGCCCCTTCGCGCCTTCGGCGCGAATGACCCCATCCGACCCGTCGCCTTCGGCGCCGGGCCACCTTCCCCTGAGGGGAAGGAGAGCGGCGGCGCTTTTCGGTACGACACCCAAATTCGGTCCACCCGAACAGCGGAAGGACAGCCAATGGCGGACGGTGCGCTCATCGCGTCCGATGCGAGACGCCGGGGGATCGCGCTCGGGAGCCTCGGGCCGGCGCTCGAGGTCGTCGTGGTCGTCGGCGGGGCGCTTCTCGCGTCGGCGGCGATCTTCTCGGTCTTCCTCCTCGTCATCGGCCATTCGCCCGCGACCTTCTTCGAACTCGTCTGGGTCGGCGGTTTCGGCTCGGCCTTCTCCTTCCAGAACACCCTGCGCCGCGCGGCGCCGCTCGTCCTGACCGGCCTCGCCTTCGCGATCCCCGCGCGCATCGGGCTCACCATGATCGGCGCGGAGGGCGCGCTCGTCATCGGCGCCTTCGCGGCCGCCGCGGTCGCGATTCCGCTCGTCACCGCCGGCCTGCCGCCCCTGCTCGCGCTCGCTCTGATGGCCTGCGCGGCGATGATCGCCGGCGCCGCCTGGACGGGGTTCGCCGGCTGGCTCAAGCACGCGCGCGGCGTCAACGAGACGATCTCGTCCTTGCTTCTCACCTATATCGCGATCGCGATCATGTTCTTCTTCGTCGAGGGCGCGCTGCGCGATCCGGCCTCCGCGAACCGCCCCTCGACCATGCCGATCGGGCGCGACTACATGATCGGCGCGATCCCCGGCACGAGCGTGCATTGGGGGCTCGCGGCGGGGATCATCGCCTGCGGCCTCGTCTGGGTGCTGATGTCGCGCACCACCTTCGGCTTCGCCGCGCGCATGACGGGCGGCAATCCGCGCGCGGCGCTCGCGCAAGGCCTGCCGGTCGGCGCGCTGATCGTCGCCTGCGCCGGGCTCGCGGGGGCGGCGGCGGGGCTCGCGGGCTTCTTCGAGGTCGCGGCCGTGCACGGGCAGGCGAATGCCGCGCTCGTCGCGGGCTACGGCTTCACCGGCATTCTCGTGGCCTTCCTCGCGCGCCAGAACCCGCTCGCGATCGTGCCGGTCGCGATCCTGTTCGGCGCGCTCGCGGCCTCCGGCGGGCTGATCCAGCGCCGGATGGGGCTGCCCGATGCGAGCGTGCTCGTGCTCCAGGGGATCATCTTCGTCGTTCTGCTCGCCTCAGACACGCTCTACGGGCGCGCCAAGATCTTCCGGCCGGAGGGCGCGCGATGAGCATCGTCGACACCGCCGGCTTCACCCTTCTCGTCGCGATGATCGGCGGCGCGATCCGCGTCTCGACGCCGTTCATGTTCGTCGCGCTCGGCGAATGCCTCACGGAGAAATCCGGGCGCATCAATCTCGGGCTCGAAGGCAATCTCGTGCTCGGCGCCATGGTCGCCTACGCGACCGCCTTCTACACCGGGAGCGCCTGGGCGGGCGTGCTCGCGGCGGGGGGGTCTGGCCTGTTCCTCGGGGCGATCCACGGCCTCGTCTGCTCGCTGCCGCGGGTGAACGACATCGCGGTCGGCATCGCGATGATGGCCTTCGGCACCGGGCTCGCCTTCTATCTCGGCAAGGACTACATCGCCCAGGTGGCCCCGCGACTCGAGGCGGTCCATCTCGGCGACTGGACCGGAATCCCCAGTCTCGCCACCGCTTTGCAGATCAACCCGCTCTTCTTCGTCGGGATCGCGCTCGCGATCGGCATGTCGTGGTTCTTCCGCGCGACGCGCTGGGGGCTCGTCGTGCGCACCACGGGCGACAGCGCGGCGGCGGCGCGCGCGATGGGCATCCCGATCGACCTCGTGCGCGTGCTCGCCACCATGACCGGCGGCTTCCTGGCGGGCGTCGGCGGCTCGTTCCTGTCGCTCTATTATCCGGGATCGTGGAACGAGGGGCTCTCGTCGGGCCAAGGGCTGATGGCGGTCGCGCTCGTGATCTTCGCGCGCTGGGACCCGATCCGCTGCGTCTGGGCGGCAATGCTGTTCGGCGCGGCGGGCGCGATCGGGCCGGCGATGCAGGCGATCGGCGTGACGCAGGGCTTCTACTTCTTCAACGCCGCCCCCTACATCCTCACGCTCGCCCTCATGGCCGGCTCCGCCCGCTCCCGCTTCGCCGCCCGCGAGGCGCCGGGCGAATTGTCGATCGTGAAGTGAGGGGAGGGGCGAGCATGGCGGACGCGGTGGAGGCTCTCCGGTGTCATCCCCGGCCGGAGGTCGCTTGCGACCGGAGGGGAAGGGGACCCCGCGCAGGAACACGCTTGCGTAGCAAGCTCTCGTGCCGCCGACGAGGCGGCTGGTCGCCGCCGCAAGTGCTTGCTTCGCAAGCGATTCCCGTGCTGGGTCCCCTTCCCTTCCGCCGCTTCGCGGCTCCAGCCGGGGATGACACGGTGGTGGAGGATCCGAGCCCATGAAAACCCTTCCCGCCGATCCCTATCCCTGGCCCTACGACGGCTCGCTCTCGCCCGAGACCACGGCGCTCGTCGTCATCGACATGCAGACCGATTTCTGCGGCATCGGCGGCTATGTCGACGCGATGGGCTACGATCTCGCGCTCACCCGCGCGCCGATCGGCCCGATCTCGCGCGTGCTCGCCGCGATGCGCGCGCGCGGCTACGCGATCGT
The DNA here is from genome assembly GCF_046292825.1 of Salinarimonas sp. Lineage (GTDB taxonomy): Bacteria > Pseudomonadota > Alphaproteobacteria > Rhizobiales > Beijerinckiaceae > Salinarimonas. The sequence goes on along the minus strand of NZ_JBKBQG010000067.1, from coordinate 10,392 downwards.
GCACACCCGCGAGGGCCACAGGCCCGACCTCTCCGATCTCCCCGCGAACAAACGCTGGCGCTCGCGCCGGATCGGCGCCGGCATCGGGGACGAGGGGCCCTGCGGGCGCATCCTCGTGCGCGGCGAGCCCGGCTGGGAGATCGTCCCCGAGCTCGCGCCCGCCCCCGGCGAGATCGTGATCGACAAGCCGGGCAAGGGCTCCTTCTACGCGACCGATCTCGAGCTCGTCCTGCGCACGCGCGGCATCCGCAATCTCGTGCTGACCGGCATCACGACGGACGTGTGCGTGCACACGACGATGCGGGAGGCCAACGATCGCGGCTTCGAATGCCTGATCCTCGAGGATTGCTGCGGGGCGACGCGGCGGGCCAATCACGAGGCGGCGATCGAGATGGTGAAGATGCAGGGCGGCGTCTTCGGCGCGGTCGCGACCTCCGCCATCCTTCTGGAGAGCCTCCCATGAGCGCGCTCGCCGCAGCCCCGACCGCGCTCCGCGCGCCCTCCCTCTCGACGATCGGGATGTCGAAGGCCTTCGGAGCGCTCCTCGCCCTCGACGACGTCTCGATCGAGGTCGCGCCGGGCTCGGTCCACGCGCTCCTCGGCGAGAACGGGGCGGGGAAGTCGACGCTCGTGAAATGCATCATGGGCTTCTACCGCCAGGACCGGGGGCAGGTGCTGCTCGACGGCGAGGAGGTCGCGATCCGCTCGCCGCGCGACGCGCAGGCGGCCGGCATCGGCATGGTCTACCAGCACTTCACCCTCGTCCCCTCGCTGACCGCCGCCGAAAACCTCTTCGTCGCCCGCGCGAACGCGCCCGCCTTCATCGATTGGGGGCGAGAGAAGGCGAAGCTCGACGCCTTCATGGCGCGCATGCCGTTCCGGGTGCCGCTCGACATTCCCGTCGCCGATCTCTCGGCGGGCGAGAAGCAGAAGCTCGAGATCCTCAAGCTGCTCGCGCTCGACCAGCGCTTCCTCATCCTCGACGAGCCGACCTCGGTGCTCACGCCCGACGAGGCCGACGAGGTGCTCGGGCTCCTCGGCGCCATGGCGCGGCGCGGCGAGATCACGGTCCTCATGATCACCCACAAGTTCCGGGAGGTGAGCGCCTATGCGGACGCGGTGACCGTGCTGCGGCGGGGTCGGCGCGTCGGCGGGGGACCGGCGAAGGCGCTCACGGTCGAGGAGATGTCGCGCCTGATGATCGGCGACACGCCGATCCGCGAGCGCGCGGCGCGCGCCCCCGTCGGCGATCGCACGGTGCTCGAGCTCGCGGGGCTCTTCGCCGAGAACCCGGACGGGTCGCGGGCGATCGCCGAGATCAGCTTGAAGATCAAGGCGGGCGAGATCGTCGGCATCGCGGGCGTGTCGGGCAACGGCCAAGCGGCGCTCGTCGAGGCTCTGTCCGGGCAGCGGCCCCTGTCCGACGGCCGCATCTTCGTGCGCGACGAGCCCTTCGAGCCGACGCGGGACGATTACCACCGCTTCAAGGTGTTCGGCCTTCCCGAGGAGCCCCTGCGCAACGCCGCCGTGCCGCGCATGAGCGTCGCGGAGAACATCGCCTTCCGCTCCTTCGACCGCCCGCCGATCGCCAAGCTCGGCTGGTGGCTCTCGCCGGGCCCGATGCGCGCGCGGGCGCAGGCGCTGATCGAGCGCTACCGCGTCAAGACGCCCTCGCCCGAGACGCCGATCGCGAGCCTGTCGGGCGGCAACGTCCAGCGGGCGATCCTCGCGCGCGAATTATCGGGGGACGTCGACGTGCTGATCGTCGCCAATCCCTGTTTCGGGCTCGACTTCGCCTCCGTCGCCGAAATCCGCGCCCAGATCCTCGACGCGCGCAATCGCGGCGCGGCGGTGCTCCTCGTGTCGGAGGATCTCGACGAGATCCTCGAATTGTCCGACCGCGTCGCGGTGATGTCGGAGGGGCGCATCGTGCACGTCGCCGAGATCGACAAGACCGACCGCACGACGATCGGCAAGCACATGGCCGGCAGCCATCATCCGGAGCCCGCATGACGACGACCGTGCAAATTCCCGCCGCGCCCTATGCCTATCCGCTCGCGAAAGGCGCGACCGCGCTCGTGATCATCGACATGCAGCGCGATTTCGTGGAGGAGGGCGGGTTCGGGGCGGCGCTCGGCAACGACGTGAGCCGGCTCTCCGCGATCGTGCCCGCCGTCGCGCGCCTCCTCGCGCTCGCGCGGCGGCTCTCGTGGACGATCGTCCACACCCGCGAAGCGCATCTGCCCGACCTCTCCGATTGCCCGCCGAGCAAGATCAGGCGGGGGAACGCGCCGATCCGCATCGGCGAGGCAGGGCCGATGGGGCGGCTCCTGGTCCGCGGCGAGCCGGGCAACGCGATCCTGCCCGAGGTCGCCCCGATCGCCGGCGAGATCGTGATCGACAAGCCCGGCAAGGGCATGTTCTGGAAGACCGACATCCACGAGCGTCTGCAAGCGCGCGGCATCACCCATCTCGTCTTCGCGGGCGTCACGACGGAGGTCTGCGTCCAGACCTCGATGCGCGAGGCCAACGATCGCGGCTACGAATGCCTGCTGATCGAGGACGCGACCGAGAGCTATTTCCCGCAATTCAAGGCGGCGACGCTCGCGATGATCGCCGCGCAGGGCGGCATCGTCGGCTGGACGACGCCGCTCGCCCGCCTGGAGGAGGTGTTTTCGTGAGCGCAGGCAGAAGCGATCCGCAGACGATCGACCCGGAGGCCGTGCTCGACGCCATGGCGCCGATGCTCGGGTTGTCCATCACGGAGGAGGACCGCGCCGGCGTCGCGCTCCACCTCGCCACCGCCGCCCGCCTCTACGCCCTCGTCGACGCCGTCGCGATCGACGACCACGCCGAGCCCGCGCCGGTCTTCGCACCCGTCACCGGAGACGCCCCGTGAGCCGCGACACCGCCTCCCTCTCCGCGCTCGCCATCGCCGACGGCGTCCGCTCCGGCGCGCTGTGCGCGACCGACATCGTCGAGGCGAGCCTCGCGCGGATCGCCGCGCGCCCCGAACTCGGCGCCTTCACCGACGTCGTCGCCGAGCGCGCGCGGGCGCGGGCGGCGCGGATCGATGCGGAGGTCGAGGCGGGCGTCGATCACGGGCCGCTCGCGGGCGTGCCCTTCGCGGTCAAGAACCTGTTCGACGTCGCCGGGCTGCCGACCCGGGCCGGCTCGCGCATCGAGCGCGACGCCGCCCCCGCCGCCGCCGACCCGCCCCTCGTCGCGCGTTTGGAGGCGGCGGGCGCGATCCTCGTCGGCGCGCTCAACATGGGCGAATACGCCTACGACTTCACCGGCGAGAACGTCCACGACGGCCCCTCGCGCAACCCGCACGCGCTCGACCACATGACCGGCGGATCCTCGGGCGGATCGGGTGCGGCGGTGGCGGGCGGGCTCGTGCCGATCGCGCTCGGATCGGACACCAACGGCTCGATCCGCGTGCCTTCGGCCCTGTGCGGCACCTTCGGCTTGAAGCCGACTTATGGGAGGCTCCCGCGCAACGGCTCGTTCCCCTTCGTCGCGAGCCTCGATCATCTGGGCCCCTTCGCGCGCTCGGTCGCCGATCTCGCGGAGGCCTACGATGCGATGCAGGGGCACGATGCGGGCGATCCGGTCTGCGTCGAGCGCCCGCTCGAGCCGACCGCGCCGCTCCTCGGGGGCGGGGCGGCGGGTCTGCGCATCGCGATCGGCGGCGGTTATTTCGCGCGCGGCGGCGATCCGGCCGCCTTCGCGGCCGTCGCCCGCGCCGCCGAAGCGCTCGGCGCTCGCGACACCCTCTCGATCGCGCATGTGGAGGCCGCGCGGGCGGCGGCCTACGTGATCACGATGCAGGAGGGCGCAGCGCTCCATCTCGAGCGGCTGCGCACCCGCGCCGCCGATTTCGACCCCGCGGTGCGCGTGCGGCTGATGGCCGGCGCGATGCTGCCGGGCGCCTGGGCGGCGAAGGCGCAGAAGCTGCGCCGGCTGTTCGCGGCGGAATTCGCGCGCGTCTTCGAGACGCACGACGCGCTCCTCCTGCCCGCGACCCCCTGCCGGGCGCCGAGGATCGGGCAGGAGACGATGGTGCTCGACGGCGTCGAGATGCTCGTGCGGCCCAATCTCGGTCTGTTCACGCAGCCGATCTCCTTCGTCGGCTTGCCCACCGTCGTCGTGCCGGTCTTCGAGGCCGGCGAGAGGCTGCCGCTCGGCGTGCAGATCGTCGCCGCACCGTGGCGGGAGGATGTCTGCCTCAGGATCGCCGCGGCGCTCGAAGCCGCGGGCGTCGCGAGTGCGCCCGTCGGGGAGGCCCGGCCATGACGTTGCCCACGACGCTGCCCCCCTCCGCCGCGCGCTGGGCGGGTCGCCACGCCGACAAGGACGCCGTGCGCCAAGCCGCCTGGGCGCGGCTCGAAGAGGCGGGCGTCGCGATCGGTCCGACCGTCTCGCACATCCCCAATTTCGTCGGCGCGGACGTCGCCGCGATGCACCTCGCCCGCACGCCCGAATGGCAGCGCGCGCGGACCGTCAAGTGCAATCCCGACCCGCCGCAGATCCCCTTGCGGCTGCGCGCGCTCTACGAGGGCAAGATCCTCTACGCGCCGGTGCCCTATCTGACGCGCGACTTCCCCTATCTGCGCGTCGACCCGGCGCGGCTCGTCGCGAAGGGGATCTCCTTCGAGCTCGCCGCGACCTCGCAGGGCTATGTCGAGCATGGCGAGCGGATCGGTTTCGAGGAGGTGGAGCCCCTCGATTTCTGCGTCGTCGGCTCCGTCGCGGTGAGCCTCGCGGGCGGGCGCACCGGCAAGGGGGCGGGCTTCGCCGATCTCGAGACGGGCATCTTCCGCGCGCTCGGAACGATCCGCGACGACACGCCGATCGCGACCACCGTCCACTCCGTCCAGCTCGTCGCGGCGGACGCCGTGCCGATCGAGCCGCACGACAGCCCGCTCGACCTCGTGGCGACCGAACTCGGTCTCACGCGCACCCTGAACACGGACCCCCGCCCGCCGGGGGTGGATTGGGCGCGCGTGCGCCCCGATCAGCTCGAAGACATCCCCTTCCTCGCCGCCTTGAAGGCGCGCATGACCGGGGGCCTGCGATGAGCGACGAGGTGAACGCCCCCGAGATCCTCGCGGAGATGGAGGCCGTCTTCGCGGAATACGAGCGCGCCCTCGTCGAGAACGACGTCGAGACGCTCGACCGCCTGTTCTGGGCGAGCCCGCACACGATCCGCTACGGCGGGGGAGAGAATCTCTACGGCATCGAGGAGATCCGCGCCTTCCGCGGCGCCCGCTCGCCCGCCGGTCTCGCGCGGCGGCTCGCGCGCACGCAGATCACGACCTTCGGCCGCGACACGGCGATCGCCGCGACGCTCTTCTACCGCGAGAGCGCGCCGGGCAAGGTCGGGCGGCAGATGCAGACCTGGCGGCGGTTCCCCGACGGCTGGAAGGTCGTCGCGGCGCATGTGAGCGTGATCGCGCAGGATTGACGCGGGCGCAGGCCCCCGTTCGGAACCCCTCGGCTACGGCCTCGTTTGACGTGAGGCGCGCGCAGGCGTAAAGGCTTGCGCGAGAAATTCCGCGAGGCGGTGCGGCACGGGCGACGGCGCCCGCCGCGAGAGACAGGACATCGTGCATGGCGAAGGAAGAGCTGATCACTTTCGAGGGTATCGTCACCGAGGTGCTCCCCGACGCGAAGTTCCGGGTCGAGCTCGAGAATGGCCACGAGGTGATCGCCTATACCGCCGGCAAGATGCGCAAGTTCCGCATCAAGACGATCGCGGGAGACCGCGTGACGGTCGAGATGTCGCCCTACGATCTCGACAAGGGCCGTCTCGTCTTCCGTCACAAGGACGATCGCGGCCCCGTCGGCCCGCGCCCCGGCGGCGCCCGCGGCGGGCCGCCCCGTCGCCGCTGATCTTTTTCGCGCGCACCCCTTTCCGCCCGCGCCCGACCGGCCTATCTTGCTGTCAGTCGAAACGAAGCGAAAGGAGGTGATCCAGTGTCTCTTTGTCAGCGCTGTCACCTCGCCGAGGCCCGCTGAGGTCGTCCAGACCTTGTGATGCCCTCAAGCGCGAGCGCCTCGGTGCTCAGCACGGCGAGACATCGTAGAGCCCGTCGGGAGCGCACGCTTCCGGCGGGCTCGTCTTTTTCGGAGCCCGCCCCTCACCGCGGGGCGAGGGCGATCGCGGCGACGAGGCGGCCGTAATCGGGCTCGCCGCGATGGGTCGCGCGCCGATAGCTGTAGAACAGCGTCTCCTCGCGATAGGTGCAGCGGCCGAGATCCTCCACGGCCCCGAGACCCTCGGCCGCGAGCCTGTCGCGGATGAAGGCGGGCAGGTCGAATTGGTGGCGGTCGGGGCGGGTGCCGGGGCCGAAGTAGCGCGCGTGGTCGGGATCGGCGGCGCGGAAGGCGGCGACGAGCTCCGGCCCGACCTCGTAGGCGGCCTGGGAGATCGTCGGGCCGAGCGCGGCGACGATGCGCGCGCGCTGCGCGCCGAGCCGCTCCATCGCCTCGACCGTGCGCGCGAGGACGCCGCCGAGCGCCCCGCGCCAGCCCGCATGCGCGGCGCCGATCACGCCCGCTTCCGGATCGGCGAACAGGACCGGGCCGCAATCGGCGGTGAGGATCGCGAGGCCGAGCCCCGGCCGATCCGTCGCCATCGCGTCCGCCTTGGGCCGCGCCTCGGTGCCCCAGGGCGCCTCGACCACGACGACGTCCGGCGAGTGGACCTGGTGCAGGCTCACGAGCGCGTCGGGCGCGACGCCGATCCGCGCGGCCATGCGGGCGCGGTTCTCGAGGACGGCGTCGCGCGCGTCCCCCGATCCGAGGCCGCCGTTGAGGCTCGCATAGGCCCCCTCCGACACCCCGCCGTCGCGGGTGAAGAAGGCATGGGCGAGGCCCGTTTCCCGTGCGAGCGTCTGGGCCTGCAGCGCCATGGCGATCTCCTCGTGTTGCGATGGCCCGATCTAGCGGATTCGCGCCGCCCGCGCATCCCGTGACTGCGCGGACGCCGCCCTCAGAACCCCGCGCAGGAATCGAGCCCGGCTTGCGTCACCGCCATGGCCTTGAACAGCTCCCCCATCCCGCCCTCGCCGGTGCCGGCGAGGCGGTTCGCGGCGGCGGCGATCTCGGGAGCGCGCTCGGGCGTCGCCGCGGCGAGACGGCGCGCGCGCGCCTCGAGGCCGAGGCCGGCGAGGAAGGCGCCCTGCGTCACCGGTCCGAAGACCCGCGCCCCCGCCTCGCGGGCGGCGCGGGCGAGCTGGGCGAAATCGACATGGGCGGTGACGTCGGCCTCGCCCGGCTCCGCGAGCGGATCGGCGAAGGCGTGGCGGCGCACCGCCTGGAGCGTGTCGGCGTAACCGCTCGTCGCGTGGCCGTAATCGATCGCGAGCGCCGCGCCGCCCTCGCGCACGATGCGCTCGGCGAGCGCGCGCATCACCGGCACGCCCGAGGCCTGGATCTCGATCACGGCGCCCTCCGGCGCGGGATCGTCGAGCCCGGGCTCGGGATCGGGGGCGAGGCCGAAGGCGAGCGCGCCCGCGCCGTCGAGCCCCACCACCCGCTCGTGCCAGCGCCCGCCATGGCGCACGAGCTGGCGCACCGGCAGCGCGTCGAAGAATTCGTTGGCGATCGCGATCGCCGGCCCCTCCGGCACGCCCGTCACGTTGCCGTGCCAGGTCGGCGGGCGCGGGCTCGCGGCGAGGCTCGCCGCCTGCTTGGCGCGCAGGACGGGGCTCGTCTCGACGAGGTGGAGGTCGAGCGCGTCGAGGAAGCCCGGCACCACCGCCGCCGCCCGCAGCGCGTCCGCCATCAGCGTGCCGCGGCCGGGGCCGAGCTCGACGAGGCGCAGGGGGGAGGGGCGGCCGAGGTCGATCCAGGTCTGCGCGGCCCACAGCCCGAGGAGCTCGCCGAACATCTGGCTGATCTCGGGCGCGGTGACGAAATCGCCCTCGAGGCCGAGCGGGTCGCGCGTCATGTAATAGCCGAGCGTCGGATGGCCGAGGCACAGCGCCATGTAGCGCGAGACGGGGATCGGCCCCTCCGCCGCGACGAGCGCCGCGATCTCGCGGGCGAGCGCGGTCGTCTGCGCGGCGGCGGGGGCGTCCATCAGGCGCCCCGCGCGCCGTCTCGCGCCGCGGCGGTGCCGCCGCGCCGGGCGAGGAGGACGAGCGCGAGCCCGGCCAGGCCCACGGGGATCGACAGGAGCATGCCCATGGTCAGCCCGCCCTCGAAGCCCGGCAGCGTCACGATGAAACCGTAGAACGGGTCCGGCTCGCGGTAGAATTCCGAGAAGATCCGCGCCGCCGCATACCCGATCCCGAAGGCGCCCGCGACGAGGCCCGGGCGGCGGAAGCCATAGCGCATGACGACGAGGAGCACGATCGCGAACAGGATCGGCCCCTGAGTCGCCGCCTCGATGAGCTGCGAGGGGTAGCGCAGGACGGGATCGACATCGGGGAAGACCATCGCGAAGGGGAAACCCTCCGCCGCCGGCCGGCCCCACAATTCGCCGTTCACGAAATTGGCGAGCCGCCCGAAGAAGAGACCGATCGGCGCCACCACCGTCACGACGTCGAACAGAGCGAGCGCCGAGAGCCCGCGCGCGCGCGCCAGCAGCCACACCGCGAGCGCCGCGCCGATCAAACCGCCGTGGAACGCCATCCCGCCCTGCCAGACGTAGAGGATCGCGAGCGGGTTCGCGAGATAATAGGCCGGCGCGTAGAACAGAACGTAGCCGAGCCGCCCGCCGAGGATCACGCCGAGCGCGACGTAGACGACGAGATCGTCGATGTCGTCCTTCGTCGGCCGCTTCGTCGCGCCCCAGAGCGCGGCGCGCGAGACGAGCGCGCGGGCGCCGAGCCAGCCGAGCCCGAGGCCCGCGAGATAGGCGAGCGCGTACCAGCGGATCGCGATGGGGCCGATCGAGAAGGCGATCGGGTCGAAATCGGGAAAGATCATCGAGGCTCCGGGGCGACGCGGCTGCGTTGCCGACGACGTGGCCCGCGAGGGCCTGCGCGTCAAGGGGCGGAGCGTGGCGGAACGGTGCGCGTCGCCTGACGTTGCCCAGAGACAGGAGACATGTGCCCGGAGGCGAGGGAACCCATGGCCGAGGACGACCGCAAGACGCCGAAGACCGAGAAGTCCGCCGGGAGCGCCGGCAAGCCGGCCGACAAGGCGGCGGACAAGCCCGCCGCGACGCCTGCCGACAAGCCCGCGACCGCCGCCTCCGACGCGCCGAAAACGAAGACCATCGTCACCGACGGCCCCGACAAGCCGGCTGCGGCGGGCGGCGCGTCTCCGACGACGCCGTCGGGCGGCGCGTCCTCGGCCGCCACGCGGACGCCGCCCCATTCCGGCTCCGCCGCCGATCCGCGGCCCGCCTCCGATCGATCGAGCACGGATGTCCGCAGCGAGCTGCGCCGGCCCGTCCCGCTCACCCTCGCCATTCTCGCCGCGATCGGCTGGCTCGTCGCCATCGGCGCCCTGATCGCGCTCGGCGGCGCGGGCCGCGAGGCGGAGGAGCGCGCGGAGGTGCTCGCCGCCGAGCGCGACAGCCTGCAGCAGCAGCTCGCCGAGGAGCGCGCGGCGTCCGGCGATCTCGAGGCGCTGCAGGCGCAGATCGCCGAGAGCGAGGCGCGCCTCGCCGAGCTGCAGAGCGGCGTCGGCGCCGAGGAGGAGCGCTTCGAGACCCTCGCCCAGGACGTCGCCACCCGCGAGGAGGAACTCGTCGGGCTGCAGGGCCAACTCGAAGAGGCGCAGGGCGCCGCGGCCGAGCTCGAGGGCATCCGCGCCGAGATCGTCGCGAGCGAGGAGAGCCTCGCCGAGCGCACGGCCGAGCTCGCCGCCGTCGGCGAACGGCTGGAGGAGGCGCGCGCCGCCGAGGCCGCCGAGCGCGCGAGCCTCGCGGAGATCTCCAACGAGGCCGCCCGCCTCACGCAGGAAGCCGCCGAGGCGGAGGCCCGCATCCAATCCGCCCGCCAGGCCGAGGCCCAGGCCCAGGCGAGCCTCGCCGAGCTCGAGAGCCGCCTCGCCGCGCTCCAACAGCAGATCGACCAGATGCGCGCCGTCGCGCCGGGACAGGCGCAGGGCCAGATGCAGGGCCAGGCGATGATGCCGCCCGGTGCGGCACCGCTCGGCACCCAATGCCGCTTCACCGAGGAGGGCTGGGTCTGCGCCGGCCAGCTCATGGACCCCGCCACGCTCCCCCCGGCCCCCACGCCCCAATGAGCGAAGCCTTCCTCCCCGTAGGGGAGGGTGGCCCCTGAGCGAAGCGAAGGGGTCGGGTGGGGCCCGACGCTCGAAGATTGCTCTCCACCCGGGCCCCACCCGGCCCTCTCCTTCCCCTCAGGGGAAGGTGGCTCCGACCCCGAACAGGGGTCGGAGACGGATGGGGTCTTTCGCTCCGAA
>NZ_JBKBQG010000066.1:0-15473 GCF_046292825.1 Salinarimonas sp. | reverse complement strand
ACCCACCCCTACGGGGAGGGATTCGAGCGCCCATCCCTCCCCGGAGGGGAGGGTGGACTTTCGAGGCGGAGCCGAGGAAGGCCGGGTGGGGCCCGGGTGGAGATTTTACTGCAAACGTCGGGCCCCACCCGACCTCGTTCGCTTCGCTCCGAGGCCACCCTCCCCTACGGGGAGGGATAAACAGCGGAAAGGACAGCGTTCATGCACAAGCTCGTGCGCGTCACCGAAGAAGCCCCCTCGGGGCGGGTCCGCAGCGAGGCGGTGGACTTTCCCGCCGATCGGGTGGACGCCCTGCGCGAGGACCTCGCGCGGCTCGATGCCGAGGTGCGCTTCTCGGACGGCGACCGCGCGCTCTATGCGACCGACGCCTCGAACTACCGCCAGGTGCCGATCGGCGTGGTGATCCCGCGCTCGACCGATGCCGGCGCCGAGGCCATCGCGACCGCCGCCCGCCACGGCGCGCCGATCACCTCGCGCGGCGGCGGCACGAGCCTCGCGGGGCAGACGGCGAACGTCGCGGTGATCGTCGACTGGTCGAAGCACTGCAACCGCGTCCTGTCCATCGACCCGGAGGCCCGCCTCGCGAAGGTCGAGCCCGGCTGCATTCTCGACGTGTTGCGCAAGCAAGCCGAGGAGCACGGCCTCACCTTCGGCCCCGATCCCGCGACCCATGTCAGCAACACGCTGGGAGGCATGATCGGCAACAATTCCTGCGGCGTCCACTCGGTCATGGCCAAGCGCACGGCCGACAACGTGGTGGCGCTCGACATCGTGACGCCGGACGGGTTGCGGCTCACGGTCGGCAAGACCTCCGACGAGGACCTCGCCGCGATCCGCGCCGAGGGCGGGGCGCGGGCGGACCTCTACGATACGCTCGACGCCTTCCGGAAGAAGCACGAGCGGCTGCTGCGCGAGGGCTATCCGGATCTGCCGCGGCGCGTCTCGGGTTTCGCCGATCTCGACAGGCTCCTGCCCGAGCACGGCTTCGACATCGCGAAAGCCCTCGTCGGAACCGAAGGCACCTGCGTCGGGATCCTCGGCGCGACCCTCGCCCTCGTCGAGAGCCCGCCCGCGCGGGCCCTGTGCGTCCTCGCCTTCCCGAGCATCTTCGAGGCGGCCGACGCCGTGCCGGAGGTGCGCGAGCACGGGCCGATCGCGATCGAGGGCATGGACGAGTTCCTCGTCGAGGCGATGCAGGCCAAGCACCTCCACGAGGAGAAGCTGCCGCTCTTCCCCGACGGCGAGGCCTGGCTGATCGTCGAATTCGGCGGCGCCGACAAGGAGGAGGCCGCGGGCAAGGCGCGGCGGCTGTGCGAGGCATTCTCCGGCCGCGAGCGCGTCGACGCCAAGCTCGTCGCCGATCGCGACGAGAAGGCGGCGATCTGGACCGTCCGCGAGGCGGGCCTGCCGGGCTCGGCCTACGTTCCCGACCGCCCGGAGACCTGGGAGGGCTGGGAGGACACGGCGGTCCCGATCGAGCGGCTCGGCGCCTATCTGCGCGAGTTGCGCGCGCTCTACGACGCATACGGCTACGAGACGCCGATGTACGGCCATTTCGGGGACGGGCTCGTCCATTGCCGGGTCTCGTTCGACCTCAAGGACGAGGAGGGCATCGCGCGCTGGCGCGACTTCCTCGACGAGGCGGCCGATCTCGTCGTGCGCCACGGCGGCTCGCTCTCGGGCGAGCACGGCGACGGGCAGGCGCGCGGGGCGCTGCTCGAGAAGATGTATTCGCCCGAGATGCTCGCGATGTTCGCCGAGTTCAAGGCGATCTTCGATCCGCACGGGGTGATGAACCCCGGCAAGATCCTGAACGCCTTCCCGCCGACCTCGAACCTGCGGCTCGGCCCGAGCTGGCGGCCGAAGGAGCCCGCGACCTTCTTCGATTATTCCGACGTCGGCGGCTTCGTCGGCGCCGCCGAGCGCTGCGTCGGGGTCGGCAAGTGCCGGCGGATCGGCTCGGACGACGGCGTGATGTGCCCGAGCTTCATGGCGACGCGGGAGGAGAAGAACACCACGCGCGGTCGCGCGCGGCTCCTCTTCGAGATGCTCCACGGCGGCGCCATGAAGGGCGGCTTCCGCGCCGACGCCGTCGAGGAGGCGCTCTCGACCTGCCTCGCCTGCAAGGGGTGCAAGAGCGATTGCCCGGTCAATGTCGACATGGCGACCTACAAGGCGGAATTCCGCGCGCATTACTACAAGCGCCGGCTGCGCCCGCGGGCGGCCTATGCGATGGGGCTGATCCATGTCTGGGCGCGGATCGGCGCGCGCATGCCCCGCCTCGTCAATCTCGTCAACCGCATGCCGGGCCTGTCGGGCCTCGTGAAGCGCATCGGCGGCATCGCGCCGGAACGCGACCTCCCCGCCTTCGCGACTCAGACCTTCCGCGCCTGGCACGGCGCCCGTCGCGACCCGCCGCGCGGGGCCGAGCGGGTGCTGATCTGGCCCGACACCTTCAACGACACGCTGCGGCCGAACACGCTCATCGCGGCGACGCGCGTGCTCGAGAGCGCGGGCTACGAGGTCGCGATCCCCCGCCGCCCGCTCTGCTGCGGCCGCGCGCTCTATGCCGAGGGCATGATCGCCACCGCCAACGGCCTGTGGCGCGACACGCTCTCCGCGCTCGCCGCCGAGATCGAGGCCGGCACGCCGGTGATCGGCCTCGAGCCCGCCTGCACGACCGCCTTCAAGGACGAGCTCGTAAGCCTCTTCCCCCACGACGAGCGCGCGAAGAAACTCTCGGCGCAGACGATCTTCTTCCCCGATTTCGTCAATGCCAATGCCGAGCGCTTCGACCTGCCGCAGATCCGCGAGCGGGCGCTCGTCCAGGTCCATTGCCATCATCACGCGGTGCTGCACCCCGCCGGCGAGACGTCGCTCCACGAGAAGATGGGGCTCGACTCGACCCTCGCGCCTTCCGGATGCTGCGGCATGGCGGGCTCCTTCGGCTTCGCCAAGGAGACCGCCCACATCGCTCAGGCCTGCGGCGAGCGCGCGATCCTGCCGATGGTGCGCGCGGCGGATGTCGACACCACCATCCTCGCCAACGGCTTCTCCTGCCGCGAGCAGATCGAGCAGAATACGGGGCGCGAGACGCTGCACGTCGCGGAATTGATGGCGCGGCGGATGGGGCTCTCGTGAGCCCGCCTCACCCCGCCGGATCGGCGGCGGCGGCTTCCGGCGTCTCGAGCCAGAACCGCTTCATGAGGAAGAGCGACGCGCCCGAGATCGTGCCGGATTCGGTCGCCAGTCGCTCGATCTCGAGGCTGCCGCGCGGGACCTCGGCGAAGCGGCAGGAGACCCAACGCTGGCGCGAGGTGGCGCCGTCGAGGACGAGATAGTCGATCCGCACCTCGCCGGCGCGCGGGCGCGTCTCGCGCAGCACGCGGATCACCGCGCCCTCCGAGTTGAGCGCCGGGAGCGTCAGCCGGCACTGGCGCGCGAAGGCCGCGTCCGGACGCCCGCCGCAGGCGGCGAGCACGGACGCGGCGAGGACGAGCGCCGTCAGCGCTGCGATGCGAGGCGTGCGCGACAAGGCGAGCCCGTCAGCCGCGCCGCAGCGCCTCGGCGACACGCGGCGCGAAATAGGTGAGGACGCCATCGCAGCCCGCCCTCTTGAATGCGAGGAGGCTCTCCGTCATCGCCCGCTCGCCGTCGATCCAGCCGCGCTCGGCCGCCGCCGCGATCATCGCATATTCGCCGGACACCTGATAGGCGAAGGTCGGCACCCCGAAGGTGTCCTTCACACGCCAGCAGATGTCGAGATAGGCGAGGCCCGGCTTCACCATCACCATGTCCGCGCCCTCTTCGAGATCGAGCGCGACCTCGCGCAGCGCCTCGCGGGCGTTCGCCGGGTCCATCTGATAGGTGCGCTTGTCGCCCACCAGCGTCTTCGAGGTGCCCACCGCGTCGCGGAAGGGGCCGTAGAAGGCCGAGGCGTATTTGGCCGCGTAGGCCATGATCTGCACGTCGTGGAAGCCCGCATCGTCGAGCGCGAGCCGGATCGCGCCGACGCGCCCGTCCATCATGTCGGAGGGCGCGATCACGTCCGCGCCCATCCGCGCCTGCAGCAGCGCCTGGGCGGCGAGGGTCGCGACCGTCTCGTCGTTGAGGATGCGCTCGCCCTCCATCAGCCCGTCGTGGCCGTGGCTCGTATAGGGGTCGAGCGCGACGTCCGTCACGATGCCGATCTGCGGCGTGCGCTCCTTGATGAGCTTCGTCGCGCGGCAGACGAGATTGCCCTCGTTGAGCGCCTCCGAGCCGTGCGCGTCGCGCAAGGCGGGATCGGTGAAGGGGAAGAGCGCGAGCGCGGGAATGCCGAGCTCGGCCGCGCGCTCGGCCTCCGCCGCCGCCTCGTCGACCGAGAGGCGGAACACGCCCGGCATGGACGCGACCGGCTCGCGATGGGCGCGGCCCTCGACGAGGAAGATCGGCCAGATCAGATCGTCGACGGTCAGCGTGTTCTCGCGCACGAGCCGGCGCGCCCAATCGGACTTGCGGTTCCGACGCAGGCGGTGGCGCAGATCGAGGCGGGCCTCGACGGCGTATTCGAGCGCCGCGGCGTCGCGGGCATTCGGGCGGGGAAAGGGCGTCGGGCTCGACGACATGCGCTCGGTCTCCGGCCGCGGCGCGCGAGGGATCGGGGGGACACGCGCGGCGTACTTTACGATAGGTCTAACATGGGATCGCGCCGGAAGAATGCGAGAAAGCCCGGATGCCGCATGAGCGCGCGCGGGCGGACGGGCCCGTCAGCGGCCCGCCGGCAGGTAGCCCGTCTCGCGCAGATGCTCCTCGAGCGCCTCGGGAAAGCGCGCCGGCCGCTCCAGCGCCTCCGGGCACAGCCCGTCGACCCGCTCGCCCTCGCAGATCGCGAAGGGCCAATCCGAGGTTCTGTCGTAGGAGCGCAGCATCCGCTCCCAAGCCTCGTCGAACGCGCCGAGATTCGCCATCGTCGCCACCCAGGCGGCGAGGAAGCCGTTCTCGTTCCACAGCTCCGGATGGAGATCCGCGACGTGCTCCAAGCGCGCGCGGTCGCGCACGAAGGCGTGGCGGACGCTCGCATCCCCGCGCAGGTCGACGAGCCGGGTGCCGACGAGCCGCTCGACGCGCAGCGGCATGAAGGACGTGACGTAGGGGCCGAAGGCGTAGAGGAAGGACTGGTCGCCGCTCGTCAGCTCGGCGGTGCCGCCGCCGTCGAGATCCTCGAAGAGGAAACCCTCGTCCCCGTCGAGCATCCCGCCGTCGATCTCGGCGAACGCGCCCGGGCCGATCCGCGCGAAGATCCGCACCTGCGCGCAGCAATGCGCCCCGCCGCTGAAGGTCGTCACCACGATCTGGCGCTCCCGCGGGCGCTGCGGATCCAGCGCGAGCGCGCGCAGGCGCACCGGCACGAGCCGCGAGAAGGCGGCCTCCTCGAGCAGCGCGGAGAACACCCGCGTGCCGTTCGCGAAGCCCTCCACGAGGGGCGGCGCGAATTCGTCGTCCGCATCCGCATAGGCGACGCGCAGCTCGACCCCGTCGACCTCCCAGACGAGCGGCTCGCCGACGAAGGCGACGGCCTCGCCGGGGTCGGAGGGCGCCCAGACCGCATCCGCCAGCCGCCCCGGATCGCCGAGGAACGCGTCCGGCGGGATCGCGCCCTCCGCGACGAGCCGGGCGCGCAGCGCGTCGGCCTCGCCCGACGCCAGCGGGCCCGCGACGACGGCATAGGCGCCGTTTCGCGCGCGCACGACGCGCAGGCCGTCGAGCCAGGTATAGAGCCCGGCGACGCCGATCGCCTCGTCCGCGCTCGGACGGCTCGCCAGGACGAGGGCGCGCTCGCCGCTCGCCCGCGCGGTCGTCGGCCCGAGCCCCGCGAGCGCGAGGGCGGCGAGGGTGAGCGCGAGCGCGAGCGCGCGGCATCCGGCGATCGGCGTCCGGAGCGAGGTCATGGCGGGAACCCGTTTGCGGCGTGAGCGGCGATCCTAACCCGAGGGCGCGCCTTCACGCCACCAACTAGAGCAGGATCGCCGTGGAGGAAACCGCCTTCGCCGTCCGCAACCTTACGGCTTGCGCGGCCACGCTCGTCCCTGCATTGACGTTCGACGGGCGAGCGGCGCACGAGCCGCGCCCGAAAAGGCCGCCCCGACAGGAGGAAGCGCGCATGTTCTCGACCATCGTCGTCGCCATCGACGGCTCCGCCCACCAGGACAAGGTGCTCGCGGTCGCGGGTGCGGAGGCGAAGGCGCACGGCGCCCGCATCGTCCTCGCCCATGCGCTCCTGCGCGCGGCGAGCTATGCCGAGCTCTACGACATCGCCGAGCGCCACGGCTTCCTGCCGCAGGTGAAGGCGCAGCTCGACGAGGCCGCCACCCCGCCCCCGATCGCGCCCTCCGCCGCGATGGGCGGCGCCATTCCCGTCGTGATCGTGCCGCTCGAGACGCTGGAGACGATCGCGGCCGGCCTCCTCGCCGCCGCCCGCCGCACGCTCGAGCCCTATGGCTGCGCGGTCGATTCGGTCACCGCCGATGACGGCGCCGCCGAGACGGTGCTCGAGACCGCCCGCGCCGAGAGCGCGGATCTGATCGTCATCGGCTCCCGCGGCCTCGGCCGCCTCTCCGGCCTCGTCCTCGGCTCGGTCTCCCAAAAAGTCCTCCACGACGCGAGCTGCGCCTGCCTCGTGGTGAAGTGAGGCTGGAGGGGGCAGGATGGAGCGCCCTCTTGTCCTTCCCCCTTGTGGGGAAGGTGGCTCCGGGCGGCGTCAGCCGACCGGAGACGGATGGGGGTGGTGCAGGATGTAAGGGATGGGTGCCTTCTGCACGACCCCCATCCGCCCCGTCGGCTTCGCCGCCGGGCCACCTTCCCCCAAGGGGGAAGGACGAGGGAGCGCCTCGTCGGCGTGGATCGAGCCGACCAGCGCCGTCGCGACCTCGGCGATCGCGCGAGCGACAGGCGCCCTCTTGTCCTTCCCCCTTGGGGGAAGGTGGCTCCGGGCGCGCTAGCGACCGGAGACGGATGGGGGTCGTGCAGGACGTGGCGCGACGGCGCCCCGTGCGCGACGCCATTCGACGCGTCGCCCCCCGCCCTCACGCCATCGCCGGCAGCCCGGCCGCCGCGAGCGCTTCGCTCTGGCGTTGCGCGAGGCGGTCGAGATCGAACTGGGCGATCTCCTCTTCGAACAGCCGGTGATAGTTCAGCTCGGCGCGCAGGTGCAGGTAGACGGCGCCGAGCCCGATGGCGGCGCGGTCCATGAAGACGAATTCGCGCGGCACCGTCACCGGGCCCTTCTCCTTGAGCGCCTTGTGCACCTCGAAGGCCTGGCGGCGGCCGTATTCGCCGGGCTTGACGCCGTCGGCGATGGTGCGCACCCGGTCCTCGAGCAGCGGGCCGTAGATGAAGCGCGCCCAGATGTTGAGGATGTCGATCAGCTCGCGGTTGAGCCGCTTGAAGCCCCAGGTCTCGTAGGCGTGGACGGTGCGCTCGCGGTCGTTCTCGCGAAGGCCGTGATAGAGATCGACGACCCCGCCGACGAAGCGCGGGTGGAAGATGCGGATGCAGCCGTAATCGAGCAGGTTGATCCCCGCCGGCTCGCCGCCCTCGGAGAACACCGTGTAATTGCCGAGATGGGGATCGCCGTGGATCATTGCGGCGGAGTTGAACGGGTGCCACCAGGCCTTGAACATGGCGATGGCGAGCCGGTTGCGGATCTCGACCGGATCGTCCTTGAAATCGAGGATCTTGCGGCCCTCGAGCCAGGTCAGCGTGAGCAGCCGGCGCGTCGAGAGGCTCTCGTGCACGTCGGGGACGCGCACCTCGGGCACCCCGGCGAGGGCGTGGGCGTAGAGCCGCGCGTGCTTGGCCTCGCGCTCGTAATCGAGCTCCTCGCGCACCCGCTCGCCGATCTCCTTGGCGATCTCGGTCGTGTCGATCGCCGGGTCCATGCGGCGATGCAGGGCGAAGACGAAGGAGAGCTGGCGCAGGTCCGCCTCCACCGCCGATTGCATGTCCGGATATTGGAGCTTGCAGGCGACGGGGAGGCCGTCCGTCGTCGTCGCCTTGTGCACCTGCCCGAGCGAGGCGGCGGCGGCGGGATTGAGGTCGAAGTCGCCGAAGCGCGCGCGCCAGCCCGCGCCGAGCTCGGATTGCATGCGCCGGCGCACGAAGGCCGCGCCCATCGGCGGCGCCTCCGATTGCAGCTTCTGCAACTCGGCGGCGTATTCCGGCGGCACCGCCTCTGGGATGGTGGCGAGCAGCTGGGCGACCTTCATGATCGGGCCCTTGAGCCCGCCGAGCGCCTGCGCGAGCGCGGCCGCGTTCGTCGTGTCGTCGCGCCCGAGCACCCGCCCCGAAGCCATCCGCGCCGCCACCCCGCCGAGATTGGCGCCCACCCGCGCATAACGCGCCGCGCGCGCCCCGAACCGGTTCCTCTCGTCGTCGCGTGTGCTCATGAAGCGGCGGCCTCGTCCGGGTTTTTCCAGACCCGAAGATAAGGCGCGGGCGCGCGGATGCCAGAGGGCGGCCCCTTTCGAGGCCGCAGCGCCGATGAAGCGCGACGGTCTCCCCTCCCCCTTGGGGGAGGGGCCGGGGGTGGGGGTGGTGCAGGATGTGGCGATCGAGTGCCGCCGGCCGCCTGACGCCGGGGCGCGTTTCCCGCAGAGCTCGTGAATCTTTCTCCTAGAACCTCGACGCCGTCATTCCGGGGCGCGAAGCGAGCCCGGAACCCAGACCCACGACGTCGGATGAGCAGCCTGTAGGCTGCGTCCTTCGACATATCGGCGGGTCTGAATCGCGTAACGAGCGCGCATGCGCGCTCGAACGAGCGTGGTGGATCTGGGTTCCGGGCTCGCTTCGCGCCCCGGAAAGACGGCAAGGGGGGTCCAAACCTCTAGGGGATGGAGAGCCCTCCCCTACCCCGCCAACGCCGCATGAGGGTCGGTCTCGGCGCGCATCCAATAGGCGCTGATGCCGGGCGGGAGGGTGGCGTCGCGTTCGAGCCAGGCGCGCAGGCCGTAGAGGTGGCGGCGCAGGCGGCGCAGGACGCGGTCGCGGGCGCAATCGTCGCAGGTGGCGAGCGTCTCGGCCTCCGCGGCGGCGAGGATCAGGGCGAAGAGGGCACCCTCGGGGGAGTTCGGCCGGTAGTCGGAGGCGCGCGCGGCCACATGCTCCAACGTCTGGGATACTTCCTCGACCGTCCGCGACGCCGCCTTCATCTTCCAAAGCTCCACCGCATCCCGCTCCGCCTCGTCCGCCGCATGCCGCCGCGCGATGAGAAGGGTCGCCTCGGCGAGGAGGGGGGCGAGGGGGCAAGGCGCAGGACGCGCGGGTTCGTGTTCCGAATCCTGTGGGGACACGGGTTGGATCCGTTGCGGGTGTGATCGATAGATTTAATATCAGCCGGGCGACTGGCCCTTGTCAATATGAAAAATATCAAAAGATTGGTTCGATATCACAATGGCCGCCAAACCTCCCCGCCTCACCGCCGACCAAGTCCGCGCCGCCCGCGCCCTCCTCCGCTGGAGCCAAAAGGATCTGGCCGACGCGTCCAACGTCTCCGTGCCGACGATCGCGCGGCTGGAGCTGGGGCATGGGGCGTTGGCGGGGACCGAGCAGACGGCGGCGGCGTTGAGGAAGGCGCTGGAGGAGGCGGGGGTGGTGTTTATCGATCAGGGGGATGGGGGTGGGGTGGGGGTGCGGTTTGGGTGAGGTGATATATACGTAGTGATTTAATTTCACGTGGGCATATTTACAATGCTTTCCCTAAGTGAATTGTCTGATCTAACAGGTTCTGTATTTGAAGCTCGTGCTTAGATGTAATCGTCGCCGCGGCCGAACTCTTCAGTGTGACTTTGCCGTCAATCTCGCCACTCAACCGAAATGTCATACGATCTATGGAATAGGCTTTTCTCGTCACGATGTCATTGACGGCCTTTTCCGAGATTGATTTTCCCTGGATGCGGACGACGACGTTAAATTTTCTTTCATCAAAGTAGCTAACAGTCACGTCCTCGACACACATTTGACCGACATAAATGCTTTGCAGTTCCGATAGCCATAAACCGACATCAACCGACATCGGTATGACAGTAACTTGAAATCGTGAAGCCTCTGAAAGGCGGGCAACGAATCTCTTTACGCATCTAGGAGAATTTATCATTTGTAAACACGGAGGTGCCCAGCTCGCAACAAAGCGCGTGACGTTATACTCTATGCGCGTGAACGTCGTCTCATCGCCGTGAGAATTTAAGAAGCTATCTTCCATCTCGATCCGCTCGATAAACCGACCCTCGACACGATCTGGTCGAGCTTCATCCACGATAAAGCCATCGGGGCGCGATTCAGCGTAAGCGTATTTGAGCAGGCATTCCGCCAGGGCATAGGCAGACAATCCCCACTCGACTTTATACCATTTAGCTCGTCTCATGGACTGTTTCCTCGCCCGTAGCAGCATCGACCTTTTTTCGCATCTTAGCTAGGATCTCTCGTGCAGTGCTCTCCAATGCATCAAATAATATCGACTGACGCACCGCGTTTGGTGTCTTCGCCACTGACCGATACTTTCCGTCTCCGCCACGAGGTGCAGTACGAACAGAATACCTGAAGCCGGTTGCTTGCTTCGGATCTTCGAATCCTACATCAAACTTAACAAGCTCGTAGGGGGTCGAATTTTGCGTAGCTTCCCAA
The DNA here is from genome assembly GCF_046292825.1 of Salinarimonas sp. GTDB lineage: Bacteria > Pseudomonadota > Alphaproteobacteria > Rhizobiales > Beijerinckiaceae > Salinarimonas. The sequence goes on along the minus strand of NZ_JBKBQG010000066.1, from coordinate 4,814 downwards.
ATAATCGACGTGATGAAGAATCCGGACTCACGAAGTCTCCTATACTCGTCAGAAATCATCAGATTGGTGCCTTGTAGATAGACCCCCTTAACAACGGATAACATCTCCGCTCTTGCATTCTCTTCTGCTTCGTCCTCTTCATCGACATCATTAACTTGCGCGGAAGACACGCGAAGAGTGGTAACTCCAACGAGTGAATGATCTGGGATAGACGATATTAGCTCCAGAAAAAACTCAGTTCGTTCTTTTGGATCAGTGAAATCGACGAGGCTGATCTCATCATACGAAATCTTCTCCTTTTTCTCGCTTTCTAACAAATTCTTCAGATCCGCAACGATTTGGCGCGCCTTGAGTGTGGAAGGAAAACGGACTGAAACGCTATCCGGCCGAAACTCGAAGCTAAGATTCGCAATTCGCTTCTGGCGTTGAGATAAGCGGTTTCTTGAATAATCAAACTCATCATACTTGACATTCAGAATCATATGCTTGTCGGTGCTCGTCGCGAATGCATACACCTCGGAGCGCCCTGGAGCAGTCGCGTATTTAACGATGATTTCTTTCATCTCATCGCTTTTGACTGCTGCTTGAAAGGTTGCTGAGGCGGTCTTCTCTCGCCCAGCACCAGACTCACATCTCTCAAGTAGATCTACAATACCTTCATGATCGAAACTAAAGCACGAAATGTATGATGCGATGTCTTCCCGATCCCCCTCCTGCGAAACCAATATGCGACGACCCAAAGGTATCTCCCGCATCTGCTTTTGTGTCATTCGCTTTTCAGATGAAACCAACAAATCGTAGATATCCTTATCGGTTGCGTGCATTTGCTCAAACTTTGGCATCCCGGGCCTCCATTCCAATCTGAATAACTGAAAATGATGTGTTTATATCAACCATCATCTCGCTCTTAATTGCCTTCACAAGTTCCTTAAACTCAGCATCTTCATCCTCCTCGAAAAACTCACGAATGTACTGACTTTTGGCTCGATCAAAGTTGATAATATTGCTTTCATGCATAGTACGGATGTAGATTTCGGTCTTCGCTTTGATCATCTGCTTACCGCGCATAAAGTCTATAATATAAATAAAATCTTCAACGCTTTTCTCGTGCCGCAAATACAAAACGTACATCTGTCGATCCGTATCGGGCATTCTGTTCTCAAGAATTATGTACGGCCCCGTCAGCATCTCTATAGTTGCAGGATGATTCAAATCGGGATTTCTATTGGCAAACCTGACCAGTTAAGGGTAATAGAAACTTGAATTTCTCTCAGACGGATAGCGTCCGCTACCACGCATGAGAGTTATGTCCAATGCAACGTTATTAAGCCAAAATACGTCGTCAGGTCCAATGATGTACAGTCGGCTGCTCTTTGGAATTTGGATTGCATCCAATTTGATTTTCTTTAGTAGATCTGCAAAATTACTATCATAGTTCCCATCGTGATTGTATACGAATAAGACCCCATGGACCTGGAAATTACTCGCCCCATCTGTATACATCTCTTGCCAACGTTCACTAACGTTTGCACAGGTAACCTGGTTCGCAAGACTATGCAATGCATTCCGTATTTCCCCAGCTTTGATTGATGCTTTTGCATAGCTCTTAAGGTCAAATTGGAAGAAACTGCGCTTTGAACTGTAAGGCTCATCATAATAGAAAACGAGATCCGTAGGATGAGTTTTGACCCCGTGTTCGTCGGGTCGTTTGCAATTCCAATTCTGATTGATCGGACCGAAGCTCGTCCACTTAAAAACCGAAAAGAGGCGCCCCGCAAGCACCTCTGCCATTCTAGCCACTGGCCCCGTCTCAGGCATACCTATCTCTCGCGCTATTATACCGGAGGTTATTCTCTAGCGTGAGAAACACTCATGTCAATAGCCTGAGAAACTCATCGCGCTCCCCCTCACCTCCCCTTCCGCCCCTTATACCGCGGCCGCTGCCCCGGCCGCCCCTCGCTCGACCGCCCGGCCGGGCGCACGTAATCCCCCGCCCCCAGCGGCACCTCGCGATCCGTCCCCGGCCCCATCTCCCCCGGCACCGGCTTCGCCACCCGCGAGCCACCCGCCCCCCCGCGCCCCCCGCGCGGGCGGCCTCCCCGGCCCTCGTTTTCGCCGAAACGCCCGGCGAACCCCTCCACCTCGCTCTGCCGCGCCATGGGGTCGTCGCCGACCAGGAGCTCGGTGGCCTGGAGCCTCTTCAATTCGTCGCGCAGGCGGGCGGCTTCTTCGAATTCCAAGTTGCCGGCGGCGGCGCGCATGCGCTTTTCGAGGTCGGCCATGACGGCCTTGAGGTTGTGGCCCACCGTGCGGGCGGCGTCGGAGAGGCCGGTGTCGACGCGGACGTGGTCGCGCTCGTAGACGCTCTCCAGAATGTCGCCGATCGCGCGCTTGACGCTCTCGGGCGTGATGCCGTGCGCCTTGTTGTAGGCGAGCTGCTTCTCGCGGCGGCGCTCGGTCTCGGCCATGGCGCGCTCCATGGACCCGGTGATCTGGTCCGCATAGAGCAGGCAGCGCCCGTCCACGTTGCGCGCCGCGCGGCCGATCGTCTGGATGAGCGACGTCTCGGAGCGCAGAAAACCCTCCTTGTCGGCGTCGAGAATGGCGACGAGCGCGCATTCGGGGATGTCGAGCCCCTCGCGCAGCAGGTTGATGCCGACGAGCACGTCGAAGGCGCCGAGCCGCAGGTCGCGCAGGATCTCGATGCGCTCGAGCGTGTCGATGTCCGAATGCATGTAGCGGACGCGGACGTTGTTTTCGTGCAGATATTCGGTCAGGTCCTCGGCCATCCGCTTCGTCAGCACGGTGACGAGCGTGCGGTATCCGGCGGCGGCGACCGCGCGGACCTCGCCCAAGAGGTCGTCGACCTGGGTCTTGGCCGGGCGCACCTCGACCACGGGGTCGACGAGGCCGGTCGGGCGGATGACCTGCTCGACGAAGACGCCGCCGGTGCGCTCCATCTCCCACGAGCCCGGCGTCGCCGACACGTGGATCGATTGCGGGCGCATGGCATCCCATTCCTCGAAGCGCAGCGGGCGGTTGTCCATGCAGGAGGGCAGGCGAAAACCGTATTCGGCGAGCGTCGCCTTGCGCCGGAAGTCGCCGCGATACATGCCGCCGATCTGCGGCACGGTGACGTGGCTCTCGTCGGTGAAGACGAGCGCGTTGTCGGGCAGATATTCGAACAAGGTCGGCGGCGGCTCGCCGGGGCGGCGGCCGGTGAGATAGCGCGAATAGTTCTCGATGCCGTTGCAGGAGCCCGTCGCCTCGATCATCTCGATGTCGAAGGTGGTGCGCTGGTCGAGCCGCTGCGCCTCGAGCAGGCGGCCCATGCGCGAGAGCTCGTCGAGGCGCTGCTTGAGCTCTTCCTTGATGCTCTTGATCGCCTGCTGCAGCGTCGGCCGCGGCGTGACGTAGTGGGAATTGGCGTAGATCTTGACGAATTCGAGCTCGGAGACCTTGGTGCCGGTGAGCGGATCGAATTCGACGATCGATTCGATCTCGTCGCCGAACAACCCGATCCGCCAGCCGCGATCCTCCAAGTGCGCCGGAAACAGCTCGATCACGTCCCCGCGCACGCGAAACGTGCCGCGGGTGAAATCGGACTGGATGCGCTTGTATTGCAGCGCGATGAGGTCGGCGATCAGCTGGCGCTGCTCGATCCGCTCGCCCACCTTGAGCGAGAAGGACATGGCCGTGTAGGTCTCGACCGAGCCGATGCCGTAGATGCACGAGACGGAGGCGACGATGATGACGTCGTCGCGCTCGAGCAGCGCGCGCGTCGCCGAGTGGCGCATGCGGTCGATCTGCTCGTTGATGGAGCTCTCCTTCTCGATGAAGGTGTCCGAGCGGGGAACGTAGGCCTCGGGCTGGTAGTAATCGTAATAGGAGACGAAGTACTCGACCGCGTTGTCGGGGAAGAAGGACTTGAACTCGCCGTAGAGCTGCGCGGCCAGCGTCTTGTTCGGGGCAAGAATCAGCGCCGGGCGCTGCGTGCGGGCGATCACCTGCGCCATGGTGAAGGTCTTGCCCGAGCCGGTGACGCCGAGCAGGACCTGGTCGCGCTCGTGCGACTGGACCCCGGCGACGAGCTCCTCGATCGCCGCGGGTTGGTCGCCGGCGGGCTCGAAATCCGACTTCATCACGAAGCGGATGCCGCCCTCGGACTTTTCCGGCCGCGGCGGCCGGTGCGGCGTCCACAGCTTGCCGTCCTTGAAGAGCGGGTTGCCGGAGGTGAGCAGGTTCTCGAGCGCCTGCACGGTCGCCGAGACGGCCTCGCCGGGGATGTAGTCCCCCGGCGGCGGGGTGTGGGCGGCCTTGCGGGTGCGCTTGGGCTTCTCCGTCGCGGAGGGCGGCGCGATCTCGCCCGTGAAGCCGGATCGGTAGGCCTCCCCCTCGAGCCGCGCCTGCGGCGCCTCGCCGAAGCCGGACGTCTTGTCCTTCGCGAGCGCGGGATTGAGAAGCTCCGCCAGGTGCTGGTCGAGCGGCTTCAGCTCGGGCTTCTGCGCCTTCGGCTTGGCGCCCTTGCGGGCGGGGGCTTCGGTCGATTCGGGGGCGTTGCGCGGAGATCTGGCCATGGGGGGAATATGGGCCGATCCGGGTTCGGTTGGAAGGGCGCGCCTCCTTGCCTCAGCGGGAAGGACGAGGAGAGCCCGACGCATCCGCGCGATCCTCGAGCTTTCCGAGAGGCTCGACGATCTCCCCTCCCCCTTGGGGGAGGGGTCGGGGGTGGGGGTCGTGCAGGAGGCACCGTTACGCCTCATCCTGCACGACCCCCATCCGGCGGGCCGGGGCGGGGGGCGCCCCCGGCGGCC
>NZ_JBKBQG010000065.1:0-16215 GCF_046292825.1 Salinarimonas sp. | reverse complement strand
CCCGCTGCCGCCGCACGCGCTCTATCCCGCCCCCGACGAATGGGCCGGCGCGCTCGCGAGCGCGCGCAGCGTGCGCCTCACCCCCTTCGCGATTCCCGAGAGCGAGGGCCGCGCGGTCGTCGATTGCGGGGCGCGGCGCGGACGCTCCTTCGTCGCCGAGCGCGAGGCGGAGGGCACGAACGTCTTCGAGGCCGCGGTCGAACACGTGCGGGCTCTGCAGGCGCAGGGGCGCAAGGTCGTCCTCGCCGCATGGTCGGAGGGCTCGCGCGAGCGTCTCGCGCACGTCGTCGCCGATCACGGGTTGACGAATGTCGCCTCGCTCCGCCGCCTCTCGGACGTCGCGGGGCTCGACAAGGGCACGACCGGGCTCGCCGTGTGGGGGATCGAGGCGGGGTTCGAGGCGGGCGATCTCGCGGTCATCGGCGAGCAGGACATTTTGGGCGATCGGCTGGTGCGCCCGCGCCGTCGCTCCAAGCGCCCGCAGGACGTGCTCTCGGACGTCTCCGCGCTGACGCCGGGCGACGTCGTCGTGCACGCGGACCACGGCATCGGTCGCTTCGTGGGCTTGAAGACGATCGAGGCGGCGGGCGCCCCGCACGATTGCGTGGAGCTGCATTATGCCGGCGGCGATCGCCTCTTCCTGCCCGTCGAGAACATCGAGCTCCTGACCCGCTACGGGTCGGAAGACACGGAAGTCCAGCTCGACAAGCTCGGCGGCGGCGCCTGGCAGGCGCGCAAGGCCAAGATGAAGGCGCGCATCCGCGAGATGGCGGGCCAGCTCATCAAGATCGCCGCCGCGCGCGTCCTCAAGGAGGCGCCCAAGCTCGGCGCGCCGGAGGGGCTCTACGACGAATTCGCCGCCCGCTTCCCCTTCGAGGAGACGGACGACCAGCTCGCCGCGATCGACGCCGTCCTCTCCGACATGGCGTCGGGGCGGCCGATGGACCGGCTCGTGTGCGGCGACGTCGGCTTCGGCAAGACCGAGGTCGCTCTGCGCGCCGCCTTCGCGGCGGCGATGGCGGGCAAGCAGGTGGCGATCGTCGCGCCCACCACGCTGCTCGCCCGCCAGCATCACAAGACCTTCTCCGAGCGCTTCAAGGGACTGCCCGTCCAGGTCGGCCACGCCTCGCGCTTCGTCACGGCCGCCGAGCTCAAGCGCGTCAAGGAGGGGCTCGCCGACGGGACGATGGACATCGTGGTCGGCACCCACGCGCTCCTCGGCAAGAGCGTGAAGTTCCGCGATCTCGGCCTCATCGTGGTCGACGAGGAGCAGCATTTCGGCGTCACCCACAAGGAGCGGCTCAAGGAGCTGCGCGCGGAGGTGCACGTGCTGACCCTGTCCGCGACGCCGATCCCGCGCACGCTCCAGCTCGCGCTCACCGGCGTGCGCGAACTCTCCATCATCGCGACCCCGCCCGTGGATCGCCTCGCGGTGCGCACCTTCGTGACGCCCTTCGATCCGCTCCTCGTGCGCGAGGCGTTGCTCCGCGAGCGCTATCGCGGCGGGCAGTCCTTCTACGTCGCCCCGCGCATCGAGGATCTGGCCGAGGTGAAGGCCTTCCTCGATCAGGAGATGCCCGAGGCCAAGGTCGCGATCGCCCACGGCCAGATGCCGGCCGCCCAGCTCGAAGACGTGATGACGGCCTTCTACGAGGGCAAGTTCGACATCCTCCTCTCGACGACCATCGTCGAATCGGGGCTCGACATCCCCACCGCCAACACGCTGATCGTCCACCGCGCGGACATGTTCGGGCTCGCTCAGCTCTACCAGCTGCGCGGGCGCGTCGGGCGCTCGAAGACGCGCGCCTACGCGCTCTTCACGGTGCCGGCGAACCGCCAGATCACGGTCCAGGCGGAGCGGCGGCTCAAGGTGCTGCAATCGCTCGACACGCTCGGCGCCGGCTTCCAGCTCGCGAGCCACGATCTCGACATCCGCGGCGCCGGCAACCTGCTCGGCGAGGAGCAGTCCGGCCACATCAAGGAAGTCGGCTACGAGCTCTACCAGCAGATGCTCGAGGAGGCGGTCGCGCAGGCCAAGGAGGGGCTGGAGGAGCCCGTGGGCGACCAATGGTCGCCCAATATCGCGCTCGGCGTGCCGGTGATGATCCCCGAGAGCTACGTCGCCGATCTGCAGGTGCGCCTCGACCTCTACCGCCGGCTCGCGACCTTCGAGACGGAGGACGACGTCGCCTCCTTCGGCGCGGAACTGCGCGACCGCTTCGGCGAACGCCCTCCGGAGGTCGATCAGCTGCTCGAGGTGATGGGCATCAAGATCCTGTGCCGGCGCGCGAATGTCGAGAAGGTCGATGCCGGCCCGAAGGGCATCATCGTCTCCTTCCGCGACAATGCCTTCGCCAATCCGCAGGGCCTCGTCGCCTATGTCGGCGAGCAAGGGCCGGCGGCGAAGGTGCGTCCGGACATGAAGATCGTCTTCGTGCGCGACGTCGCCGATCTCGGCCGCCGCCTCAAGACCACGAAGACCATCCTGCGCAACCTCGTGAAGATCGCAGAGGGCAAGGTCGCGGCTTGAGCCGAGCGACCTGGGGACGGGGCCACCGCCTCGCTTGCGTCCGGGCGTCCCACGATGACACGTAAGGAGAGCGGCCCGGTTCGGGCCGCTCGTGATTCGCGACCTCGGGAGGACGATCGGCGGATGGACGGGGTCTTCACGGGTGGGGTTTTGGCGAAGGGCCTCGAGGCGGGCGAGCGCGGGCCGCTTCTGGGCGTCGCCGCCTCGCTCACCGGGCGCACCTGGCGCGAGCGGCTCGATGCGCGCGACATCCTGCGCGCGGAGGCGATCGCGCAGGCCCACGGCGTGCCGGACCTGCTCGCGCGGGTGCTCGCCGGGCGCGGCGTCGGCATCGAGGAGGCCGCCGCCCATCTCGCGCCGCGGCTGCGCGACCTGATGCCGGACCCTCACGTCCTCGTCGACATGGAGGCGGCGGCGACGCGCCTCGCGGACGCCGTCGAGCGGCGCGAGAGCGTGGCGATCTTCGGCGATTACGACGTCGACGGCGCCTGCTCTTCCGCGCTCCTCGCCACCTATCTCGAGGCGCTCGGCGTGCCCGTGCGCGTCCACATTCCCGATCGGATCGTGGAGGGCTACGGGCCGAACGTCGCCGCGATCCGGGCCTTCGCGGAGGACGGCGCGCGCCTCCTCGTCGCCGTCGATTGCGGCACGGCGAGCCACGAGCCCTTCGCGGAGGCGGCGCGGCTCGGGCTCGACGTCGTCGTCCTCGACCACCACCAGGCGCCCGAGACGCTGCCGTCCGTCGTCGCCCTCGTGAACCCGAACCGCCAGGACGATCTCTCCGGCCTCGGCCATCTGTGCGCGGGCGGAATCGTCTATCTCGCCCTCGTCGCGCTCGCGCGCACCCTGCGGTCGCGCGGGCGCGCGGGCCTGCCCGATCTCCTCGCCGGGCTCGATCTCGTCGCGCTCGCGACCGTCGCCGACGTCGTGCCGCTGACGGGGCTCAACCGCGCCTTCGTCCGGCAGGGGCTCACCGTGATGCGCGCCCGCGCGCGCCCCGGCCTCGCCGCCCTCCTCGACGTCGCTGGGCTGTCGAGCGCGCCGGAGGCGTGGCATCTCGGCTTCCTCGTCGGCCCGCGCATCAATGCCGGCGGGCGCATCGGCGACGCCGCGCTCGGCGCGCGCCTCCTCGCCGAGACGGACCCGATCGCGGCAGGGGCCATCGCCGAGCGGCTCGACCAGCTCAACCGCGAGCGCCAGGCGATCGAGGGCGAGGCGCTCGTCGAGGCGCTCGCCCAGGCCGAACGCGCGCTCGATGCCGATCCGCACGCGCCCCTCGTCCTCGCCTTCGCGCAGGATTGGCACCCGGGCATCGTCGGCCTGATCGCGGCGCGGCTCAAGGAGCGCTTCCGCCGCCCAGCCTTCGCCTTCGCGGGCGCGGCGGAGGGTCTCGCGACGGGCTCGGCGCGCTCCGTCGCGGGCGCCGATGTCGGGCGGGTGGTGCGCGCGGCGGTCGAGGCCGGCCTCGCGGCGAAGGGCGGCGGCCACGCCATGGCGGCGGGCGCCACGGTCGCGCGCGACAAGCTCGACGCGTTCCGCGCCTTCGCGGCCGAGCGTCTGGCCGAACCCGTCGCGGCCTCGCTCGCCGAGGACGCGCTCCTGATCGACGCGCGCCTCACCGCCGGCGGCGCGACGCCCGAGCTCCTCGCCGCCCTCGCCGATGCGGGGCCCTTCGGCGCCGGCTGCCCCGAGCCGGTCTTCGCGCTCGCCCATCACAGGGTCGCGGATGCGCGGGTCGTCGGCGGCGGGCACGTGAAGGCGACGCTCTCCTCCGGCGACGGCGCCCAGATCGGCGCGATCGCCTTCCGCTGCGCCGACCAGCCGCTCGGCCGCGCGCTCCTCGACGCGATCGGCCGCCCGGTCCACGTCGCAGGCTCGCTCACCCGCAATTCCTGGGGCGGGCGCGAGCGCGTCGAGCTGCGCCTCCTCGACGCGGCCCTGCCGTGAGCCGACGCGCCACGACTCACTTGCGAACCCCCGCGAACCCCTCTATAGACCCCCTCGGCGCCCCTCCCCGAGGCGCGCGCCCCGCGCCCTTCGTCTAGCGGTCTAGGACGTCGCCCTTTCACGGCGAAAACACGGGTTCGAGTCCCGTAGGGCGCGCCACTTTTCCGATCACTCAACCGTCCGCCCCTACCGATCGACCGCTCGACGGCTCGACATGCGCGCCCGGGCGCTCGAGGACGTCTCGCCAGAAGCGGCCGGCGATCGGCGACAGGGTGCGGCCTTCGCTGCGGACGAGGTAGTAGGGCTCGCTGCGGGCCGGCAGGCTCACCGGCAGGATCGTCGTCGTCTGGGTGCGGCTCAGGACGTTGGCGACCTCGGTCGAGAGGAGCGCGACGAAATCGGGATTGCGCTGCAGGAGCGCGAGCGTCGCGAAGGCCGACGTCGTCTCGACGAGGCTCGTGGGGAAGCGCAGCTCCTGCGCCTGGAATTCCTGCTCGAGATAGCGCCGCATCGGCATGTTCGCCGCATAGACGATCCACGTGCTCTCGGCGAGATCGCGCAGGCTCGCCGGCCCCGCGGCGAGGGGATGGGCGACGTTGGCGACGACGGCGAGCTCCTCCTCCCAGATCCGCCGGTCGACGTAGCGCTCGGGCCTGGCGCTGACGCTCGTGCGGCAGATGGCGAGCTCGATGCGGCCGTCGTCGAGGAGCGCGAGCAGGTTCGCGCTCGTGTCCTCGACGAGCTCGACGCGGATGTCCCGGTTGCGCTCCATCAGCCGCGTCAGATGGTGGGTCAGGAGCGGCACCGCGCCCATGATGGTGCCCACCGCGAGCCGCCCCCCGTGCCCGTCGAGGATGCCGCGCATGTCCTCGCGCAAATGCGCCATGTCCTGCTGGATCAGCCGCGCGTAGCGCACGACGCAATGGCCGAGCTCGTTGGCGCGCAGGCCCCGGTTCGTGCGCAGGAACAGCGGGTGGCCGATCGCGTGCTCGATCTCCTGGAGCGCCTTCGTCGCGCCGGGCTGGCTGATCGCCACCGCCTCGGCGGCCTTCAGGAGCGAGCCGTGGTCGGCGATCGCGGTCAGGAGCCGGAAGTGGCGCAGCTTGAGCCGGGCGAGCATCGGCTCGAGATCGGGCAGCATCTGATATTCCATTCCGTCATAGCGATATCGGAACACTCGATTAGCCGGGTTTCGACGCGACGGCTATAGAGCGAAGAACAACAACGTGAAACGGCAGCTGCGCGTAACGGCATTGCGCCACGCTTCGCCGGGCGGGAAACGCCACTTGCCGTTTCAGAATACGAGAGGCGCTCGGCGCCCGGGAGGAAAGATGCCGCAGCCGCTCCGGTGGCTCATGAGGCTGTTCGACCACCTGCTGGTGCTCGGCATGAGCGTCATGAGCCTGATGGTCTTCTGGAACGTCGTGCTGCGCTACGGCTTCAATTCCGGCATTCCGTTCTCGGTCGAGGTGTCGCGGCTGATCTTCGTGTGGATCGCCTTCGTCGGCGCCGTCGCGGCGCTGGCGCAGGGCGCGCATATGAGCGTCGACACGCTCGTCGCGCGGCTCCCGAAGCCGGCACGCATCGCCTGCTTCCTCGTCGCCCACGGCCTCATGCTCTGGATCTGCGTGCTGCTCTGGCAGGGCAGCTGGTCGCAGACGATGCTCAACTGGAACAACCGCGCGCCGATCTCCGGCATCTCGATGGGCCTGATGTACGCCGCGGGGCTGGTGGCCTCCGCCTGCATGGGGCTCATCCTCCTCGTCAATCTCTGGCGCGCGCTGCGCGGCGAATTGCCCGCGACCTGGGCCGGGCGCAGGGCGCCGGCCGAAAGCGGCGGCGAGCCGGGAGAGGCGCCGCGATGACCGCGCTCGTCTTCCTCGGCTCACTGTTCGGCGCCATCGGCATCGGGATTCCGATCGCCTTCGCGCTGATGCTGTGCGCGCTCGCCCTGATGTTCCTCCTCGGCCATGTCGACGCGCAGATTCTCGCCCAGAAGCTGATCGACGGCGCCGACAGCTATCCGCTGATGGCGATCCCGTTCTTCCTGCTCGCCGGCGAGCTGATGAACGCGGGCGGGCTCTCGAAGCGGATCGTCAACGTCGCGCTCGCGCTCTTCGGGCATCTGCGCGGGGGTCTCGGCTACGTCGTCATCGGCACCGGGCTCGTGCTCGCGAGCCTCTCGGGCTCCGCCATCGCCGACACCGCGACGCTCGCGGTGATGCTGATCCCGCTGATGCGCGAGGCGGGCTACCGGATCGACCGCGCGAGCGGACTGATGGCGGCGACGGGTATCATCGCGCCGATCATCCCGCCCTCCGTCGGCTTCGTCGTCCTCGGCGTCACCGCCAACATCTCGATCGTGCGCCTGTTCATGGCGGGCATCGTGCCGGGCCTCCTGATGGCGGCGAGCCTCGTTCTCGTCTGGTGGTGGATCTCGCGCCGCGACGAGACGGCCGCCTTGCCGAAGCAGCCGCGAAAGGTCGTCCTCGCCAATCTGCGCTCGGCGGTGTGGGCGCTCTTCCTGCCCGTGATCATCATCGGCGGCCTGCGCTTCGGCATCTTCACGCCGACGGAAGCCGGCGTCGTCGCGGCGGCCTACGCGCTGTTCGTCGGCCTCGTCGTCTATCGCGAGATGTCGCCGGCCGCGCTCCACGCGGCGATCCTGGGCGCCGCGCGCACGACGGCCGTCATCATGCTGCTGATCGCGGCCTCCAGCGTCACCGCCTTCCTCGTGACGATCGCGAACCTGCCGGGTCAGCTCATCGGGCTCCTGCAGCCCTTCATGGACAACCCGACGCTCCTGATGGCGGTGATCGTGCTCGGCGTCTTCGTGATCGGCATGGTGCTCGATTTCACGCCGGCCATCACGATCCTCGTGCCGCTCCTGATGCCCGTGGTGATCGCGGCCGGCATCGACCCGATCTATTTCGGCGTCGTGTTCCTGATGACGGCGGCGGTCGGGATGATCACGCCGCCGGTGGGCGCAGTCCTCAACACGGTCTGCGGCGTGAGCCGGATCTCGATGGGCGCCGCGACGCGCGGGATCCTGCCGTTCCTCTTGGCCGAGATGGCGGTGATCGTCCTTCTCGTCCTGTTCCCGGCCTTGGTCACGGTGCCGGCATCCTGGTTCTACTGAAAAACTCGAAGCAAACGGAGGAGACGACATGAAGAAAACGCTCGCCGCCCTCGCTCTCGCCGGCGCGATGCTCGCGTCCGCGTCGGCGTCCGCGCAGAACGCCCGCCTCGGCTACGTGCCGATCGAGGCGCACCCCGTCGGCCAGGGCTCGATCCGCTTCGCCGAGCTCGTCGCGCAGAAGACGGACGGCCGCGTCACCATCCAGACCTTCGGCAGCGGCGTCCTCGGCAACGAGCCGCAGATGCAGTCCTCGCTGCAGGCGGGCTTCCTCGACGTGATGGTGGGGCCGACCTCGAACCTCGTGGGCACGATCCCCGAATTCCTGATCTTCGACCTGCCCTTCTTCTACGCCGATTTCGACGCGGTCGACGCGGTCACCGACGGCCCGGTCGGCGAGGCACTGTTCGCGCGGCTCGAATCCATGGGCATCGTGGGCCTCGCCTATTGGGACAACGGCTTTCGCCACATGACGAACGCGCTGCGTCCCGTCGAGCGCGTCGAGGACATGGAGGGGCTCAAGATCCGCGTGATCCCCAACCCGCTCTTCATCGCGACCTTCGAGGCGCTCGGCACCAACCCGGTGCCCCTGCCCTATCCCGAGCTCTACACGGCGCTCGAGAGCCGCGCCGTCGATGCGCAGGAGACGCCGGTCGGCCTCATCTACGCGAGCAAGTTCTACGAGGTGCAGGACCACCTGACGCTGACCGGGCACGTCTACACCCCCTACGTGCTCCTCGCCAGCAAGCGCTGGTTCGACAGCCTGTCCGCCGAGGACCAGGCGCTCGTCATGGAGGCGGCTCGGGAATCCGCCGAGTACCAGCGCGGCCTCTCGCGCAACGACGCCGAGCGCCTGACGGGGCTTCTCGAGGAGGAGGGGATGCAGGTCACCCGCCTCACCGAGGAGGAGATGGAGAAGCTGCGCGCGCGCGTCGCGCCCGTCGTCGAGCGCTTCACCGACACGATCGGCGCCGATCTCGTGGCGCAGGCCCGCGAGGCGATGGCCGCCGGCCGCTGACCAGTCCCGGGCCGGGCACGCCCGGCCCGCTCACACCAGTGAAGATGGAGTCGACATGCGTCTGATACAGTTCGAAACCAGCGACGGATCCCGTGCCGTCGGGCTCGTCGAGGGCGACCGCGTCCGCCGCGTCGTCGGCATCGCGACCACGCGGGAGCTGGCGCTCGACGCGATCCGGAGCGGCAAGTCCATCGCCGCGCGCGTGGCCGAGCTGGGGACCGACGCCGCGTTCGACTACGCGCCGCTTCTCGCCGAGCGCCGCGTCCTGCCGCCGATCGACCATCCCGATCCCGCCCATTGCGTGGTCGCGGGGACGGGCCTCACCCATATCGGCAGCGCCGCCTCGCGCTCGAAGATGCACGCGGCGGCGACGAGCGGCGCCGAGGCCGAGATGAACGATTCCATGCGGATGTTCAAATGGGGCCTCGAGGGCGGCAAGCCCGCAAACGGCGCGCCGGGCGTCCAGCCCGAATGGTTCTACAAAGGCGACGGATCGAGCGTCGTGCGCCCCGGCGCGCCGCTGCCCGTGCCCGATTTCGCCGACGACGAGGGCGAGGAGCCGGAGATCGTCGGCCTCTACGTGATCGGCGACGATTGCCGGCCCTACCGGCTCGGCTTCGCCATCGGCAACGAGGCGACCGACCACGTGATGGAGAAGAAGAACTACCTCTATCTCGCCCATTCGAAGCTGCGCGCCTGCGCCTTCGGCCCGGAGCTGCGGATCGGCGAATTGCCCTCCCATGTCGAGGGAGTGGCACGCATCCGGCGCGGCGGCACGGTGATCTGGGAGAAGGCGTTCCCGACGGGCGAGGACAACATGTCCCACTCGATCGCCAATCTCGAGTTCCACCACTTCAAATATGCCCAGTTCCTGCGGCCGGGCGACGTGCACGTCCAGTTCCTGGGAACCTCGGTCGCCTCCTTCGGCGACGGCGTGAGGACCGAGATCGGCGACGTGTTCGAGATCGAGATCCCCGAATTCGGCGCGCCGCTCGTCAACGGCACCGAGAAGGTGCCCGCTCCCGTCGCCATGGGGGCGGTGACGCCGCTCTGACGACCTTCCCGCGCCGCCGCCGCCTCTCGGGCGACGGCGCGGCCCCGATCCGCCTCGCCTGTTTCCAAACTCCGCAAGAAGGGCCCGCCAGATGGCCGCAATCACCTATCTCACGGACATCGAGTTCGGCGCCGGCGCCGTCGCGCAGATCCCCGATCGGCTCGCGCGGCTCGGGGTCCGCCGCCCGCTCCTCGTCTCGGACCGCGGCGTCGCGGCGGCCGGGCTCCTCGACGCGGTCGCGCCTCACCTGCCCGCGGACGTCCCGACCTTCCTCGACGTGCCCTCGAACCCGACCGAGGAGGCGACGCTCGCGGCCGTGGCGCTCTATCGCGAGCGCGATTGCGACGGCGTCGTCGCCGTCGGCGGCGGCTCGCCGATCGACCTCGCCAAGGGCGTCGCGCTGATGGCGACCCACGAGGGCGCGATGGCGCGTTTCGCCCTGATCGAGGGCGGGCTCTCCGCGATCACCCCGGCCGTCGCCCCGGTGATCGCGGTGCCGACGACGGCGGGGACCGGATCGGAGGTCGGGCGCGCGGCGCTGATCACCCTCGCGGACGGGCGCAAGCTCGGCCTCGTGAGCCCTCATCTGATCCCCAAGGCCGCGATCTGCGATCCCGAGCTGACGCTCGGCATGCCGCCCGCGCTCACCGCCGCGACGGCGCTCGACGCGCTCTCGCATTGCCTCGAGACCTATCTCTCGCCGCGCGACAACCCGCCCGCGGAGGCGATCGCGCTCGACGGCGCGGCGCGGATCTGGGGCAACGTCCTCGCCGCCTTCGAGAACGGCGCGGACCTCGCCGCGCGCAGCGCGCTGATGATGGGCTCGCTGCAGGGCGGCCTCACCTTCCAGAAGGGGCTCGGCGCCGTCCACGCGCTCTCGCACGCGCTCGGCGGCCTCAAGTCGCCCAATCTCCACCACGGCACGCTCAACGCGATCCTGATGCCCGCCGTGATGCGGGCCAACCGCGCGGCCGCGCCCGAGAAATTCGCTAGGATCGAGACCGCGCTCGGGATCGCGCCGGGCGGGCTCGAAGACGCGCTCGCCGCGCTCAACAGCAGGCTCGGCATCCCCGCCGGGCTCAAGACGTTGGGCCTGCGCGAGGAGCAGATCGACGGGGTCGTGCGCGGCGCCCTCGCCGATCACAGCCACCCCACCAATCCCCGTCCGCTCACGGCGGAGGATTACCGGTCGCTGATCGAGAGCGTCTACGTCTGAGGCAAGGAGAGGCCGCCATGCATGGGAACCTGATCGACGGCGAATGGGTCGAGGGCGACGCGACGCCGAACGTCAACCCCTCCGACACGCGCGACGTCGTCGGCCATTACGCGAGCGCGAGCGCCGCGGACGCGGAGCGCGCGATCGCGGCCGCCAAGGCGGCCTTCCCCGCCTGGTCGCGCTCGGGGCTCCTCGAGCGCCACGCGATCCTGCGCAAGGCGGCCGACGAGATCCTCGCGCGCAAGGAGGAGCTCGGGCGGCTGCTCGCCCGCGAGGAGGGCAAGACGCTCGCGGAGGGCATCGGCGAGACGGTCCGCGCGGGCCAGATCTTCGATTTCTTCGCCGGCGAGGTGCTGCGGCTTTCCGGCGAGACGCTCGCCTCTGTGCGGCCGGGCATCGGCATCGAGGTGACGCGCGAGCCTGTCGGGGTCGTGGGCCTGATCACGCCCTGGAACTTCCCCGTCGCCATCCCCGCCTGGAAGATCGCGCCCGCGCTCTGCTACGGCAACACGGTCGTGTTCAAGCCGGCCGAGCTCGTGCCGGGCAGCGCCTGGGCGCTCGTCGACATCCTCCATCGCGCCGGTTTGCCGCGGGGCGTCCTCAACCTCGTCATGGGCAAGGGCTCCGTCGTCGGCCAGGCGATGCTCGACAGCCCCGATCTCGACGCCCTGAGCTTCACCGGCTCGGTCGGGACGGGGCGGCGCGTCGCGCTCGCCTCGATCGAGCGGAACCGCAAGTTCCAGCTCGAGATGGGCGGCAAGAACCCGATGGTCGTCCTCGACGACGCCGATCTCGACGTCGCCGTCGAATGCGCCATGAATTCGGCCTTCTACTCGACGGGTCAGCGCTGCACGGCGTCCTCGCGGCTGATCGTGACGCAGGCGATCCACGATCGCTTCGTCGAGGCCCTGAGCGAGCGCGTGCTCTCCGCGAAGGTGGGCGATGCCCTCGATCCGGGCACGCAGATCGGCCCCGTGGTCGACGAGCGCCAGCTCGCCCAGGATCTCGACTACATCGCGCTCGGTCGCGAGGAGGGCGCGGACCTCGTCGGCGGCACGCGTCCGAACCTCGAGAAGCCCGGCTTCTACCTGCGGCCCGCTCTGTTCGTCGGCGCCGACAACGGCATGCGCATCGCGCGCGAGGAGATCTTCGGCCCCGTCGCGGCCGTCATCCGCGTGAAGAATTACGAGGAGGCGCTCGCGGTCGCCAACGACACGGAATTCGGCCTCTCGTCGGGCATCTGCACCACTTCGCTGAAGCACGCGACGCACTTCAAGCGCAATGCGCAGGCGGGCATGGTGATGGTGAACCTGCCGACGGCGGGCGTCGATTTCCACGTGCCTTTCGGCGGGCGCAAGGGCTCGAGCTTCGGCCCTCGCGAACAGGGCCGCTACGCCGCGGAGTTCTTCACGACGGTGAAGACCGCCTATACGCTCGCCTGAGACCGCGTCGCCGCGGGCGCCTCGGGAGGGGCGTCCTCGGCGCGGCGCAGGAGGCGCGCGACGAGGCCGCGGGTGAGGGCCGGCATCATGAAGATCGGGAACACGCTCATCGCGAGGTAGAGCTCGACGCCCTGCACCCCGACGACGCTCGTGCCCGCCGCCGCCCAGACGAGCGTGACGTTTCGGTTGCCGCTCACGAGGCCGACCGAGAGCGCGCGCAGCCGGCCGCCCGGCCAGAACAGGGCGGCGCCCAGCACCTGGAAGCCCGCATTCACGGCGAACGCGATGCCGAAGACGCCGGCGACGTCGAGCGGTCGGTCGAGGAACAGGGTCTGCATGCCCCGCATCGCGCCGATCGCGACGAGGATGAGGCCGAGGACGGCGATGCCGGTCATCGCATGCGGGTTCTCCGCGACGAAGCGCCCCGCGAAACGGCGCAGCAGTAGAGCGCAGGCGAAGGCGCCGCCGACGATCGTGCAGAGCCGCAGGGCCATCCCCGAAGCATCGATCTCGAGATCGACGCCGACGAGCAGGCTCGCGAGCGGAGGGATGTAGAGGGGGCACAGCAGCGTCGCGGCGACGGTCGCGAGGAGCGCGAGGGGCGCGCTGAGGCCGAGCATCGCGGCGATGGCGGCTGCGCTCCCCACCGGCGGCGCGAGCATGCACAGGAGCATGCCGAGCGCGAGCCCGTCCGAGAGGCCGAGGAGGCGCACGAGCCCCAGCATGACGAGCGGCACGCCGAAGGTCGTCCAGAGGAGCACCATCGCGATGGTGCTGCGCTGCGCGATCTGCGCATGGAACGCGGGGAGATCGACCTTCAGGAACGCGCCGAGCGTGAAGACGAACACCGCAAGGCCGAGCAGGGGCCGCGCCGCCTCGGCGAGCGGCGGGGCGAGGAGGCCGATCAGCACCCCTCCGAACAGGAGGAGAGGCCCGTTGCGCCCCGCGAAAGCGAGAGCCTCTCGTGCGTGCCACGACGTCATGCTGACACCTCCCGCCTTCTCGATCGAGACCGGAATCGGGACGCCACGGGATCTCGGCTTCGGTGTCGGGCGAGGATGGCCGAGCCGAGAACGCACCGCCTCGGCCGTTCGGAGGAGGCGGCGGAACGCGCTCGCGCTCGCACCGGCCTTGCGCTAGATTTGCCGGGTCGGCGTCGTCGAAGGGCGAGCTTCATGAGCGTGCGACGGGACGCGGAGCGCGGCGCGGTCCGCTTGCGCATGTTCGACGGCTTCCGGCTGCAGACGGCGGACGGGACGATCGCGCTCGGCGCGAAGGCGACGGGTCTCCTCGCGGTGCTCTGTGCGGAGCGCGGCGCGCCGATGGCCCGCGAGCGTCTCGCGACCCTGTTCTGGGGCTCGCATTTCGAGCTCCAGGCGCAGCAGAACCTTCGGCAGACGCTCGCTCGGCTGCGCCGCGTCCTCGGCGACGCGCTCGTGATCTCGCGCGCAGGCGTGGCGCTGTCGCCCGGAATCGTGGAGAGCGATCTCGCCGAATTCGAGGACGGCGTCCGCGACGCGGATCGGGCGCGGGTCGAAGCCGCGCTCGCGCTCTACGGGCGCGGCCTCGCCGACGCGCCGACGATCGAGGAGGACGGCTGGCGGGACTGGCTCGGCACGCAGCGGGCCCGGCTCGACGCCCTCGCGATCGACGCGCGCCTGCGCATGGGCGGTCTCGCGCTGACGCGGGGCGAGACCGCCGACGCGGCGGCGCATGCGCGCGCGGCGATCCTGCTCGACGCCTATCGGGAGGACGCCCATCGCCTGCTCATCGAAGCGCTCGCGCGCGAGGGGCGGCGGGCGGAGGCGCTGCGATCCTACGACGCGCTCGTGGCCGACCTCGCGCGCGAGCTCGGCGTCGCGCCCGATCCGCTCACGCGCGGGCTCGCCGAGGCGCTGCGCGCGGAGGCGGGGCTCGCGCAGGCGGATGCGCGACGGCTGAGCGTCGTCGCCGGGCGCGCGCTCGCGCAGGACCGGCGCGCGGTCCTCTGCATCGCGCGAAGCGGCGACGGTCGCGGGCGGCGGGTCGTCGAGCGGGCGTTCCCCTCGGCGCGCGCGGCCTTGGCGGAAGCGCTCTCGGAGCGAACGCGACAGGGCGCCCGCGTGCGCATCGGCCTCCATGCGGCCCCCGATCCGAGCGACGAGGAGGCCCGCGCGGCGGCCGTGCGCCTGTGCGACGTCGCGCAGCCCGGCGACGTCCTGCTGAGCCCGGACGCGAGCGACGTGCTCTCGCCGCTCGACGCCGCGCTCGAGGATCTCGGCGACCGCGCGAGCCCTGGGCACGAGACACCGGTGCGGGCCTTCCGGCTCGCCGCGGAGGCGCCGAGCGGCTCCTTCGCCCCGTTCGGCGAGACGCTCCTGCCCGTCGTCGCCGTGCTGCCGTTCACGACCCGCGGGGCGGACGCCGCTCACGCGGCGCTCGGCGAGGCGCTGGCGGACGAGATCATCGCGACGCTCTCGCGCAGCGGCGACGTGACCATGATCTCGCGCCTGACGACGCGCGCGCTCGTCGGCCGCGCGCTGAGCCCTCCCGATCTGCGCGCGCGGCTCGGCGCCACCTATGTCCTCTCGGGCGCCGTCGACGTCGCGGGCGATCGTGTGGCGGTGCTCGCGGAACTCGCCGACACCCGCTCGGGCGCCGCCGTCTGGAGCGACCGGATGGAAGCGGGGCTTCGCGATCTCTTCGGCGCGGACGGCCTCGCCGCGGGGCTGCTGCCCGCGCTCGTCGCGGCGATCCTGCGCGTCGAGATGCGCCGGCTCGGCGCGCGCCGCACGATGCCGCTCGAGGACAGCACGCTCCTCCTCGGCGCGATCGCGCTCCTGCATCGCATCTCGACGGAGAACATGGCGGCCGCCGACGAGATCCTGTCGGAACTCGCCGCGCGCGCGCCCGCCCATGCCGCGCCCCATGCCTGGCTCGCGATGTCGCGGGTGCTGCGCGCGAGCCAGGGCTATGCGCAAGACGCGGCCGCCGAGGCCGAGCACGCCCTCGCGAGCGCCGCGCGGGCGCTCGAGGCGGAGCCGGATTGCTCCCTCGCGCTCGCCGTCGAGGCGCATGTCCAGACCTATTTCCGACGCCGCTTCGACCTCGCGCAGGAGCGCCTGTCGCTCGCCGTCGCCGCCAACCCGAGCGACGCGCTCGCCTGGCTCCTGAAGAGCACGCACCACACCTTCCGAGCCGAGGGCGCGCAAGCCGTGGCCGCGGCCACGCGCGCCCGGCAGCTCTCGCCGCTCGACCCGCGGCGCTGGTACCATCTCTCCCTCTCCGCCTCCGCGCACGTGGCCGCCGGGGCTTACGACGAGGCGGTGCGGCTCGCCCGGCAATCGCTCGCCGGCAACCGCCTGCACGCGTCGACCTTCCGCGCGCTGGTGATCGCGCTCTCGCTGTCGGGCCGCGGCGAGGAGGCGCGCGAGGCCGCCCGCGAACTCCTCCTCCTGCAGCCCGACCTGACCGCATCCGGCTACCGCGCCCGCCACCCGGTCGGCGACACCGACGCGGGGGCGCGCTACGCCGAGGCGCTGCGGGATGCCGGCGTGCCGCCGTGACGGCTTGTGGATTCTTCGGCCGATCGCCTCGCGCCGACGTCGATGACGGACGCGACGGGATTCCCCTCCCCCCGCGCAGCGGCGGGGAGGGGTTAGGGGTGGGGGGCGGTGGGGCTTGTGGTGTGGTTTGTGGTAATGCTCCGGCAGACAGGCCGAGCACGCCCCACCACCCGCTCCACAGGCCCTACCGCCCCCCACCCTACCCTCCCCGCCGCTGCGCGGGGGGAGGGGGACGTCGGCGTGGAGATCATCCCTTCCGCCGATCGCCTCGCGCCGACGTCGATGACGAGCGCGACGGGATTCCCCTCCCCCCGCGCAGCGGCGGGG
>NZ_JBKBQG010000064.1:0-16876 GCF_046292825.1 Salinarimonas sp. | reverse complement strand
CTTCCCCCAAGGGGGAAGGACACGCTGCCCCGACGCGTCCGCGCGCTCTCCACGGTCGATGAAGAGCGCGACGGTCTCCCCTCCCCCTTGGGGGAGGGGCCGGGGGTGGGGGTGGTGCAGGAGGCACCGTAACGCCAATGCCTGCACGATCCCCATCCGTCTCCGGTCGCTGACGCGCCCGGAGCCACCTTCCCCCAAGGGGGAAGGACAAGAGAAGCCTTCGACAACGCCATCGACCGCCACCCACACCGGAGAACCCCATGCGCCTTCTCGTGCGCGCCTATGACGGTCTCGTCTCGCTGATGGCGCTCGTCGCGGCGGGGATGCTCGTCTGGTTGATGGTCTCGATCCTGGTCTCGGTGACCATGCGCAATCTCGGCCTGCAGCCGATGGCGTGGCTGTTCACCTCCTCCGAATACGCGCTCCTCTACATGACGATGCTCGGCGCGCCCTGGCTCGTGCGCCGCAAGGGGCACGTCCATATCGAGCTCGTCACGGCCGCGCTCCCGCCGCGCGCGCGTCGGCTGCTGAGCCGCGCGGTCTCGCTCGGCTGCGTGATCGTCTGCGCGATCCTGACCTGGAAGGGCATCGATCTCGTGCAGACGAACATCGCGCGCATGGATTTCGACGTGCGGGCCTATTTCTTCCCCCGCTGGCTCCTCACCATCGCCTTCCCAATCAGCTTCGGGCTGATGGCGATCGAGTTCGCGCGCTTCGCCTTCGGCCGCGAGCTCCTCCACAGCGGCGAGGCGGGGATCCACGAGTGATGGCCTGGTTCGAAGCGCTCGGGCTGCTGCTGGGCATCATCGTCGTCCTGATGGCGGTCGGCATGCCGGTCGCGATCGCCTTCCTCGCGGCGAACCTCGCCGGCGCCTGGATCTTCATGGGCGGCGAGCGCGGCGTCACGCTGATGCTCAACAACGGCCTCGGCGCGCTCACCAGCTTCGCCCTCGTGCCGATCCCGCTCTTCCTCCTGATGGGAGAGCTGTTCTTCCACACCGGCCTCGGCAAGCGGATGTTCAACGCGATCGACGGGCTCTTGGGCCGCCTGCCCGGTCGCCTCTCCTACGTCACCGTGCTCGGCGGCACCGGCTTCTCGACCCTGTCCGGCTCCTCGATGGGCGCGACCGCCCTTCTCGGCTCGCTGATGGTGCCGGAGATGACGAAGCGCGGCTATTCGCGGGCGATGTCCATCGGACCGATCCTCGGCACGGGCGGGCTCGCGATCATCATCCCGCCCTCCGCGCTGGCCGTCCTGCTCGCGACGCTCGCGCGCGTCGACATCGGCGCGCTGCTCGTCGCCGGCATCGTCCCGGGCCTGCTTCTCGCCTGCCTCTACATCCTCACGATCTTCCTCTACACGAAGCTCGACCCCAAATGCGCCCCCGCCTACGACGTCGAGCCGCTCTCGGCGCGCGAGAAGACGCGCCTCGTCGTGCGCGACGTGCTGCCGATGGTCGGCGTCATGGTCGTGATCGTCGCCATGATGATGGGCGGGATCGCGACCCCCTCCGAGGCCGCCGCCTTCGGCGCGCTCGGCGTGATCGTCCTCGCCGCCGCCTTCCGCTGCCTGACCTGGGAGGCGATCCGGCGCTCGATCGAGGGCGCGCTCAGGGTCACGCTGATGGCCTATCTGATCGTGTTCGGCTCGGCCACGTTCAGCCAGCTGATGGCCTTCTCGGGCGCCTCGCGCGGGCTGATCGCCTGGGCGACGGGGTTCGATCTCGATCCCGTCCTCATGCTTCTCGCGATGTTCGCGGTGCTCCTCGTGCTCGGCATGTTCATGGAGCAGATCTCCATGATGCTGCTCACCGTGCCGATCTTCTTCCCGCTGGCGATCAGCCTCGGCTTCGACCCCGTCTGGTTCGCGCTGATCATGCTGCTCGCCCTCGAGATCAGCTTCACGACCCCGCCTTTCGGGCTCCTCCTCTTCGTCATGAAGGGGGTCGCGCCGCCCGACACCACGATGCGCGACATCTACGTCGCCGCCTTCCCCTTCATCGGCTGCTCGCTGGTGCTCGTCGCGCTGCTGATCCTGTTTCCGCAGATCGCGCTGTGGCTGCCGCGGGGGTTCTGAGGCTGACCGCACTAGACCATCCGTCGCGTTTCGCCCCGCGCCCCCCTGAGCTATAAGCCCGAGCGGGCATGCCCGGGCAGGAGGGTCGGATGATCGGACGGTTGAACCACGTGGCGATCGCGGTGCGCGACATGGCGGCGGCGAGCGCGGTCTATCGCGACACGCTGGGCGCGCAGGTGTCGGAGGCGACGCCGCAGCCCGACCACGGCGTCTCGACCGTGTTCATCACGCTGCCCAACACCAAGATCGAGCTGCTCGAGCCGCTCGGCACCGAGAGCCCGATCGCCAAGTTCCTCGACCGCAATCCCGACGGCGGCATCCACCACATCTGCTACGAGGTCGACGACATCCTCGCCGCGCGCGACCGCCTCGTGGCGCAGGGCGCGCGGGTGCTCGGCTCGGGCGAGCCGAAGATCGGCGCCCACGGCAAGCCGGTGCTCTTCCTGCACCCGAAGGATTTCTGCGGCACCCTCGTCGAGCTGGAGCAGGCCTGAGCGATGAAGGCAGTCAAGGCGATCAAGGATCTCTCGGCCTCGCTCCCCGCGAGCGTGGCGGTCATCGTCGCGCTGATCGTGGGCGCGATCCTGGTGGGGCTCGTCCTGTTCGACGTCGGGATCGGCGGCGGGCTCGCGTTCTATTTCGTGGTGTGGTGGATCATGCTGTTCGCGGTCCTGCCCTTCGGCATCCGCTCGCAGCACGAGGAGGGCGACGTCGTCGCCGGCACCGAACCGGGCGCGCCCGCGGCTCCGGGCCTCGTCGAGAAGGCGATCTGGACGACGATCGTCGCCGGCATCGTCTACCTGATCGCGCTCTCGCTTCTCCCTCTCGCCGGTCTCGCCTGATCGGCGCGGGCGTCGCGCACGGCCTCGATGTCCTCCTCGCTCGCGGCGACGGGGGCGGCCTCGGGCGGGAGCGGTTTCGCCGGCGGGCCGTTCGCGATCAGACGCGCGCCGCGGCGATAGGTGGCGTAGCTCCACAGCCAGGTCATGCCGACGACGATCCGCGCGCGCAGGCCGATGAGGAAATAGACGTGGGCGAGGCTCCAGGCGAGCCAGCCGAGAAAGCCCGTCAGCTCGAGCCGCCCGCGCTTCACCACGGCCGCCTTGCGCCCGATGGTCGCGAGATCGCCCTCGTGGCGGTAGCGGAACGGGCCCGGCGGCGGCGCGCCCTTCGCGCGGGCCGCGAGGACCCGCGCGACATAGGCGCCCATCTGCTTGGCGGCGGGCGCGATGCCCGGCACGGGCTTGCCGTTCTCCTGGAGGATATGGGCCGTGTCGCCGATCGCGAAGATCTCGGGGTGGCCGGGCACCGTCAGGTCCGCCTCGACCTCGAGGCGGCCCGCGCGATCGGCTTTGCCGCCCACCCATTCGGCCGCCGGAGAGGCGCGCACGCCGGCGCCCCAGACGATGGTGCGCGCCTCGATGCGCCCCGTCTTCGTGTCGACGCCGCCCTCGTCGCAGCCGGTGACGGGCGTGTCCGTCATCACCTCGACACCCATCTTCCGCAGCGCGCGGGCGGCGTAATCGGAGAGGTTCTCGGGAAAGCCACCGAGCACGCGCGGGCCCGCCTCGACGAGCACCACCCGCGCCTTCCGCGGGTCGATGCGCCGGAAATCGCGGGTGAGCGCCTTCTTGGCGACCTCGGCGATGGCGCCGGCCATCTCGACGCCCGTCGGCCCGCCGCCCACCACCACGAAGGTGAGCTGGCGCGCGCGCTCGAGCGGATCGTCGGTGTATTCGGCGCGCTCGAAGGCGATCAGGATGTCGCGGCGGATGGCGGCGGCGTCCTCGATCGTCTTGAGCCCCGGCGCGGCCTTCGCCCATTCGTCGTTGCCGAAATAGGCGTGGGTCGCCCCGGTCGCGAGGACGAGATCGTCGAAGGGGATCGCGCGCACGCCCGCATGGACCACGCGGCCGACGACGTCGATGCCGTCGACGTCGGCCATCAGGGTCGTCACGTTGTCCTGGTTGCGCAGGATCGACCGGATCGGCCAGGCGATGTCGGCCGGCGAGAGGGCGGCGGTCGCGACCTGGTAGAGGAGCGGCTGGAAGCAATGGTGGTTGTGGCGGTCGACGAGGGTGATCGCGACCGGCGCGCGCTCGAGCGAGCGCACGACCTCGAGCCCGCCGAACCCGGCCCCGACCACCACCACCCGTCTCTGCCGCGCATCCGTCATGACAGGCGAACCGCACGGATCGACGACTGGTTCCGGAGGGTCGGTGCGGCGGAATGGGCGGGCGGGTGGTGGCCGAGGCCCCCTAACCCTCAGCGTTGTCATCCCGGGCCGCGAAGCGGACCCGGGACCCATGCGCTCCGACGATCGTTCGAGCGCGCATGCCGCGCTCGTTTCGGACCCGTGGAGCACTTTTCGTCGGAGAGACGCAGCCTATAGGCTGCGACTGGCACGTCGTGGTTCTGGGTCCCGGATCGCCTTCGGCGTCCGGGATGACACCACAACGTAAGATTCTCGAGAACTGAAGGGATGGACTTGGGAGCGCCTTCGACGCGACCCTCACGCCCCCATCTCCCACGCCCCCTCGACGTGCCGCGGCCAGCGTCCGCGGCCGACGAAGACGGCGTCGAGGCGCAGCGACCAGCCGGCCTGGGCCCAGGGATTGCGCACGAGCCAATGGTTGACCGCGCGCGCGATGCGGCGGCGCTTCTCGGCGGTGATCGCGAGCTCGGCGTCGTCGAGATGGGCGCGCGCCTTGACCTCGACGAAGGCGACGACGTCGCCGCGGCGCACGACGAGATCGATCTCCCCGCCCGGCGCCCTGTAGCGCCGCGCGACCGGGCGCCAGCCGCGCAGCATCAGGGCGAGCAGCGCGATCCATTCCGCCCGCGCCCCGCGCGAGAGGGCGAGGCGACGATCGGCTCGGGAGCGCTGCGCGCGCGGCGTGCGGAACGGTTGCATGGCGGCGAGCATCGCCCGCCGCACGCGTCCCCGCCATCCGGATCAACCCGCGGACGGCACCGCCGCAGCGCGTTTTCAGCGCGTCTGCGGCACCGGCGCGGCGGATTGGAGGAGCGTCACGAGCGCGACGGGGAGCGGCAGCGCGACGGGAGACGTCACCTGCATGCGCACCGAGCCCTCGCGCTCGAGGATCTCGAGCACGCCCGCCGCCTGGGCGAGCGCGAGCTGCAAGGCCATGCCGCGCATGCCGCCGCCGCCGTCGCCCGCGCCGCCGATCGCCGAGCGCAGACGCGCCACGATGCGCTCGCCGGTCTCCTCGGCGAGGATCGAATCGAGCCCGCGATCGACGAAATCGAGCCGGATCGTGCGCACCGTGGTCTCGAGCGCGAGCGCCATCGCGGCATCGCGCCCGCCGCCGGCGACCTTCGCGAGACCGCCTTCGGGGAGGGTCGCGTCGAGGGCCGCCGCGCCGGTCGCGAGACCGGGCACGCGCGAATCCGCATCGACGACGAGCTCGCGCCCGTTCAGCGAGGCGCTGATGTCGACATCCGCCGGGACGTGGGGCCGATCGAGGAGCGGCCGGCCGTCGCCGCTCTGCGTCTGCGCCTCGCGCGCGGCCATCCGCATCGCGGTCTCGAGCGGCGTGCCGGCGGCGATGTTGGGCGTCGTCGCCGCCTCGCGCAGCGCGACCGCGACTCGCGTCGCCCCGTCCTCCGCGAGCTCGCCCTCGACGGAGGCGCGCCCGATCAGCGCACGAACCGGCTCGGCGCCGGCCTCACGCCCGGTGACGGTGAGATCGAAGCCCTCGACGACGAGCGAGAGCGTCCCGCTCGCCGCCCCGTCGCTGGTGCCGAGCGCGCGCAGCATCGCCTCCTGGACGAGGCCCATGACCGGGCTCTCGCCGGTCAGCCGTGCCTCGAGCCGCTCGAGGGTGAAGCCCGCCTCGCCGGCGAACACGGTCTGGCCGACGACCCGCTCGGCGGTGACGCCGTCGATCACGAGCGTCGGGTTCGCGCGGCCGGAGGCCGCGATGCCGTCGAGCGCCAGCCACTCGCCGCGCATCGTCGACTGGAAGCGCCCGGTGCGCCCGTCGCCGCGCTCGCGGGTGTGGCGCACGGTCTCGATCGTGAAGCCGGCGAGCCGCACGGTCCCCGCCGCGGCGTCCGCCTCCTCGCCCTCGGGCGCCTCGCCGGAGAGGATGTGGCCGAGCGCGCCGAGCGCCTCGCGGCTCATATGCGCGCGGCGCGCGGCGACGGTGCCGTTCGAATTCTCGAGCCGCAGGCCCTCGAGAACGACGTCGTCGCCGACGACGTGGAGCGCCTGAGCGGTCACGGTCGAGGCGCGCCAGGGCAGAACGAGGCGCAGGTCGGTCGCGCTCGCGCTCGTCTCGAGCACGCCCTGGCCGCGCAGCTCCGGCACGGTCCCCTCGCCGCGCGCGTCGGACCATTCCGCCTGCGCGAAGAGCGGGTGGGCGGCGCGCAGCGCCTCCTCGATCGTCTCGTTGTCGGCGAGCGCAGGCAGGGGAGCGATCGCGACGATCGCGGCGAGCGCGAAGGCGCGCGTGGAGAAGGTGTGCGAGAGCATGTGTCAGTTCGATCCCAATGATGTCGGCGGCAGCTCGCTCCAATAGACCTCGCCCGGAGCCCGCGGAACCCCGTCGAGGGGCGGCGGTCGGAAGAAGCCGGCGGGCGCGCGCCGTTGCTGGGGCTGGGGTTGTGGCTGCGTCTGCCAGGACCCGTACTGGTCCTGCCCGCCGCCGCCGGCCCAGGCCTCCATGTCCTCGTCGATGTAGAAGTCTCCGAGCGCGTCGGCGGCGCTGCGGTCGAAGGGCGTCGTCTCGATGCGCTCGCGGGAGATGCCGTCGGCCTGGAGCGCGCGGACGAAGGCGGCGGCGATGGGGGCGGCGGTCGAGCCGCCGGTCGCGCGGCCCGGCAGCGGCCGGTCGTCGTCGCGCCCCACCCAGACCGCGAAGGCGACGTCGCCGGTGCGGCCGATGAACCAGACGTCGCGGTGGCTCTGGCTCGTCCCGGTCTTGCCCACGACGCCCGGAGGTCCGTTGGCGAAGGTGCGGGCGGCGGTGCCGCGGGTGACGACGCCGCGCAGCATCCGCTCGAGATCCTCGAGATGGCTGCGGCTCGTCAGGTCGCTGCGGCGCGGATCGAGCGCGGCGGTCGCGAGCGCCATGCGGAAGGGCGTCGTCTCGGCGGCGCCGATCGAGGCGGAGAGGAAGCCGATATTGCGCGCGTCCTCGGGATAGGCGCCCGAGCGCACGTACATCGCGCGCATGTTCTCGACGCCGACGTCCCAGGCGAGGCGCGCGGCGACCATGTTGAGGCTCTGCTCGAGCGCTGTGAACAGGGGCACATGCCCCATGCTGCGCCCGCCGTAATTCTCCGGCGCCCAGAAGCCGGTGCCGCTGCGGAAGGTGGCGGGGGCGTCGAGCGCGATCGTGCCCGGCCCGAACCCGGCCTCGAGACCCGCGAGCCACAGGAAGGGCTTGATCGCGGAGCCGGGCTGGCGGCGGGCGCGGGTGCGGTCGAACTCGCTCGCCCAGCTCGAGATGCCGCCGACGGAGGCGATCGTCTCGCCGGTCGCGACGTCGATGGCGACGACGGCGCCCTGGACGCGCGGACGGCCGCGCAGGGAGCCGTCCGGCCAGAGCACGTAGACGTCGCCGTCCTGGGCGCCGCGCGGCGGGCGCACGTCCGTCGGCTCGCCCTCGGTCGCCGGATCGAGCACGAGCGCGCCGCCGACGACGATCGCGTGGCGCGCGCCCTGCGGAAGGCGCTGCGCGAGCCGCCGCGCCTCGTCCCAGGCCTCGAGCGGGATCGAGCGCGCATTCGTGCCCGAGGGCAGCTCGACGCCGCCGAGCGGATCGTACCCGACCTGGCGGTTGAGCGCCGCGAGACCTTCCGAGAGCGCCGCCTGGGCATGATGCTGGGCGTCGCGCCGGATCGTCGAGCGGAACCCGCCTTCGGCGGCGAGCCGGATCGTGTCGCGCGGGCTGACGAAGCGGCGCGCATCCGACCAGGCCCAGAATTCCGGATCCTCGAAGGGGATTCCGGTCTCCGGCGGCGGCGGCGGCGGGGCGGTGACGAGCGGCTCGGCGATCGCCTCCTCGAGCTGCGCCTGCGTGATGAAGCCGACGCGCTCCATGCGCGAGAGCACGTGGTCGCGCCGCGCCTTCGCGCGGGCGCGGTTGCGCATGGGGTCGAGCCGCGAGGGCGCCTGCAGCACGCCCGCGATGAAGGCGTTCTCGGAGAGGGTGAGCTGGTCCCAGTCCCGGCCGAACCAGTTCTGCGCCGCGAGCGCGGCCCCTTCGGCGCGCCGCCCGAAGAACACGGCGTTGGCGTAGGATTCGAGGATCTCGTCCTTCGTCAGGAGGCTCTCGGTAACGACGGCGGAGACCACCTCCTCGAGCTTGCGGTCGAGGCTGCGGCGCGCGCCGGTGACGGCGTTCTTGGCGAGCTGCTGGGTCAGCGTCGAGCCGCCGCCGGCATTGGGCACGCGCTGGAGCGTTCCGATCGCCGCGCGGCCGAGGCCGACGGGGTCGACGCCCATATGCTCCTCGAATTGCGAATCCTCCACCGCGATCAGCGCCTGCACGAAGGCGTCCGGCAGATCCTCGCGCGCGATCGTCGGCCGATCGATGCCCAGCCGCCCGATCGGCTCGCCGCCAGCGTAGAAGACTTCGGTCGAGGCGCTCGCGCCCGCTTCCTCGCTCCCGTGGAGCGCGATCGCCGGAGCGCTTTCGAACGGGCCGACGGGACCCGCCACGATGGGGCTCGCGAGCGCCACCATGGCGGCGAAGACGGCGAATGCGTCGGACATCGTTCTCTCCGGCTACCGATCGGACAGGTCACGCCTGCCGAAGAGAAACGGAGCAGGTGCGGTTCCGGTTCGCAGGCGTTGCAATTTGCTCACCCCTTAACCCGAATCGGTGAATCAATCCATTCTGGAGGCGATCGGCCGCTCGGTCGAGACGCAGCGCCGATTCAGCTGCAGGCCCCGACCCCTGACAGCGAAAAGGGGCGACCCTGGGGCCGCCCCTCGCTCTGATCCGATCTTTTCGATGGCGAAACGAGGCGACTTACGCCTCCTCCTCCTCGATCACGGCGCCGGTGCGGGCATCGACGCGCACGCGATACTCGGAATCGTCGCGCTCGGCGGTCGCCGTGTAGAACTCGCCCTCGCGCTCGATGTCGGAGACCTCCGAGAAACCCTCCTCCTCGAGGACGTAGGCGATCTGGTCCTCGTTGAGCCGCTCGGGCTCGACGATCACGCCGCTGACGCCGTCGATGCGCAGGTCGACGTCCTCGCCGTACCAGGTGGCGGAGGCCGTGTAGAAGCCGTCGTCGCCGCGCTCCAGATCTTCGACGTCGGTGACGCCGCGCGCCTCGAGCAGCTCGCGGACGCGCTCCTCGTCGATCGTCGCCTGCGTGTCGATCTGCGGCGCGGCCTCGATCGTGGCGGGCGGCATGCGCTCGAGCGGCATCACGGTGCCCGGCTGCTGCATGCCCGGCGCCTGCCCGGCCCCGGCCTCGCCCGTCGTCCCGACCTGCGCGATGGCGGCAGGAGCGGCGCCGATCATCAGCGCGGCGGACAGTGCAATGAGCGTCTTCTTCTGCATGATTTCCCTCGTTCTGTCGTCTTGTTCCAATATAGCGGCGTCGAAGACATGACTTTCGCCACGGCGTCTTGCCGCTCTCGACACTGCCAATGCATGCGGAGGGACGTGGTTCCAAAAACTAATCTTCGGAAAAGATGATGATGCTGTTCTTATTTCATGAGAATGGCAGCGTTTCCTGCGCCACGTCTCGGCCGCTCAATACGGCGCGCCGCTCCGTCCGCTCTAGCCACGGGCCGGGGCGATGCACTAGGAGTGGGGCCACGTCAGGAGTGGGACCTTGGAGCCGCAGGCCGTGCTGATCGCGGGCCCGACCGCGTCGGGCAAGTCCGCCCTCGCCCTCTCGCTCGCCGAGCGGGTCGGCGGCGTCGTGATCGATGCCGATTCCATGCAGGTCTATCGCGACCTGCGCGTCCTCACCGCCCGCCCCTCGCCCGAGGAGGAGGCGCGCGTGCCGCACGATCTCTACGGCTTCGTCGACGGGGCGGAGAACTATTCCGTCGCCCGCTACGTCGAGGACGCCCGCGCCGCGATCGCCCGTGCGCGCGAGACGGGGCGCCTGCCGATCCTGTGCGGCGGGACGGGGCTCTATTTCAAGGCGCTCACCCACGGCCTGTCCGACATTCCGCCCGTGCCGGAGGCGGTGCGTGCGCGCGTGCGGGCGGCATGCGAGGGGATCGAGACGCCCGCCCTCCACGCGCGCCTCGCGGCGCAGGACCCCCTCGCCGCGGCGCGGCTGCGCCCATCGGACCGGCTGCGGGTGATGCGCGCGCTGGAGGTCTTTGCGGCGACGGGGCGCTCGCTCCTCTCCTTCCACGGCGAGCGCGTGCCGGGTCCGCTCGCGGACGCGCCGCTCGTGCGCCTCTTCCTCGCCCCCGCTCGCGAGAGCGTGCGCGCGCGCATCGATGCCCGCTTCCTCGCCATGATGGAGGCCGGCGCTCTCGACGAGGTCCGCGCGCTCGCCGCCCGCGGGCTCGACCCGATGCTGCCGGTGATGCGCGCCCATGGCGTGCCGGGGCTGATCGCCCATCTCGAGGGCCGCGCCACGATCGAGGAGGCGATCGCCCGCGGGCAGGCGGACACCCGCGCCTATGCCAAGCGCCAGGCGACCTTCTTCCGCAACACGCTGCCGGAATTCCCCTGGATCGCGCCCGAAGCCGCGGAGGACTGGCTGCGGGAGCGGGTCGGGGCGCGCTGAGCCGGCGCGACCGCCGCGTCAGCGCTTCGTGCGCTTCGTCGCCTTCGCCCCCCTCCCCTGCCCCTTCGGCAGGGCCTGGCGGATCTCGTCGAGCGCGGCGAAGGGGTCGCGGTCGAGGTGGCGCAGGCGCGTCGGCACGGTCTCGACCGTGAAATGATCGGGCGGGATCGCCTCGGTGAGCTCGCTCCAGTCGAGCGGGGTGGCGACCGGAGCGCCGGGGCGGGCGCGGGGGGAATAGGGGGCGATGGCGGTCGCGCCGCGACCGTTGCGCAGGTAGTCGACGAAGATGCGCCCCACCCGCGCCTTCTTGGCCAGCGTGTCCGTGAAACGATCCGGGCTGTCCGCCGCCATCGCGGCGGCGACGCCGGCGCAGAACGCCTTCGCCTCCTCCCAGGAGGCGCTCGGCGCGATCGGCACGACGACGTGCAGACCCTTGCCGCCGGTCGTCTTCACGAAGCTCTCGAGCCCCATCTCGGCGAGCCGCGCGCGCACCTCGCGGGCCGCCTCGATCACCTGCGCGTAGCCCACCCGCTCCCCCGGATCGAGATCGAAGACGAGGCGATCCGGGCGCTCGACGTCGTCGAGCCGCGAGCCCCAGGGGTGGATCTCGAGCGTGCCGGCCTGGACGAGCGAGACGAGCCCGCGCAGGTTCTCGATGGCGATGACGGTCTCCTTGCCGAGATCGACCGTCAGCACCGCCTCGTCGAGCCCGGCGAAGGGGTGCTTGGCGTAAAAGCAGGTCTTCTCCGCGCCCGACGGGCAGCGCACGAGCGAGAGCGGCCGGCCGGCGATGTGGGGCAGGACCGCGTCGGCGATCTCGGCATAGTAATCCGCGAGCCCGAGCTTGGTGACGCCCTGCCCCTCCCAGAGCACCCGATCGGGATTGGAGAGCGTGATGCCGGCGACCGTGCCGGGCGTCTCGTCGGCCATCGTCGTCTCCTGCGGGCGCGCGTCGGAGGCCGTCTCGCGGCCGACCGCGCGCGGGTCCATGTCCTCGCGCAGGCCCTTGAACGAGGCGTGGCGCAGATAGCCCTCCCCGGTCCAGCCGCGGAAGGCGATCTCGGCCACCCGCTCGGGCCTGGCGAAGCGTACGCCCCGCGCCTCCGGCCTCGGCAGCGGTCGCGCGAAGGGCGAAGCCTCGGCGGCGATCGCGGTCAGCTCGTCGTGGAGCATGCGCGCGCTCGCCTCGTCGAAGCCGGTGCCGACGCGTCCGACGGGGACGAGGTCGTCGCCCTCGTACACGCCGAGCACGAGCGCCCCCACCGCCTTCTTGCGGCTCGTCGCCGGAACGAAGCCCGCGACCACGAAATCCTGCCGCGCGACGCATTTCGCCTTGCGCCAGGCGTCCCCGCGACCCGACCGATAGGGCGCGTCCGCGCGCTTCGAGACGATCCCCTCGAGGCCGATCCGGCAGGCGTGGCGCAGCATGCCGGGGCCGTCGTCGAGGATGTGGTCGGAGAAGCGCAGCCGCCCGCCCGCGGGCACGTCGTCGAGGAGGAGGGCGAGGAGGCGCTTGCGCTCGAGGAGCGGGAGAGCGGTCAGATCCTGCCCGTCGAGATGCAGGAGATCGAAGGCGTGGTAGACGATCGCGCCCGTGTCCCCGCTCTTCAACGCCGCCTGCAGGCCTGCGAAATCGGAGACGCCGCCCTTGTCCTCGACGACGCCCTCCCCGTCGATCAGCGCGCTGCGGGCGGGCAGCGCGGCGAGCGTCTCGGCGAGGGGCGCGAAACGGTCGGTCCAATCGTGGCCGTTGCGGGTGAGGAGGCGCGCGCGCCCGTCCTCGACGCGTGCCTGGAGGCGATAGCCGTCGAACTTGATCTCGTGGATCCAGCGTGCGCCGGACGGCGGCGTCTCGACGAGGCTCGCGAGCGCCGGGGGCACGAAAGCGGGCAGCGCGGCCTTCTTGGCGCCGGGGATCGCCGCGGGCTTCGCGACCGCCCGGCGGGCCGGCGCGCGCACGAGCTTCGGCTTCTCCTGCGCGCTCGCCCCCTCCCCGCCCGCGAGGAGCCCCTCGACGGTGAGGCCCGACACGAGCGAGGTCGTGTGCTCTTCGAGCACGTCCGGCTCCCCCGCCGCGCGGGCGCCCTCGTCGTCGGATTTCAGGAGGAGCCAGTTCTCCTTCGTCGAGGCTGTCTTCCCCTTGGCGCCCTTGGTGCGCACGAGGTGGAAGCGGCCCGACAGCCGCTCTCCGGAGAGCGCGATCGTGAGCTTGCCCTTCGCGAGCCCCGCCTCGATCTCGCCCTCGGGCGCGAAGGTGCCGCGGTCCCACACGATCATCGCGCCCCCGCCATAGGCGCCCTGCGGGATCACGCCCTCGAAGGCGAGATAATCGAGCGGGTGGTCCTCGGTGCGTACCGCGAGCCGCTTCTCGCCGGGCACGAGGCTCGGCCCGCGCGTGACGGCGAAGGAGAGGAGGATTCCGGCGTGCTCCAGCCTCAGATCGTAATGGAGGCGCCGGGCGGCGTGCTTGTGGACGACGAAGCGCGGAGCCGCGCGGGGTTTCGCCGCGACGCGGCCGCGGGGCTCGGGCGTGCGCGCGAAGTCGCGCTTCTCCTGGTAGCGCGCGAGGCGCGACGTCTGCGGCGCCTCGGGCGCGGCCTTGCGGGCGCGCGCCACGGATCAGCCCGCCTTGCGCTTCGGTGCGCTCTTCGCGGGGGCCTTGGAGGCGCCCTTCGAAGCCGTCTTGCCCTTCGAGGCGGGCGGCTTCCCCCCTTCGCCGCTCTTCCCCTTCGCGGGCGCCTTCGCCGCGGCGGCTTTGGGCTCGGCGGCCTTGCGGCGGGCGGAGGAGGCTGCGCGGGCGGGCTTCGTGGCCGGGATCTCCTCGTCCTTCTCCGGCCCGGTCTTCTCGGCGGCGAGCGAGCGCTTGAGCGCGTCCATCAGGTTGACGACGTTCGAGGGGCGCGGCGCGTCGGGCTTGGGCGCCTCGCGCCCGCCGCTCGCCTTGGCCTGGAGCATGTCGACGAGCGCCTTCTCGTAGCGATCCTCGAAGGTCTCGGGCTCGAAATGGCCGGCCTTCGTGTCGACGATGTGCATGGCGAGATCGCGCACCTCGCGCGGGTAGTCGACCTTCGGGATCTCGTCGAAGACGGTGCCCTCGTCGCGGATCTCGTTCGCGTAATGCAGGGTCGTGCCGATCAGCCCGTTCTCGAGCGGCTCGATCAGGAGGAGCCGCTCGCGCCGTGCCATCACGACGCGCCCGATCGCGGCCATCTTCTTCTCGCGCACCGCGTCGCGGATGACGGCATAGGCCTCCTGCGCCACCGCGTCGTCGGGGGCGAGGTAATAGGGCGTGTCGAGATAGCGCTCGTCGACCTCCGAGCGCGGCACGAAGGTCTCGATGTCGATCGTGTGGGTCGATTCGAGCTTGAGAGCCTCGATCTCCTCGTCCTCGACGAGGACGAACTCGTTCTTGGCCACCGGATAGCCCTTGACCTGGTCCTCGCTCTCGACCGGCTCCTCGGTCACGCTGTCGACGAACTGGCGCTTCACGCGGTTGCCGGTCTTGCGGTTGAGCGTGTTGAAGCGCACCCGGCTCGACGAGCTGGCGGCCGGGTAGAGGGCGACCGCGCAGGAGACGAGCGACAATTTCAGATAGCCTTTCCAGATCGCACGCGCCGCCATCACCGCCACCTCGCTCTCGCCATCGCAAAAAACGCTTGACATCGTCGGGCTTAGGCTTCGCCCGGATGATTCGAACGCGGCGTCTCACGAGTCGTTCCGGCGGGCGGAACCCTCCGCCGCGCCTCGTCGTAGGCCCCTCGATCCCGCCTCGACGGAGGCGCATCGACGAAGGAGGACCCTCATGCGAACGAAGCTCCTGCACGAGGATGCGGGCCTGCGCACCTATGCCCTCGTGCTCGATCGCGGCGACGAGGTGGCGGACTGTCTGAAGCATTTCGCCGCCGCCGAGCGCGTCACCGGCGCCCGCGTGAGCGCGATCGGCGCCTTCGAGCGCGCGACCATGGCGTTCTACGATTGGGAGACGAAAGATTACGTCGACATCCCGGTCGACGAACAGGTCGAGGTCGCCTCCCTGAACGGCGACATCGGCGTGGAGGAGGACGGGAGCCCCGCGCTCCACCTGCATGCGGTCCTCGGCCGCCGCGACGGCTCGGCGATCGCCGCCCATCTGAAGACCGGCACCGTGCGCCCGACCCTCGAGATCGTTCTCACCGAGACGCCCGCGCATCTGCGGCGCGTGAAGGACGCGCAGACGGGGCTCACCCTGATCCGGCTGGACAGGTGATCGCCGGGGCGGGGGCGGCTCCGATCTCGGCGCGTCGCGGAGATCGGAGGGGCCCTCCTGCCCGTCAGGCCCGCGAGCGGCCGCGGATCATGCCCCAGATCCACAGGAACACGACGGCGCCGATGATCGCCGTGATGATCGTGGCGAGGTTGAAGCCCTGGGCGTATTCGAAGCCCAGAATGGTCGAGATGATGAAGCCGCCGACGAACGCGCCGATGACGCCCACCACGAGATTGGTGAGAAGGCCGTGATCGCGGCCCATGATCTTTTCGGCGATGAAGCCGGCGATGAGGCCGACGACGATCCAGGCGATGATGCTCATGAGATTTTCCTCTTCCCGATAGGTGTCGCCGCGACAACGGCGCGGATGCGTCATCGGTTCGCCCGGTTCGCGACGCGCGGGCAGGCGTCGGCGCTTTCGGGTGTCGCGGCGGCGCGCGATCGCTTAGGACTCGGACGGTCGAGGAGAGGCCGGGAGGAACCCTGATGCTGGAGATCGCCCGCGAGGTGGCCGCCGAGGAGGCGCGCGGCGCGTCGTCGCCGCTCGATCTGTGCGCCGATTACGACGTGGTGCGCCGGATCGTGGCCTATATCTCGACCCATTGGCGCCGCCAGCCCTCGATCGAGGAGATCGCGGCCCATGTCGGGCTCTCGGCGAGCCACGTGCACCACCTCTTCCGCCGCTGGGCGGGGCTCTCGCCCAAGGCCTTCCTGCAGGCGATCACGCTCGACCACGCGAAGGCGCTGCTCGGCGATCAGGCGAGCCTGCTCGACGCCGCCTACGAGGTCGGACTGTCGGGCCCCGCGCGGCTGCACGATCTGTTCGTGACGCACGAAGCGATGACCCCCGGCGACTTCAAGGCCAAGGGTGCGGGCCTCACGCTGGCCTACGGCTTCCACCCCTCCCCCTTCGGCGAGGCGATCGTCGTCGCCACCCCGCGCGGCCTCGCCGGGCTCGGCTTCGTCGAGGACGGGGACCGGGACGCCGCGCTCGCGGACATGGTCCGCCGCTGGCCGCGCGCGATCTACGTCGAGGACGCGGCGGCGACGGCGCCCTACGCCTCGCGCGTGTTCGAGCCGCAGCGCTGGCGCGCCGACGCGCCGCTGCGGGTCGTCCTGATCGGCACCGATTTCGAGGTGCGCGTCTGGCGCACGCTGCTCGGCGTGCCCTTCGGCCGCGCGACGACCTATTCCGCCGTCGCCGAGCGCATCGGCGCGCCGAAGGCAGCGCGGGCGGTCGGCGCGGCGGTGGGGCGCAACCCGATCTCCTTCGTCGTCCCCTGCCACCGCGTGCTCGGCCGCGGCGGCGCGCTCACCGGCTACCATTGGGGCCTCACCCGCAAGCAGGCTATTTTGGGCTGGGAGGCGGGGCGGATCGGCGGGGGGTGAGAGTGTGCGTGTCTTCCGAAGGTTGTCATCCCGGGCCGCGAAGCGGACCCGGGACCCATACGCTCGACGACAGGTTCGAGCGCGCATGCCGCGCTCGCTCCGCGACCGTCGGGCAGCTTTGCTGGGAGAAACGCAGCCTACAGGCTGCGACTGGCTTGATGACACCGTCGTAGCTGCTCCACCGTGTCATCCCCGGCCGGAGCACGCGTAGCGTGCGCAGGGGAAGGGGACCCAGCGCGAAGACGTGTGCGGAGCACACTATCGTGCCGCCGACCAGGCGGCTCGTCGCCGCCATAAGCGCTTGCTCCGCAAGCAATTTTCATGCTGGGTCCCCTTGTAATAGCGAACCCTGATATGACGGTCCTGCTCTTCGGGGCGCCGGGGCCCGGGGGGGCCCCCCCCGCCCCGCGGCCCGCGCGGGGGGC
>NZ_JBKBQG010000063.1:0-17164 GCF_046292825.1 Salinarimonas sp. | reverse complement strand
GACTCGCGCGGGGGGGGCGGCGCACGCGGCGCGCGCGCGCGCGCGCGCCGGCCCATTCGTCGGGGGCGAGATAGAGCGCGTTCGGCGGCAGCGGGCGATAGGGCGCGATGCCGGCCTGCGGCGCCTCCATCTGGGAGCGGCGGGCGTCGTGATAATCCTTGATAGTCCCGAGCCGCTCGCCGGCCGCATCCTCCGCCAGCGCGTCGAGGATCACGGGCGCGTCTGCGCAATAATCGAACAAAGTGCCGAGGCTCTCGTGGAAGAGCGGCAGCCAATGTTCGAGCCCGGCATAACGCCGCCCCTCGCTCACCGCCTCGTAGAGGAGATCGTCGCGGGTCGGCGCGCCGAACGCCGTCGCGTAGCCCTGGCGGAAGCGCTTGATGGTGGCGGTGGTGAGCTGGACCTCGCTCATCGGCACGAAATCGAGGCTCCGCAGCGTCGTCGTCGTGCGCTGCGTCTCGGGATCGAAGGCGCGGATCGATTCGAGGCTGTCGCCGAAGAAATCGAGCCGCACCGGCGTCGCGAGCCCCGGCGGCCACATGTCGACGATGCCGCCGCGCACGGCGTATTCGCCGGTCTCCCCGACCGTCCCCGTGCGGAGAAAACCGTTCACCTCGAGCCATTGCACGATCGAATCCATCGCGATCACGTTGCCGGGCTGCGCCGAGAACGAATCCGCGAGGAGCCGGGCCTTGGGCGGCACGCGCTGGAGGATCGCGTTGACGGTGGTCAGAAGAAGCCGCGGCCGCTCGGGCGAGGTCTTGGCGCGGGCGAGCCGCGCGAGCGTCGTCATGCGCTGCGCGGCGATCTGCGGCGCCGGCGAGACGCGGTCGTAGGGCTGGCAATCCCAGGCGGGGAAGTCGAGGATCTCGATCTGCGGCGCGACGAAAGCGAGCGCCCGGACGAGCGCCTGAGCCCGCTGCCCGTCGCGCGCCACCACCGTCGCGACCACCGGCGTCTCCGCGTCTCCCGCGAGCCCGCGCGCGATCTCCGCGATCGCGATCGCGTCGAAGCCGTCCGGCACGCTCGACAGAGTGAGGCTCGCGCCTTCTGCGAGGCGCGCGAGCGCGCGCGGGGGCAGGGCGGCGGCGGGGGAGGGGGCTTTGGACATGCGGGCCAAACGCTCTCAGACGTTGATCGGCCGCGTATGCGTGTGGAATTCCTTGAGGCGCCGATAGAGCGGCGTGTCGTAATTCTCCGGCACCTCCGCCTCGCCGGAGATCCAGCGGAAGAGGTCGCGATCGGGCACCTCGATGAGCGCCTCGAAGACGTCGAGCTCCTCCTCCGAGAGCGTGCCGATATGCGCGTCCGCGAAGCCGCCCATGATCAGGTCCATCTCGCGGATGCCGCGGTGCCAGGAGCGGAAGAGGATCTTCTTGCGCCTCGGATCGAGGTCGGCGCTGGTGCGCGTCGTGCCGGTCATGTGCGGTCGCTCCCGTCTCGCAGAGGGTCGCCGCGTATATAGACGGTGGGGCGGGGATTGGTAGCGGGCGCATCCCTCCCCTTAGGGAAGGGTGGCCTCGGAGGCGTAGCCGAACGAGGTCGGGTGGGGCCCGAGGTTCGGAGGATGACCACCACCCGGGCCCCGCCCGGCCTTTCTCGCTTTTCGCTCGAAAGTCCTTCCTCCCCGGAGGGGAGGGAAGGGGGGCGGCGACATCCCTCCCCGGTGGGGAGGGACGTCACCCTCACATCACGACCTCCACCACCGCCTGCGCCTCGATCGGGCAGGGGAGGTTCGGGTCGAAGGTGAGCGCGATCGCGCTCGCGATCATGAAACCGCCGATCGTCTGCGCCTGGATCTCGGGCGGCTCCTTCGGGTCGGCGAGGTTCACGTCCTGGGCGAAGACGAGCACCCGCCACTTGCCGGCGAAGGGCGCCTTGCGCTTGCGCAGGATGGGGAAGACGCTCTCGAGGTGGATCTGCCCGGAATAGACGCCGTCCTCCGCCTTCTTGTCGGGGCCGATGCCGTCGTCGGAGAGGGGCACCACGCCCGCCCAGGTCGCATCGGGGGAGACGACGAGGGCATAGGCGTAGAGCTCGATGCCGCGATAGACCTCCTTCCCCTTCTTGGCGAAGCGCGCCTCGATCCGCAGCGGTTCGGAGAAGCCCTTGATGGGGCTCTTCGCCTTGACCTCGACGCCGTCCGAGACGTGGATGCTCTCGCGGACCTCGTCGACCGCGAAGTCGAAGGAGCCTGCGGTCGTCACCCGCTCGTAGCGCCAATCGGCCCGCACGCGGTAGGCCCTACCGGCATTGGGCGGATCGAGATAGACGAGCTTCGCGGCGACCGCTTCGCTCGTCGTCAGGGCTCCGGCCGGCGGCGGCGTCGCCTCCTGTCCGCGCCACCAGGGATCGGCGTCGTCGGCGAGGCCGACCGCCATTCCGGCGGTCGCGATCGCGCTCGCGACGCCCGCTCCCGTGATCTTGCCCTTGTCGAGCCCGGTCTCCTTGGTGACGCTCTTCCAATCGGGATCGCAACAATCGACCGAGGGATCGCCCTCGCCGATGCCGTCGTCGAACTTGCCCTTCACCCCCACATAAGCCGTCCCGCCGCCCGTCGCGGCGAGGATGGCGGCGACGAGGGAGGCGACGCCGAACACGACCCAGCCGAGAATCTTCCACCACGGATCCGCGAAGGGAAGATCGCCGTGGATCCCGGCATAAGGCGGGTTCGGCGTGAAGGCGGACTGGAAGCGCGTCGGCACCCACGGCCCCAGGCGCTCGTCGCGCTCGTCGGGATCGCATTTCGGCTTCCAGGCATCGCTCCTCGGGCCGATGGTCGCGATGTCCCAGACCTTGAGCGAGCCCTCCGGCACCTCGATCACGTAGCTCTTCGTCGCCTCGTCGTAGGTCGTGCGCGACACGAAGATGCGGCGCATCGACCGCCGCGGGCTCTGGCCGGAGGCCTGCGCCATGATGCTGACGATCGGCTTGCCGGGCTTGCCGTTGCGGAAATCGGCCAGCCACGAGACGCGCACGGCCGCGCCGGCGGGGATGACGGGGAAGGTGAAGGTGTGCCCCGTCGGCACGATGCCGGGGTCCGACACGCCCTCCAACCACACGCTCACGCCGACGAGATCCTGGCCGGACGTGTTGCGCATGAAGGCCGTGATGCGCTGGAAATAGAGCGCGGTGTCGAAGATGCCGTCGGGCATCATGACGTCGGTGAAGTATTCCACGGCGAACGGTCGGTTCGCCAGAACGAGGTCGGTGACGGCCATGGCTCAGCCCTCCCTGGCGACGATGACGAAGGTGACGCCGCCGATGACGGCGCCGCTCTCGGCCTCGCGCTCGACGACGTCGAGGAGGCCGTACGCTCTCCGGTCGATCTCGCCGGCACGCACGACGAGATGCACCGCCTCCACGGCTCCCGGCTTCAGGTCGCGGTGGATCTTGGTGACGGGGTCGAAGCGCCCGCAATCGACGTCGGGCCCGTCCTGCAGCCCCGCCTCGACCGGCAGGTCGGGGACGAAACGGCGGCGGCCGAGGCCGAGGCTGCGCGCGAGCGCCGCGTCGAGGCCGCGCTCGCGGCGCTCGACGGTCAGCACGCTCTGTCGCGCGTGGCGCGCCGGCGTCGCGATCTGGATCGCGACCGCGCGCATCAGCCCGGACGCCATCGGCAGGAGGTCGATGTTGCGCTGGGCCACCTGATCGAAGAGCGGCGGCGAGAAGGCGTCCGGCAGCGGATCGGGCAGCGGGCTCGCCGCATGGACCGCCTCCGCGACGAGGCAGACATGCCCGCCATTGACGCCGACCGGCATCCACGGCGTCACGCACAGGACGTCGACCGACGTGCCCGGCTGCACGGTCGCGAAGCTCGTGCCGATCGCGGTCGAGTTCGACCGCAGCACGCCCGTCGCCGGATTGGACCAGTAGAAACGCACCTGGACATTGTCCAAGACGCTGCGTCCCTTGTTGTGGACGCGACTCCAGACGAAAGTGGGTTGACCGACCTGCGGTGGGCCGGGGGGCCCGTCGGGATCGTCACCCGGCACGGTCCAGATGTCGGGGCTGTTCCACCAATAGGGTTCACCATCGCGAATCAGCAAGGCACACATGATCGCCCTCCTCGGACGCTCCGAAGTGGTTGGGGTGCTGTCGTCGCTGCTGTGGGATTGTTCTTATGCGGCGGAATGTCGCGCTACGGTCGTGCGCCGTCAAGGGCGCACCCGGTCCGCACAATTACTGATGGATCAGTGCAATCAATAGGCCGCCGTGCGCATTTCGCCCACCACGATCCCGTTCCAGTTCGTGATCACGGGGCGGGCGAGCCGCTCGATCGTGCGGCGGGCGGGCTCCTCGATGTCGAGGAAGCGCAGGAGGAGGCTCGCCATGACGATTTCCGCCGCGCGACCGGTGCCGTCCTCGCATTTGAGCGCGATGCCGAGGCCGACCTCCGGCAGGGCCGCGCAATAGACGCCCTCCGCGCCCGTCTTCAGGAAGGCGCGGGCGCCGAGCGCCTCCATGGCGAGGGTGTCGAAGCGGTCCGTGCCCGCCACCATGAAGGGATGCGCGGCGACGGCGGCGCGGATGCGCGCGGCGGCGCGCGCGTCGTCCGCCGAGAGGCCGATGCCGGTGCCGAACCGGGCGAAGCCCAGCGCGAGCGCGGCGAGCGGGACGGCGTAGGTCGGGATCGAACAGCCGTCGATGCCGCGCGCCTCCGCGCGATG
Organism: Salinarimonas sp.; assembly: GCF_046292825.1. GTDB lineage: Bacteria > Pseudomonadota > Alphaproteobacteria > Rhizobiales > Beijerinckiaceae > Salinarimonas. The sequence goes on along the minus strand of NZ_JBKBQG010000063.1, from coordinate 12,494 downwards.
GGCGGCGCCGGTCACCGTCTCGAGAGCGAGGCGCACGCGCTCCTGCACGGGGTGCTGCGCGGCGAGATAGCCCTCCGGATCGACGTCGAGACCGCCGCAGGCGAGGCAGACGAAGCCCGCATGCTTGCCCGAGCAATTGTTGTGGAGCGCGCTCGGCCGCTCGCCCCGCGCGGCGAGCTCGCGCGCGGCGCGCACCCCCATCGGCCAATGGCAGCCGCAGCCGAGCGCGTCGACGTCGCGCCCTGCCTTGGCGAGCATGGCCGCCGCCGTCTCCGCATGGGCCGGCTCGCCCGAATGGGAGGCGCAGGCGAGCGCGATCTCGGCATCCGTGATCCCGAGCCTGTCCGCGGCGCCCGTCGCGACGAGCGGGATCGCCTGGATGCCCTTCACCGCCGAGCGGGGGAAGACCGGCGCGTCGACCTCCCCGCGCACGAGCACGCGCCCGCCCCGCGCATCGACGACGCAGACATCGACCGGGTGGCGCGATTCGACGAGCGGGCCTCGGGTGATCTCGACGGTGACGGGCGCGGACATGGCTCTTCTCGTCGCTCGGGGGACGGTGCTCCGGTTACACCGATCCGCGCCGCGCGTCACCCCGGCGCGCGCGCCATCAGGATCGGCACGATCGAGGCGAGGAGCATCAGGCCGAGCGCGATGTTGAAGGCGCGCATGCGCGCGGGCGTATGGAGGAAGCGGGCGATGAAGCTGCCGAACGAGGCCCAGGTCACGCTCGAGCCGAGCCCGACGAGCGTGAACACGACGACGATCGCCGCCACCTCGACGCCGAAGCCGGCGGTGGTCGTGTAGGCCGCGATGGCGCCCGTCGCCATCACCCACGCCTTCGGGTTCACCCATTGGAAGAGCGCCGCCTCGACGAAGCCGATCGGCTTGCCGACATTGCCCTCCTCCATCGAGCCGCCCGCCATCAGGAGCCTCCAGGTGAGATAGAGGAGATAGGCCGCGCCGACGTAATTGAGCGCGGAATGCAGCCAAGGCAGCGCCTGGAACACCGCACCGAGGAAGAGCGCGATGATCGCGACCATCACGGGAAAGCCGAAGGCCACGCCCATGATGTGCCGCCAGGTGCGCGAGAGCCCGAATTTGGCGCCCGAGGTGACGAGGAGCAGGTTGTTGGGTCCGGGTGAGAAGCTCGTCGAGATCGCGAAGAGAACGATCGCGAGAAACCAGGCGCTCGTCGCCATGTGAGTTCGGTCCGTCAGGTGCCGTCAGAGGGGACGGGGGCTGCCGGCACGTGCCAGCCCCCGCCGTGGTAATCGTATCCGCCGAGCTCGTTGTCGCCGATCGCTGGATCGCGCGGAGAGGCGTGAGCGATCCGAACATCGACGATTCGTTTCTGGGCGTCGAAGGCGAAGACGTTCATGCCGCGGACATGCAAGCCGTCCTCCGGCTTCGCCGCGGTCTCCGGTTGCGATCTCCGCCAATCTCAAGGTTGTTGTTCACCATTCATTCTACGAAAAGCTGCGCCGCTCCGCAAGGCGCCTCGCGGGCCGCGGCGGGGCGGCTGCGCGAGCGCGACGTCGCGGGCCATTGCGGGTGGCGCGGGCCTGAGATAGGGCACGAACGCAGCGTCGCCGATCCGGAGGCCCCCTTGCGCAAGCGTCGTTTCGTCCGCGCCGTCGCCCTCGCCGCCCTCGTGGGCGCGGCGGGCTTCGCGTTCCTGCTCTACCGGGCCGATCAGCCCGGCGGCATCGACGACGTCTACACCGCCGCCTTCGGCCCGCCCGATCTCGGGGACGTGGCGTTCGAGACGCTCGTGCGGCGCTCCTCGCCGAACGACGCGCTCGCCTGCCCGCCCGACCTGTGCGCCGCCCCCGTCGATTTCGAGACGCCGACCTTCGACGTGCCCGGCGCGCGGCTGCGCGAGATCGTGCGCGAGGTGGCGGCGGCGGAGCCCGGGACCGAGCTCGTCTATTCGGCGCGTTGGGCAGAGGTCGATCGCTTCGTCGCCCGCTCGGCGCTGATGCGCTATCCCGATACGATCAATGCCCACGTCTTCGGCGCGGGCCCCGGCCGCTCGCAGCTCGCGCTCTATTCGCGCTCGCAGATCGGCCATTCCGATCTCGGCGTGAACCGGGCCCGGCTCGAGCGCTGGCTCGCGGAGATCGCCCGCCGCGTCGCGGCGGAGGCCGGCTCCTAGCCGTAGCGGATCTTGAGCGCGAGGATCGTCGAGACGAGGACGAGCGTCACCGCGTTCGCGGCGATGATCGGCCACGAGCCGAGCCCGATTCCGTAGACGAGCCACAGCGCCACGCCCGCGGCGAACACGGCCTGCGTCGAGAGGGACAAAGCCCGCGTGTCGCGCGTGCGGATCGTGCGCGCCGCCTGGGGCAGCCAGCAGAGGGTGGTGAGGACCGCGGCGATCATGCCGACGATCTCGTTGGCGGGGAGGGAGAACATGCGCGCTCGCGCCTTCGGGCAGATGGGCCGTCCCCACATGGCGCCGAACGCGCCCGCGCGCAAGGGGGTTCGAGGGGGTTCAGGCGGACACGATCTCCTGCGCCGCATAGCCCTGCATGTAGAGGAGCGCCGTGAGGTCGCAATGGTCGATGCGCGCGGCGGCGGCCGCGGCGACCGCGGGCTTGGCGTGGTAGGCGACGCCGAGGCCGGCCTCCCCGAGCATGGCGAGATCGTTGGCCCCGTCGCCCACCGCGAGCGTCTCCGCCTCGTCGAGCCCGAGCGCCTCGCGCAGGCGGATCAGCGTCGCGTATTTCGCCTCTCGCCCGAGAATCGGCTCGGCGACGCGCCCGGCGAGCTTCCCGTCCTCCACGACGAGCGTGTTGGCGTGGTTCTCGTGGAAGCCGAGCATCGTCGCGATCGGCCCGGTGAAGGCCGTGAACCCGCCCGAGACGAGGCAGGTGTGGACGCCGTTCGCGCGCAGCGTCGCGACGAGCGCGCGGCCCCCCGGCATCAGCGTGATCCGCCGCTCGACGATCTCCGGAACGACCGTCTCGGGCAGGCCCGCGAGGAGCGCCACGCGCTCGCGCAGCGCCGGCTCGAAGGGCAATTCGCCGCGCATCGCCCGCTCGGTGATCGCCGCGACCTGCGGCTTCAGGCCGACGTAATCGGCGAGCTCGTCGATGCATTCCTGCTCGATCATGGTCGAATCCATATCGGCGAGGAAGAGGCGCTTGCGGCGCCGCTCGGCGGGCTGGATCACCACGTCGACGGGATGCGCGCCGATCTCCGCGAGGATCGCGTCGCGATAATCCGAGAGGAGGACGGAGAGGCCGAGCGGGGCGACGTTGGGGTCGTCCGGATCGCCCGGCGCGAAGGCGAGGTCGATCGCGCGACGATCGTCGAGCACGCGCGCCTGCGCGCCCGGCAGGACGGCGGCGGCGCGGGCGATCAGGGCCTCGTCGAGGCAGGGGAGGGGGGAGATCAGGGTCGCGACGAGATCGGTCGGCATCTTCGGGATCCGGCGGTCGAGGGCGGGCGCGCGGCTCTCTTCGCAGCCGCGGGCCGCCTCCGCAAGCTTTTCGCACGAGCGGGGCGGTCCGACCCTTGCAACCCGCCACCCCGCCGCCTACCTAAATGTGAAGGACATTCACATGAGGAGCCGGACGTGACCATCGCCACCGCCATCGCCGACGCCCCCGTCGAGGAGGCCCGCGGCTGCGGCAAGCGCCGCAAGAACCGGAACGGCCGCAAAGGCGGCTTCTTCCGCAACGGTTGGGAGATCGCGGCGATGGTCGTCGCGTTCGTCCTGTTCTGGCCGGCGGGGCTCGCGCTCCTCGCCTATTATGCCTGGAGACCCGACATGAGCACCTTGACCAACGGCTGGAAGAGCGGGGCGCGGCGCGCGCTCGCCGACATCGCACCCGGCCTTGCCCGCGAGACGAGCGGCACCGGCAACCACGCCTTCGACGCGTATCGCGCCGAGGTCCTCGAGCGGCTCGAGGCCGAGCGCCGCAAGCTCGAGGAGGACGAGCGCGCCTTCGCCGATTTCGTCGAGGAGCTGCGCCGCCAGAAGGACCGCGAGGCCTTCGATCGCTTCATGGCGAGCCGTCGCGCCGGCGGCGAGATCGCCGGCTGAGCGACGCTCGGACCCGCCGAAGCACGCCCCCGCCGTCTTGCGGCGGGGGCGGCAGTCGAAGCGTCATGCGTTCTGCGGCACAACGGTGATGCGACCTCGTCCGCTCCCCGACGAGCGGGGCTGGACGACGATCTCGACGTCGTTGTCGAATGCCGTAAGGAAGCCGAGCAGGCGGTCGACCGAGTACTCTCTGAAACTTCCTCTGAAAAGGCGCGAGACTTCGGGCTGAGAGATCCCCATGACCTCGCCGGCTTTGGTCTGCGTCAACCCACGCTCGGTCGTCATCCGATACAGCTCGGCAACGAGCTTTGCTTTCAAGGCGTGGGTCTCGGAATCCGGGAGGCCGAGATCGGCGAACACGTTATCGCCACTGGCGTGAATCGCTGTTGTTTTCTTGCTCATCGGCTATTCTCCGGTCCATGCATTGAAGAATAATGAGACTCCGCGTCGCGAAGGCGCCTTCTGACCAAATCAAGATCGGTCTGAGGCGTCTTGATGCCCTGTACTCATGGGGTGTCAAGCGTGGCGATCGTGCGCCCGGTACGCGATTGCATTCTCCACGCGAAAACCCCACAACCAAAACACTTTTGTCCCCCTCGCGCAAAACCTCTAGGATCGCCTCGACGACTCGGCGCGGGGCGGGACGATGGGGCTCGAGGACGAGGGTGCGCATTATCACGGCCACCGCGAGCGGCTGCGGGCGCGCTTTCTGGAGGTCGGGGAGGAGGGGCTGCCGGATTACGAGCTGCTCGAGCTCGTGCTCTTCCGGTCGATCCCGCGGCGGGACGTGAAGCCGCACGCCAAGGCGCTGATTCGCCGCTTCGGCGGCTTCGCCGAGGCGATCGCGGCGCCGCGCGCGCGTCTGTCCGAGGTCGAGGGGCTCGGAGAGGCGACGATCACCGATTTCGCCGTCGTCGCGGCCGCGGGCCGGCGTCTCGCGCGCGGCGCGGTCGCCAAGCGCCCGGTGCTCTCCGCCTGGTCGACCGTGATCGAATATTGCCGCGCCGCGATGGCCTTTTCGGAAAAGGAGCAGTTCCGCCTGCTCTTCCTCGACAAGCGCAACGGGCTCATCGCCGACGAGGTGCAGCAGGAGGGGACCGTCGACCACACGCCGGTCTACGTGCGCGAGGTGGTCAAGCGCGCGCTCGAGCTCTCGGCGACGGCGATCATCCTCGTCCACAATCACCCCTCGGGCGATCCGACCCCGTCCGCCGCCGACGTGCGGATGACGCGCGAGATCGTCGAGGCGGCCCGCCCGCTCGGCATCGTCGTGCACGATCACATCATCGTCGGCCGCGACGGCCACGCGAGCCTCAGGGGCCTCAAGCTGATGTGACGGGCCGGGCGCCGCCGTTGCGAAAGCTCCGGCGGCGGCCCGGCTCGTCGACGCGGCTCACCCGGTCTTCACCATCGGCAGGACGTTGTGCAGCGTCTGGTCCGCGTTGTCGAAGAAGCGGCGCAGATTGCGCGCGGCCTGGCGGATGCGCTGCTCGTTCTCGACCAGCGCGATGCGCACGTACTCGTCCCCGTGCTCGCCGAAGCCGATGCCCGGCGCGACCGCGACCTCGGCCTTCTCGACGAGGAGCTTCGAGAATTCGAGCGAGCCCATCTCGCGGAAGCGCTCGGGGATCTTCACCCAGGCGAACATCGAGGCGCTCGGCGGCGGCAGCTCCCAGCCGGCCTTGGCGAAGCTCTCGACGAGGGCGTCGCGGCGGCGCTTGTAGATCGCCCGCATCTCCTTGATGCAATCGTCCGGCCCGTTGAGCGCGGCCGTCGCGGCGACCTGGATGGGCGTGAAGGCGCCGTAATCGAGATAGGACTTCACGCGCGCGAGCGCCGCGAGCAGCCGATCGTTGCCGACCGCGAAGCCGATGCGCCAACCCGCCATCGAGAAGGTCTTCGACATCGACGTGAACTCGACCGCGACGTCGAGCGCGCCGGGCACCTGCAGCACCGAGGGCGGGGGCACGTCGTCGAAATAGATCTCGGCATAAGCGAGATCGGACAGAAGGATCAGCTCGTGCTTCTTGGCGAAGGCCACGAGGTCCTTGTAGAAATCGAGCGAGGCGACCATGCCCGTCGGGTTCGACGGATAGCACACGACGAGCGCTATCGGCTTGGGGATCGAATGCGCCACCGCGCGCTCGAGCGCGGGGAACACGGCCGGCGTCGGTTCGGCCGGCACGGAGCGGATCACGCCCCCCGCCATCAGGAAGCCGAAGGCGTGCAGCGGATAGGAGGGGTTGGGCACCAGCACCACGTCGCCGGGCGCGGTGATCGCCTGCGCCATGTTGGCGAAGCCCTCCTTCGAGCCGAGCGTCACCACGACCTGCCGATCGGGGTCGATCTTCACGCCGAAGCGGCGGCCGTAATAGGCGGCCTGCGCGCGCCGCAGCCCGCCGATGCCCTTCGAGGCGGAATACCGGTCCGTACGCGGCTTGCCCGCGGTCTCGGCGAGCTTGGCGACGACGTGAGCGGGCGCCGCGAGGTCCGGATTGCCCATTCCGAGATCGACGATGTCGGCCCCGCGAGCTCGAGCGGCCGCCTTGATCCGATTGACTTCCTCGAAGACGTAGGGCGGCAGGCGCTTGATGCTGTGGAAGTTCGTCGTCATCCTCGATCTCTTCCGAATGGCGGGGGCAGACGCGCCCCGGGCGCAACCTCGATATCATTTCGCGCGCTTGCGCGCAGCTGTTCGTTCGGCCAGCCCCGCGCGATTTCAGCGCAGCGTCGGCGGGGCGAGATCGCGGTCGATGGCGGGAGCGGGGTCGACGCGGACGGGCTCGGGCGCCGGCGCGACCGTCAGCCGGCGCGCGGCGTCGGCGCGCGCCGCGTTCGCGTCCACGAGCCGCCGCAGCTCCTCCTCCGCCTCGGCGACCTCCTCGGGGCTCTTCGGCGCGAGTTCGCGGTCAGGCGGGACGAGGCCGATCGGCACGAAGCCGGGCGCGCCCGGGGTGCGACTCTCGGTCACGAAATCCGGCGCCTCGCGCGTCTGCGGCCCTATGCCGGCGCCGACGAAGACGTCGCGGACCGGGTTCACGTCGCCCGCGCAGGCGGACAGACCGATCGCGGCCGCGGCGGCGAGCGTGGCCATGGAGAGGCGGCGAATCGTGGCGGTCATGGTCACCTCGAGGAGCGGAAGACGCGGCATCGGGCGTCATCCGGGGTAGCGACGACATAAGGGCAGGCGTACAGTGTCGAAAGGGCGGCGCAACGCAAGTGCCGATCCAAAGGGGGAAGCGTCCGTGAGCGACAACAAGCGTTCGGAGGGTCCGCGCGCCAATCCCGTCCAACACCAGGTGCCCGATTTCGAGGAGATGTCTCGGAACATGGCCCGTCTGGTGGAGGAATACGGCAAGGCGACGGCGGCCTACCTCAAGCCGATCGAGGAGCGGCGTGCCAAGACGGGCATGGCCGACGAGATGAGCGACATGGTCAAGACGCTCGTGCACGTCACCGAGCGCTGGCTGATCGATCCCCAGAAAGCGATCGAGGCGCAGGCGCGCCTCGGCAAGAGCTTTCTCGAGATCTGGGCGACGTCTCTGCGCCGGATGCAGGGGGACGGCGTCGCCCCCGCGATCGCGCCCGATCCGAAGGATTCGCGCTTCGCCGATCCCGATTGGGACGACAACGCCTATTTCGACTTCCTCAAGCAGGCCTATCTCGCGACCTCGCGCTGGGCCGAGAGCATGGTCGAGGAGGCCGAGGGCATCGACGAGCCGACGCGGCAGAAGGCGCGCTTCTACGTGAAGCAGGTGTCCTCCGCGCTCTCGCCCTCGAACTTCCTCACCACCAATCCCGAGCTGATCCGCGAGACGATGCGCGAGAGCGGCGCCAACCTCGTGCGCGGCATGCAGATGCTCGCGGAGGACATCGAGGCGGGCGGCGGCGAGCTCAAGATCCGCCAATCCGACCCGACGCGCTTCAAGGTCGGCGTGAACCTCGCCACCACCCCGGGCAAGGTCGTCTTCCGCAACGAGCTGATCGAGCTGATCCAGTATTCCCCCATGACGGACGAGGTGCTCGAGCGCCCGCTCCTGATCGTGCCGCCGTGGATCAACAAGTTCTACATCCTCGATCTCAACGAGCAGAAGAGCTTCATCCGCTGGGCCGTGTCCCAGGGGCTCACCGTGTTCTGCATCTCCTGGGTCAACCCAGACGAGAGGCTCGCGCAGAAGAGCTTCGAGCACTACATGCGCGAGGGCATCTTCGAGGCGCTCGGCGCCATCGAGAAGGCGACGGGGCAGAAGCAGGTCACCGCGATCGGCTATTGCGTCGGCGGCACGCTCCTCTCGGTCGCCCTCGGCTACATGGCCGCGCGCGGCGACGACCGAATCACCAGCGCGACCCTGTTCACGACGCAGGTCGACTTCACCCATGCCGGCGACCTGAAGATCTTCGCCGACGAGGCGGGCGTTCGCGCCGTCGAGGAGAGCATGGAGGCGCGCGGCTATCTCGAGGGATCGCGCATGGCGGCGGCGTTCAACATGCTGCGGCCCAACGACCTGATCTGGCCCTACATCGTCAACGTGTACCTGAAGGGCCAGGCGCCGTTCCCCTTCGACCTCCTCTACTGGAACTCCGATTCGACGCGCATGCCGGCCGCGAACCACTCGTTCTACCTGCGCAATTGCTATCTGGAGAACAACCTCACGCAGGGGCGGATGGAGATCGCCGGCATCCGCATCGACCTCGGCAAGGTCGCGATCCCGATCTTCAACCTCGCCACGCGCGAGGACCACATCGCCCCCGCCCGCTCGGTCTTCGTGGGCTCCAAATCCTTCGGCGGGCCCGTCGAATACGTGCTCGCCGGCTCGGGCCACATCGCGGGCGTCGTCAACCCGCCGGCCAAGCCCAAATACCAGTACTGGACGAACGGGCCCGTCGAGGGCGAGCTCGAGGACTGGATCGCGAAGGCGACCGAGCATCCGGGCAGCTGGTGGCCCTATTGGCTCTCCTGGATCGAGGCGCAGGCGCCCAAACGCGTCAAGGCCCGCGAGCCCGGCGGCCGCAAGCTCGAGCCGATCTGCGACGCGCCGGGGACTTACGTTCTGGAGAAGGCGTGAGCCCGAGAGGACCCCTCTCCCGGACGGGAGAGGGATCTGCGCTTGGGAAGAGACGACGAGGCGCCGTCGGACGCCGTCATTCCGGGGCGCGAAGCGAGCCCGGAACCCAGAACCCCGACCTCGGATGAGCAGCCTATAGGCTGCGTCCCTCGACGCATCCGCGGCGTGAATTCGTGCAACGAGCGCGCATGCGCGCTCGAACCAGCGTCGGGAGTCTAGGTTCCGGGCTCGCTTCGCGCCCCGGAATGACGGCGGTGGCTAGGTTTTCGACCTTCCAGGAACACAAAATCGCGCGTTTCCGCCGAACGCATGCAGGAATGACGATGTATGGACTCCTAACCCCGCAAGGGGACGGGAGACCGTCGAGTTCCTCGGAGCCTCTGAGCTCTTCTGGAATCCGGAAGAAACTTTGTCGGATTACTTTCGGGAGAGGGGAGAAAGGACTACCCCCCTCCCGCGCGCGGCAGGAACGCCGCGTCGACCTGGGGACGCAGCGCGTTGGCGAGGCGGTTCGTCTCGTTGGCGGCGGCGGCGACGGCGAGCGCCTCCATCAGCATGGCGTCGCTCGCGCCCTTCGCCCTGGCGGCGGCGGTGTGCGAATAGGTGCAGTACTCGCACCCGTTCGTCGCCGAGACGGCCACGTAGATGAGCTCCTTCGTGAGGGGATCGAGCGCGCCCTCCGCCATAACCGCCTTGAGCTTCTCCCAGGTGCGGGCGAGCATCGCCGGATCGTGGGCAAGCACCTTCCAGAAATTGTTGATGAAATCGGTCTTCCGGGTCGCGCGGATATCGTCGTAGACGGCCCGCACCTGCGGCGTGGCGTCCTCGTATTCGATCGGCGGCATCAGGGAGGGGAGGGCGGTCATGCGGGGCGTCTCCTGGTCGTCGGGGGAGGGGAGCCTACCGCGATTCTCGATCCGCTTGCTCCGCCCGCGCACCTCTCTATAGGAATGGGCCCATGTCCGATCCGCGCCCGCCCTTTCCCCATCGCCATCTCCTCGGCATCGAGGGGCTCTCGCCCGTCGACATCGAGGCGCTCCTCGATCGCGCCGACCGGGAGGTCGACGTCTCCCGCCAGATCGAGAAGAAGAAGTCCACCTTGCGCGGCCGCACGCAGGTGAACCTCTTCTTCGAGCCCTCGACACGCACGCAGGCCTCCTTCGAGCTCGCCGGCAAGCGGCTCGGGGCGGACGTGATGAACATGTCGGTCGCCTCCTCCTCGGTGAAGAAGGGCGAGACGCTGATCGACACCGCCGCGACGCTCAACGCCATGCGGCCGGACATCATCGTCGTGCGCCACCACGCGGCCGGCGCGGTGCATCTCCTCGCGCGGAAAGTCGATTGCTCGGTGGTGAATGCCGGCGACGGCGCCCACGAGCATCCGACGCAGGCGCTCCTCGACGCGCTGACCATCCGCCGCAACAAGGGGCGGATCGCGGGGCTCGTCGTCGCGATCTGCGGGGACATCCTGCATTCGCGGGTCGCGCGCTCGAACATGATCCTGCTCGCGGCGATGGGCGCGCAGGTGCGCCTCGTCGCGCCCTCGACGCTGCTCCCTGCCGGCATCCGGGCGTTGGGCTATCCGTGCTACACGGACATGCGCGAGGGGCTCGCGGGGGCGGACATCGTGATGATGCTGCGCCTCCAGCGCGAGCGCATGAACGGCTCCTTCGTGCCCTCCGTGAAGGAATATTTCCGCTATTACGGGCTCGATCAGGAAAAGCTCGGCTACGCGAAGCCCGACGCGCTCGTGATGCATCCGGGCCCGATGAATCGCGGCGTCGAGATCGCCTCCGACGTCGCCGACGGGCCGCAATCGCTGATCAAGGAACAGGTCGAGATGGGGGTCGCCGTGCGCATGGCCGTGCTCGAGGCGCTCGCCTCCCACCTGCCGAACGGGTGAGACCCATGACGACCGTCTTCGTCAACGCCCATCTCGTCGATCCCGATACCCTGCGCGAGGGCTCCGGCGCGCTCTTCGTGCGCGGCGAGACCATCGCCGACGTGGTCTGGGGCGCGCAGCCGAACCTGCCGGAGGGCGCGCGGGTGATCGATTGCGGCGGGCGCGTGCTCGCGCCGGGCCTCGTCGACATGCGCGTCTTCGTCGGCGAGCCCGGCGCCGAGCACCGCGAGACGCTCAAGAGCGCGAGCGAGGCGGCGGCCGCGGGCGGCGTCACCACGATCGTGACCATGCCCGACACCAACCCCGCGGTCGACGAGCCGGCGATCGTCGATTACGTCATGCGCCGCGCGCGCGACACCGCCTGCGTGCGCGTCCTCCCCGCCGCCGCGCTGACCAAGGGCCTCGCCGGGCGCGAGATGACCGAGTTCGGCCTTTTGGGCGAGGCCGGCGCCGTCGCCTTCACGGACGGCGCGCGCTGCGTCACCAATCCGCGCGTGATGCGCCGCGCGCTCCTCTATGCCCGCGACGTCGGCGCGCTCGTGATGAACCATTGCGAGGATCCCGATCTCGTCGGCGACGGGGTGATGAACGAGGGCGAGTTCTCGACGCGGCTCGGGCTTCTCGGCATCCCCCGCGAGGCGGAGACGATCGTGCTCGAGCGCGACGTGCGCCTCGCCCGCCTCGCCGGATCGCGGCTGCACGCCCCGCTCGTCTCCTGCGCCGATTCCGTCGAGATCGCGCGGCGCGCCAAGGAGGCGGGGATCGGGCTCACCTGCGGCGTGTCGATCAACCATCTGACGCTCAACGAGGTCGATGTCGGCGATTACCGCACCTTCTTCAAGCTCTCGCCGCCGCTGCGCGCGGAGGCGGACCGGCAGGCGATGATCGAGGCTCTGGTCGAGGGGGTGGTCGACGTGATCGTCTCCGACCACGATCCCCAGGACGTCGAGACGAAGCGGCTGCCCTTCGCGGAGGCCGCGAACGGCGCGGTCGGGCTCGAGACGCTGCTCTCGGCGGCGCTGCGCCTCGTCCACGCCGACCGCATCGCGCTGCCTGCGCTCCTGCGCGCGCTTTCGACCCGCCCCGCCGAGATCCTCGGCCTCCCCCAGGGCCGCCTCGCCCGCGGCGCCCCTGCCGACCTCATCGTCTTCGACCCGGACGAGCCCTACGTCCTCGACAAGGCCGAACTGCGCTCCCGCTCCAAGAACACGCCCTTCGACGAGGCGCGGCTCGAGGGGAGGGTGGCGCTGACCATGGTCGCGGGGGAGGTGGTGTTCGACGGCGCGTGACGATCGGCGGATAGATGAACTCGACGCCGACGTCCCCCTCCCCCCGCGAAGCGGCGGGGAGGGTACGGGTGGGGGGCGGTGGAGCGTGTGGAGCGGGTGGGGAGGCATGCTCGGCCCATCCGCCGGAGCATGACCACAAACCATCCCACGAGCCCCACCGCCCCCCACCCCTAACCCCTCCC
>NZ_JBKBQG010000062.1:0-18324 GCF_046292825.1 Salinarimonas sp. | reverse complement strand
CGTAGGGGAGGGTGGACTTGCGAGGCGAAGCCGAGAAAGGCCGGGTGGGGCCCGGGTGGAGGATTCGCGTCGAGCCACGGGCCCCACCCGACCCCTGTCGCTCCGCTCCAGGGGCCACCCTCCCCTGCGGGGAGGGATGTCCTTGACCGCGCGCAGCGATTGCGGCTCTCTGGCGGGGGCGCGATCGGTGGAGGCGAGGATGCGGATACACGGACGGCATTACCGGACGATCTTTCCCGCGCAGGACGGGGAGGGCGTCTCGATCATCGACCAGACGAAGCTTCCCTTCGATTTCGCGCTCGAGCGCCTCGCGACGCTGGAGGACGCGGCGGTGGCGATCGAGGTGATGAAGGTGCGCGGCGCGCCCCTCATCGGCGCGACGGCCGCATACGGCCTGGCGCTCGCGATGATGCGCGACGCCTCCGACGCGGCGCTCGAGGCGGCGCTCGCGCGGCTCGCGCGCACGCGTCCGACCGCGGTGAACCTGCATTGGGCGCTCGCGCGCGTCGCGGCCGTGCTGCGCCCGCTTTCGCCGCCCGAGCGCCGCATCGCCGCCGCCTGGGCCGAGGCGGGGGCGATCTGCGACGAGGACGTCGAGCAGAACCGCATGATCGGCGTGCACGGCGCGAAGATCCTCGGCGAGATCCACGCGCGTACCGGGCGCACCGTCAACGTGCTCACCCATTGCAATGCGGGCTGGCTCGCCACCGTCGACTGGGGCACCGCGATCTCGCCGATCTACCAGGCGCACGACGCCGGCGTGCCGGTCCATGTGTGGGTCGACGAGACGCGGCCGCGCAACCAGGGCGCGGCGCTCACCGCCTACGAGCTCGGCGCCCACGGCGTTCCGCACACGGTGATCGTCGACAATGCCGGCGGTCATCTCATGCAGCACGGACAGGTCGACATCTGCTTCGTCGGCTCCGACCGCACCACCGCCGACGGCGACGTCGCGAACAAGATCGGCACCTATCTCAAGGCGCTCGCGGCCAAGGACAACGGCGTGCCCTTCTACGTGACGCTGCCCGTGACCACCATCGATTGGGCGCTTCGCGACGGCGTCGCCGAGATCTCGATCGAGGAGCGCAGCGCGCGCGAGGTCACCCATCTCGTCGGCGAGACCGACGACGGGCGCATCGAGACCGTGCGCGTGGTCGCCCCCGGCAGCCCCGCCGCGAACCCCGCCTTCGACGTCACCCCGTCGCGCCTCGTCACCGGCTTGATCACCGAGCGCGGCGTGTGCGAAGCCTCGCGGGCGGGGCTGGCCGGCCTCTATCCGGAACACGCGCGGCAGGCGGCGGAATGACGATCGACGAGGGGGCGTTGCGCGCGGACATCGTGCGCGTGGCCAAAGCGATGGACGCGGCGGGCTTCGCGCCGTCGAAATCGGGCAACGTCTCGGCGCGGATCGCGGGCGGCATGCTGATCACCCCGTCGGGCCTGCCTTATGCCGCGATGGAGCCCGCCGACATCGTCGACCTCGCCGAGGACGGAAGCGTGCGCGCGGGCGCTCGAAAACCCTCTTCGGAGGCGCCGTTCCATGCGGCGATCTACGCCGCGCGCCCCGACGCGCGGGCGATCGTCCACACCCATTCGCCCAAGGCCACCGCGCTCGCCTGCGCGCGCCGGCCGATCCCCGCCTTCCATTACATGGTCGCCTATTGCGGCGGGCCCGACATCCGCGTCGCCGATTACGCCACCTTCGGCACCGACGCGCTCGCGGAGAACGCCGTGCGCGCGCTGGATGGCCGCAAGGCGGTGCTGCTCGCCAATCACGGCGTCATCGCCATCGGCGCGACCCTCGACGGCGCGCTCGCGATCGCGGGCGAGGTGGAGAACTTGGCCGGCCAATACCTCGCCCTCCTCGCCGCCGGCCTCGAACCGGTGGTGCTCGATGCGGACGAGATGGCGCGCGTCGCGGAGAAGTTCGCGAGCTACGGGAAGGTGGGGTGAGGTCAGTCCGCCGTCAGCCCGCGCTCCCGCAGATAGGCGACGACTGCGCGCCGGATGAGCTCCGAGCGGCCGACGCCCTCGCGCGCGGCGGCTTCGTCGACGGCGCGGCGGAACGCGTCCCCGGCGCGGAAGCCGAGCATCGGATCGCGCCCCGTCGCCGGTCGGCCTCTCTTTTTCGGTTTATCCGTTATTGACACGCTGGCGAATTCCGGCTAAGCCTAAAATAACACGCGACCCCGAGACGCGCCCCTCGTCGGAGATCTCGTATGGCCGCTGGGTTCCCTTCCCCCGCGGTCGCTGATGCGACCTACGGCCGGGGATGACACCCCCCCTCACATCCTCAAAACGATCTTCCCCACATGCGCGCTCGACTCCATCCGTTCGTGCGCCTCACGCACCTTCTCCAGCGGCAGGACCGTGTCGATCACCGGTTTGCAGCGGCCCTGGGCGAGGAGCGGCACGACGTGGTCGGCGAGCGCGCGGGCGATCTCGGCTTTTTCGCCGACCGAGCGGGGGCGCAGCGTCGAGCCGGTGTGCCAGAGGCGCTTGAGCATCAGCTTGCGGAAATCGACCTCGACCTTGGCGCTCTCCAGGAAGGCGATCTGGACGATGCGGCCCTCGATCGCGGCGGCGTCGTAATTGCGGGCGATGTAGGAGCCGCCGACCATGTCGAGGATGAGATCGGCGCCCTTCCTGGCGGTGTGCGCCTTCACGGCGGCGACGAAATCCTCGCTCCGGTAGTTCACGGCGCGGTCGGCGCCGAGCCGCAGGCAGGCCTCGCACTTCTCCTCCGAGCCGGCAGTGGCGATCACGGTCGCGCCGAACGCCTTGGCGAGCTGGATCGCGGTCGTGCCGATGCCGGACGTGCCGCCGTGGACGAGAAGCGTCTCGCCCGCGCGCAGGCGGCCGCGGTCGAAGACGTTCGTCCACACCGTGAAATAGGTCTCGGGGATCGCGCCCGCCTCGACCATGGAGAGGCCGTCGGGAACGGGGAGCGCGTTGTCCTCGTGGACGAGGCAGAATTCGGCATAGCCGCCACCGGGCACGAGCGCCATGACCGGGGCGCCCGTCGCGAAGCGCTCCGCGCCCGGCCCGCGCGCGACGACCGTGCCGGCGATCTCGAGGCCGAGCACGTCGGGCGCGCCGGGCGGGGGCGGGTAGTCGCCGACGCGCTGGATCACGTCCGGCCGGTTGATGCCGGCGGCGTCGACGCGCACCAGGATCTCGCCCGCGCCGGGGGAGGGGACCTCGCGCTCGATCACGCGCAGCACGTCCGGCCCGCCGCCGCCCTCGGCGATCACGGCGCGCATGGTGCGGGGCAGGGATGTCGTCATGGCGTCGCCTCCTGTCGTTTCGCGCGGGAGCCTCACACGGGCGCGGCGGCGAGGCAACCGGCGGCGATGCGCATCGCGGTCGCGGTGGCGGCGAGCGGCCGTTTCCACTATGATGGGAGGCTTCGAGGCGAGATGGAGATGGCAGCCATGGCTTTCGATCCCTTCGGCGAGGAGCAATCCCGCCCGCGACCGCGGACGCACACGATCGGCGAGGACCTCGCCACCCTCTCGATCTCCGAGATCGACGAGCGGATCGCCGCGCTCGAGGAAGAGATCGCACGGCTGGAGGCCGCCCGCGCGCGAAAGGCCGACACCCGCAGCGCCGCCGACGCCTTCTTCAAGCCGGCGAGCGGCAACGCCGTGCGCTGATCGCCGCGACCTGTGCCGCTTCGGGCCAGGATTCGACGATCGCGCGCATGTCGTTTACCGGGCGTTAAGGTTTTTGGTTCATGAATGCTGCATCCAGGTCCTCTGGATGCGAGTGGCTCCTGTCCACTCTGTTTGACGCCTCCCTGTTGACGACTTCAGAGCCGCCCTCCGGCGGCTCTTTTTTGTGCGGGTGGGGGGGGGCGCGGTTGTTCGGGGACCTGACCGAGAGCCGCCGGCGCTCTCCTTCCCCTCGAACCTCGAAAACGAGCGGGATGGTGTCATCCCGGGCCGCGAAGCGGACCTGGGACCCATACCCACGACGACACGTCCGAGCGCGCATGCCGCGCTCGCTTCGCATCCTCTGAGCGCGGGATGAAACGCAGCCTACAGGCTGCGACCGATGCGTCGTGGATATGGGTCCCGGATCGCCTTCGGCGTCCGGGATGACAACCGTGAGAGGGAAAAAGGGTAGCCCCCCCCCCTCTCACCCCTCCGCGATGCGCAGGCCCGTCTCGCGGTCGAAGAGGTGGAGGGCGCCGTCGGCGATGCGCAGCGGCAGGACCTCGCCCTCGACGACGCGGACATGGCCCGGAACGCGGGCGGCGAGCGTGCGGCCGCCTTCGCCCGCGACCGCGAGCGCGGTGCCGTCGCGGTCGATGAGCGTGCCGTGGACGACGGTGTCGGCGCCGAGCGTCTCGACGAGGACGGCTTCGAGCCGCAGGTCCGCGCGCTCGATCGGCACGATCTCGAGATGCTCCGGGCGGATTCCGAGGGTGACGGGCCGCCCGCGCGCGGCCTCGACCGGGCGCGGCAGGTCGCGCAAGGCGGCCCCGCTCTCGAGCGCTACCGAGACGCCGTCCGCGCCGACGCTCCCGCCCACGAAGTTCATCGCCGGCGAGCCGATGAAGCCCGCGACGAAGATGCTCGCCGGGTGGGCGTAGACGTTCATCGGCGTGTCGATCTGCTCGGCGACGCCCGAATTCATCACCATGATCCGATCGGCGAGCGTCATCGCCTCGACCTGATCGTGGGTGACGTAGAGGCTCGTGATGCCGAGCGCGGTCTGCAGCTTCTTGATCTCGATGCGCATCTGCGTGCGCAGCTTCGCGTCGAGGTTCGAGAGCGGCTCGTCGAAGAGGAAGACGGAGGGCGAGCGCACGATCGCGCGGCCCATGGCGACGCGCTGGCGCTGGCCGCCGGAGAGCTGGCGCGGCTTGCGGTCGAGATAGGCGGAGAGCTCGAGGATCTTCGCCGCCCGCTCCACCGCCGCCTGGATCTCGGCCTTCGGCATGCCCTTGATCCGCAGCCCGTAGGCCATGTTCTCGAACACACTCATATGCGGGTAGAGCGCGTAGTTCTGGAACACCATGGCGATGTTCCGGTCCTTCGGCTCGAGCTCGTTGACGACGCGCCCGTCGATGGCGATCTCGCCCTTCGAGATGCGCTCGAGCCCCGCCACCATGCGCAGCAGCGTCGACTTTCCGCAGCCGGAGGGGCCGAGCATCACGAGGAGCTCGCCGTCGCGCACCGAGCAGTCGATGCCCTTGATCACTTCCGTCGTCAGGTAGGACTTGCGGACGGATCTGATGTCGATCGTCGCCATCTTGTCGGCGCCTCTCTCATTTCTCGCTGTCGACGAGGCCCTTCACGAACCAGCGCTGCATCAGGAGCACGACGAGTGTCGGCGGCAGGAGCGCGAAGATCGTGGTGGCCATCACGGTGTGCCAGTCGGTGGCGGCATCGCCCGAGGCGATCATCTTGGTGATGCCGATGACGATCGTGTCCATGCTCGCCGTCGTCGTGATGAGCAACGGCCAGAGATATTGGTTCCAGCCGTAGATGAACAGGATCACGAACAGAGCGGCGATGTTCGTCGCCGACAGCGGCAGCACGACGTCCTTGAAGAACCGGATCGGACCCGCGCCGTCCATCTTCGCCGCCTCGACCAACTCGTCCGGGATCGTGAGGAAGAATTGCCGGAAGAGGAGCGTCGCCGTCGCCGACGCGATCAGGGGCACGGTCAGCCCGGCGAAGGTGTTGAGGAGCCCGAGCGAGGACACGACCTGGTAGGTCGGCACGATCCTCACCTCGACGGGCAGCATCAGGGTGATGAAGATCATCCAGAAGAAGAACATCCGGCCGGGGAAGCGGAAGAACACCACCGCGTAGGCGGAGACGATCGAGATCGCGATCTTCCCCAAGGCGATGACGAGCGCCATGATCAGGCTGTTCCACATCATCGACCAGACCGGCGGCGAGACGATGCGCGTCGTCGCCGAGCCGAACAGGGCCTGGAGATAGTTCTCGACCATGTGCTGGCCGGGCCAGAGCGGCATGCCCTGCGCGATCTGGCGCGTCGTCAGCGTGGAGGCGACGAAGGTGATCCAGAGCGGGAAGGCCG
The DNA here is from genome assembly GCF_046292825.1 of Salinarimonas sp. GTDB lineage: Bacteria > Pseudomonadota > Alphaproteobacteria > Rhizobiales > Beijerinckiaceae > Salinarimonas. The sequence goes on along the minus strand of NZ_JBKBQG010000062.1, from coordinate 12,267 downwards.
TGATCAGGATGCCGATCGCGATGACGAGCATCGGGACGAGGCGGGTGCGGTCGCTCATCGTCTGCATCAGTAGTGCACCTTGCGGTCGATGTAGCGGAACTGGATCGCGGTGAGCCCGATCACGATCGCCATCAGGATCACCGATTGGGCGGCCGAGGAGCCGAAATCGGTGGCGATGATGCCGTCGTAATAGACCTTGTAGACGAGGATCTCCGTCGCCCGCGCCGGCCCGCCGCCGGTCACCGCGTGGATCACGCCGAACGTGTCGAAGAAGGCGTAGACCACGTTCACGGTCACGAGGAAGAAGGTGGTGGGGGCGAGCAGCGGGAAGACGATGGTGCGGAAGCGGTGCCACTCGCCCGCCCCGTCGATCGCCGCCGCCTCGATGAGCGATTTCGGGATCGCCTGCAGCCCCGCGAGGAAGAAGAGGAAATTGTAGGAGATCTGCTTCCAGGCGGAGGCGAGGATCACGAGGATCATCGCGTCGGTGCCGTTCAGCAGCGGATTCCAGCCGATGCCCCAATCGCGCATCAGCCGCGCGATGACGCCCACCGACGGGTTGAACATGTTGAGCCACAGGACGCCCGCGACGGCGGGCGCGATGGCGTAGGGGATGACGAGGATGGTCCGGATCGCGGTGACGCCCTTGATCACCCGATCGACCATGACCGCGAGGACGAGCGCTGGCACGAGGGCGAGCACGCAGACCGCGATCGAGAAGAACGCCGTGCGCCACACCGCCGCGACATAAGCCGGCTCGGCGAGCACGCGCTGGAAGTTCTCCAGCCCGACGAATTCCGAGGAGAGGCCGAACATGTCCTCGCGCAGGACGGACATGTAGATCGCCTGTCCCGCCGGCAGGAAGAAGAACACCGCGGTGATGATCAGCTGCGGCGCCAGGAGGAGGTACGGCAACAGCTTGTGATCGAAGATGACTTTGCGCTGCATCGCCCCCGTCGGCCCCCGCCGCGATCGTCTCGTCCAAGAGGGAGGCCCGCCCCCGGCGCGGAGCCGGCGGCGGGCCTCGATCAATCGTGCGTCGTCAGTTGGCGGCCGTGCGCTCGAAGGCGCGCAGCGCCGCGTTGCCGCGCTCGACGGCGTTCGCGACCGCCTGCTCGGCCGTGATCTGGCCCTGCAGCGCGCGCTCGACCTCCTCGTGGAAGAAGTCGCGGATCTCGGTCCAGCGGCCGAAGCGGTAGCCGGACGAGTTCTCGGTCGGCGTGCCGCGGGTGAGCTGCAGGACGGGCACGTCGCGGCCCGGGTTCTCGTCGAAGAAGCCGTCCTCCTGCATCGCCTCGAAGGTGGCGTTGGTGGCCGGCAGGAAGCCCGTCTCCTTGGCGAAGCGCGTGAGCACCTCGGTCGAGGAGAGGAATTCGAGGAACTTCGCCACGCCGCGGAACTCCTCGTCGGTGCGGCCGGGCGCGTTGAACACCCACAGGCTCGCGCCGCCGACGATCGAGTTCAAGGGCTCGTCGATCAGATCCGGCCAATAGGGCAGGGGGGCCACGCCGAACTCGGCGTCGAGATCGCGCGCGATCGCGCCGTGACCGCCGGAGGACTGAAGCAGGATGCCGCACTCGCCGGAGATGAACTTCGCGGCGGCGTCGTTCGAGCGTCCGCCGTAATCGAACACGCGGTCGCCCTGCAGCTCGGCGAGCGTCGCGACGTTGCGCACGATCAGCTCGTTGTCGAAATTGAGGACGGCGTCGAGACCCTCGCGGCCGTTCGCCTGGGTGGAGAGCGGCATGTCGTGGAGCGCCGACATCTGCTCGAGCATGATCCACGCCATCCAGGTCGTGGTGAAGCCGCACGGATGGCCGGACGCGCGGATCTGGCGGGCCGCGTCGATCAGCTCGGGCCAGGTGGCGGGCGGCGCCTCGGGATCGAGACCGGCGGCCTCGAAGACGTCCTTGTTGTAGAACATCACCGCCGTCGAGACGTTCAGCGGCTGCGAGAACAGCGTGCCGTCGGCCGCGCCGTAATAGCCGGCAGCCGGCGCGAGGAAGATGCCGGGATCGAATTCGAGACCGGCGCGCTCGTAGACCTCCGAGACCGGCACGATCGCCTGGCGGGCGGCGAACATGTCGCCGGTGCCGGCGTCGAACATCTGCATGATGTGCGGCGGGTTGCCGGCGCGGAAGGCGGCGATGGCGGCAGCGCGCTGCTCGGGATACTGGCCGCGGAAGGCGACGTTGACCTCGAACTCGTCCTGCATCTCGTTGAATTCTTGGCCGAACCCGATCAGGAGCTCCTGGGCCGGGCCGGTGAGGCCGATCCACATCTCGATCGGGGTCCGCTGCCCCCCTTGCGCGTACGCGGCCGACGCCATGCCGAGACCGGCCAGGAACGTCGCGCCGAGAAGAACCCGACGGTTGATCATGGGAATTTCCTCGCTTTGAGCTGCGCTTGCGCCTCCCCGAAGGGAGGCGCTGCCCTCGCTTCCATCACGTTTCTGCAACGCTTTTGTGAACGCTCGTGCCGGTTTCGCCAAGCGGAAAATCGACCGCCTCGGGCGAAATCCACGGCGGAACGATGCACCGGCGAAAGCGCGCCGACCGGAAATCGTACGAAGAACGCGCGTGAAACGAAGGGCGCGCGCCAAAACCCCGCACCACCACCCCGAGCCGCGGCCGCGTGGGGGAGACAGAGCCGACCGCCCCTGCTAGGCTCGACGCATGCGACGCCTCATCCTCCTGCGCCACGCCAAGTCCGATTGGCCACACGGGCTCGACGACCACGAGCGGCCGCTCGCCGCGCGCGGGCGGCGCGACGCGCCGCGGATGGGCGCCTATCTCGCCGCCGAGATGCTGCTGCCCGATCTCGCGCTCGTCTCCTCGGCGGCGCGCACGCGGGAGACCTGGGCGCTGGTGGCGCCCGCGCTCGGTCCCGTCGAGGTCCGCGAGGAGCCGCGGATCTACGAGGCGTCGTCCGAGCGGCTCCTCGGGATCGTACGCGAGACGCCGGACGTCGTGCGCACGCTGATGCTGGTGGGCCACAATCCCGGCATGGAGGATCTCGCGATGGGCCTCGTCGGCCACGGCGACCGCTACGCCTTCGCCCGCCTGCGCGAGAAATATCCGACCTGCGGGCTCGCGGTGATCGACCTCGCGGCGGAGCGATGGAGCGAGGCCGTGCCGCGGGAGGGGCGGCTCGACCGCTTCGTGACGCCCAAGAGCCTGCCCGAGGACGCGAGCCTCCCCGACGAGCCGGCGTGATCGCCACAATTCGGCCCGCGCGCCACGCCACACCCGCGAGACGACATCTCTCCCCAGATTCTCTCCCGAGATCCCGCCAGATGCCCCGCACGCTTCCGCTCCTCGCGCTCGTCTGCGCGATCGGCCTCCTCCTCGCCGCCTGCGCGACGCCCACCGCCCGCGGCACCATTACGATCGAGCGCCAGCACGCCGAGCGCTTCGCCGGCGCGCTCAACGATTATCGCCGCTCGAAGGGGCTCGGGCCGGTGCGCGTCGATTCGCGCCTGATGGCGGCGGCGGAGGAGCAGGCGCGCGCGGTCGCGGCGATCGACCGGCTCGACCACAACGCGTCGGGCCGGTTTCCGAGCCGCCTGCACCGCAACGGCGTCGATGCCCGCGCGGCCTTCGAGAACCTCGCCGCGGGGGACCGCGAGCCGATCGCGGCGCTCGCCTCCTGGCGGGCTTCGCCGGCGCACCACGACAATCTGCTGCGCCCGGAGGCGACGCGGATCGGCTTCGTGCGCGCGAGCGCGCCGCAGACCCGCTACCGCACCTTCGACGTCCTCGTGCTCGCGAGCGATTGAGGCCTCCGCCCGCCACGTATTCGTACCGACCCCACGACCGGCATCCGTGCCGGCGCACGCATCGTATCGTTCGTAGGGGCGTTGTTCAGGTCCTTTTCAGAGATCGGGAGCACACTCGATCGCGCGAAGGAGACCAGTCGGTATGCTGTGGGACGATCTCGCACGCAGGGCGTTCGGAGCCGCTCCCTCCCTGGAGGGGGCCGCGGCGGCGCAGCCGGTCGTCTCCGCTCGCGCGTCGGAGCCCGCCCGCAAGCCGCGACGGCTCAAGATCGGCCTCGCACTCGGCGGCGGTGCGGCGCGCGGCTGGTCGCATATCGGCGTCCTCGCCGTCCTGAGCCGGGCGGGCATCGAGCCCGAAATCGTCGCGGGCTCCTCGATCGGGGCCGTCGTCGGCGGCTGCTACGCGGCGGGCAAGCTCGACGATCTGGAGGCCTTCGCGCGCAGCCTGACCAAGCGGCGCGTCATCGGCCTTCTCGATTTCCACATCGGCGCCTCGGGGCTGATCGCGGGCGAGCGCCTGCGCCGGCTGCTCGAGGCGGACCTGAAGGGCCTGCGCATCGAGGACCTGCGCACGACCTTCGCGACGGTCGCGACCGAGCTCGGCACCGGGCACGAGGTGTGGCTGACGAAGGGCCCTCTCGTCCAGGCCGTGAACGCCTCCTACGCGCTGCCGGGGCTCATCGACCCCGTGAGCGTGCGCGGCCGGCTCCTGATCGACGGGGCGCTGGTCAATCCCGTGCCGGTGACGACGGCGCGCGCGCTCGGCGCCGACCTCGTCATCTGCGTGAACCTCAACGGCGACCTCAAGCTGCGGGGCACCACGATCCAGTCGCTCGGCCACGACGAGGGCGAGGACGAGGTGGTCGAGGCGGTCATCGAGGAGCCGCGGCGCTGGGGCCTCTTCGGCCCCGTCCGCGACGCCGCCGATCGCGTGCGCGGGCGACGCGTCAAGCCGCGGCTCGGGCCGGGCATCGCGAGCGTGATGATCGACGCCTTCAACATCACCCAGGACCGCATCTCGCGCTCGCGCCTCGCAGGCGACCCGCCGGACCTGATGATCGCGCCGAAACTCGCCCCGATCGGCCTCTTCGAGTTCCACCGCGCCGCCGAGGCGATCGACCTCGGCGCCCAGGCGGCCGAGCGCGCGCTGCCCGATCTGACCGAGCTCCTCGCGCAAGCGGAGCGCGAGCTCGCGCCGGGTTGAGCGCTCCGTGCCACTTCTTGGTGTCATCCCCAGCCGGAGCACGCTTAGCGTGCGCAGGGGAAGGGGGCCCAGCGCGAAGACATGTGCGGAGCACACGATAGGCCGCCGACCAGGCGGCTAGACGCCGCCGCAAGAGCTTGCTACGCAAGCGTCTTCCCGTGCCGGGTCCCCTTTCCCTGCGCGCCTTCGGCGCTCCGGCCGGGGATGACACCGCAGCGAACGATCTTCGAATTCCGAGAGCCCACGCCCGGCTCCCCTCTCACAGATCCATCACCGGTCCGAGCGGCACCACTCCCGTCGGGTTGATGGTCTTGTGGCTCTCGTAATAATGGCGCTTGATGTGCTCGAAATTCACCGTCTCCGCGATCCCCGGCACGCGGTAGAGGCGCCGGAGATAGGCGGAGAGGGCGGGGTAGTCGGCGATGCGGCGCAGATTGCACTTGAAGTGGCCGACATAGACCGGGTCGAACCGCACGAGCGTGGTGAACAGCCGCCAATCGGCTTCGGTGAGGCGGTCGCCGACGAGGAAGTCGCGGCCCGTCAGGCGCTCCTCCAGCCAGTCGAGCGTCTCGAAGAGCGGCCGCACCGCCTCCTCGTAGGCGTCCTGCGTCGTCGCGAAGCCCGCCTTGTAGACGCCGTTGTTCACGTCGTCGTAGACGCGCGCGTTGACGGCGTCGATCTCGCCGAGGAGATCGCTGGGGCAATAATCGCCGGGCGCGGCGCCCACCCCGTCGAAGGCGGAATTGAGCATGCGGATGATCTCCGCGCTCTCGTTCGACACGATGGTGCCGCGCGCCTTGTCCCACAGGACCGGCACGGTGACGCGGCCGGTATAGTCCGGGGCGGCGCGGGTATAGACCTCGTGCAGCACCCGCGCGCCGTTGACCTCGTCCGCGATCACGCCGGGCCCCTCGGCGAAGGTCCAGCCCTCGTCGCGCATCAGCCAATGCACGACCGAGAGCGAGATCGCGTCCTCGAGGCCCTTGAGCTTGCGGAAGATCAGCGTGCGGTGGGCCCAGGGGCAGGCGAGGGAGACGTAGAGGTGGTAGCGGCCGGGCTCGGCGGCGAACCCGCCCTCGCCGGAGGGACCGGGCGCGCCGTCGGGCGTGATCCAGTTGCGGAAGCGGGAATCCTGGCGCTGGAAGCGGCCGCCCGTCTTGCCCGTGTCGTACCACTGGTCGTGCCAGCGGCCGTCGATCAGAAGTCCCATCGCGCTCGCTCCTCTCGCATTCCCCGCCCGTGATAACGCGCGCGAGGCGACGAGCGCCATTGCGTGCCGGCAAGAGCACGCTTGCGCGCCCTCGCGCGCCTTCAGCGCCTCTGGCAGCCCTCGCAGAAGAAGGTCGAGCGGCCCGATTGGACGATGCGGCGCACGACGTGCCCGCAGCCGGGGGTGACGCAGGGCTCGCCCTCGCGGTCGTAGACCTGGAAGGCGTGCTGGAAATAGCCGAGCGAGCCGTCGGCATGGGCGAAGTCGCGCAGGGTCGACCCGCCCGCCGCGACGGCCTCCTCGAGCACCGCGCGGATGGTCTGCGCGAGGCGATGGGCGCTCGCGCGCGGGCGGCCGGTCTTCGTCGCGATCGAGCCCGCCGGCGCCTCCGGGTGGAGGCGGGCGCGGAACAAAGCCTCGCAGACATAGATGTTGCCCAAGCCCGCGATCAGCCGCTGGTCGAGGAGCGCGGCCTTGAGCGGCGCGATGCGGCGCGCGAACAGATCGGCGAGCACCTCGCCCGAGAGCGCATTGCCGAGCGGCTCGAGCCCGAGCGTCGCGAAGTGCCGGCAGGTCGCGAGACCGGCGGTGGGGACGAGGTCCATGTAGCCGAAGCGGCGCACGTCGTTGTAGGTGATCCGCGCGCCCGTATCGAAGGAGAACACGACGTGGTCGTGGGCGGGCAGGCCGCCGGCCTCGTGGTGGAATTCGCCGAGCATCGCGCCGCCCGCGCCGGGCGCCGCGACCGTGAAGCGGCCGGTCATGCCGAGATGCATGATCAGGCTCTCGCCGCTCGAGAGGTCCGCGACGAGGTATTTCGCCCGCCGCGACAGCCCCTCGACGCGCGCGCCGACGAGCCGGGCGGGAAAGCGCGCGGGGAAGGGGAAGCGCAGGTCCGGCCGGCGCTGCTCGACGGCGACGAACCGCGCGCCGACCATCGCGGGCTCGAGCCCGCGCCGCACCGTCTCGACTTCGGGAAGCTCCGGCATCGTCTCGTCGTCGTCTCGCGTTCGGGGACGAGAGGGCTAGCGCAAAGACGGGCCGTTGTCAGGTCCCTCGACGGGCGCGCCGACGACCCGCGAGATGCTCATCAGCTGGGGGGCGATGGGGCTCGAGCGGCGCCAGATCATGCCGATCGTGCGCGAGGGGCGCGGCTCCTCGAAGGCCGCGATGCTGACGGGCGCCGAGCGCGTCTCGACCGGCACCGCCATCTCCGGGATCAGCGTCACGCCGATGCCCGCGCCCACCATCTGGACGAGCGTCGAGAGCGAGGAGCCGTCCATCAATTCGCGCGGGCGCGCATTGCCGGTGCCGCAGAAGGACAAAGCCTGCTCGCGGAAGCAATGGCCCTCCTCGAGGAGGAGGAGCTTCATCTGCGCGAGCGTCTCCGGCGGCGGGACGGGCTTGCCGCGATCCGCCTCGGGGCGCACGAGGACGAAGCTCTCCGTGAACAGGGCGACTTCCTCGAAGCTCGGCTCGGAGACCGGCAGCGCGACGATCGCCGCGTCGAGCCGGCCCTCGGAGAGGTCGCGGATCAGGGTCGGCGTGATCGATTCGCGAACCCGGATGTCGAGGCTCGGATAGAGCTTCGTGAGGCTCGCGACGATGCGAGGCAGGAGATAGGGCGCGATCGTGGGGATGACCCCGATGCGCAACCGGCCCGCGAATTCCGTGCGCGAGGCGCGGGCGAGCGCGCCGAGCTCGTCGACCGATCGCAGGATGTCGCGCACGCGCTCGGCGAAGATCTCGCCGAAGCCGGTGAGCGAGACCTTGCGGCCGCTGCGCTCGAAGAGCGGCGTGCCGAGCGTCTGCTCGAGCTCCTTGATCTGCATGGAGAGCGCCGGCTGCGACACCGAGGAGGCCTCCGCCGCGCGGCCGAAATGGCCGTGGCGGGCCAGCGCGTCGAAATAGCCGAGCTGTCTGAGGGTGATGTTCATCATCGCAGCTTATCGTCCCCATCAGAAAATACGAATTCACCTGATCGACAAAACAGGGCAAGTTCAAGATCGAGGTGCGCGGGCGCCCGACGGGCGCAAGGGGACGACGGCGAGACGCCGCGAGCCGATCTCGACGGACCCCTTGCGCGCGGGCGACGGGGCAGGATAGGTATCCTCGGCCTCGTCACGACTGCAAATAAGCGGAGGATGGCATGAACGAGATGGTTGCGCCGCCGACGGGGGGTTGCCCCGTCCACGGCCTCAAGCGCGTCACGAATCGCGATTGGTGGCCGAACCAGCTGGATCTGAAGATCCTGCACCAGCACCAGCCGGCGTCGAGCCCGATGGGCAAGGGCTTCGACTACGCGGCCGCGTTCAAGTCGCTCGACCTGCAGGCCGTCAAGAACGACATCTACGCGCTGATGAAGACGTCGCAGGAATGGTGGCCGGCCGATTACGGCCATTACGGACCGCTCTTCATCCGCATGGCCTGGCACTCGGCCGGCACCTACCGCACCGCGGACGGTCGTGGCGGCGCGGGCGCGGGCACGCAGCGCTTCGCCCCGCTCAATTCCTGGCCGGACAACACCAATCTCGACAAGGCCCGCTTCCTCCTGTGGCCGATCAAGAAGAAGTACGGCCAGCGCCTGTCCTGGGCCGACCTGATGATCCTCGCGGGCAATTGCGCGTTGGAGGACATGGGGCTCAAGACCTTCGGCTTCGCCGGCGGTCGCGTCGACGTCTGGGAGCCCGAGGAGGACATCTATTGGGGCGCCGAGACCGAGTGGCTCGGCGACAAGCGCTATACGGGCGATCGTCTGCTCGAGACGCCGCTCGCCGCCGTGCAGATGGGCCTCATCTACGTCAATCCGGAAGGCCCCAACGGCAAGCCGGACCCGGTCGCCTCCGGCCGCGACATTCGCGAGACCTTCGCGCGCATGGCGATGAACGACGAGGAGACGGTCGCCCTCGTCGCCGGCGGTCACACCTTCGGCAAGTCGCACGGCGCGGCCACCGCCGACCATCTCGAGCGCGAGCCGGAGGGTGCCGGCATCGAGATGATGGGGCTGGGCTGGAAGAACAATCACGGCACCGGCCGCGGCGTCGACACGATCACGAGTGGCATCGAGGGTCCCTGGACGCCCAATCCGACCAAGTGGGACATGGGCTATTTCGACGTCCTGTTCGGCTACGAGTGGGAGCTCGTGAAGAGCCCCGCCGGCGCCTGGCAATGGGCGGCGAAGGACCTGCGCGAGGAGGACCACGCGCCCCAGGTCGACGGATCGGGCAAGCGCGTGCCCCTCATGATGACCACCGCCGACATGGCGATGCGCATGGATCCGGTCTACGAAGAGATCTCGCGCCGCTTCCACAAGGATCCGGCAGCCTTCGCCGACGCCTTCGCCCGCGCCTGGTTCAAGCTGACGCATCGCGACATGGGCCCGCGCGTCCTCTATCTCGGCCCGGAAGTGCCGGCCGAGGAGCTCCTGTGGCAGGATCCGGTCCCGGCGGTCGATCATCCCCTGATCGGCGCGGCCGAGATCGCCGAGCTCAAGGCGCAGGTGCTCGCCTCCGGCCTCTCGGTGCAGGACCTCGTCTCGACCGCCTGGGCCTCGGCCTCGACCTTCCGCGGCTCGGACAAGCGCGGCGGCGCCAACGGCGCCCGCATCCGCCTCGCGCCGCAGAAGGACTGGGAGGTCAACAACCCGGCGCGTCTCGCCGAGGTGCTCGCCAAGCTCGAGGGCATCAAGGCCGCCTTCGACGCCGGCCGGACCGACGGCAAGAAGGTCTCGATCGCCGATCTCATCGTGCTCGCCGGCTGTGCGGGCGTCGAGGAGGCGGCGCGCAAGGCGGGCCACGCAATCGAGGTGCCGTTCACGCCCGGCCGCACGGACGCGACGCAGGAGCAGACCGACGTCGGATCGTTCTCGGTGCTCGAGCCCGAGGCCGACGGCTTCCGCAACTACCTGCGCGCGGCCTATCGGGTCTCGCCCGAGGAGCTCCTGGTCGACAAGGCGCATCTCCTGTCGCTGACGGCGCCGGAGATGACCGTCCTCGTCGGCGGCCTGCGCGCGATCGGCGCCAATTGGGACGGCTCGTCGCACGGCGTCTTCACCGACCGTCCGGGCGCGCTGACGAACGACTTCTTCGTCAACCTGCTCGACATGGGCACGACCTGGTCGGCGACCTCGTCCGACCAGACCGAGTTCGTCGGCCGCGATCGGGCGACCGGCGCCACGAAGTGGACCGGCACCCGTGCCGACCTCATCTTCGGCTCGCACTCGCAGCTGCGCGCCCTCGCCGAGGTCTATGCCTGCGACGACGCGACGGAGAAGTTCGTCACGGACTTCGTCGCCGCCTGGACCAAGGTGATGAATCTCGACCGGTTCGACGTCGCCTGATCGGGCGAGGACGACGGACGATCAGGAGCGGGCGCGGCCTCACGGGTCGCGCCCGTTCCCGTTTTCGCGAGCGCATCGGGAATGCCGATCGCCGCGCTTGCGCCCCGCGGCCGCCTCCGCCACCCTCGGCGGCCATCGCGAGGGGAGAGACGCCATGAAGACGCGCGCAGCCGTGGCCTGGGAAGCGGGCAAGCCGCTCACCATCGAGACGATCGACATCGGCGGGCCGAAGGCGGGCGAGGTGCTCGTCGAGGTGATGGCGACGGGCGTCTGCCACACGGATGCCTACACGTTGTCGGGCCTCGATCCGGAGGGCAAGTTCCCCGCGATCCTCGGCCACGAGGGCGCGGGCATCGTGCGCGAGGTCGGCGCGGGCGTGACCACGTTGAAGCCCGGCGATCACGTCATTCCGCTCTACACGCCGGAATGTCGCTCCTGCAAGAGCTGCCTGTCGCGCCGTACCAATCTGTGCACGGCGATCCGCGCGACGCAGGGGCAGGGCGTCATGCCCGACGGCACGAGCCGCTTCACCTGCGAGGACGCGAGCCTCTTCCACTACATGGGCTGCTCGACCTTCGCCAATTTCACGGTCCTCCCCGAGATCGCGCTCGCCAAGGTCCGCGAGGACGCGCCCTTCGACAAGATCTGCTATATCGGCTGCGGGGTGACGACCGGCATCGGCGCGGTGATCTACACCGCCAAGGTGTGGCCCGGCGCGAACGTCGTCGTGTTCGGGCTCGGCGGCATCGGGCTCAACGTGATCCAGGGCGCGCGCATGGTCGGCGCGGACCGGATCGTCGGCGTCGACATCAATCCGGCCAAGCGGGCGATCGCGGAGAAGTTCGGCATGACCGACTTCGTGAACCCGCGCGAGATCGGCAACGACAAGGTCGTGCAGGCGATCGTCGATCTCACCGGCGGCGGCGCGGATTTCTCCTTCGACGCGACCGGCAATACCGACGTGATGCGCCAGGCGCTCGAATGCTGCCATCGCGGCTGGGGGGAATCGATCGTCATCGGCGTGGCGGAGGCCGGCCGCGAGATCGCGACGCGCCCCTTCCAGCTCGTCACCGGCCGCGTCTGGAAGGGCACCGCCTTCGGCGGCGCGCGCGGGCGCACCGACGTGCCCAAGATCGTCGACTGGTACATGGACGGCAAGATCGACATCGACAGCCTGATCACGCACACGATGCCGCTCGACGAGATCAACACCGCATTCGATCTGATGCACGAGGGCAAGTCGATCCGCTCGGTGGTGGTGTATTGATGGCCGCTCGCCCCGCCCCGCCCGAGCTCGCGATCACCTTCCTCTATTTCCGCGATCTGCCGCGGGCGATGCGCTTCTACGAGGAGGTGCTCGGACTCGCGCTCGCGATCGACCAGGGCTGGTCGAAGATCTACCGGATCGCGGGCGGCGCCCATGTCGGCCTCGTCGACGAGACGCGCGGCATGCACCGCGCCGCCGACCCCAAACCCGTCCAGATCTGCCTGCGCGTCCCCGACGTCGATGCCTGGCACGCCTTCGTGGCGTCCCACGACGTCGCCGCCCTCACGAGCCCCCGCGACGTGCCGTCTTTGGGAATCCGAGCCTTCGTCTTCGAGGACCCGGAGGGGTATCAGATCGAGGTGCAGTCGGTTCTTCCCTCCCCGTAGGGGAGGGTGGCCCCTGAGCGCAGCGAAGGGGTCGGGTGGGGCCCGAGGTTTGGAGGATGATCTCGACCCGGGCCACACCCGGC
>NZ_JBKBQG010000061.1:0-18664 GCF_046292825.1 Salinarimonas sp. | reverse complement strand
CCCGGCCGCGGCCGCTCCCGGGGCCACCCCCCCCTACGGGGAGGGATGCTCGCCGCCCCATCCCTCCCCGTAGGGGAGGGTGGACTTTCGAGCGGAGCGAGAAAGGCCGGGTGGGGCCCGGGTGGAGAACGTTCTTCACGCGTCGGGCCCCACCCGACCCCTGTCGCTGACGCTCCAGGGGCCACCCTCCCCTACGGGGAGGGATGCTCCCACTCTTCACTCCGCCGCGGCGTGTTGGGCGTGCATGCCCGCCCCTCTTGCGACGAGCTTGTTCAAAGCGACGAGATAGGCCTTGGCGGAGGCCACCAGCGTATCCGGGTCAGCGCCGCGGCCGGTGACCGAGCGGCCGTCGGCGGAGAGACGCACCGAAACCTCGGCCTGCGCGTCGGTGCCCTCGGTCACGGCGTGGACCTGATAGAGCTCCAGCGTCGCCTCGTGGGGCGCGAGCGCCTTGATCGCGTTGAAGACGGCGTCGACCGGCCCGTTGCCGTCGGCCTCCTCGGTGACGACGCGGCCGTCGATCGCGAGCCGCATCGTCGCGCGCTGGGGCCCGCGCGTGCCGGCGATCACGGTCAGCGAGACGAGGCGCATGCGGTCGTGGGCGGTCGCGATCTTCTCGTCGACGATCGCCTCGATGTCCTCGTCGTAGACGTGCTTCTTGCGGTCGGCGAGCGCCTTGAAGCGCTCGAAGGCGTCGTTGAGCTCGTTGTCGGAGAGCTTGTAGCCCAGTTCGGCGAGCTTCGAGCGAAAGGCGTTGCGGCCCGAATGCTTGCCCATCACGAGCGAGCTCGTGGAGACGCCGACCGATTCCGGCGTCATGATCTCGTAGGTCTGGGTGTGCTTGAGCATGCCGTCCTGGTGGATGCCGCTCTCGTGCGCGAAGGCGTTGCGGCCGACGATCGCCTTGTTGTACTGGACCGGGAACGAGGTCGCGGTCGCCACCACCTTCGAGGCGCGGGTGAGCATCGTCGTGTCGATGCCGGTCTCGTAGGGGAAGACGTCGGCGCGGGTCTTGATCGCCATGACGATCTCCTCGAGCGCCGCGTTGCCGGCGCGCTCGCCGATGCCGTTGATCGTGCATTCGATCTGCCGCGCGCCGCCCTGCACGCCGGCGAGCGAGTTGGCGACCGCCATGCCGAGATCGTCGTGGCAATGGACGGAGAAGATCGCCTTGTCCGCGTTCGGCACGCGCGTGCGCACCATCTCGAACAGAGCGCGGTATTCGGCGGGCGTCGTGTAGCCCACCGTGTCGGGAATGTTGATCGTCGTCGCGCCGGCCTTGATCGCCGCCTCGACGCAGCGGCAGAGGAAGTCGTGCTCGGTGCGGGTGCCGTCCTCGCAGGACCATTCGACGTCGTCGACGAGGTTGCGGGCGCGGGTGACCTGATCGATCACCATCTCGAGCACCGCGTCGGGCTCCTTCTGGAGCTTGTACTTCATGTGGACGGGCGAGGTGGAGATGAAGGTGTGGATGCGCGGGCGCACCGCATGGCGCACCGCCTCGCCGGCGCGCTCGATGTCCTTGGGATTGGCGCGCGACAGGCCGGCCACGACGGCGCGCTTCACGCGGCGCGCGATCTCGGAGACCGCCTCGAAATCGCCGACGGAGGCGATGGGAAAGCCCGCCTCGATGATGTCGACGCCCATCGCGTCGAGGAGCTCGGCGACCTCGAGCTTCTCCTCGAGCGTCATGGTCGCGCCGGGGCATTGCTCGCCGTCGCGCAGGGTGGTGTCGAAGATCAGGACGCGGTTCGAATCGGAATTGGCCATGGTCGTGTCTCTCTCGCTCGCTATCGGGATGAGGGCGCGCGCGGGTGCGGCGCCGCTTCGCGTCTCCCCTAAGGGCCCAGGCGCGCGCCCGGACGGCCCTCAGGGGCCGATAAGGAGAAGGAGGCCGACAAGGAGCGCGCCGCCGGCGACGGGCGTCGCGCGGATCTCGGTGGCGCAGAACTTGGAGCCGGCCAAAGCCACGGCTCTCTCCTCATGGTCGAGCATGTCCGGCATGCGGACACCGTCACACGTTTAGCCCCGACGCGCGCGGAAGGCAACCCCGCGCGCGCCGCGTTCCCACACCGCCTCAAGCCACGCGCAGGCGCTGGAGGAAGCGGCCGACCTCGCCCGCGAGCGTGTCGGCCTGGGCGCGCATCGAGGACGCCGCCCGCGAGGCCTCGCGCGCCGCATCGCCCGCCTCGAGCGTCGCCCGCGAGACGTCGCCGACGTCGACGGCGACCGCGCGGGTGCGCTCCGCGGCCGATCCGACCCGCTCCGCGATCTGCGCCGTCGCCACCGCCTGCCGATCGACGGCAGCCGAGATCTCCGCCGAGATGGCGTCGATCTCGCGCACGACGCCGCCGATCTCGTCGACCGCGCTCACCGCGCGGGCGGTCGTCTCCTGCATGGCGGCGATCTGCTCGGCGATCTCGCCGGTCGCGCGCGCGGTCTGGTTGGCGAGGCTCTTCACCTCCTGGGCGACGACGGCGAAGCCGCGTCCCGCTTCCCCCGCCCGGGCCGCTTCGATGGTGGCGTTGAGCGCGAGGAGGTTCGTCTGCTCGGCGATCTCGGCGATGAGGCGCAGCACGCCCTCGATCCGCGCCGCCGCCGCGGAGAGCTCGGCGACGGTCGCGCCGGTCCGCTCGGCGGTGCGCGAGGCGGTGCTGCCGATCTCGGCCGCGCGGCGCATGCGACGGGTCACGTCGGCGAGGGAGGCGGCGAGCGCCTCGGTGCCCTCTGCGATCTGAGCCATGGTGGTGCGGCTGTCCTCGGTGCCCTGGGCGGCGGAGGCCGAGCGCGCGGCGGTGCGGTCGACGGCGCTCGCGAGGGTGCCGGACGCGCCCTCCGCGTCGCGGGCGGCGGTGACGAGGGCGCTCGCCGCCCGGTCGACGACCTCCTCGAGGCGCCCGGCGATCTCGGCGAGCGTCGAGCGGCGCAGGCTCTCGGCCTGTTCCCGCTCGCGCTCCTGGAGGCCGCGCAGGCGCTCCATCTCCTGGGCGTTCGTCTTGAACACCTCGAGCGCGTCGGCGAGCCGGCCGATCTCGTCGCTGCCGCGCAGCGAATGCGCGTCGACCGCGAGATCGCCGGCGGCGAGGCGCTGGAGGAGACCGCTCATCGTACGCAGGCGGCCGCTGACGCGCGCCACCACGAACCAGAGGAGGAGGCCGCCGGCGGCAAGACCGATCGCGAGGCCGATGCCGGCGAGAAGCGCGTCGCGCCGCGCACCCTCCGCGAGAAGCCGCGCCTCCGCCAAGGCCGCGGCGGCTCCCGCCTCCGAGAGCGCGAGCGCGGGCGCGAGGAGGCGCGTCGCCTCCGCCTGGAAGGCCGCGAAATCGAGCGGGAAGGCGCCGCTCGGCGCCTCCGCCAGCATGCGCATGCGCAAGTCGCGATATTCGCCGAACAAGGACCCGGCGACCGCCGCCCCGGCGGCGTGCATCGCCGCCCCCGCATCCGCGTGCGCGAGCGCGTTGGCGATGGCGCCGCCGGTCGAGGCGGCTTGCGCGAAGCGCAGATCCGCGTCGTGGACCGTGACCGCGTCGAGCGGCCAGCGCGCCTGCGCGGCGGCGAGGAGGACGGCGGCGTCCTGGCTCGCGAATTCGCGCGCCTCCCAGCCGAGCCGCTGCACGCCGAGCCCGTGCGCGACGGCGGAGGGGATCGAGGCGCCGGCGGGATCGGCGAGGACGCCGAGATCGAACAGCCGCCGGGTGAGCGCGATCAGCTCCGGCGTGACGAGACGGGCGCGCTCGGCCGAGCGGCGGAAGGCGGTCTTGCCGGCCTCCTCGTCGACGGTGGCGCGCAGCTCCGCGAGCGCGGCGCGCACCGAGGCGACGCCCTCCGTCAGGGCGGCGATGCTCGGAACCGCGCGCGCGGCGCCCGCCACGGCCTCCAGACGATCGAGCGCGGCATCGACCTGCGGCCGCTCGGCATCGAGCCGCGCCCTGAGGACCTCGCCGATGGGCTCGCGCAGCGTCAAGGCGACCGAGCTGTAGGTGCGCTCCATCGAGAGCGCGGCGCTCGCGCGCCCGATCTCGACCTTGAGGGCAGCGCTCTCCTCGATCTGTCTCGCATCGCGGATTGCCGCAAGGTTCGTCTGGAGGATCGTCACGAGCGCGAATGCAAGCAGCGCACCGACGCAGAGGGACACGAGTGTCCCGAGAAAACGAATGGTCATGTACGGAGTGCCCCCGAGATCGAGCACTCTCGGATTACACGAGGCCGCTTAACGGATTGTTCTTCCGTCAGGACACCCGCGGCAATGGAGGCCGCCGCGGGCCGGCTCGCCCGCTCACTGGATGCGCGGCAGAGCGCGGACGGCGGGGCCCGCCACCAGACGATGCGTGTCGGCGACGGGGCGCTCGCGGGAGAAGCCGAGCGCGAGCCCCGTCGACGGCGCGGCGACGTAGCCGCGCGGCACGCGCTCGGGAGCCACCGCGTTGGCGGCCGCGGTTCGCACCCGCGCGGCGGCGGGCGGGGTCGCGGGAGCGGAGACCTCCGCCGCGAACAGGGCGGCGAGACCCGAGCGATCGGGCGCGCCGACGCTGCGCGGCGGGAGGGTCGAGGCCGTCGCGACGGGCAGCGGGCGGGCGGGCGCGGGCTCCGGCGTGGCGGACGCGCCGCGCAGGGCGCTCGCGAACACGTCCGGTGCGCTCGCATTCGCGCGGAACGTCGGGGCGAAGGCGGTGAGGCCGGCGATCCCCGTCGCGGCTTCCGCGGCGGACGGCGCGGCGGCGACCGCGAGCGGACGCTCGGCCGGGTTCGGCGGCAGCGGGACCGGGACGGACGCGAGCGTCGCGGCCGGCGTTTCGGGCTGCGGCGCGGCGGCGATCGCGACGGCGGGCCGGTCGAAACGCGGCGGCGGCAGCGGCGCGGCAGCGAAGTCCACGGCGCTCGTGTCGCGGGCGCCCTCGACGGCGGCATTCGGCGCCGCGGCATCGGGGGCGATGGCGCCGGGACGTCCGCCGGGCCCGGTCACCCAGACGAGACGCGGGCCGTCGGATTGCGGCTCGGCGCTCGGGCGCTGCGCCGGCGGCGGCAGGGCGGCGAAGGTCTGGCCCGGCGCGGCACGCTCGGCAGGGAGGGGCTGGGACGCGGCGGCGCTCGCGAGCGCGGCGACCTGCGCGCGCTCCTGCGGCGAGGCGGCGGGACGCGACGGCACGACCGGCGGCAACGGCGTCGGGACGGCCTCGGCGATCGCGACGGGCGGGGTCGGCGCGGGAGCGGCGACCGGAGCCTGCGGCGCGGGGGGAGGTGCGGGCGTCGCCACGACCGGCGCAGGCGGCGGGGCGGGAGCCGGAACCGGGGCCGGGGCCGGGGCCGGGGCCGACGCGGCGGGCTGGCGGGCGGGGGCCGGCGCCTGCTGCGCCGGTTGCGCCGGCCGCTGGTGGATCAGCGCGTAGCGCTGGTCGACCGGATCGATGTTCGAGGGCGTCGGCAGCTCGGCATAGGCCTCGTCGTCGGAGGCGTCCTGGTCGGTTCCGAACAGGATCGACCAGAGGCTGCGCTGGCGCGGCGTGGTCGAGGCGATCTGGGCGCCGCTCTCGCCGAGCACGATGCCGCCCGCGGCGAGCACCTGGCGGCGCGCCTCGTCGAAGCCGGACATCGGCTTGCCGTCGTCGGGGATGTGCACGGTCCGCCCGTCCGGGAACAGGCGCGAGAGCTGGGGCCGGGTCATGCGCGGCCAGTGCCGCACCGAGCCGACGTCGATATGGACGAAGGGCGTGTTCGCGCGCGGGTAGAAACCGACGCCGCCGCGCTGCATGCGCATGCCGATGTCGCGCAGACGCTGCGCCGGCACGTCGGGCAGATAGAAATCGACCGCGCGGCCTTGCGTGTGCTGGCTCGATTCGGCGACCGCACGCGAGCGGCGGCGCAGCATGGCGTTCGTCTCGGGCGAGCGATAGGCCGAGACGACGTGCAGCGCCTCCCGCGAGCCCGAGGAGCGGTGCACCTCCCAGAGCGCGTCGAACAGGCGCGGATCCATGCGCGTCTGCGCATCCCGACGCCAATCGCGGAAGATCCAGTTGAGCTGCCGCAGCGCCGCGTCGTCGTAGCGGCCGTTGCGGCGGAAGGTGACCGTGAGGCGCTCGCCCGTATGCATCTGCCGGATCGAGAGCGTGCGGGTATCCCCGTTCGCCACCGCGTCCTGCGTCCCCTGCGTGCCGGCGACGACGAGACCGAGCGCGAAGGCGCCGATCGCGAGGCGGCGTCCGATCGCTCGCGCGACGAGGACGGCCGGGTTCTGGCAGGAGCGCTGATCGGTCAAGATCTCGTGTCTCTACGTCAGGGGCGGCGCGCAATGGCCGCGGGCGGCGGGGAGAGATCGTGTAGGAGTATTTCGACGATAAGCGTTAAGGCCTCGTGAACCTTGCTCGGGTTTGCCGCCGCCTCTCTCGGCTAGGCCGCGAATGCGGCCAAGATGGGGCATGTGCGGCAGCCGGACGCAGGGCGCGCGCCGCCCCCTCACGATCCGAGCCCCAGCGCGTCCCGCACGAGCGCGTCGAACCCGTAGACGTCCTCGTGGACGCGCAGCCCCCCTGCCCCGTCCGGCGAGAGGGTGAAATAGGCGAGGTGCACCGGCACCGGATCCTCGAGGTGGATCGCCCGCTCGCCGCGCCCGACGAGACCCCGCAGCCGCTCCTCGGTCCAGCCCTGCGGCGAGAGCAGGAATTCGGCGAGCCGGAACGGGTTCTCGACGCGCACGCAGCCGGCGCTGTGGGCGCGGCGCAGGGTGTTGAACAAGGACCGGTTCGGCGTGTCGTGCAAATAGACGTGGTGGCCGTTCGGGAACATGAACTTGATCAGGCCGAGCGCGTTCGTCGGCCCCGGCGGCTGGCGCACGGAGATCGTGTTGCCGCGCCGGATCACCTCGAAGCCGCGCTCGGCCGCCGCGTCCGGATTCGCGCGAAGCAGCGGCAGCCAGTCGCGACGCAGGATCGAGGGCGGGACCGTCCAGGACGGGTTGACCACGAGATAGCGCATGCGATCGGAGAAAATCGGCGTTTGCGCGTCGGGCTTGCCGACGATGACGCGGGCGGTCTCGACGCGCACGCCGTCGGCATGCACCTCCATCTCGAAGGCCGGCACGTTGACGAAGACCATGCGCGCGCCGAGTTCGCGCGGCAGCCAGCGCCAGCGCTCCATGTTCGAGACGAGCTCGGCCTCGCGGCGGAGGGGATCGACCGAGGCGAGCGCCGCGATCGTCTGCGCGCCGACGACGCCGTCGGCGGCGAGGCCGTGCGCGCGCTGGAAATCCTCGACCAGGGCGGCGAGGCGGGTGTCGTAGAGCCGCTCGCGCTCGGGCGGATCGTCGCCGAGGCCGAAGCGGGCGCGCAGCAAGGGCACGCGCGGATCGCTCATGCCGACGCGCAGGGTCGGGCCGGGCGGCACCGCGACGAGCGGCTCGGCCGGGCCGCGGGCGCGCAGCTCGGCCAGCGCGGCGCGCAGCGCGCGGTAGCCCTCGTGCGGCGGGTGATGGTCGGCGAGCGCGCGGGCGGGGTCGTCCGCGGCGACGAGGCCGGCCAGCACGTCCGAAGCGCCCGGCAGGTCGAGCGCCGGGGTGATCATCGGGTGCAGCCGCTCGGGCTTCGGGATGCGTCCGCCGCGCGCGTCCTGCGCGTAGCGGACGATCGCCGCGGCGAAGGCGAGTTCCGCATCCGCGACCGCGCCGACGTCGCCGGGCGCGATCCGCGCGATGTCGGGGACGGCGTAGGCGGCCGGGTCGAGGCCCTCCTGCGCGGCGGCCTCGAGCACCGGCATCAGCGTCCGCGCGAGCGCGCTCGGGCCCGGACGCGGGCCCGCCGCGTCGACGAAGACCGGCCCGTGCCCGCGCGCGGCGTAGAAGGCCGCGATCTCGGCGACGTCCTCGGCACCGCGGCGAAGCGCGAGCGGCGGTGCCCCCGCGAGGCGGCCTGCGAGCGTCGTCGGCACCAGCCCCTCGATCGCGCCGAGAAGCGGCGGCGCCGGGAGGGCTGGCGCGGGCGACGGTGCGGGCACCGGCGCGGGGTCCTCGCGGCGCGATGGCGCGAGGCCCGGCGCCTCGGAGCGACGCGGCGCGGCGAGCGCGCTTCCCGCCTCGTCGATGGCGGCGAGGATCGCGGCGCCCTCCCCCGGCCCCGTCTCGCCGCGCACCGACGCGGCGCCCGGGAGGACGGCCAGTAGGACGAGGCCGACGGCGGCGGGGCCGGAGCGGACGATCCGCAGAGCCCGATTCGGAGGCGAGGATCTCGACATGGACCAGACTTGCCTTCCCGCGTCGCCCTCGATCAAGGGTGACGCGCGCATCCGATGTGAATTTTTTCTGAGTGTGACCCGTGCGCTGCAATGGCCGCGCGCGCCGCCGCGCACCCGGTCACGCCGCCTCCTCCTCGAGGCCGAATTCCTTGAGCTTGCGATAGAGCGTCGAGCGGCCGATGCCGAGGCGGCGGGAGACCTCCGACATGTGGCCGCGATAATGCTTGAGCGCGAAGCGGATCACCTCGGCCTCGAGGCTCTCGAGCGTGCGCAGCTGCCCGTCCTCGTCGAGGAGGCCCACCGCGTTCGGGTCCCTCACCTCGACGCGCACGACCTCCCGCAGAGGCGCCTGCGCGGTGCCGGTCTCGGCGAAAACGGGCGCGGGCGGGATGCGCACGTCGAAGCCGTCCATCTGCGCGGCGATCTGGGGAAACTCGTCGAGGCCGAGTTCGTCGTCGTCGCACAGGACGACGGCGCGGAAGATCGCGTTCTCGAGCTGGCGCACGTTGCCGGGCCAATCGTAGCGCACGAGGAGGTCCATCGCCTCGCGCGAGAGCCCGCGCACGCGCTTGCCCTCCTCGGCCGCGATGCGCGCCACGAAGGAGCGCACGAGATCGGGGATGTCCTCTCGGCGCGCGCGCAAGGGCGGCAGCGTCATCGGGAAGACGTTGAGGCGGTAATACAGGTCCTCGCGGAAGCGGCCCTGCTTGACGAGATCGAGGAGGCTCTTGTTCGTCGCCGAGATCAGCCGGATGTCAACGCGCACGCTCTTCTTGCCGCCGACGGGATCGACCTCGCCCTCCTGGATCGCGCGCAAGAGCTTGACCTGCGCGTCGAGCGGCAATTCGCCGATCTCGTCGAGGAAGAGCGTGCCGCCGTTCGCCTCGACGAACTTGCCCACATGCCGCTCGGTCGCCCCGGTGAAGGCCCCCTTCTCATGGCCGAACAGCGTCGATTCGACGAGGTTCTCGGGGATCGCGCCGCAATTGACCGTGACGAAGGGCTTGCCGCGGCGATCGCCCGAACCCTGGATCGCGCGGGCGAGCACCTCCTTGCCGACCCCCGATTCGCCCTCGATGAGCACGGGAATCGACGATTTCGCCGCCCGCTCGGCGAGGCGCACCACGCGCGCCATGTCGGCGGAGCGGCTCGCGAGATCCTTGAAGGTCATCGTGCCGGAGGCGCGGCGCTTCATGCGCCGGATCTCGTCCTCGAGCTGATCGACCCGCACCGCGTTCGCGATCGAGACCTGCAGGCGCTCGGCGCCGACGGGCTTCACCACGAAGTCGACCGCGCCCGCGCGCATCGCCTGCACGACGGTCTCGATCGAGCCGTGCGCGGTCTGCACGATCACCGGCGTGTCGATGCCCGAACCGCGCAGCGCTTCGAGGAGGCCCAGACCATCGAGCTCGGGCATGACGAGATCGAGGACGAGGACGTCGACCTCCTCGCCATCGGGCCCGCGCATCAGCGCGAGCGCCTCCTGACCGCTCTCGACGACCCGCGCCTCGTGGCCGAAGCGCCGCACCATGGCCTCGAGCAGGCGGCGCTGGACCGGATCGTCGTCGACGATGAGAACCGTGGTTGTCATATCGGGATCTCGTATGCGGGGGCGTGTCTCGTTTCGGGTCATACTCGTCTCCAGGAGTAAAGCGGGCCTTAACGGGGCGCGCGGAAGCGGTGGACAAAGCCCGCCGCGGGACGGCACGCCTAAACGCTCAAGAAAAACGCCCACGAAAAAGCCCCGCCCGGAGGGGCGGGGCGTCGGGGCGCGGTCCCGATCGTGCACAGGACGTCACTCGAAGAAGTCGCCTCCCGAGAGCGCGCCGCCGCGGGGGCGGGTCGGCGTCGGGGAGGGCGCCGGCTCGCTCGCCTCGCGCTGGCGCCGGGGCGGCGGGGGCGGCTCGGGGGCGAAGCGCTCCTCGGCGAAATCGTCGAAGCGGCGCGCCTCCTCGCGACGGTCCTCGCGACCGCGCGCACGGCCCCTCCCCTCGCCGCGTCCGCGCCCGCGATCCTCGCGCCAATGGCCGGGCGGCGGGCCGAATCGCTCGCGGTAGAAGTCGCGCTCGGAATACCAGCGGTCCCAATAGGTGCCGAACTCGAAGGTGATGATCGGCGCGACCCGGTAGATCGGCCGGCGGCGGTCGTGCTCGGCGAGGAACCGCGCCGAGACCCAACCGCGCTCCCAGCCGACATCCACGTCGCACCAGCTGAGATCGCCCACGCAGCCATAGACCACGACGGGCAGCCCGGCGGGCAGGACGGCGAGGACGGGATAGGCGGTGCCGGGACCGGCGCGCATGTTGAGGTCGGTCACGACGACCGCCCGCGCCCGCGCCTCGGCGTCGCCGGGCAGGGCGAGCACGCCGGCCGCGGCGGCGGCGATCAAGAGACCAGCGAGACGGGACTTCATCCGATCACTCCTTGTTCGAGGCGTGAGGATCGTCGCTCGCGCCTGAATGGCGACTGAATGCGAGGGGCCGAATTGTCGAGGCCTCCGGGTCCGAGAGGTCGAACATCTTTTCCCGCCCGTCATTCCGGGGCGCGAAGCGAGCCCGGAACCCAGAACCACGACGTGGCTTCGAGCGCGCATGCGCGCTCGTTCAGCAATCGTAGGGACCAATGCGTCCGCAGACGACCAATGCGTCGAAGGACGCAGCCTACAGGCTGCTGATCCGACGTCGGGAGTCTGGGTTCCGGGCTCGCTTCGCGCCCCGGAATGACGGCGTCGAGGTATCAGGCGAAAGATTGACGAACTCGCAGACCAGAATCGCATCCGAGACGAAAACGCCCGGCCGGACGGTGCGTCGGGCCGGGCGCGTTCGGTGCGAAGGGCTCTCAGACCACCCCGATCAGCCACAACAGGATGACGAGCGAGAGCGGGACGCCGAGAAGCCAGAGAATGATGGGCATGGGTGCCTCCAGATCGGTTGACTTGACCTGGAAACCCGTCGAGCCGCGGTTCCGTTCCCTCACGCCGCCGCGACGCGCGCGAGAAAGCCGTCGATCGTGTCGGAGAGCCGGCGCGTCTCCTCGCCGCTCGTGCGCGCGGCGCCGAGCACCTCCTCCGCCGATCCGGTGGTGCGGGTGGTCGCCTCCTCGACGGAGCCGATGGTCCGGGCGACGTCCTCGCTCGCGCGCGCGGCCGTCTCGACGTTGCGGGCGATCTCGCTCGTCGTCGCGCCCTGCTCCTCGACCGCGGCGGCGATGGAGGCGGTGTGGGTGTTGACCTCCTTCATGATCGCCGCGATCTGCTCGATATTCGCGACCGCCTGGCCGGTCTCGCCCTGGATCGCGGCGATCTGCTGGCCGATCTCGGCGGTGGCGCGCGCGGTCTGGTCGGCGAGGCTCTTCACCTCGCCGGCGACGACGGCGAAGCCCTTGCCGGCCTCGCCCGCCCGGGCCGCCTCGATGGTTGCGTTGAGCGCGAGCAGGTTCGTCTGCTCGGCGATCGAGCGGATCAGATCGACGACGTCGCCGATCCGGCGCGCGGCCTCGGCGAGGCCCGAGATGCGCCCGTTGGTCTCGTCGGCGGCGCGGGTCGCGCGCGAGACGACGTCCGTCGTGTAGCCGACCGCGCGGGCGATCTCGTCGACCGCCGCCTGCAGGCTCGCCGCGGCTTGCGCGGCCGAGTTCGCCGTGGCGCAGCTCTCCTGCGTCTGGGTGGCGCTCGAGCGGGCGAGCGTCGCGGTGCGGCCGGCGATCTCGGTGAGCGTGTTCGCGCTCGCCTGCATCTGGGTCATGTTGGCGGAGACGGTCTGCAGGATGCCGCGCACGTCCGTGCGGAAGCGGCCGATCAGGTCCTCGACGGCGCGCTGGCGGGCGGCGCGCGCGGCGGCCTCCGCCTCGGTCTCGCCGGCGAGGCGCTCGCGCTCGATGGCGTTCTTGCGGAACACCTCGACCGCGGCCGCCATGGCGCCGATCTCGTCCGAGCGCTCGCGACCGGGCACCGTGATCGAAATGTCGCCGTCGGCGAGCGAGCGCATCGCCGCGGTCATCGCGACGACCGGGCCCGCGATCGCGCGGCCGATCAGCACCGCCATCGCGATGCCGAGCGCGGCGAGGAGCGCGCTCGCGCCGATCGACAAGGTCGCGGTCGCCGTCGCGGAGGCGCGGGTGCCGGCCTCGATGGCGGTCGCGTCGGCGGTGGCGCTCGCGACGATCTCGGCCGTGGTCGCCGCGACCGCGCGCTCGGTCTCGCCGAGGACGCGCTCGCGCAGGCTCACGAGCTCGGCGCGCAGCATCACGGCTTCGAAGATGCCCGCCTGGAAGGTCTCCATGTGGCCGGCGACCTCGCCGAGCTGGTTGCGGCGCATCGCGTGGACGATGTTGCCGGCGAGCTGGCGGGTGCGGTTGAGCGCGAGGTCGATGTTGTTCTGCGCCATGCGCGCGTCCGGCGCATAGCCGGAGAGGTAGCGGGTCAGGCTCACCTGCGCGGTGAGCATGTCCTTCATGGCGTGGGCGAGGCCGTTCGCGGTGTCGTTGTCCTGGTCCATCGAGGCCGAGTAGACGACGAGGTTCATCGTGTTGATGGCGCTCTCGACGGCCGGGTCGAGCGTGTCGGCGACGAGCGTGTCGAGCCGCGCGCGGGTGGCGAACAGGGCGTCGAGGCCGCGCTCGAGCTCGCCCCAATGGCCGGCGATCCGCTCGAGCGCCTCCGCGCGGGCCCCATCCGCCGCCGCCGTGCGGGCGGCTGCGATGCGGCCGGCGAGCTCGGCGCGCTGCTCGGCGATCGCGGCGACGCGCGCGGGGCTCGATTCCGCGAGCTCGTCGCGCACGAGCACCATCAGGCGCCCCACCCCGAGTTCGAGCGCCTGCGCGGCCCGGCTTTCCTCCGCGACGCCGGAGAAGCTCTCGAAATCGCGCGAGACGCCCGCGACGTTCCAGGCGGTGAACAGGGCGACGCCGACCGCGAGCACCAGGAGCGCGCCGAAGCCGGCGGCGATCCGCGCACGCAGGCCGAAGGAGCGCGCGCGTCCGGCGGGAGCGTGCGTCGAGAGCGGGCTGGCTGAAGTCATGGGGGGCGTTCCGGTCCGCGAGCGTTTCGTTCGAGACCAGCGATACGGGACAAGCCTGAATGGATGGTTGATTTGCGCACGAGTTCGCGCGCCGCGGGGCTGCGACCGTTCGTTCCGGCGCATATTCGCGCAGTGCACAACAGTAGAATGTGAGAGATCGTCCATCCTGCGCGACGCGCGCGCGGCTCGCCCGCGGGCCCACGGCCGGCGAATTCAGGCGGTCTCCCCGTCCTTACGCTTGGCGCCCGGCGCGCGTGACCAGACGCACGAGATGCGGACGCAGCGGAAGGAACGCGCGATAGGCGCGCTCCAGGACGAAGGATACGCCCGGCAGCGCCGCGATCCGCCCCGCGAACGCCCAGCCCGGCAGCCGGCGCCAGAGCGCGGCGAAGCCGGCCGCGCCCGAGACGAGCCGCCCGTCGGCTTCGCGCACGTGGAAGCGCGCGAGCGCCTCCGCGCGGGTCAGGTCCGGCCCCGGCTCCGCATCGGGCGCGGAGACGTCGACGAAGGCGACGCGCTCGGCACCGCGCGCGCGGCGGTAATGGTCGATCTCGGCGCGGCAGAGCGGGCAGCCGCCGTCGTAATAGACGGTGAGGTCGCAGGCCGCCTCGCGGGCTCCCTCCGGCGTCGCCCCGCTCATCGCCCGCCCTCGCCTGCGCGAGCGCGCGCGCCGAAATCGCGCACGAGGGAAGCGGCGAGCGCGCGCCCGCTGTCGTAGGCCGCCTCGATGCGCGGGCCGAGGCACCAGTCGCCGCAGGCGCCGATCCCCGCCGCGGCATCCCACAGGCACGGCTCGCCGACCGCGCGCGACACGCGTGCGTAGCGCCAGCGATGGCCGATCGCGGCGAGCGGCTCCGCGCGCGCCCGCAACAGCCGCCCCGCCTCCGCGGCGAGGCTCGCGGCGATCTCGGCGGGGTCGCGCTCGAGATGGGTGCGCGAATAGGCGCTCGTCGCGTGCACGACGAAACGCGCGCCCGCGCCCTCGCGGCCTGGCTTGGCCCCGTCGTCGGCGATCCAGGCGACCGCCGGATGGTCGAACCGCGCCGCCCCATCGAAGGGCGCGGCGGCGCTGCCGGGGGCGAAGCGCAGCATCAGCGCGATCGTCGGCTCGTAGGCGGCCTGCGCGACCGCCTCCCCGAGCGCCGTGTCGAGGGGCGCCAGCAGCGCGTGCGTCTGCGGCGCGGGCGCCGTGACGAGGACCACGGCGAACGGCCCGCGAGCGCGCCCTCGGCGGATCGCACGAAGCGGCGCCCCGGCTCCCCCTCGACGGCGGCGACGGCGAACCCGGTCTCGATCGCGTTCTCTCGCGCGAGCCCTTCCGCGAGCCGCTTCACCGGCGCGCTCATGCCGGGCATCCCGACATAAACGCCGCCCTCGATCTGCCAGCGCGCGAGCACGCCCTGCGCCTCGAGCGCGGCGACCTCGCGGGCGAAATCCGCGCCCGTCGCGCGCATATATTGAGCGCCGTGGTCGAAGGCGCCCGCATCGCCGCGCCGCGTCGCCATCCGCCCGCCGACGCCGCGGCTCTTCTCGAAGACGCGCACGCGAAACCCAACGGCTGCGAGATCGCGGGCGGCGACGATGCCGGACAGTCCGGCGCCGACGATCGCGACGCTGCGCGCGGCGTCCTGCGCCGTCTCGTGGCGGTCGTCCATGGCGGCCCTCCTCCGTCGTCGCGGCGCGTTCGCGGCCCCGTCGTCGTCGAGGCCGGGAGGCGCCGATCGCTTCTTACGCACGAGCCGTCCCGTCGGACCGCCTTCGGGGCCTGCGGCGCTCGGCCCCAGTGCGGATCGCGCGCTCGTGACTTTGCCGTGAGCCCGAGCCGGTCCACACTCGCAAGCGAAATCCGAGACCACGGAGGACGTGATGCACGCACGCAACAAGGCCAGAGAGCTGCGCGACCTCGCCCGCGCCATGGCGCGCCAGGCGCGCATGCTGCGCGACGACGGGTTCGTCGCCCGCGCCCGCGAAGTGGCGCGCCGCGCCATCGCCCTCGATCGCCTCGCCTGGCTGATGGTCCGCCCGCAGCCGGCGCCGGTGCGGATCGACAGCCGTCGACGCGGCTGAACCGGACCTCGCGGCGGCCCGGCGGAAGCCGGCCTTCGTATCGAGACGGATAGCTTTTCTTCTCGTTTTCGGACGATGGTCTTCTCAATCGTTCGAAAGGAGGGGAACGTCCATGTCCGAACAGCCGGCGATCGAGCCGAACTCCATCGAGACGCCGCTCGCAGCGGCCGTCGCGCGCCGACCGGAGCCGGTGGTGCGCGCCATCACCCACGACGACGTCCGCGCCGCCCTCTCCGAGGGCTTGAGCGACTTTCGCGCCGCGCCCGCCTACGGGCTGTTCTTCGGCGCGGTCTACGCGGCGGGCGGCATCCTGCTCGTGCTCCTGACCGCCTATTCGGGCATGGGCTATCTCGCCTATCCGCTGGCGGCGGGCTTCGCGCTCATCGGCCCCTTCGTGGCGGTGGGGCTCTACGAGGTGAGCCGGCGGCGCGACGCGGGCGAGCCGCTCGGCTGGCGGCCGATCCTCGGCGTCGTCTTCAGCCAATCGCGCCGCGAGCTCGGCTGGATGGCCTTCGTGACGCTCTTCATCATGATCATCTGGCTCTACCAGGTGCGCCTGCTGCTGGCGATCTTCCTCGGCTTCCAGTCCTTCGCCTCGCTCGGCGAGTTCCTCACCGTGGTGTTCACGACGCCGGAGGGGCTGATGTTCCTCTTCGTCGGCAACATCGTCGGCGCGGTCCTGTCGGCGGCCCTGTTCTCGCTGACCGTGGTCTCCTTCCCGCTCCTCCTCGATCGCGACGTCGACTTCATCACGGCGATGATCACGAGCGTGAAGGCGGTGATCGCCGCGCCGGTGCCGATGCTCGGCTGGGCGGCCTTCATCGTGGCGAGCCTCGTCGTGGCCACCGTGCCGTTCTTCCTCGGCCTCCTGATCGTGCTGCCCGCCCTCGGCCACGCGACGTGGCGGCTCTACAAGCGCGCGGTGGAGCCGGCGGCGGGTTGAGGCGCGAGCGATCGCGCGCGCCGTCCTTGCGCACGCGGCCCTTGCGCCGCTCGGCCGGAAGGCGCATCTCGGCGGGAGCCTGTTCCCCCGCCCGCCGAGAGGTGCTCCGCCGATGACGATCCCTCCCATCCTCCAGGACCGCCTGCGCCTGCCCGTGATCGCGGCGCCGATGTTCATCGTCTCGGTGCCGGCGCTCGTGATCGCGCAGTGCAAGGCGGGGATCGTGGGCTCGTTTCCTGCGCTCAACGCTCGGCCTGCGAGCCAGCTCGACGAATGGCTGAGCGAAATAAAGGAGGCGCTCGCCGCCCACGACCGCGATCATCCGGAGCGCCCGGCGGCGCCCTACGCGGTCAACCAGATCGTCCACCGCTCGAACGATCGGCTCGAGGCCGATCTCGAGACGTGCGCGAAGCACCGCGTGCCGATCGTGATCACCTCGCTCGGCGCGCGCCCGGAGCTCAACGACGCGGTGCATTCCTGGGGCGGGATCACGCTGCACGACGTGATCAACCTCACCTTCGCGCGCAAGGCGATCGAGAAGGGCGCGGACGGGCTGATCGCGGTCGCCGCGGGGGCCGGCGGGCATGCGGGCACGCTCTCGCCCTTCGCGCTCGTCCAGGAGATCCGCGCCTTCTTCGACGGGCCGCTCGCGCTCTCGGGCGCCATCGCGACCGGCCGCGCGGTGCGTGCGGCCGAATTGATGGGTGCCGATTTCGCCTATGTCGGCTCGCCCTTCATCGCGACGAGCGAAGCGCGCGCGCAGGACGAGTACAAGCGCATGATCGTCGAGAGCGGCGCGGACGACATCCTCTACACGCCCTATTTCACCGGCGTCGCCGGCAATTACCTCTCCCCCTCGATCCGCAAGGCGGGCATCGACCCCGAGAGCTTGCGCGGCAAGGAGGCGCTGAGCATGGATTTCGGCACCGGCGGGGCCGACGCCAAGGCCTGGCGCGACATCTGGGGTGCGGGCCAGGGCATCGGCGCGGTCGATTCCGTCCTCCCCGCCGCCGACCTCGTCGCCCGCCTCGCGCGGGAATACGATGCGGCGCGCGCGGGGGAGACGCGGTTGCGGTTGCGGGGCGGGGCGTCGGCGGGGTGAGGGTCCTGTTCTATTCAGGTGTGTCATCCAGGACGCCGAAGGCGATCCGGGACCCATATCCACGACGTGTCGATCGCAGCCTGTAGGCTGCGTTTCGTCGACGGGAGCCGCGGTCGCGTAGCGCAACGAGCGCGACATGCGCGCTCGTCCGTGCGGCGGAGCGTATGGGTCCCGGGTCCGCTTCGCGGCCCGGGATGACAGGGACTTGCAAGCTCAGCCGCCTCACCCCCCGCACACCGCCCCGTCATAGGACGGATCGGCCGCGCCGTGCGTCGTGCCGTCCGGCTCGCGGGCCACCGCCTGGACGATGCCGAGATGGCGGCTCGGGTCGCGGCCGACGCGGGAGAGCTCGTAGCCGCGCTCGACGAAACGCCGGGTCGCCGCCTCGTCGAAATCGCTGTGCAGGCGCACGACCCCGCCGCTCCAGCCGAGCCGAGGCGCGGCGACGGCGTCGGCGAGGCCGAGCCCGCCGAGGCGGATCGCGGTGAGCACCTGGAAGATCGCGGACGGGATGCGCTCGCTGCCCGCCGCGCCGATCGCGAGCTCGGGCACGCCGTCCCGCAGGACGAGGGTCGGCGTCATCTCGGTGACGTCGCGCGCGCCCGCCGCCGGCCGCGCCGCCATGCGGTAGGAATGGGCGAAGAGGCAGCCGAGCTCGGGATCGGCGACGCCCGCGCCGAAATGCGGGCCGATCGAGGCGGTGAGCGCCACCATGCCCCCCTCCCCGTCCACGACCGACAGATGCGTCGTGTCGCGCTCGACGACGGGCGGCGGCGGGCCGAAGGCGGCGGCGAGACCCGCATTGTCGACGCTGCGCGCGAGGAGCGCCTCGATCGCGCCCGCCCGCTCGGCGGCGAAAGCGGGGTCGATCAGGCGCTCGTAGGCGAGACCGAACGGCTTCGGCGAGAGCGTGCCGACGACCTCCGGTCGGTCCGCATAGGCGCACAGGACGACGAGCGCGAGCGCCTCGCAAAAGCGCGGATCGGCGGGCGTCCAGCCGCCGGCCTCCAGGATCGCGAGCATCTCGACGAGACTGTGCCCCCAGCCCTGTCGACCGATCGTCACGACCTCGCGCGCGCCGAGCCGCAGCCGCAGGATCTCGCCGGTGCGGGTGTGGTCTTCGGCGAGGTCGGCCGCCGTGACGCAACCGCCGCCGGCGCGGATGCGCGCGGCGAGCCCCTCGCGGGTCGCGCGGTCCTCGACGGGGGCGGCGAGCCCCTCCTCGGCGAGGCGCGCGAGCGTGCGGGCGAGGACGGGCTGGCGCAGCCGCTCGCCGGCGCGCGGCAGCACGCCCGCGCCGCCGCCGAGGAGGCG
>NZ_JBKBQG010000060.1:0-20388 GCF_046292825.1 Salinarimonas sp. | reverse complement strand
GGCTAGGGGTGGGGGGCGGTCGCGCTTGTGGGGAGGTCGGTGGGGGTGCTCCGGCGGAGAGGCCGAGCACGCCCGTCCACCCGCTCCCCGAGCCCGACCGCCCCCCACACTACCCTCCCCGCCGCTGCGCGGGGGGAGGGGGACGTTCGCGTCGGGATCGTTCTTCCGCCGGTCGTCTCGCGCGCTCGTCGAGAACCCGTCCTCTCAGCGCTCGGCCGAGGCCACCCGCGCCACCTCCGCGGCGAGGCGGCCCTCCTCCACGGCGTGGCAGCGCACCATGCGCTCGCCGAGATGCGTCGGGCCGGGCACCTCGACGCGGCAGCGCTCGTTGGCGAAGGGGCAGCGCGGGTTGAAGTGGCAGCCGGGAGGAGGCGCGATCGGGGACGGCACCTCGCCGCCGACCGGGATGCGCTTCTTGCCGGTCATCTCGAGATCGGGGATCGCGTCGAGCAGCATCCGCGTATAGGGATGCTGCGGATCGGCAAAAACCTGGCGCGCGGGCCCGACCTCGACGAGGCGCCCGAGATACATGACCCCGAGATAGTCGGAGATGTGGTAGACGACCGCGAGATCGTGGCTGATGAAGAGGTAGGAGAGGCCGAGCTCGCGCTGCAGGTCCTTCATCAGGTTCAGGATCTGCGCCTGGACCGAGACGTCGAGCGCCGAGGTGGGCTCGTCGCAGACCAGGAATTCGGGCTCGGAGGCGAGCGCGCGGGCGATCGAGATGCGCTGGCGCTGGCCCCCCGAGAATTCGTGCGGGAACTTCTCGCCGTCGCGGGCCGACAGCTTCACTCGCTCGAGATTGAGCGCCACGCGGCGCGTGACGTCGCGCTCGTCCTTGGCGAGGCGATGCGCGCGGATCGGCTCGGCGATGATGTCGTGGACGCGCCAGCGCGGATTGAGGCTGGCATAGGGGTCCTGAAAGATCATCTGGAAGCGGCGGCGGATGCCCGCCATCTCCCGTCGGCTGCGCTTTTGCGCGAGGTCCTGCCCGTCGAAGAGGATGCGCCCCTTGGTCGGGGCGTAGAGGCCCACGACGAGCCTCGCGACCGTGGACTTGCCGCAGCCCGATTCGCCGACGAGCGAGAGCGTCTTGCCGCGGGGGATGTCGAAGGCCACGCCGTCGACCGCGCGCAGGATCGAGCGTCCCTCGCGCCGCACGAGGCGGCGCAGGAAGGGCGCGGAGACGTCGAAGGATTTCGTGAGATCCTCGACCGCGAGGATGGGTTTGTCGACCGCCATCGGAAGCATGTCCTATTCCGCCGCCGCCCGGGGCGCGGATTCGTCGTGGAGCCAGCAGGCGGCGCGCGAGGCGCCGACGGGGATCAGGTCCGGGCGCTCGACCCGGCAGCGATCGAAGACGTGCGGGCAGCGCGGATTGAAGGGGCAGCCTTTCGGGATCTCGGTGAGCCGCGGCATCGAGCCCTCGATCTGCGGCAGCCGCTCGAGATCGTGGCCGACCTTCGGGATCGAGCCCATCAGGCCGCGCGTGTAGGGATGGCGCGCGTTCTTGACGACCTCGGCCACGGGGCCGACCTCGACGACGCGGCCCGCATACATCACCGCGACGCGGTCCGCCGTCTCGGCGATGACGCCCATGTCGTGGGTGATCAGCATCACCGCCGCCCCGTGATCGTCGCACAGGCGCTTCAGGAGCTTGATGATCTGGGCCTGGATGGAGACGTCGAGCGCGGTGGTCGGCTCGTCGGCGATGATCATGCGCGGGTTGACGCAGAGCGCGAGCGCGATGACCACGCGCTGGCGCATGCCGCCCGAGAATTGGTGCGGATATTGGTCGACGCGCCGCTCGGGAGAGGGAATCCCGACCTCGGCGAGGAGCGCGATCGCCCGCTCCCGGGCCTGCGCGTCGCTCATCGGCTCGTGGGTCTGGATCGTCTCGGTGAGCTGGCGCCCGACCGTGTAGAGCGGGTTGAGCGAGGTCAGCGGGTCCTGGAAGACCATGCCGATGCGCTTGCCGCGCACCTTGCGCATCTCCTCGGTGGTGAGGTTGTCGATGCGCTGCCCGTCGAGGATCACCTGCCCGCCGGCGACGCGGCCGGGCGGCTCGAGGAGACCGATCACGGCCGATCCCGTCATCGACTTGCCGGCACCCGATTCGCCGACGACGCCGAGCACCTCCCCCTCCGCGATCTCGAAGGAGACGTCGTCGACGGCGGTGAGCGTGCCCCGGCGCGTGCGGAACTCGACCCGCAGATTCTTCACCTCGAGGACGGGGCGCTTCGTCTTGTCTGTGTTCGCGCTCATGAGCCCCTCCTCAGCGCAGCTTCGGATTGAGCGCGTCGCGCAGCCAATCGCCGAGCAGGTTCACGGCGAGCACGAGCACCACGAGGACGATACCGGGGAAGATCGACATCCACCACTCGCCCGAGAACAGGAAGTTGTTGCCGATGCGGATGAGCGTGCCGAGCGACGGGTTCGTCGGCGGAACGCCCACCCCGAGGAAGGACAGGGTCGCCTCCGTCAGGATCGCGACCGCCAGCGAGAGGGTGGCGATCACGAGGACGGGCCCGGTCACGTTGGGGAGCACGTGGCGATACATGATCATCAGCGGGTGGATGCCGATGACGCGCGCGGCCTGGACGTATTCCTTGTTCTTCTCGACCAGCGTCGAGCCGCGCACGGTGCGGGCGAAGTTCACCCAGAGCGAGGCGGCGATGGCGAGGATGATGACGTAGATCTTGAAGTCCGCCCGCGCCTGCGTGCTCATCAGCGTCGAGGCGATGCCGTCGATCATCAACGCGATCAGGATCGCGGGGAAGGTGAGCTGCACGTCGGCGATGCGCATGATGAGCGAATCGACCCAGCCGCCGAGATAGCCCGACAGGAGGCCGAGCATCGTGCCGAACAAGGCGGCGAGGAGCACGCCCGAGAAGCCGACGAGGAGCGAGATGCGCATTCCGTAGATCATCGCCGAGAGCATGTCGCGGCCCTGGTCGTCCGTGCCGAGCAGGAAGCGCGAATCCCCGCCCGCCTCCCAGGCCGGCGGCAGATAGGCGTTCATGAGGTCGAGGCTGCGCAGGTCGTAGGTGTCGTGCGGCGCGACCCAGGGGGCGAAGAGCGCCGCCACGAAGAGGACGACGGTCACGACGAAGGCGAGGATCGTCACCGGCGAGCGGCGGAAGCTGTCGAAGACGTCGCCGTCGAAGAAGCGGCGCACGCCGTCGGAGACGCGGGTGAGGAAGGGCGGGGGGGCGGCCTCGTCGAGGCGCTCGACCTTGGTGTGCTCGTTCATGGCCGGGCTCCTCACTTCGCGCTCGTCGGCCGCTCGATCCGCAGCCGCGGATCGACGACGTAGTACAGGAGGTCGACGACGAGGTTGATGATCACGAAGAACAACGCCACGAGCACGAGATAGCTGGACATGATCGGAATGTCGCCGAAATTGATCGCCTGGATGATCAGGAGCCCCATCCCGGGCCACTGGAAGACGGTCTCGGTGATGATCGAGAACGCGAGCAGCGCGCCGATCTGCAGGCCCATGATGGTGATCACCGGCACGAGCGTGTTCTTGAGCGCGTGGCCGAAATTGATCGAGCGCTCGCGCAGGCCGCGCGCCCGGGCGAACTTGATGTATTCGGTGCGCAGCACCTCCAGCATCTCCGCGCGCACGAGGCGCATGATCAGCGTCAGCTGGAAGAGCGCGAGCGTGATCGCCGGCAGGATGATGTGGCTCCAGCCGCGCGCGGTGAGGAAGCTTGTCTCCCAATTGCCGACGCGCACGAGGCCGCCGCGGCCGAAGGTCGGCAGCCAGCCGAGCTGCACGCCGAAGATCAGGATCAGGAGGATGCCGATGAGGAAGGTCGGCAGCGAGATGCCGACGAGAGAGACCGTGAGGAAGACCTTCGACAACCAGGAATGTCGCTTGAGACCCGTATAGACTCCCATCGGCACGCCGACCGCCACCGCGATGATCGCCGACAGGAACACGAGCTCGAGGGTCGCCGGCAGCCGCTCCGCGATGAGCTGCGCCACCGGGCGTCCCATCCGGTAGGACTGGCCGAACTCGCCCTGGACCGCATTGCCCACCCAGCGGACGAATTGCACCGGCACCGGATCGTTGAGCCCCAGCGTCTCGCGTGCGGCCGCGCGCTGCTCCAGCGTCGCGTCGGGGCCGAACATGTTGTTGACGGGGTCGCCGACGAATTGGAAGAGCGAGAAGGAGATCAGCGACACGACCAGCATGACGAAGATCGCCTGCAGGAGTCGCTGGACGATGAAGTCGAGCATCGACTTGAGCCTCGAAGCGAAAGACGGGACGGGGCGCGCGGCGCGGTCGTCGGAAGAGAAAAGGACCCGGAGCCTCGGCGGCTCCGGGTCCCTCGTCTCGAACGGTCCTCGTCAGTCGACCAGTCGCACGAAGCGCAGGTCGACGTCGTTGAACGGACGCTGGGCGATCTCCGCGATGCGGTCCGTCCGGATGCCCCAGGCCAGCGCCTGCTGGTGGAGCGGCAGGTGGCCGACATCCTCCTTGTGGATGCGGAAGGCCTCGTGGATGAGGGCGTTGCGCTCCTCGGGATCGACGGTCACCTGGATCTTGGAGACGAGCTCCTCGACCTCGGGATTGGTGTAGCGGCCCGAATTCCAGGTGCCGCGGCCCGTCCCGTCGAGCGTCATGATGTTCATGAGCGTGTTGAGCGAATCGTACGTGCCGGGCGTCCAGCCGAGCATGTAGAAGCTCGTATTGTAGTTCTCGGCCGCGCCGATCTTGTTGAAGTGCAAGGACAGGGTCTGCGCGTTGAGCGTCGCGTCGATGCCGATGCGGCGCAGCATCGGGATGACCGCCGAGCAGATCGCCTCGTCGTTGACGTAGCGGTCGTTCGGGCAGTCGAGCGTCACGGGGAAGCCGTTCTCGAAGCCCGCCTCGGCGAGGAGCTCGCGCGCGCGGTCCGGGTTGAACTCGTAGGGCTCGTTCAGGTCCTCGGCGAAGCCGACGATGCCGGGCGCCACCATCAGGCCCGTCGGCGTCGAGGCGCCGCGCATGACGACGCGCTGGATCGCGTTGAGATCGAGCGCGTGGGCGAAGGCCTGGCGCACGCGCACGTCCTTGAACGGGTTCACGCCGGAGCCCGGCATGTCCATCAGCTCGTCGCGGTGCTGGTCGAAGCCGAGGAAGATCGTGCGCAGCTCGGGGCCCTGCATGACCTCGATGTTCGGCGCCTGCTGGAGACGCGGCACGTCCTGCAGCGGCACGGGATACATCATGTCGACCTCGCCCGAGAGCAGGGCGGCGACGCGGGTCGCGTCGTTGCCGATCGGCATGAAGATCGCGCGGTCGAAATTGTCGGTGCGGTCCTCGTGACCCCACCAATCCTCGTTCGGCTCGAGCACCAGGCGGTTGTCCTGGACCCACTCGACGACGCGGAAGGGGCCGGTGCCGTTGGCGTTCAGGTTGGCGAAGTTCGTCGTGCCGCCGCCGACGACGACCGGGAAGGCGTTGTTCGCCTCCTTGAACTCCTCGCTCACGATGAAGAACAAGGACAGGTTCTGCAGGAGGATCGGATCCGGGCCGCGCGTCGTGATGCGGATCTTGTAATCGTCGACCTTCTCCATGTTTTCGATGGAGGAGACGAAGTTGATCATCTCGGAGCCCTGCTGCGAGATGCGCCGCCAGCTGTAGATCACGTCGTCGGCCGTGAAGGGCTCGCCGTTGTGGAAGGTCACGCCTTCGCGCAGCTGGAATTCCCAGGTCACGTCGTCGATCGTCTCCCACGAGACGGCGAGATCGGGGGTCA
The DNA here is from genome assembly GCF_046292825.1 of Salinarimonas sp. Classification (GTDB taxonomy): domain Bacteria; phylum Pseudomonadota; class Alphaproteobacteria; order Rhizobiales; family Beijerinckiaceae; genus Salinarimonas. Next base: position 14,635 of record NZ_JBKBQG010000060.1, on the reverse strand, counting down.
GCGAGAGATCCGGCAGACGGTGCACCAGAGCGCCGTAGACGTTGCCCTTGAAAGCATTCGTCGTGCCGTGATTGTGCATGTGGGGGTCCAGCCCCAGAATGTCGCCGGAGGTCGCGTATCGGAATACGCGCTCCTGCGCGGCTGCGCCGAAGCTCGTGAGCGCGAGGATCGCCGCGCCGGCGAGAAGCATGGTCGTGCGTTTCGTCACTGAAGGGCTCCGTTCTCTCTGGTTCGGTCTTGTTCTTGAGGCGGTCGAAACCGCCTTGCCGGCCGATACTTAAGGACGACGCGAGCGCGCGCGCAAGGAAAATGTCCGCGCTTTCCCGCGCCGAGCGGACGCGGTTCCGCCGCTTTCCCGTGCGCGAATCCTCAGACGTCCTTCGCCATTTCGCGGAGCTTGTACTTCTGGATCTTTCCGGTCGACGTCTTGGGCACCTCGGTGAAGACGATATGCCGCGGCGCCTTGAAGTGGGCGAGCCGCTCGCGACAGAAGGCGACGATCTCCTCGGCCGTCGCGCTCGCCCCCGGCTTGAGCTCGACGAAGGCGCAGGGCGTCTCGCCCCATTTCTCGTCGGGCTTCGCCACGACCGCTGCGGCAGCGATCGCCGGATGCTTGTAGAGGACGTCCTCCACCTCGATCGAGGAGATGTTCTCCCCGCCCGAGATGATGATGTCCTTCGAGCGGTCCTTGAGCTGGATATACCCGTCCGGGTAGCGCACGCCGAGGTCGCCCGAATGGAACCAGCCGCCCTCGAAGGCCTTCGCGGTGGCCGCGGGATTCTTCAGATAGCCCTTCATCACGACGTTGCCGCGCATCATCACCTCGCCGAGCGTGGCGCCGTCGGCGGGCACCGGCTCCATCGTCTGCGGGTCGAGCACGGCGAGGCCCTCGAGCGCCTGATAGCGGACGCCCTGGCGGGCCTTCTTGGCGGCGTAGTCGGCGGCGGGCAGATCGTCCCATTCCGCGTGCCAATCGTTCACGACGGAGGGGCCGTAGGTCTCGGTGAGGCCGTAGAGATGCGTCACCACGAAGCCCGCTTCGCGCATCGCCGAGAGCACCGCCTCGGGCGGGGGCGCGGCCGCCGTGAAGAACTGCACGGCGTGCGGCAGGGCCCGTTTCTCCGCCTCCGGCGCGTTGAGGAGCGCCGCCATCACGATCGGCGCGCCGCACAGATGGGTGACGCCGTGATCGGCGATGGCGTCGTACATCGGCTTCGCGCGGACCTGCCGCAGGCAGACATGCGTGCCGGCGACGATCGAGAGCGACCAGGGAAAGCACCAGCCATTGCAGTGGAACATCGGCAGCGTCCACAGATAGACCGGGTGCTTGCCCATGGCGCAGGTGACGATGTTGCCGGTGGCGAGGAGATAGGCCCCGCGATGGTGGTAGACGACGCCTTTCGGGTCGCCGGTGGTGCCCGACGTGTAGTTGAGCGTGATCGCATCCCACTCGTCGCGCGGCATCGCCAAGGCGAAATCCGGGTCGCCCTCGGCGAGGAAGGCCTCGTAGTCGATCGTGCCGAGCCGCTCGCCGGGCCCGTCGTATTCCGGGTCGTCGACGTCGATCACGAGGATCTCGCGGCCGAGCTGCGCCAGGGCCGGACGGATCGTCTTCGAGAACTCGCGATCGGTGATCAGCACCTTCGCCTCGCCGTGCGCGAGGGAAAACGCGATGATCGCGGCGTCGAGCCGCGTGTTGAGGGTGTTGAGCACCGCGCCCGTCATCGGCACCCCGTAATGCGCCTCGATCATTTCGGGGATGTTCGGCAGCATCGCCGCCACCGTGTCGCCGCGCCCGATCCCCCGCCGCGCGAGCGCGCCGGCCAAGCGCCTGGCGCGCGCGTACAGCTCGCGATAGGTCCGCCGCAGGCCGCCGTGGATCACCGCCACATGGTCCGGATGGACCTCGGCCGCGCGCTCCAGGAAGAGGAGCGGCGTCAGGGGCTGGAAATTCGCGCGATTGCGGTCGAGATCGCGGTCGTAGATCGTGTCCATGGGCGACGTGTCCTCGGGCGACGGTCCTCGGGGCTCTTGCGGAGCGAGCCTAGCGGGATCGCGCGCGCGCGCAATCGAACTCGCGACGGAGACGGCTCGGGTCAGACGTGCCCGCCGGTTACAGACGATTACCGAAAGTGAACGGGCGAGGAGCGATACTCCTCTTGACGCACGCCCGCCCGCGTCGCTCAAAGGGCGGGTGGCGCGGTCGCGTGCGGCTCGCCCACCGCATCACCAATCGGTTTCGACGGAGCCTTCGGAGTATCCACCTTGCGCAAGCATTTCGGCACTGACGGGATCCGCGGCCGCTCGAACGCCGTCATCACCCCCGAGCTCGCCCTGCGCGTCGGCCAGGCGGCGGGCCTCGCCTTCCAGCGCGGCGACCATCGCCACCGCGTCGTCATCGGCAAGGACACGCGCCTGTCCGGCTACATGATCGAGAACGCGCTCGTCGCCGGCTTCACCTCGGTGGGCATGGACACGCTGCTGCTCGGCCCGATGCCGACGCCCGCGGTGGCGATGCTCACCCGCTCGATGCGCGCGGATCTCGGCGTGATGATCTCCGCCTCGCACAACCCGTTCGAGGACAACGGGATCAAGCTGTTCGGCCCGGACGGGTACAAGCTCTCCGACGAGGTCGAGGTCTCGATCGAGCAGCTGATGGACGAGGACGTGACCCGCCGGCTCGCCTCGGCGGCGCGGCTCGGGCGGGCCAAGCGCGTCGAGGGCGTGCAGGCGCGCTACATCGAGTTCGCCAAGCGCACGCTGCCGCGCCTCCTCGATCTCGAGGGGCTGCGCGTCGTGCTCGATTGCGCCAACGGCGCCGCCTACAAGGTCGCTCCCGAGGCGCTCTGGGAGCTCGGGGCGGAGGTGATCACGATCGGCGTCGAGCCGAACGGCTTCAACATCAACCGCGAATGCGGCTCGACCGCGCCGGAGGCCCTCGTCGCCAAGGTGCGGGAGCTGCGCGCCGACGTCGGCATCGCGCTCGACGGCGACGCCGACCGCGTCATCGTGGTCGACGAGAAGGGCCGCATCGTCGACGGCGATCAGCTGATGGCGGCGATCGCGACGAGCTGGCACGAGGACGGGCGGCTCACGCGGCCGGGCATCGTCGCCACGATCATGTCCAATCTCGGCCTCGAGCGCTATCTCGAGGGGCGGGGCCTCTCGATGATCCGCACCGCGGTCGGCGATCGCTACGTGCTCGAGCAGATGCGCGAGGGCGGCTACAATCTCGGCGGCGAGCAATCGGGCCACGTGATCCTGTCCGATTACGCGACGACGGGGGACGGCCTCATCGCCGCGCTCCAGCTGCTCGCCGTCGTCAAGCGCTCGGAGCGGCCGGTCTCCGAGGTCTGCCATTGCTTCGAGCCGCTGCCGCAGATCCTCAAGAGCGTGCGCTTCCGCGCCGCCGACCCCTTGTCCGACACGAGCGTCTCGGCCGTGATCGAGGCCGCGCGCGCGCGGCTCGGGCAGGCCGGGCGGCTCGTCATCCGCAAGTCCGGCACCGAGCCGGTCATTCGCGTGATGGGGGAAGGCGACGATCGGGACGTGGTGCTCGCCGTCGTCGACGAGATCGCGGACGCGGTGTCGCACGCCGCCTGAACGCGGAGAGGGGCGGCGCGCTCGTTCGCCGGGCGCGCCCCTTTTTCGCGGTTTCTTTACCTTACCTCTTAAGGTTAAGTCGCTCTTAAGCAATTGATGCAACGGTCTTCCCGTGACGAATGCGCCGCCGCGCGGCGGCAATCACGGGAACACGCGCCATGCACCGCAAGAGCCTCGCCGTCGCCGCCGCGATGGCCACCATGATCGCCCTCCCCGCGAATGCCGCGGACATCCCGATCCACATCCCGCTGCCGGCTCCGCCGCCGCCCGTCGAGGTCTTCGCGGGCGGGTGGTACCTGCGCGGCGACATTTCGATGACGAACCAGCAATCGAAGGTGCCGCGCAACCGGCAGCTCGAGGCGGAGAACCCGGGCGACACGATCGAGTGGCTGCAGAGCGAGTTCGATTCCGGCGTCGCCCTCGGCGCGGGCGTCGGCTACCGCTTCAATTCCTGGCTGCGCACGGACGTGACCGGCGAATATCGCGGCCGCACGCGCTACAGCGGCGTGGAGCGCGTGCGCTGGGCGACCGAGCCGACCGGCGCCTGGAATCAGACGAACGAGTTCACGGCCGACAAGACCGAGGCCGTCGCGCTCGTGAACGCCTATCTCGATCTCGGCACGTGGTGGGGCATCACGCCGTTCGTCGGCGCGGGCATCGGCGTCGCGCACGTGACCATCGGCAATTTCCAGGATCGCGCCACCGGCAACCAGCCGGACGGCACGCTGATCGCCGGCCATGCGCTCTATCGCAACGCCTCGCGCACCAATCTCGCCTGGGCGCTCCACGCGGGCGCCGGCTACGAGGTCAACGATCGCCTGACCCTGGAGCTCGCCTATCGCTACCTGAACATGGGCCGGGGCGTCACCGGCCAGGGCGGCCGGTTCACGAACATGGATCGCATCGCCAACAATTGGGAGTTCCGCGATCTGCACTCCCACGATCTGCGCTTCGGCATGCGCTGGAACCTGCACGGCCCCTCCTCCGCGCCGGTCCACCGTCCCCTCAGCCGCGCCTTCTGAGCCGGCCGTCGAGGAGCCCGCACGATGCGCCTCTCCGCCCTCGCCTTCGCACTCGCCTCGACGGCGACGATGGCCGCACCGGCTCTCGCGGCGGATCTCCTGCCGCCGCTGCCGGAGATCCACCACCCGGCCCCCGCCGAGGCGATCGGCGGCGGCTGGTACCTGCGCGGCGACATCGGCTACGCGCACCATCCGCGCCCCAGGGCGCGGGCGGTGACGCCCGCCGGCACCCTCGCGTCGACGGGCGAGAAGATCGCCGACGCCGCCGTTCTGGGCGCGGGCGTCGGCTATCGGGTCAATTCCTGGCTTCGCGCGGACGTGACTCTGGACCATCGCTTCGCGACGCGCGCCACGCTCTTCGACGATCCGCGCGGCCTGCCCGGCTTCGCGCTGACGGGACGCTTCGCCTCGACGACGGCGCTCGCCAACGCCTATCTCGACCTCGGCACCTGGTCGGGGCTCACGCCTTATGTCGGCGCGGGCCTCGGCTATTCCTGGAACACCGTGTCGGGCCTGCGCGTCGGCGGCGTCGATCCGGGCGTGCGCGACCGCACCGTCGGCTCGCTCGCCTGGGCGCTCATGGCGGGCGTCGCTGTGGATGCGGGGCACGGCTTCGCCATCGATCTCGGCTATCGCTACGTCGATCTCGGTCGCGCCCGGACGGCGGCGACGCCCGTCGGCTACGGCGAGGTCCGTCGCCTGTCGGCGCACGAGGCGCGGGTCGGCATCCGCTGGAGCCTCGACCAGCCCTCCTCCGGCCACGTCCAGCCGATCTCGCGGGCGTTCTGACGGTGCTCCGGCAATCATTCGTTAAGGTTAACAGGCGACACTCCCCCAGAGGAACGGCGTGGGAAACACGCCCCGCGTGAGGAAGACGAAGACCATGCGCACCACCTTCGCAGCGGCGCTCGCGCTCGCCACGGCTTTTTCCGCCCAGGCCGCTCACCAGGCCGCCCACGCCGCGGATCTCGATTTCGGTCCGCTGCGCGGCTCCCAATGGGGAGAGCCGGTCGTGGTGTGGCAGGGCGGCTATTTCGCCGGATTCGCAGGCTACACGCAGACGGGGGTGAAAGCCGACGGCATCTTCAAGGAGCCGATCGCCCACCACCTGCGCGACACGGTGCTCGAGGCCGAGATGCGGGTCTCGGACTTCCTGCGCCCGACCGTCAGCGACCGGCGCGCGAGCGTCTTCGGCATCGCCGCCGGCTACAATTTCCAATTCGACGAGACGGTGCTCGGCATCGAGGCGGACTTCACCCGCGGCCGCACGCGCTCCGTCGGCAGCGACCAGCTCGCCCGGCGCCGCAACCTCTCCAACGACACGTTGGGCTATGCGGACGCACGCGGCACCTTCGAGCTCGAGGTCGACAACGTCTCGACGCTGCGCGTGCGGGCCGGCTACACCGTCGGCGCCTTCCTGCCCTTCGTCAGCGGCGGCGTCGCGATCGCCGAGTACAAGCGTCGTCGCGTGATCGACCTCGAATACGGCGAGGCGCCGGTCGCCGGCCCGTTCCGCTTCCAGGACGTGGCGCCCAAGAGCGGCTGGGCGATCGGCGTCGCCGGCAGCGCGGGCGTCGACGTCGCGCTCACCGAGAACGTGTTCGTGCGCGGCGAGTGGCTCTACACCTTCTTCCCCGACATGGGCGGCGCCGAAGTCTCCCGCAACACGCTGCGCGCGGCGGCGGGCGTGAAGTTCTGAGCCACGCGCTCGGGCCGCAGCGCCCAGGGCGCCTTCGCGGATCGCCTCAGCGAGCGGGTTTCTCCTCGTCGAGGATCCCGCTCGCGATCGGCATTCGGGCGAGACGCGCCGAGGCGAGAAGGGCGAACCCGGCCCAGGTGAAGATCGCGACGAACTTGAACACCTCCTCGACGATCATCACGCTCGGCCGCTGCTCGAAGAGCTGATCGATCCCGACCGACAGGCCGAACCCGGCCAGCGTCGCGCCGAGGAGAACGGGGTGGAGGTAGCGCAGATGCAGGCGCCCCACCCAGAGGAAGGCGATCATCAACACGCCGTAGGCGCCATAGGTCACGATTTCCGGCACGCCCCGGTGGAGGAAGACGTGCTCGTGCAGAAGAAAAGCGTCGTCCACGCAGAATAGCGCGGAGAACGCCGCTCCGATCGCGAGCAGGCGCGCCCCTCGATCGAGGCCGCGCTCCTGGAACCGTTGCAGCGCCCCGATCGCGAAGAACGCGGCGGCGGCCGCCATGACGAGGAGCCCCAACGTCGACAAGGCGCCGACATGGGGCGAACAGCAATTCTCGATCTCCGAGGCGACCACCGTCGTGTCGCGCAAGAGATGCGACATGTCCCAACCGGGCACGAGGCTCGCGGCGAACAGGATCGCGAGCGGCAGCAGCACGCAGCCCGCGACGATGGCGGCGCGCGCGAGGCCCGACGGCTCGTCGGCGATGCCGAGATCGGGGGGGCGGCCCCCGGCCGCCGACGACCGGTTCGCGACGGGAGGCGCCGCAGCGGCGGGCACGGGATTGGCGTATCGTGACATGGCCGGCGCCGAACGCTTCGGCGGCAAAAGTGTTCCGCCGCTCGATCGATGCGGGACGCACGCCGACCCGGCGGCGAGGCCGCTCTTGCATCCCCGCGAACCTTGCCGTATCTCCGTCCGCGGGACACCTCTCCCCACCGAGAGGCGCCCATCTGGAAGGATGGACAGAGCCATGAGCACCCGTCACGCCCCCGAGGCGCGTCCGCGCGCGCCCTATTTCTCCTCCGGCCCCTGCGCCAAGCGCCCCGGCTGGACCCTCGACGCCCTCTCCGACGCCTCTCTCGGCCGCTCGCACCGCGCGAAGGTCGGCAAGGCGAAGCTCGCCGAGGCGATCGAGCTCACCCGCGAGGTCCTGCAGGTCCCGGCCGATTACCGCATCGGCATCGTGCCCGCATCCGATACCGGCGCCGTCGAGATGGCCATGTGGTCGATGCTCGGCGCCCGCGGCGTCGATCTCCTCGCCTGGGAGAGCTTCGGCGAGGGCTGGGTGACGGACGCGGTCAAGCAGCTGCGCCTCTCCGACGCCCGCGTGATCACCGCTCCTTACGGCGAATTGCCCGATCTTGCGCAGGTCGACGCCAAGAAACGCGACGTCGTCTTCACCTGGAACGGCACGACCTCCGGCGTGCGCGTTCCCGATGCCGACTGGATCCCCGCCGATCGCGAGGGCGTCACGATCTGCGACGCCACCTCCGCCGCCTTCGCGCAACGGCTCGATTGGGCCAAACTCGACGTCGTCACCTTCTCCTGGCAGAAGGTTCTGGGCGGCGAGGCCGCGCACGGCATGCTGATCCTCTCGCCGCGCGCCGTCGAGCGGCTCGAGAGCTACAAGCCCGCCTGGCCGCTGCCGAAGATCTTCCGCCTGACGAAGGGCGGCAAGCTGATCGAGGGCATCTTCAAGGGCGAGACCATCAACACGCCCTCCATGCTCTGCGTCGAGGACTATATCGACGCGCTGCGTTGGGCGAAGGGTCTCGGCGGGCTCGACGCGCTTGTCGCCCGCGCCGACGCCAATGCCGGCGCGATCGCCGATTGGGTGGCACGCACGCCCTGGGTCGCCAATCTGGCGAAGGACCCCGCCACCGCCTCGAACACGAGCGTGTGCCTCGTGATCGTCGATCCGGACGTCGTCGCCAAGGGCGAGGAAGCGGTTGCGGCGGTCGCCAAGGGCATCGCCTCGCGCCTCGAGAAGGAGGGCGTCGCCTTCGACATCGGCGCCTATCGCGACGCGCCTCCCGGCCTTCGGATCTGGTGCGGCGCGACCGTCGAGCGCGCCGATCTCGAGGCTCTGACGCCCTGGCTCGATCACGCCTTCGCGCAGGAGAAGGCCGCGCTCGGTCTCTGAGCCGCGCCGCCCCCGTCGTCCCCTCCCGCCTCGGCGGCGCGGGGGACGACGCCTCGATCCGTTTCCCGATATTCCTCGTCCCGCAGGAGCGCACCCATGTCCGCACCGCGCGTTCTCGTTTCCGACGCCCTCTCCCCCGCCGCCGTGAAGATCTTCCAGGATCGCGGCATCCTCGTCGATTTCCGCCCCGAGCTCGGCAAGGACAAGGACAAGCTCGCCGAGGTCATCGGCGATTACGACGGGCTCGCCATCCGCTCGGCCACGAAGGTCACGGCAAAGCTCCTCGAGCGCGCCGAGCGCCTCAAGGTGGTGGGCCGCGCCGGCATCGGCGTCGACAATGTCGACATCCCAGCCGCCACCGCGCGCGGCGTGATCGTCATGAACACACCCTTCGGCAATTCGATCACCACCGCCGAGCACGCGATCGCGATGATGTTCGCGCTCGCGCGCCAGATCCCGCAGGCCGACGCCTCCACCCAAGCGGGCAAGTGGGAGAAGAACCGCTTCATGGGCGTCGAGCTCACCGCCAAGACGCTCGGCGTGATCGGCTGCGGCAATATCGGCGCGATCGTCGCCGACCGCGCGATCGGGCTGCGCATGCGCGTCGTCGCGTACGATCCCTTCCTGTCGCCCGAGCGCGCGATGGAGATCGGCGTCGAGAAGGTCGAGCTCGACGAGCTCCTCGCCCGCGCCGACGTGATCACCCTGCACGTGCCGCTCACCGACAAGACCCGCAACATCCTCTCGCGCGAGGCGCTGGCCAAGACGCGGCCGGGCGTTCGCATCGTCAATTGCGCGCGCGGCGGGCTCGTCGACGAGGCGGCGCTTCGCGAGGCGCTCGATTCGGGCCACGTCGCGGGCGCGGCCTTCGACGTCTTTCTCGAGGAGCCGGCGCACGAGAACGCGCTCTTCGGCCACCCCAACGTCGTCTGCACGCCCCATCTCGGCGCCTCGACGACCGAGGCTCAGGAGAACGTCGCGCTGCAGGTCGCCGAGCAGATGTCGACCTATCTCCTCACCGGCGGCGTCGAGAACGCGGTGAACTTCCCCTCGATCTCGGCGGAAGAGGCGCCGCGCCTCAAACCCTTCGTGGCGCTCGCCGAGAAGCTCGGCTCCTTCCTCGGCCAGCTCACGGAGGCCCCCGTCAAGGGCATCCGCATCGAGTACGAGGGGGCGGTCGCGGGCATGAACACGCGCGCGCTCACCTCCGCCGCGGTCGCGGGGGCGCTGCGCCCCATGCTCCAGGACGTCAACATGGTCTCCGCCCCGATCGTCGCGCGCGAGCGCGGCATCGTCATCGAGGAGACGGTGCGCGAGAACACGCAACGCGATTACGAGAGCTTCGTGCGCATCACGATCGACGCCGAGGACATGCCGCGTCATGCCGGCGGCACCGTCTTCCACGACGGCAAGCCGCGCGTCGTCGAGATCCGCGACATCAATGTCGACGCCGAGTTCGCGCCGCACATGATCTACGTGCGCAACGAGGACAAGCCGGGCTTCATCGGCGCCTTCGGCTCGCTGCTCGGCGATGCGGGCGTCAACATCGCGACCTTCTCGCTCGGCCGCGACGCGCCCGGCGGCGACGCGATCTGCTTCGTCTCGGTCGACCAGAAGCCCTCCGCGGAGCTCCTCGACCGCATCGAGGCGATCCCGCAGGTGAAGCGGGCACGCGCGGTGAGCTTCTGAGCCGCCGCCATGCGGACGCGGCTTGCCATCGCACGCCGCGTCCCGTAGCTCGTCGACAGGATTCCGGCCGCACGCGCGCGCGCTCGGCCCGCACAGGAGAGAGCGCATGATCGAGCGCTACAGCCGCCCCGAGATGGTCGCGATCTGGTCGCCGCAGACGCGCTTCCGGATCTGGTTCGAGATCGAGGCGCATGCGACGACGGCACTCGCCGAGCTCGGCGTGGTGCCGAAGGAGGCCGCGGAGACGATCTGGGAGAAGGGGCGCGATGCGGTCTTCGACGTCGCGCGGATCGACGAGATCGAGCGCGAGACGAAGCACGACGTCATCGCCTTCCTCACCCATCTCGCCGAGATCGTGGGGCCGCAGGCGCGCTTCGTGCACCAGGGCATGACCTCGTCGGACGTGCTCGACACCACGCTCGCCGTGCAGCTCTCGCGCGCCGCCGACATCCTGATCGCGGATATCGACCGCCTGCTCGCGGCCCTGAAGACGCGCGCGCACGAGCACAAGCTCACCCCGACGATCGGCCGCTCGCACGGCATCCACGCCGAGCCGACGACCTTCGGCCTCAAGCTCGCCCAGGCCTATGCCGAATTCGACCGCTGCCGTGCCCGCCTCGTCGCGGCGCGCGCGGAGATCGCGACCTGCGCGATCTCGGGCGCGGTCGGCACCTTCGCCAATATCGACCCGCGGGTGGAGGAATACGTCGCGCAGAAGATGGGGCTCACCCCCGAGCCAGTCTCGACGCAGGTGATCCCGCGCGACCGGCACGCGATGTTCTTCGCGACGCTCGCCGTCGTCGCCTCCTCGATCGAGCGGCTCGCGACCGAGATCCGCCATCTCCAGCGCACCGAGGTGCTCGAAGCCGAGGAATATTTCTCGGAGGGCCAGAAGGGCTCCTCCGCCATGCCCCACAAGCGCAACCCGGTGCTCACCGAGAACCTCACCGGCCTCGCCCGCATGGTGCGCGCCTATTGTTTGCCTGCGATGGAGAACGTCGCGCTATGGCACGAGCGCGACATCTCGCATTCCTCCGTCGAGCGCATGATCGGCCCGGACGCGACGGTGACGCTCGATTTCGCCCTCGCCCGGCTCGCCGGCGTCGTCGAGAAGCTCCTCGTCTACCCGCAGAACATGCAGAAGAATCTCGACCGTCTCGGCGGGCTGATCCATTCGCAGCGCGTGCTGCTCGCGCTGACCCAAGCCGGCGTCTCGCGCGAGGACGCCTATCGGCTGGTGCAGAGGAACGCGATGCCGGTCTGGCGTGGGGAGGGGGATTTCCTCACGCTCCTCAAGGCGGACGACGAGGTGTCGGCGAAGCTCTCGGCGGCCGAGATCGAGTCCCTGTTCGACCTCGGCTACCATTTCAAGCATGTCGAGACGATCTTCGCGCGCGTTTTCGGCGCGAGATGACGCCCGCGAGGGCGTTTCCCGCCACGAGGGTCGTCATCCGCGGGAGCGCGGCGCGCCGAGTGCGACGCGTCAGATCACGTTGCGCTCGAGCACTCGTCGGCCCTCGGCGAGGCGCGCGAAGGCGAGATCGGAGAGGTCGAGGCTCGTGTAGCGGCCGTCGACGAGGAGTTCGGCGAGCCCGCGCCCGACGGCCGGCGCCTGCTGCAGGCCGTGGCCCGAGAAGCCGTTGCAAAGATAGAGATTATCCGGCCCGAGCGGCGCGGCGGACCCGATCAGCGCGTTGTGATCGAGGAGGCACATGTCGTAGGGGCCGGCCCAGGCGCGGCCCGGGCGGATCGCCTCGAAGGCCGGCACGCGCGCGGCGAGCGCGGGCCAGATCCGCTCCTCGAACCAGGAATGATCGACCTCTTGGGTCGCGGGATCGTCGTCGCGCCAATCGAGCCCTTCGTCCTCCAGCGCGTCGGGGGAGACGCCGCAGATGAATTGCCGCCCCTGCGCCGTCTCGCCCTCGGGGCGGACATAGGTGCCGGTCGTGTCGATCATCAGCGGGAAGGCGCCGAGCCTCTCGCGGCAGGTGAAGGTGAAGACGTAGCGGCGCTTCGCGACGACGGGCAGATCGATGCCGGCCTTCGCGGCGAGCGCACGCGCCCCGGCGCCGGCGCAGTTCACGAGCGCCCCGCAGGCGATCCGGGTGCCGTCCACCAGCACGACCTGCGTGATGCGCCCGCCATCGCGCACGATGTCGCAGACCTCTCCGGCGACGTAGTCCACGCCGAGCGCGCGGGCCTTGCGACGCAGCGCCTGGAGGAGCCCCCAACCGTCGAACCAGCCCTCTCCCGTCGTGCCGTGCGTGCCGAGGACGACGTCCTCGCCGGTCGCCAGCCAGGGGAAGCGATCGGCGAGGCCTGCGCGATCGAGGAGCGCGATGTCGGCGCCCTCGGCGATCTGGAGGGCGTGGTTCTCGCGCAGGATCGCCGCGCCGGCCTCGCTCGCGAGATAGAGATAGCCGCCCTCGTGGAGGTCGATCGCGGGCGCCTCCCCGTCGACGGCGAGCCGCTCGCCGATCGTGCGCAGGAACGCGATGCCGTAGAGCGAGATGCGGATGTTCACCGCGCTCGAGAATTGCTGCCGGATCGAGGCCGCCGACAGAGCCGAGGCAGAGCGCGCATAGGTCGCGTCCTTCTCGATCACGACGACGCGGCCGGTGAACCCGGGATGGATCGCGAGATGATAGGCGAGCGAGGAGCCCATGGCGGCTCCGCCCACGATCACGATATCGGCGCTCTTCTCCGCGGCCACGCTCTCGCGCTCCCCCCGTCACGGTTCGGGCGGCACACGATCACGGCAGGGCGCGACCGCGCAAGGGGGATTTCGGCACGCGCGGAGTCGCACGAACAAGAAGGCGCGCTCGCAAAAAAAGGGGCGGCGCAGACGTGAGCCTGCGCCGCCATGCAGCCGGCTTTCGCCGACGCGCGCACCGACCCTCAGCGGGTCGTGCCATCCTCGTTGAACTGATCGAGATAGGCGATCAGGTCGGCGATCTGCTGGTCGTTGCGCAGGCCGGCGAACACCATCTTGGTGCCCGGCGTCACCTGGCGCGGATTGCGGATGTAGACCGCGAAATTCTCGTGATCCCACACCTTGTCGAGGCTGTCGAAGGCGGCCGAGTAATTGTAGTCCTCCAGCGAACCCGCCTCGCGGCCGAACAGGCCGTTGAGCTGCGGGCCGACGCCGTTGCGGGCGTTCTCGCCGACCTGATGGCAGGCGCGGCACTGGTTGAAGACGCGCTGGCCGGCGGCGGGGTCCCCTGCCTGCGCGGCCTGAATGCCGGGCAGCAGGAAGAGGGTGGCCGCCGCGGCGGCGAGGGCGAAGTGACGCATTGGCTCGTTTCCTCTCTTTCGTCCGGAGACTCGTTCCAGCTCGACAGTTATAGAGCGTTCTAACCTGAAGCGAAGATGAACGCACGCCCCTTTCTCTCCACATAGCCGATTCCCGGAAAAGGCAAGTGGTAGCCGACGAGGCCGATGCGATCGCTCGCGAGCCGGTCGAGCAGAGACAACCGCGTCGCAATCGCTTGGTTGCGGTCGAGATCGGTGCCGAGCGGCCATTCGGGGCGCTGGAAGGAGACGTAGACGTTGGTGAGCGCGTCGCCTCCGACGACGAGCTGATCGGCCCCGCTCGCGACGAGCACCGACATGTGCCCCGGCGAGTGCCCCGGCGTCGCGAGATAGGAGATCCCCGGCGCGAGCTCCGCCCCGTCGCCCGCCCGCTCGACGCGGTCGCCGAGCGTGTCGAGCACGCGCGCGGCGCCGAGCGCGAGGCCCTGGAGCCAATCGGGAGCGGTCTGCGGCGTCGCCGGATCGGTCCAGAAGGCGTATTCCGCCTCGCCCATCACGTGGCGGGCGTTCGGAAAGCGCGGGCCGTCCTCGAAATCGTCGAGCGCCCCCCAGAGATGGTCGGCGTGGCCGTGGGTGAAGATCACATCCGTGACGTCCTGCGGATCGACGCCCATCTCGAGGAGCGCCTCCTCGAGCCGCCCGGCGCTCGCCTGGAAGGTGGGCCCCGAGCCCGTGTCGACGAGGATGCGGCGGTTCCCCGTCTCGATCAGCGTGACGTTGGTCTGGTTGACGAATTCCCGCGGCGGCTCGGCGCCGTTCTCGCGGAAGAGCGCATCGAGATCGGCCTCGTCGGTCTCCGGCAGGGTGAAGGAGACGGGCAGCGTCACGGTGCCGTCCGAGACGACGCGCACCCGGATGTCGCCGACGGCGACGACGTCGCTCGCGCGCGCCCGCACGATCCGCGGCGCGAGCGTTCCGAGCGCGGGGATCGCCGCGGCGGCACCGAGGACGAGGCGGCGTGTGGGGTCGAGGGTCATGATGGGGCTCCCGTTCGGGATCTGGCGGTGAGTATCCCTCCCCGGAGGGGAGGGAGGACTGCGAAAGAGGCCGGGCGGCTTGGGGAGAGGGGGCCTCTCCTTCCCCTCAGGGGAAGGTGGCTCCGACCCCGAACAGGGGTCGGAGACGGATGGGGTTTTTCGCTCCGAAGGAGCGAAGGG
>NZ_JBKBQG010000059.1:0-20990 GCF_046292825.1 Salinarimonas sp. | reverse complement strand
GGGAGGGTGGCCTCGGAGCGCAGCGAACGAGGTCGGGTGGGGCCCGACGTTCGTGGATTATTCTCCACCCGGGCCCCACCCGGCCTTTCTCGGCTCCGCCTCGAAAGTCCACCCTCCCCTTCGGGGAGGGATACGTCCTACGGCGAGCGATCGCGCGCCTGCAGCCGCCCGAGCGCGTATCCCGCGCTCGCCCAGACCAGCGCGCCGATCGTGCGCACGGGAAGCAGCGTCGGGTGGTCGCCGCCGACGGGGGCGATCCAGGGGAGCCCCAGGAGCGAGAAGGCATAGGCGACGATCACCGCGCCCGCGAGCGCGGCGATCACCGCGATCACGATCTTGCCCGCCTGGTCCGCCTTGTAGCCGAGATAGCCCGCGATCAGGATCAGGACCGGGTCGAAGGCCGCGACGAGCCAGACCGCGACGGGGACGGAGGGGGTCTCCACGGCGCGCGCCCTCCGCTCAGGCCCACCAGGCCGGCGGCGGGGCGATGCGGCCGGCGGCCTCTTCGATCACGCGGCCCGCGGCGAAGAGCGTCTCCTCGTCGAAGGCGCGGCCGATCAGCTGCAGGCCGAGCGGCAGCCCCTGCGCGTCGAGCCCCGCCGGCACCGCGATGCCGGGCAGGCCGGCCATGTTCACGGTGACCGTGAAGACGTCGTTGAGATACATCTCGACCGGGTCGGCCGAGCCCTTCTCGCCGATGCCGAAGGCGGAGGACGGGGTCGCCGGCGTGAGGATCGCGTCGATGCCGGAGGCATAGGCCTCCTCGAAATCGCGCTTGATCAGCGTGCGGATCTTCTGCGCGCGCAGATAATACGCATCGTAATAGCCGGCGGAGAGCACGTAGGTGCCGATCATGATCCGGCGCTTCACCTCGCGCCCGAAGCCTTCCGCACGGGTCTTCTCGTACATGTCGACGATGTCGCGGCCGGGCACGCGCAGGCCGTAGCGCACGCCGTCGTAGCGGGCGAGGTTCGAGGAGGCCTCCGCAGGGGCGACGATGTAATAGGCCGGCAGGGCGTATCGGGTGTGCGGCAGCGAAATCTCGACGATCTCGGCGCCCGCCGCGCGCAGCCAGTCGCGCCCCTTCTCCCAGAGGCCCTCGATCTCGGCCGGCATGCCGGGCATGCGGTATTCCTTCGGAATGCCGATCCTGAGCCCCTTCACGCCGCGATCGACCGCCGCCTCGTAATCGGGGACGGGCATGTCGACGCAGGTCGCGTCCTTGGCGTCGGGGCCGGCCATCGCGGCGAGCATCATGGCGGCGTCGCGCACGGTCTTGGCGATCGGCCCCGCCTGGTCGAGCGAGGAGGCGAAGGCGACGGTGCCCCAGCGCGAGCAGCGCCCGTAGGTCGGCTTGATGCCGACCGTGCCGGTGAAGGCCGCGGGCTGGCGGATCGAGCCGCCGGTATCGGTCGCCGTCGCCGCGAGCGCGATGCGCGCCGCGACCGCCGCTGCCGAGCCGCCGGACGACCCGCCGGGCACGAGCTTCGCGTCCGAGCCCTCCCGCCGCCAGGGCGAGACCACTGGGCCGTAGGCGCTCGTCTCGTTCGACGAGCCCATCGCGAACTCGTCGCAATTGATCTTGCCGAGCATCACCGCGCCGGCCTGCCAGAGATTGGCGGTGATCGTCGATTCGTAGGCCGGCACGAAGCCGTCGAGGATCTTCGAGCAGGCGGTGGTGCGCACGCCCTTGGTGCAGAACAGGTCCTTCACGCCGATCGGCAGACCCTCGAGCGGCCCCGCCTCGCCCTTGGCGATGCGCGCGTCGGAGGCCTCCGCCATGGCGAGCGCCTGGTCGGGCGTCTCGAGCACGTAGGCGTTGAGGTCGCGCGCCTTCTCCATCGCGTCGATATGCGCCTGCGTCAGCTCGCGGGCGGAAAAATCCTTCTTGGCGAGCCCGTCGCGGGCCTCGGCGAGGGTGAGGTCGGTGAGGTTCGTCACGGATGTGCTCTTTCTCGGGCGCGGGCGCTGCGGGCGGATTCGGCGTGCGGGATCACTCGACGACCTTGGGGACGAGGAAGAACCCGTCCTCGGTCGCGGGCGCGTTCGCGACGATGTCGGCCGCCTTGTCGCCGTCGGTGACGCCGTCCTCGCGCATCTTCATCGCCATCGGGGTCACCGAGGTCATCGGCTCGACGCCCTCGACGTCCACCTGGCCGAGCTCCTCGACGAAGGCGAGGATGGCGTTGAGCTCGCCCTCGAGATGCGGCACGTCCTCCTCGCTCACGCTGATGCGGGCGAGGCGCGCGATGCGCTTCACGGTGGCGGCGTCGACGGACATGGGCAAAACCCTCGGGCTCGCGGAATGGGCCGTCGCGGCTATATCATCGCCCCCGCGCGCGGGGCAACCGCCGCCTCCAGCCGATTCGCGAGGACCCGGCTACGATTCGGACGCGACCGGCGTGCAGATCTCGACGAGAAAGCCGTCCGCGTCCCGCACATAGGCGGTCGTCTGCCCCCAATCCTCCCGGCGCGGCGGCTGGACGGGCTCGGCGCCCGCCGCGAGCGCCCGCTCCCAGGCGGCCGCGACGTCGTGCGTCTCGAAGGCGATCTCGAAGGTGGGGCGGGCCGGGTCGGGAGCGGCGGGGCTCTTGCCGAGCGCTGCGATCAGGCGCCGGGAGGAGAACGACAGGGTCGTGCCGCCCGTGTCGAGCTCGCCGTAATCGCCGGAGGGGTGGAGCATGCGTGTGGAGAGGCCGAAGGCCCGCTCGTAGAAGGCGAGCGCCTCGCGCACGTCCGCGACGTAGAGAATGGTGTAGCGCAGCTTCATGACGTCACCTCGTCCTTGGCTCGCGTCGATGCTCGCACCGATCGGGCGGCGCGTCTTGGCGATTCGCGACGCTCAGAGGCCGGCGATCGCCCGGTGCGGCGCGCTCGGCTCGGGCACCTCGATCCCCTCGCTCGCCGGCGCGCGCCCGTCGCGCAGGAAGCGCTCCTCGACGAATTGCGCGAGAAGGCCGACGAGGATACCCGTCAATACGGCGATGCGCAGGCCCCGCGGCGGGACGCATCTGCGCGCGAGCCCGACGAGGACCGCGCCGAGCGAGCGGCTCGCGGGAGATGCCGCGTCCTGCGACGGCCGCCCCGCGCCCAGGCGCGCTCGCGCGATCGGCACGAGATCGCCCGCACCGACGCATGCGGGCACCACGACCGCACGTCGGCGCACGCGCGTCGCCACCCGCGCGAGATCGAGCACCGGAAGCTGCGCGGGGCCGACGACGTCCTCGGCCGGGATGCGGCCTGGATCAAACGTGCGGGGTGACGGCGCCTCGACGGACACGAATCGCCCTTTCTGTGACAGGGTGAACGCTTCGTTAACGCCGAGACTCACACATCGTCCCGCCGCGTGCCAGCGGCCGCGCGCAACATGGTTAACGGCCTTGCGCGACGCCCCGCCCTCGACGCCGGGGCGTGGCTCGGGCTAAACACGCTTGCGATCGGCGGGCGCGGGCTCGGCCGATCGGACAAGCCGGGGTTCCTCGTCCATGTCGTCCGCCGCGATCGTCCTCACGCTCTCCTGCCGCAACCGACCCGGCATCGTCGCCGCGGTCGCCGCGCATCTCTTCGAGCACGGCTGCAACATCCTCGACGCGCAGCAATTCGACGACACCCAGACCGGCAACTTCTTCATGCGGGTCGTCTTCAACCGGGTCGACGGCGCCGCGCCGGCCGGCGCGCTCGCCGAGGGGTTCGCGCCGCTCGGCGAGCGGTTCGGAATGCGCTGGTCGATGCGCGACGTCGGCGAGCGGCGGCGCGTGATGATCCTCGCCTCGCGCTTCGACCATTGCCTCGCCGATCTGCTCTATCGCTGGCGCACGGGCGAATTGCCGATGGACCTCGTCGCCATCGTCTCGAACCATCCGCGCGAGGCCTATTCCCATCTCGATTTCGGCGGCGCGCCCTTCCACCATCTGCCGGTGACGCGGGAGACGAAGCTCGAGCAGGAGACCGAGCTGTGGCGCATCGTCCAGGAGGCGCGCGCGGATCTCGTCGTGCTCGCCCGCTACATGCAGGTCCTCTCCGACGGCCTCTCGGCGAAGCTCTCGGGGCGCTGCATCAACATCCACCATTCCTTCCTGCCCGGCTTCAAGGGCGCCAAGCCCTACCACCAGGCGCATGCGCGCGGCGTCAAGCTGATCGGCGCGACCGCGCATTACGTCACGAGCGAGCTCGACGAGGGGCCGATCATCGAGCAGGACGTCGAGCGGATCTCGCATCGCGACACCCCCGAGGACCTCGTCCGCAAGGGGCGCGACATCGAGCGGCGGGTGCTCGCGCGGGCGGTGCGCCTGCATCTCGAGGATCGCGTCGTCCTCAACGGCGCCAAGACGGTGGTGTTCACCGATTGAGCATGCTGGAAAACGCGTCCGCGCGCGGTATGATCGCGCCGGGCGCGGCCGACAGCGCGCCGTCCGATCGGGGGTCCGTCGTCATGTCTCGCATCGTTTCAGCCAAGCCCGCCGGCCGCCGCCGGTCGCGCGCCGCGCTTCTCGCAGGCGTCGCGGCAGCGGCAATCGCGCTCGCCGGCCTCGAGATCGAGACGCCGTCCTTCTCGGTGCCGGTCGCCGGCGAGGGGCGGATCACGGTCGGCGGCTTGCGGATCGACGGCGGGCTCGTCTCCGCGGCGTTGGCGCAGCAGGGCGGCAGCGTCACGCTGGAAGACGTCGTCTTCGAGAGCATGACGGCGACCGTGCGCATCCCCTCGATCACCTTCGAGGGCACGAGCCTCGGCCGCGAGGCGCTGCGCCAGGCGATCACCGCGACCGGCGACCGCCCGGCCGCCGATCTCCTCGCGGACATCGACGCGCGCCTCGTGACGATCCCCGAGGCGATCATCGAGCAGACCGTGCAGGGCCGCTCCCAGCGCATCGTCTACAGCGCCGTCGAGGCGCGCGACGTCACGGCCGGCATGATCGCGCACCTGTCCGTCGAGAGCGCCACCGTCGAGGATACGGGCGACAGCTCGGTCGCGGTGGCGATCGGCGAGACGGTCGTCGAGGGCTTCGATCTGCCGGGCACCGTGCGCTTCTACACGCAGGCCGCCGCCGCCGGCGAGGACAACCCGATGCGCACGCTCTACGAGAGCTTCCGCATGACGGACATGCGCGCGCGCGACGCCGAGGGCGTGGAGGTGCGGGTCGGAGAGATTGCCGGCACCGGCTTCCGCGCACGGCTCCTGTCGCGGCCCTTCGTCGACCTCGTCCAGGATCTCGACGTCGCAGGCGATCCCCGCCGGCCGAGCCGCGAGGAGACGCGGGCGGCGATGGCCTTCGTCGTCGATCTCTACCGGGCGTTCGAGGTGGGCGGGTTCGTCGTGCGGGACATGTCCGCGTTCGTGCCCGAGCTCGGCGGCGAGGTCTTCTCGATCGCGCGGATCGGCTTCGGCGACGAGGCGTCCGACGGTGGTTTCGAGATCGAGGACATCGCGTTCTCGGCCGAGGAAGTCGACGTCGCGATCGAGCGCTTCTACTCGGCCGGCTTCTCGATCGAGGCGACGCTCGACGGGCTCGCCGCGCTCGTGGAGAACGAGGATCTCGACGACGTCGATCCCGAGACCCTGCGCGCTCTGATGCCGAGCATCGGCCGGTTCGGCTTCGAGGGCGTCAGCGCCGAGATCGTGCCCGAGGACGACGACGAGCCGATCTCGTTCACGCTCGCGGGCCTGCATTTCGTCGGCGACGAACCGGTCTCGGGCGTGCCCTCCTTCGTCTCGATGCGGATGGACGAGCTCGCCTTCTCGATCCCGAAGACGGCCGAGGACGACGCCGCGCAGACGCTCCTCGATCTCGGCTACGGCGAGATGAACCTCTCCGCGAGCCTCGCCGCGCGCTGGGACCAGGCGGCGGAGGTGCTCGCGGTCGAGGAGCTCGCCTTCTCCGGGCGCGACATGGGGCGGCTCGCCGTGACGGGAAGGCTCGGCGGGGTCGGCCCGGGCATCCTCTCGGGCGACGAGGCGGTGATCCTCGCCACCCTGATGGGCGCGACGGCCGAGCGCCTCACGATCGGCATCGAGGACGAGGGCCTCGCCGCGCGGGTGCTCGAGCAGCAGGCGCGCGAGCAGGGCGTGCCGCCGCAGGTGCTCCAGGAGCAGAGCGCCATGATGGCGACCGCGATGCTGCCGATGATGATGGGCAACACGCCGCAGGCGCGCGAGCTCGGCGCGGCGCTCGGCGCCTTCGTCGCGAGCCCCGGCGCCCTCGACATCGCGCTCACCGCCCGCGACCCCGACGGCATCCCCCTCGTCGCGCTGGCCGATCTGACCGACCCGACGGCGCTTCTGGCCTTGATCGACATCGCGGCGAGCGCCCGCTGAGATCGCCGTTTTTTTTCGCTTTTGGGGGTGGACATCCGCCGCCCGAGCGGTTATCGAAACGCCCTCGCCGCCGGGGACCACGGCTCTCGGCGGTTCGGGCGCATAGCTCAGTCGGTAGAGCAGCTGACTCTTAATCAGCGGGTCCTAGGTTCGAGCCCTAGTGCGCCCACCAAATTTCGCCAGATGTGGCAAGCGTTTAGCGGGCGGTCCATGGGGCCGCCCGTTTGCGTGTCGGGGCTGGGGGAGGATCGGGGGAGGATCGTGCGAGGCTCGCCGGTCGCCGACCTTTCCAATTCTTCAGCGCCGGAATCATCCGATCCGGAAGCCGATTGTGAAGCGGGAACGGTTGGGATCCTATTTCAACGGTCGAGATGCTCAGAACGGAGCTCGGCCTCGGCGCCGCCGGCCTCGGTCCAGGCATGGCGTACGGCGCGCTCGAATGCCTCCAGAGCGCGGGTCCGAGATCGCGATCCGGTGTCCTGCGAAACAGCGTCCCGGCCCTATCGCGGGTCGAAGAGGCGAAACGCCAGCCGAAGGAGGTCGGGCGCGCATCCGAGGCAAGAACCGCCCGTCAGTCCATGAGGTGCTCGATCGCGCCGGGGGCCGACGTGCCGCAGCATCCCTTGCCGTGCGCCCGTCATACCTCGTCGTCCATCGCGGCGCCTTCCTCGAGCGACCGGGCGATGTTCTTCTCGGCGTGCCTGAGCACCTCGCTGTAGAGTCCGTATGCCGGCGACAGCCGCGACAGATCGGCGAGGACGTTCCGCGCTGCGTCACGTGTCTCGACGTCGCGCGGCATCGGCTCGCCGGGCGGGCGAGGTCGAGTACCCGCGCGATCCGCATCGTATGGCCCACCGGCTCGACGAGATCCTATTTCTCGTGGTGTCTAGACGGGTGGCGGATCTCCACGCAGCCTCAGGGAGACGAGACGTATGAGTGACGACACGATCGCGGCGGTGACCGAGGACATCTACAAGTCGCTCGAGCACGACAACGAGGACATCGACCGGCACATCGCCCGGCTCAAGCAGGCGCTCGCCGCCGCCGGTCGCGACCAGGCCGCTTTCGATCCGGCGCGGCTTCCTCAGAGCAACCGATCCGGACGCAAGACGATGCAGTCCTATTTTCGGCAGCGAGGCGTGAAGATCGTGTTCGAGTCCTGACGGTCCTCGCTGCTCACGTCGCGGTGGCGCTCCTGGTTGCGGTTCACTATGCTCTGCACGACCGCTCGCACATTACTTGGCCGGCGCTCAGTCACGTCGCTGGCCTCGGCCGCCTCTTGCTTTCGGCGGGTCGCGCCGAGCGTGTGGCGTCGCGTCATGTGCGTGCGACGAGGTGCGCCCCCGCGCCGATCACCCGCCGAGCCTTGATCGGCTGACGGCCTCCGCTAAATTGCAACGCTGCGGTCGACCTCTCCGTCGCAGCGCCGGAGCCCGTCTGCAATGATCCGCCAGCGCGTGCTCATCCTGGGATTGGCGGCCTTGCTGCCTGCGATATTGCTCACCATCGCGCTCGCCGTGCTGACGCTCACCCAACACCAGGAGAGAATGCGGGACAACGCGGTCGGGTACGCGGATCGTCTTCTCGGCGACGTCGAAGACGAGTTCCGGCTGCACGTCGCGCTGCTTCGGGTCCTCGCGCAATCGCCGGCGCTCGACGCCGAGACGGTAGACCTCGCGCTGTTCGACGACGTGGCCCGGCGCTTCGTCGCCGCCACGCCGGCCTGGGATCGCGTGATCCTCCTCTCGGGCGTGCAGCAGGTGGTCAACACGCATGTGCCGTTCGGGACGCCCCTGCCGACCGTGGTCGATACGAAGGGCCTCGCTGCCGTCCACGAAACCGGGCGGCCCCATGTCGGCGGCCTCGTGCGTGCGGGGACGTACTCTCCGGAACGCAGCCTCGTGGGCATCCGCATCCCCATCCTCGATGGCGAAGGCTCGATCCGCTTCGTCCTGACCGCGGTGGTTTTGGCCGAGCGGCTGACGGCCATTCTTCAGGCGGCCGCACTTCCCGAGGCGTGGCGGCCGATCGTCGTGGACGCGGACGGCATCATCGTCGCCAATCCCGGAAGCCCCGAGCGCGTGGGCGAGCGCCTCGGAGAGCTCGGGATCGCGGCGCGCGAACGCTCTTCGGGGGGCGTCTACGACGGCCGGACCGCGGCGGGCGTGCCGGTGGTGACCGCCTTTCGACGATCCGCGGAAACCGGCTGGTCCGCCCATGTCTCAATACCGGTGGAGCTCTACAACTCGCCCCTCCGACGGCTGATGCTGCTCCTCGCGATTGGGGCGGTGGTCGCGATCGGCCTGTCGGCCGTCTTCGCGGCCCTTCTTCGTCGCGAGATCGTCGCCGGGAGGCGCGAGGCCATCGAGCGGGAGCGGGCGACGCGGATGGCGGCGCTCGGCCGCCTGACGGGCGGCGTCGCGCACGACTTCAACAACCTCCTGATGATCGTCCTCTCGTCGGCGACGATGCTCGAGAAGCGCGTCAAGGCACCCGAGGCGACGAGGTACATCGACGCGATCCGCAAGGCCGGGGACCGCGGCGCCGGGATCACGCGCCAGCTGCTGGCGTTCTCGCGAGGCGACCTGCGGCGCGCGGACGTGATCGACGTCTCCGAGCGATTGCGATCGCTCCTCGGAATGTTCCGGCAATCCTTGCCGCCGTCGGTCTCCCTGGACGCGGTCGTGCCGAGCGAGCCGATCTTCGCCCGCATCGACCCGATCGAGTTCGACCTCGCTCTCCTCAACATCGTTACCAATGCGCGCGATGCCATGCCCGACGGAGGGACCCTGACGATCACGATACGGCGGGACGGGACCGGTCGGGCCGGGGACGAACGGGGCATCGTCGTCTCCATCGCCGATACTGGAGCCGGTATCCCGCCGGAGGCTCTGCCCCACGTCTTCGAGCCGTTCTACACGACGAAGGAGCCCGGTCGCGGCACCGGGCTCGGTCTCGCCCAGGTCCACGGCTTCGCGACGGCGTCGCGAGGCAGTGCCGACGTCGCGAGCGAGCCCGGTCGCGGGACGATCGTGACGATCGGGATACCCGAGGAACGCGTGGTGGAGACCGTCGGCGTGGCATCGGGCGACGAGGAGGCGGCGAGCAGCTTGCCGCCGGGTGGGCGGCTTCTCCTCATCGAGGACAACGAGGCGATCCGCACGGTCACCGCCGAGTACCTGGCCCATTGCGGGTGGACCGTGATCGAGGCGCCGGACGCTCTCCTCGGGCGCAGGCTCCTGGAGACGGACGCCATCGATCTCGTCGTGTCGGACATCGTCATGCCGGGGCCGATCGACGGGGTCGAACTCGCGCAGGAGATCCGGCGACGCTGGCCGCAGATACCGGTCCTTCTGGTCTCCGGTTATTCCGCCTCCGCGCGGGTGGCGGTGGACGTCGACATCGAGGTCCTCACGAAGCCCTACGAGTTCTCCGCCTTGGACGCGGCGATCGAGAGAGCGCGCCGCCGGTGCGACCTTGCAAACGCCGCTCGCTCGGCAGCCGCCGGCTGAGACCTCCGGTCCGGCGATGCCGATCTCCCGCCGGGCTCGCGATGCCGAGGCACCCGGCGCGAACGGCCTAGCCGACTGCGTGTCGCTTGGGCCGGCAGGCGGGTCAGCGGTACGCCCCCTCCTTCGCCTTCCACTCCCGATACGCCGCCGGCATGCACTGCGCGCACGGACGGAAGCCTGCGGCCCTCGCCGTCGCCTCGTCGGCGAAGAACACCCTGTGCGCGACGTAGTGCCCGGCTGCGATGTGGCGGCGCGCAGACGGGCAGTCCAGGCGACCGAAGATGCGCCGGCGACGATGCCCGCCGACGAGGCCGGGTGCCGCGCTGTCGTGCGGCCTGCCGTCGGCGCCGACGAGGCGGTAGAGCTTCTCGGACATGGGATCGCGGCCTCCTGCTCTTATGTTCTTTAGGCGCAATCCGGGCGGTCGAGAAGAGTTGGACCTGCAGCCCGCGCTCGCCGCGTTCGAGCTCCGGCAGGATCATCGCGCCGATCGCGCTGCGCCATCACGCTCGCCGACGCGTCCTCGTTTTCGTCCGCCTCCCCCATTCGGGCGAGGCGGCGCGTCGGGCACAAGCTCATGGTCGCTTGCGGGGCGATCAGGGAGGTCGCGATGCAGACCTGGATGGAACTCGAGGAGCAATCCCGTCGGCGATTGGCGGCGGCGGTCGAGCGGATGGCGGCGGAGGGGAGCGCGGATGCGTGTCTCGACTGCGCTCGGTCGGTGCGCAACGCCTATCTCGCCTGGTTCGTGCGGCGCGCCGCGCGCGCCGTCCTGCGCCTCGCGGCGGCGCCCGCGCGCCGCGTTCGCGCGGCCTGGTTCCGAGCGTCGCACCGGACGAGGTCGCCTGCGTCCTCTGCGTGACGCAAGGGCCGTCGTGGCGATCTCCCGGCGTCGCCGCACCGCCTGGTCGGCCTTCCTCGCGAGCGACGGATCCGCCATCATGAGTCGCTCGGACGAAGGAAGCCGATCGGGCGATCGCGTGGCGCGACGGGCGATGCGCGAGCCGTTTCGCCGAGGGGCGGTCATGAGGGGGCGGTCATGGGCGAGGGGGAGATAGCGGACGTCTTCGCGGCCTTCGGCCCTGTGCGCACCCGCCGCATGTTCGGGGGCATCGGGATCTACGCGAACGACGTCATGTTCGCGCTCGCGGCCTATGGCGAGATCTATCTCAAGGCCGATTTCCGCTCGCAGCCCGCCTTCGCCGAAGCCGGATCGCGCCCCTTCGTCTACGAGAAGGAGGGGCGCAAGACCACCACGAGTTTCTGGCTCCTGCCCGTCGATCCCTACGAGGACCCGCTGGAGGTGGCCCGTTGGGCGCGGATCGCCCTCGATGCCGCGAAACGAAAACCG
This sequence comes from Salinarimonas sp., assembly GCF_046292825.1. Classification (GTDB taxonomy): domain Bacteria; phylum Pseudomonadota; class Alphaproteobacteria; order Rhizobiales; family Beijerinckiaceae; genus Salinarimonas. The sequence continues at coordinate 9,814 of NZ_JBKBQG010000059.1, read as the reverse complement.
CCGAAGCCTGCGCGGCCCGCGCGCCGCTGAGGGCGGCGAGGTCTTGGGTCTGGGCTTCTTCGTCGCGCACGACGATCTGGCCTGGGCCCACCGTCGCGCGGGTGATTCGCTCGACGTCGCGGGAGGCGATTTGGCCGGAGAGGGTGGCGCCGGGGAGGCCCTGGCCGGGGCGCTCGGTGCCGGTCGCATCGCCGCCCCAGCCGAGATTCACCCCGAGCTGCACATCCTGCACGCGCTCGACGATACGCTCCGCGATGTCGGAGAAGCCCAATGTGCGGGTGTCGATGACGAGCGCGCCGGAGCGGGCGGCGATCAGCGCGCCGTCGATCTGGGTGTGGCCGCCGACGCCGGCGAAGAGCCGGTCTTCGGCGATGATCGCCGTCTGCTCCGACACCCACAGGCTGTCCGCCCGCTCGCGGCCCGAGCCGACGGACAGCGACAGGGAGGAGGGCCCGACGACGCCGATGGTGAGGCTGCCGCCGGGGTGGCGCCTCCGTAATCGACGAATTGATCTTCCTCTACAGGGTCGCAGGCGGCAAGCATCATCGCCCCGCGGGTCGCGAGAGCGAGGAGCTGAAAAATGAAATCTGTTATGCGCTCTGTAATTCGCGCGATTTGGCTGAGACTTTTTCCCAGCGGTGCACAAGCTCACCACCACTTGTCAAAATTCGTAAATTTTCGGATTACAACAGAGATGGTATCGCTATCTACCTCGTGCTCTAGCACGGCTTTGATCGAACCAAACCCCGTCTCGGGTTCTTTGATTTTTACCGAAAGGGTGTATTCGGACCCACGAGCAAGATGGCTAATGCTGAGAGAAAATCCATTTCCCATTGATGCGAGCGAAGCGGATGCGACTTCGCCGGCTAAAAGTCTCTTTGTTTCATTTAGAAAATTATCCCATGCCTCACACGCTATCCATACATCGTTTGCGTTGAAGGCGAGTGAACCCGTCGGATGATTGTTGAGCAAATCGAGTCTGCACATGAACGAGGGTATGCGTTCGTCAATTTCCATAATTGACAGGCTCAACTCCAGTGGATTTTTGATCTCAAGCATTATTTCCGAGCTCACCGAATTGGAAGTGCATGGATCACTGCGGGTAGTTGACCTGGATTACGCGGCGGCGCGAACAACAACTCCCATCCTCCAACGTTCAGGAGTTCGTTGTATCGGATCGGCTGGGTCGTGACAGCACTTTCGATTGCAGCTTGCATACTGCGCATCTGTTGCTGAGAGCGGAGCGAAACCACCTCCGGCGGAAAGTTGCGTGCTACACCTTGTGCGTATTCCACCAGGTGTTCAGTTGCGTTAGGCGCTATCCAAAAGCGTTCACCAGATCGAGTACCCAATTCGAAAGAACGTGGGATGACGGAGCCAGGATACACATCCTGTGTAGGTACGATGTCGTCCCACACTGTTCCGGTTAACGGCCCGCGCGGCGGTGGAGCCGAAAGGGCCTGGCGCGCACTCGGGTTGACGACGCTGGCATAAACCCGCGCCGTCACCCGCGACGCAACGCTAGTCCCAGAAAAGATCCCCGCGAGTTCGAAGGTCGTATCCAAGACGACCATATCACGCGGATCGTTCGGGTTCGCGAAAAAATACGTGCCGGTGATCTCGTTGCGGTAGAGGAACCGCCCGGCCGCATCCATGGCGAAGAGCGCCTCGCCGTTTTCCTCGCCCAAGGCCACGGGCCCCGTGCCCATGATCGCGGCCATGTCGCCGAGCGGCTTGGCGAAGATGTTGGTGATCGTCAGCCCTGCGGCGATCTTCTGGAAGGTGCTCGGATCGCGCTGACCGATGGCCAGATAGGTCTCCAGGCACAATTCCTTGTCTTCGGCGGTGAAGCGGATCACCTGACCGTCGCGTGTCTCGACGCGGCATTCGATGGTCGCATGCGCCGGCGAGACGAAGAGATGGAAGAGATTGAACCCGCCACGCGTAGTGGTGCATGCGCCGAGTTGCGCGAGCAGCTCCGCATCGGTCAGCGCGCCACGTGCGAGCGCATCGGCCGCTTGGTCGAGCGCGTCGTTGTCGAGGCGACGGAAGGCGTCGGACGAGATTTCCGAGAGCGTGCGCCCGACGAACTCGATCGCGTCCACCGCTGCGCGAACCGCGCTGTCCGACGCATAGAACCGCACCCCGGCGGCCTCGTTGCGGAACACCTCCTGCGCGGCGTCGAGGTCGCGGTTCAGGGCTGCGAGGTCTTGGGTCTGGGCCTCCTCGTCGCGGATGATTATCTCGCCGGGGCCCACCGTGGCGCGGGTGACGCCGTCCATGCGGGTGGTGGCGATTTCGCCCTCCACGCGAATGCCGGGCTGCGATTGGGCGGCGAGGCCGAAATTCAGGCCGACGCTCGCGCGGACGGCTTCGGAGCGGGCGCGGTCGACGATGTCGGCGAAACCGAGAGTGGCGGTGTCGAGGGTGAGGTCGCCGGAGAGCGCGGCGAGCAGCCCACCGTTCAGTTGCGTGTGGCCGACGACATAGGCATCGAGGCGGCGCTCGGCGACGATCGCCGTCTGCTCGAAGACCCGCGCCGAATCGGCCCGCTCGCGCCCCGCGCCCGCGTCGATCGAGAGCGAGGAGGGGCCGCCGACGCGCTATGCCCACATGCCGACCTCTATGTTACAAGGATACTTTTTACTTTCTCTTCTATCATTTTCAAACTATGTGCGTCGAGAGATCGCTTGAGGTGAAGGCGTGCGGCTATCAGCGCTATAATGCACTCTTCAAAATCGAGATCAACTACTGAACCCGCTTTTACATACTGCGTATCATTGATTGAAAACGTGACTCTCAAACCTTCGCGTTCGTGGGATATTTCTGCGAGTTGTCGGCCGTCGTGCCAGATCTCGGCAACTAAATTCTCCCGATCAGAGGGGCTTGCGATGATTATCTCATAGTTGTTGTACATCATGGCTCAAGGAATCCAATCAGTCGTCCATCTGGTGCGTAGCGCAAACCGCGGCCGTCAGGCGCTCGAACGTCGATCACCGGCCCGTATCGGGGAGTTATAGTGTGTGTCGAACGGGATCCCGGATCTCGCAAGATCTCCTCAACGATCCTCTGCGCCTGAGAATTGATAGAAGAAGGGTTTCCGGTCGCGGGAGGGAATGCACTCTCGGATCGACCACCGTGTTTCTGAAGAGCTCTACCGGCTAAAGTCAACTGGCCGCCCCGATCTGCTGGGTCTAAGCTGTTTGAGCCGTCAATAAAACGCCCTATCAGATCCGCGTCCAGCGGTGACGATCGAAATATCGTTTCGAGCTGCCCCTGCGGAACCCACGTTACATGACGGTCCCCGCCGTTGTCTACCTGGATCGGCGTCCACACCTGCCTTACGCCCTCCAGGGGGGCGGCGATGGTGATCATCGTTTGGGGGCCGCCGGCGCGGGTCGGGGGGTGGTGAGGACGAGGGCGCCTTCCTCGTTGATCGTGAATCCGCCGCCAGCGGCGCCGAGCAGGGCGCCGGCTTCGCCGAGGACGGTGCGCGCGTCGAGTTCGATGGCTTGCCCGCGCGAGGTACGCGCCTCGGCGTAGACGAGCTCGAAGACACCGCCCGCGACGCGCGACAGGACGACCATCGTCCGCTCGCCCGACGGGCCGCTGACCACCAGCGACAATTGTGCCTCCGAGCCGCCGCCGACGATGCGCAGCGTGCTGCCGTCGGAGAGCGTCTCGGTCTGGTCGATCCGTCCTCCCACCTCGGTGCTGTAGAGGAACGCGGCGAGCCCGACGCCGACGGCGGTCAATGCGCCGGCGATCGCCGCGCCGCCATAGGCGAGTGCCGCGGTCCGCGCCGTCGCCAACGCGCGCGCGATGGTCTCGGGCGAGACCGGCACGCCGTCGACGATTCCTGCGGACAACGACGCGTAAGCGGTCGCCGGGTCGTTGGTCGCCAGCAGTTCGAGAATCGCCGCGATCTGGGCCGCCTCCTCCGCCGAGATCGCGCCCGATGCCACCTGAGCGGCCACGATCGCCTGTTGCGCTTCCTCGACGGACAGGCCTTGCAGGCCGAGCATCGCGGCGGCCTCGGCGACGGAGCGGGCGATCTCTTCGGTGAGGCCGGAGAGGCCGTATTCGAACAGAGCCCGGTTCGCCTCGAGATTGGCGCGCGTGGTGGCGAAGCCGGAGGCGAGTTCGCGGATGGCGGTGTCCGACGCGTAGAACCGCACGCCTGCGGCCTCGTCGCGGATCACCTCCTGGGCGCGGTCGAGGTCGCGGTTGAGGGCGGCGAGGTCTTGGGTCTGGGCTTCTTCGTCGCGCACGACGATCTGGCCTGGGCCCACCGTCGCGCGGGTGATTCGCTCGACGTCGCGGGAGGCGAGTTGGCCGGAGAGGGTGGCGCCGACCCGCCGATGACTGCGACTTCCCTTCCGTTGGAATATGCACGAACTTCTTCGACGTCGACTGAATCGATCGAAATCGTGTAAGCGGCTGCCTGCAGATATGCGGCAATACTGAGTGTTCTTTGCCCTTTGAGCCGCTATCATGTGAATAACTTGTTCTCCTTAAGTGCGAGTACAAACTCGAAAAATTCGTAGGATATCACCGAGTCCACGCCGGGGCCAATAGCAACTATCTCTGTTTCCCGAGATTTATTAGCGTTAATGCAGGAGTAGCAACCAGTTCCATCCTCCGTGATCGGGATCAGGGCGCGATTCTTATAGTTTAAGTCAAACTCATAGAAATGCTGAGCTACTTGTCCAACATTTTGCCAAAGCTGTTGGTCCATGTCTCTTTCAATAATCCCGTATATCTCTAATCCATCCAAGATGCACGCGCCAAATTCCTGCAGAAATTCCCTGTAATCTCGTGGGAAGCGGATGCCAAGTTGGGTCTCGATGCTGCGAATCGATTCTTCTGAGGCTGGACCAGGAGAAATGCCTTGTTGGCAGAGTTCCCTAAACCTATCTTTCGCTGCCATCGCTTGGTGCCTCTTTGTTCTGTTTCCCCTAAGTGATCTCGCGACCGCTCTAGTTCGTCTGCCTAAGCTCTATGAGCCGTTCCTGCCAAGATGTCCTTGAGTACCCGGGCTGACGATTGGCCCCATCCGGACCTGGTATGTGCAGCGGGCCGTCAGTGTTGATGTTATACTGGTTCTGCGATCTCGTCGGAGAACTAGTCGCTAATCCGCCAGGCATGTTTCGCGCAACCAAGCGATTCCCAAGGTATATTCCGCCGGAATGCTGGTATTGTCAAATCATAATTGTGGGACGGCTGTCGCCGCCGCGAGCCGCGCGAAGATCGTCGTACTGTGGATTGTTGTTGATTTCCAAAAGAGAGTCTAACTCGCAAAATAACTCAGCTATCGGACCACGGTCATCAATATCAACGCGACCATTGATACCCCTGATCAATCGGTCAATCAGCAGAAGACCGTGCCCTTGGTATTCTGCGTTCGTAAAGTCGATCTCAAGAGTAAATGCTATTTCCAAAATAATCTCCTTGATAATTTTTTCATGTAAATTTTGTCTCTGTTCTAGAGGATCTATGTCTCTGCGAATGCAGTAGTCAAGATCATGAAATCGGAAGCCTGTATTTCTCCAATTAGCAAAGAACCACTCGACGTCGGCTTCTTCAACGTCTGTTAGCCCTGCTTGGTTGCCACAGCATAAGCAAATACCGTGGCTCGGCGTATTCGCGTCTTCCCACATGTATCCGGGATATACATGACCGCACACACGACAGATCCGTTCTTTACTGTGCATTGAAGTACTCCAACGGAGACTGGAACCGTCCGGGATCGTACCCGCGCGGATTGGTCGGACTGCGGGGTGCCACTACGTACATCGTCCTCGGAAGACCCTGTCCTGAGACAATGGCTATCGTGTTGGTACTCGGGTCGAAGATGACCCGATCACCCGAACTTCGCGTTCGTACGAGTGACCCCGTCGGAGGAGCCGTAACGAAGCGGTTCACCATCTCAACATACTCACTTGGTGTCGTCGCGCCAAATTCCCGACCATGGTCTCTGAAATGCCGCAGCGCGTTCTGCGTCGGAGAGTTGGTCGGCCCGGGTGTCCATTGCCCGGCGAAATCCAGTTCATTGCGTACAATGGCGGGATTGGTGACGACCACACCACCAGCAATAATCGTCCCAAGCTGCCCTCCCGGCCCCTGCGGCGGCTGATTGGGGTTGGGGGCTCCGTCGGCCGGGGGTTGGTTGTGGCCGATGCCGGGGGGCGGATCGGCCGGAGGCTGATTGTGGCCCATGCCGGGACCGGTGCCGGCGTCGTTCGCGTCGTTGTTGAGAACCTGCCACTGGTTCCACAAGCCCAAAGCGAGCGCGCCGAGGGCCACCGCGGCCTGTCCGCAGGCCTGGACGACGCCGGGGGACATTGCCGCTCCGACCGCGATCGCGGGGGCCGCTGCGTGGGCGCGGGGGAACAACCAGTCGTGCAGGTTGAAGCCTTGGCGACCGCCGGCGACGCAGGCGGCGAGCTGGGCGTTCGCCTCTGGGTCGGTCAACGCTTCGGCGGCGGCGCGGGCGAGGGTCTGCCTGATCTCCTCCTGCGCTTCGGGCGCGATCTCACCGCGGGCGACGAGTTCCTCCGCGATTTTGGCGGCGGCCGTGTCGAGGTCGTCGCTCGCCTGGAGCGCGTCCGCGAGCGACGCGGCCTCCTCGCGACGCTGCTCGGACAGGCCGGCGAGCGCCTCGCCGAGCCGGTCGCCCAACAAGCGCAGGTTCTCACGCGTGGTCGCAAAGCCCGACGCGATCTCCATGATCGCGGTGTCCGACGCGTAGAACCGCACGCCTGCGGCCTCGTCGCGGATCACCTCCTCGGCGCGGTCGAGGTCGCGGTTGAGGGCGGCGAGGTCTTGGGTCTGGGCTTCTTCGTCGCGCACGACGATCTGGCCTGGGCCCACGGTCGCGCGGGTGATTCGCTCGACGTCGCGGGAGGCGAGCTGGCCCGAGAGGGTGGCGCCGGGGAGGCCCTGGCCGGGGCGCTCGGTGCCGGTCGCATCGCCGCCCCAGCCGAGGTTCACCCCGAGCTGCACATCCTGCACGCGCTCGGCGATACGCTCCTCGATATCGGAGAAGCCCAATGTGCGGGTGTCGATGAGGAGCGCGCCGGAGCGGGCGGCGATCAGCGCGCCGTCGATCTGGGTGTGGCCGCCGACGCCGGCGAAGAGCCGGTCTTCGGCGACGATCGCCGTCTGCTCCGACACCCACACGCTGTCCGCCCGCTCGCGGCCCGAGCCGACGGACAGCGACAGGGAGGAGGGCCCGACGAGGCCGATGGTGAGGCTCCCCCCGGCCGTGAACAGATTAGCGTCTTTAGATCAGCGGTCTAAAAGAGGCCTTTCGAGGCATGAGGCGTTGCTCGCCCTGGCGCGCGAAAGAAGGAGTCATTAGAGTAGATGCAGGTCTACATCGACTTCGAAGAACCAGACTCATCAAAGGCCGTGCTTATGCATAATCTTCTGCCATCTTTGCTTATTCATCCAGGGATCTGGTGCGTTCGTCAGTTTCCAGTAAAAGATGCGAATAGCCTCTCTGATTGATTCACAGCTACAAACAGATGTATCGCAGCCGCGTTCTGTGTAATATACGTCCCATTTCCCATCGTGCGGACCGGATAAGCACATCATATCGTGACCGATGACGCGAATCCCATCGAATCGAAACCCATAGCTTCTGCGATCGATGTGCTGCTCGTCGAGTGCGGCCTCCAAAAGTTCCGCATACGCTAGAAACTCGTGCCTATCGTTTGTCACGGCCTCAGCTCCCGTAGATAGCCATCGGCAATCAGGTCTTTGACCGAAACTGATGTCTGGAACTGCGTCCCGCCTCCTGGCGCATCGAACCAAGGAGCAGCAGGCCCTGACTGCACCGGAAGGGGTCTAACCACTTCGTATTGGAAGTAAGGAGCTGATGCTGAACTCGGGGGCAGCGCGCGCTGTTCGAATGGCGTCCCGACTGGCGCGAGAAAGCGGCCAGACTCCTGCCCATATCTATCGATCACCGTCCCCACAGGCAGCTCCACTTGTCGTGGTGTTCCGGCAAACCCATTGTTGGGGGGCCACAGGATTTGTCCATCCCGTGCAACCCATCGCACATCAACACCTAGCTGTGCCGCGCGCTGGCGCTGCAGCGGGGTCGCCATTGCGAACCGCGCCAAGGCCGCGATCCGCGGCGCCGCTTGTACCGCGCCTGCCGTCACTCCGCCCGATGCGACGCCAAGGGCGATGTGGCCGACCATGCGGCCAAGCGCTTGGCCAGCCGCGTCGAAATCCTCGCGTGCAACAGCCGCGGCGAACTCGTATGCATCGGTCTGCATGCTGTCGACGATGCCGATGCTGATGCCAGCAATCGTGCTGCCTGGACTGGCGAAAAGGACTTGAACGAAGCTGAGCGCCTCGCCAACAAGCGCCCTCACGTCCGCGTCGGGGATCCCCGCGAACATGTCGTAAACGTCTTGTCCCGCAAGGATCAGGCCCTTGTCGAAGCCTGCGACGATATCGCCGCGAGCAACATTGCTGGTTGCGATCGTCGTGACGGCGCGCCACAGCGCGACGAGGCACGTCTCCACGTCCGAGACCGGAATCTGGCGGCCTGTCACCGTGGTCAGCACGCAATCGTCGGCGGCGTGCGCGGGGGTGATCAGCCAGGGGAAGCCGTCGAGGAAGCCGCGGCGGCCGCCGCCGGGCGTGCAGGCCGGATTGGCGGCGAGCTGGCGCAAGGCCTCGGCGGGATCGATCTCGCCTGCGCGTATCGCTTGTGCGACCGCGTCCTCGCCGGCCCGCTCCAGCGCGTTGCCGATCGCCGTGACGATGGCGACGCCCGCCTCCACCGCTGCGCGAACCGCGCTGTCCGACGCATAGAACCGCACCCCGGCGGCCTCGTTGCGGAACACCTCCTGCGCGGCGTCGAGGTCGCGGTTCAGGGCTGCGAGGTCTTGGGTCTGGGCCTCCTCGTCGCGGATGATTATCTCGCCGGGGCCCACCGTGGCGCGGGTGACGCCGTCCATGCGGGTGGTGGCGATTTCGCCCTCCACGCGAATGCCGGGCTGCGATTGGGCGGCGAGGCCGAAATTCAGGCCGACGCTGCCGCGGACGGCTTCGGAACGGGCGCGGTCGACGATGTCGGCGAAACCGAGAGTGGCGGTGTCGAGGGTGAGGTCGCCGGAGAGCGCGGCGAGCAGCCCACCGTTCAATTGCGTGTGGCCGACGACATAGGCGTCGAGGCGGCGCTCGGCGACGATCGCCGTCTGCTCGAAGACCCGCGCCGAATCGGCCCGCTCGCGCCCCGCGCCCGCGTCGATCGAGAGCGAGGAGGGGCCGCCATAGAGACCGATCGTGAGCGAGAGGCCGGCATGGGCCGACGACCCTCGGGTGCGCCCCTCGTCCTGGCGCGAGGTGATCTCGAGATTGCGCCCGACGAAGAGATCGACGTCGCGCGCTCGAAGCGTCGCGCCGGCGATCGTGACGTCCTGGCCGGAGGAGACGACGAGCCGCTCGCCCGCGACGAGATTCGAATTGACCTGCGCCGACCCTTGCGTGTCCGACCGAGCCCGGGAGGCGGAACCTTCGATCGTGACGCCGAAGGTCGCGTCGCGGGTGGGGGAGAGCGTCACGCCCACGCCGATGCTCGCGGCGAGCGAGGAGGAGCGGGATTGCGCGTCGAACAGGGCCTGGCCCGATTCGACGATCACGTCCCGCCCCGCGATCAACGCCATGTCGCGGGCGGCGCTCGCCTGGGTCGCGACCAATGACAGGTCGCGGCCGGCGGCGAGGGTGAGGTCGCGGCCCGCGTCGAGGAGGGTGGGGACGAGGCCGGTGGCCTGCTCGGATTGCGCGATCCGCG
>NZ_JBKBQG010000058.1:0-22151 GCF_046292825.1 Salinarimonas sp. | reverse complement strand
CCGGCATGGTCAAGCTGCCCGAGGGCACCGAGATGGTGATGCCGGGCGACAACGTCGCGATGGAAGTCGAGCTGATCACGCCGATCGCCATGGAGGAGAAGCTGCGCTTCGCCATCCGCGAGGGCGGCCGCACCGTCGGCGCCGGCGTCGTCGCCGCGATCCTGGACTGATCCCGAGGCAGGGTGAGGGCGCGGCCGCCCCGCGGCGGCCGCGCTTTCCGTGAAGATTGGAACGGGGCAACCCATGAACGGTCAGAATATCCGCATCCGCCTCAAGGCGTTCGATCACCGGGTGCTTGACGCCTCGACGCGCGAGATCGTGTCGACCGCCAAGCGCACGGGGGCGCAGGTTCGTGGGCCCATCCCGCTGCCGACGCGCCTCGAGCGTTTCACGGTGCTGCGCTCGCCGCACATCGACAAGAAATCCCGCGAGCAGTTCGAGATGCGCACGCACAAGCGTGTCCTCGACATCGTGGACCCCACCCCGCAGACGGTCGACGCGCTCATGAAGCTCGACCTCGCCGCGGGCGTGGACGTGGAGATCAAGCTCTGAAGTCCCGGCGGGCTTCGGAGTAGGCTGTCACACGCCGAGAGGGAACGCTCATGCGCTCAGGCGTCATCGCACAGAAGGTCGGCATGACCCGCGTCTTCACGGATGCTGGGGAACATGTTCCGGTCACCGTCCTCAAGCTCGACCAGTGCCAGGTCGTCGCTCACCGGACGAAGGACAAGAACGGCTACGTCGCGCTGCAGGTCGGCGTCGGCAAGGCCAAGGTCAAGAACGTCTCGAAGGCCGAGCGCGGTCGGTTCGCCGTCGCGCAGGTCGAGCCGAAGCGCAAGGTCGCGGAATTCCGCGTCAGCGAGGACGCCCTCATCCCCGTCGGGGCCGAGATCCTCGCCGACCATTTCGTGGTGGGCCAGTACGTCGACGTGACGGGCACCACGAAGGGCAAGGGCTTCGCGGGCGGCATGAAGCGCTGGAACTTCGCGGGCCTTCGCGCCTCGCACGGCGTGTCGGTCTCGCATCGCTCGATCGGCTCGACCGGCGGTCGTCAGGACCCCGGCAAGACGTTCAAGGGCAAGAAGATGCCGGGTCATCTCGGCGTCGAGCGGGTGACCACGCAGAATCTGCGCGTCGTCAAGACCGATCCCGAGCGGGGCCTGATCCTCGTCGAGGGCGCGGTTCCCGGCAATGCCGGCGGCTGGATCTTCATCCGCGACGCCGTCAAGCGCACTCTGCCGGCCGAGGCCCCGGTGCCCGGCAAGTACCGTGAGAACGGCGCCGACGACGGCCAGCAGCCCTCCGAGGCGCAGGTCGAGGCCGCGCCGGCCGTCGAGAACGAGGAGAACGCGTGATGAAGATCGAGATCACCACCTTGGACGGCGCGAGCGCCGGCGAGGTCGAGCTCGACGACGCGATCTTCGGTCTCGAGCCCCGCGCGGACATCCTGCACCGCATGGTGCGTTGGCAGCTCGCCAAGCGCCGCGCCGGCACGCACGCGGTCAAGAACCGCGCCGACATCGCGCGGACCGGCAAGAAGATCTACCGCCAGAAGGGCACCGGCAACGCTCGCCACGGTTCGGCGCGCGTCGTCCAGTTCCGCGGCGGCGGTCGCGCCTTCGGTCCGGTCGTGCGCTCGCACGCCCACGATCTGCCCAAGAAGGTCCGCGCGCTCGCCCTGCGTCACGCGCTCTCCTCGAAGGCGAAGGCGTCGGCTCTGATCGTCGTCGACGACATCGTGGCGTCCGAGCCGAAGACGAAGGCCCTCAAGGAGCGCTTCGGCAAGCTCGGGCTCTCGAACGCGCTGTTCGTGGGCGGGGCGGAGCTCGACGCGAACTTCAAGCTCGCCTCGCGCGCGATCCCGAACATCGACGTGCTGCCCATCCAGGGCATCAACGTCTACGACATCCTGCGCCGCGAGAAGCTCGTTCTGACCAAGGCGGCCGTCGATGCGCTGGAGGCGCGCTTCAAATGAGCCTAGATCCACGCCATTACGACGTGATCGTCGCTCCGGTCATCACCGAGAAGTCGACGTCGCTGTCCGAGCAGAACAAGGTCGTCTTCAAGGTCGCGATGGACGCGACCAAGCCGCAGATCAAGGAAGCGGTGGAGAAGCTCTTCGACGTCAAGGTCAAGAGCGTCAACACGCTGGTCCAGAAGGGCAAGACGAAGGTCTTCCGCGGTGTGCGCGGGCGCCGCTCCGACGTCAAGAAGGCGATCGTGACCCTCGAGGAGGGGAATTCGATCGACGTGACGACGGGCCTGTGAGTAGCGGGAACGGAGAAGAACAATGGCTTTGAAGCATTTCAAGCCCGTCACGCCAGGCCTGCGGCAGCTCGTCATCGTCGACCGGAAGGGCCTGTACAAGGGCAAGCCGGTCAAGGCGCTGACGGAGGGCCTGTCGTCGAAGGGCGGCCGCAACAACACGGGCCGGATCACCGTCCGGTTCCGCGGCGGCGGTCACAAGCGCACCTATCGCCTCGTCGACTTCAAGCGTCGCGGGCGGCTCGGCGAGACGGCCAAGGTGGAGCGGATCGAGTACGATCCCAACCGCACGGCCTATATCGCGCTGATCGCCTATGCGGACGGCGAGCAGGCCTACATCCTCGCCCCGCAGCGGCTCTCCGTCGGCGACGAGGTGACGGCGGCGCTCTCGGCGGACATCAAGCCCGGCAACGCGATGCCGATCGGGAACATCCCCGTCGGCACGCTGGTCCACAATGTCGAGCTCAAGATCGGCAAGGGCGGCGCGATCGCCCGCTCCGCCGGCTCCTACGCTCAGATCGTGGGCCGCGACCAGGGCTACGTCGCGATCCGGCTGACCTCGGGCGAGCAGCGTCTCGTCCACGGCCAGTGCTTCGCCACCGTCGGCGCGGTGTCGAACCCGGACCACATGAACATCTCGATGGGCAAGGCGGGTCGCAATCGCTGGCTCGGCCGGCGTCCGCACAATCGCGGCGTCGCGATGAACCCGATCGACCATCCGCACGGCGGCGGCGAAGGCCGCACCTCCGGCGGCCGTCACCCGGTGACGCCGTGGGGCAAGCCGACGAAGGGGCGCAAGACGCGCTCCAACAAGCGGACGGAGAAGTTCATCGTCTCCAGCCGCCACGCCCGCAAGAAGAGGTAAGGAGCCGACCATGGCGCGTTCGATCTGGAAGGGCCCGTTCGTCGACGGCTACCTTCTCAAGAAGGCCGAGGCGGCTCGCGCGTCCGGCCGCAGCGAGGTGATCAAGATCTGGAGCCGCCGCTCCACGATCCTGCCTCAGTTCGTGGGCCTCACCTTCGGGGTCTACAACGGTCACAAGCACATCCCCGTCTACGTGAGCGAGGAGATGGTCGGGCACAAGTTCGGCGAGTTCTCGCCGACCCGGACCTTCCACGGTCACGCGGCGGACAAGAAGGCGAAGAGGCGCTGACATGGGCAAGGCTGCTACTCCCCGCGCGCTCGGCGACAACGAGGCGAAGGCGGTGCTGCGGATGCTCCGCATCAGCCCGCAGAAGCTGAACCTCGTCGCCCAGCTGATCCGCGGCAAGCGGGTCTCCGTCGCGCTCGCCGATCTCGAGTTCTCGAAGAAGCGCATCGCGCGCGACGTCAAGAAGTGCCTCGAGAGCGCGATCGCCAATGCCGAGAACAACCACGACCTCGACGTCGACGATCTCGTCGTCAAGGAGGCCTTCGTCGGCAAGGCACTGGTTCTGAAGCGCTTCCATGCGCGGGCCCGCGGTCGCGGCGCCCGGATCATGAAGCCCTTCTCGAACCTGACGATCGTGGTCCGCGAGGTCCAGTCGGAAGCCTGAGGAGGATAGACATGGGTCAGAAGGTCAACCCCATCGGGCTGCGTCTGGGCATCAACCGCACCTGGGACAGCCGCTGGTTCGCCGGCAAGGGCGAGTATGCGCGCCTGCTCCACGAGGACATCGCGATCCGCGACGCTCTCATGAAGCAGCTCAAGCAGGCGGCGGTCTCCAAGATCGTCATCGAGCGCCCGCACAAGAAGTGCCGCGTCACCATCCACTCGGCTCGTCCGGGCGTGGTGATCGGCAAGAAGGGCGCGGACATCGAGAAGCTGCGCAAGATCGTCGGCAAGATGACCGACGCCGAGGTGACGATCAACATCGTCGAGGTCCGCAAGCCGGAGACCGACGCCACGCTGATCGCCGACTCGATCGCCCAGCAGCTCGAGCGCCGCGTCGCCTTCCGTCGCGCCATGAAGCGCGCCGTGCAGTCGGCGATGCGTCTGGGTGCCGAGGGCATCCGCATCAATTGCTCGGGCCGGCTCGGCGGCGCGGAGATCGCGCGCCTCGAATGGTACCGCGAGGGGCGGGTTCCGCTCCACACGCTGCGCGCGGACGTCGATTACGGCACCGCGACGGCTTTCACCACGTACGGGACCTGCGGCATCAAGGTCTGGGTGTTCAAGGGCGAGATCCTCGAGCACGACCCGATGGCCCAGGAGCGGCGGATGTCCGAAGAAGGAGGCCGCTCCGGCGGTCGCCGCGAGCACGCGGCGTAACGTCGGAACGGGAGGCTCGTCATGTTGCAACCGAAGAAGACCAAGTTCCGCAAGCAGTTCAAGGGGCGCATCCACGGCGTCGCCAAGGGCGGCACGGATCTCAACTTCGGCTCCTACGGCCTCAAGGCCCTGGAGCCGGAGCGCGTGACCGCGCGTCAGATCGAGGCGGCCCGCCGCGCGATCACCCGCCAGATGAAGCGTCAGGGCCGCGTCTGGATCCGCATCTTCCCCGACGTTCCCGTGACGGCCAAGCCGACCGAGGTGCGTATGGGTAAGGGCAAGGGCTCGCCCGAGTTTTGGGCCTGCCGCGTCAAGCCCGGCCGGATCATGTTCGAGATCGACGGCGTCGCCGAGGACATCGCCCGCGAGGCGCTGCGTCTGGGCGCCGCCAAGCTGCCGATCCGCACGCGGTTCGTGCAGCGCATCGCCGATTGAGGAGGCACCGATGAAGTCCAATCAGAGGCTGTCCGACCTGCGCGCGATGACCGCCGATCAGCTCCAGGACGAGCTCCTGAAGCTCAAGAAGGAGCAGTTCAACCTGCGCTTCCAGCGGGCGACGGGGCAGCTCGAGAACACCGCGCGCGTGACCGAGGTCCGCAAGGACATCGCCCGGGTCAAGACGATCCAGCGCGCAAAGCAGTCGCAGAGCGCGGCCTGAGGAGAAGATCACCATGCCCAAGCGCGTTTTGCAGGGTGTCGTCGTCAGCGACAAGCAAGACAAGACCATCGTGGTCAAGGTCGAGCGCCGCTACTCGCACCCGCTTCTCAAGAAGACCGTCCGTCGCACGAAGAACTACCACGCCCACGACGAGAACAACGTCGCCAAGATCGGCGACGTGGTGCTCATCGAGGAGAGCGCGCCGATCTCCAAGCTGAAGACCTGGCGGCTCGTGGAGCAGGCCCCTCAGGCCTGAATCTTCGTTTTTCGGCTTGTGTCGAGCGGGCGCTTCGTGTATCGGAGCGCCCTTCGCGGTCATGAGCAGGGGGCACGAGACCCCCGTCAGAAGTAGTCCGGCCGGGCAATCCCGCGCGGCGCGGAAACCTGTCTGAGACAAGGAAAGGATCACAGCCATGATCCAGATGCAGACGAATCTCGACGTCGCCGACAATTCCGGCGCGCGACGCGTGATGTGCATCAAGGTTCTGGGCGGCTCGAAGCGCAAATACGCTTCCGTCGGCGACATCATCGTCGTCTCCGTCAAGGAGGCGATCCCGCGCGGCCGCGTGAAGAAGGGCGACGTCATGAAGGCGGTCGTCGTTCGCACGGCCAAGGACATCCGTCGCGCGGACGGCTCCGTCATTCGCTTCGATCGCAACGCCGCGGTCCTGGTGAACAACAACAAGGAGCCGATCGGCACCCGTATCTTCGGGCCGGTCCCGCGCGAATTGCGCGCGAAGAACCACATGAAGATCATCTCGCTGGCGCCGGAGGTGCTCTGATGGCTGCGAAGATCAAGAAGGGCGACACGGTCATCGTGCTCGCCGGCCGCGACAAGGGCAAGTCCGGCGAGGTCGTCAAGGTGATGCCGAAGGAGACCCGTGCGCTCGTGCGTGGGATCAACCTCGTCAAGCGCCACCAGCGTCAGACGGCCAATCAGGAAGGCGGCATCGTCACCAAGGAAGCGGCGATCCACCTCTCCAATCTCGGGATCCGCGACCCGCGCGACGGCAAGCCGTCCCGCGTCGGCTTCAAGTTTCTGGACGACGGCCGCAAGGTCCGCTTCGCCAAGCGTTCGGGAGACCTGATCGATGGCTGAGATGCAGCTCGACGGCTACACGCCGCGCATGCGGAAGCACTACGACGAGGTGGTGCGTCCCAAGCTCATCGAGGAATTCGGCTACAAGAACCCCATGCAGGTGCCCGCGATCGACAAGGTCGTGATCAACATGGGCGTGGGCGAGTCGACCGCCGATTCGAAGAAGGCCTCGGTCGCCGCCGGCGACCTCGCGCTGATCGCCGGCCAGGCGCCGGTCATCACCCGGGCCCGCAAGGCGATCTCGACCTTCAAGGTCCGCGAGGGCATGCCGCTCGGCTGCATGGTGACGCTGCGCAAGACGCGCATGTACGAGTTCGTCGACCGGCTCGTCACCATCGCCCTGCCGCGCGTGCGCGACTTCCGCGGCCTGAACCCGAAGTCCTTCGACGGCCGCGGCAACTACGCGCTCGGCATCAAGGAGCACATCGTGTTCCCCGAGATCAACTATGATCGCGCGGAGCAGATCTGGGGCATGGACGTCATCATCGCGACGACGGCCAAGACCGACGACGAGGCGCGGGCTCTCCTGCGTCACCTCAATTTCCCGTTCCGGCAGTGAGGTCGTGACGGCCTCAAACGCGGAAACCGGAGGATTTCATGGCTAAAAAGTCTCACATCGAGAAGAACAAGCGCCGGATGAAGCTTGTCAAAAAGTATTCCGGCCGGCGCGAGCGGCTCCTCGCCGTCGCCAACAACGAGGAGCTCTCCATGGAGGAGCGCTTCGAGGCGCGCCTCAAGCTCGCCGAACTCCCGCGCAATTCGAGCCCGACCCGGGTTCGCAATCGCTGCGAGGTCACCGGGCGCCCGCGCGCCTATTACCGCAAGCTCGGCATGTCCCGCGTGGCCCTGCGCGAGCTCGGTTCGCGCGGCCTGATCCCGGGCCTGGTCAAGTCGAGCTGGTAAGGAGGGCGCACCATGGCGATCAACGATCCGCTCGGCGACATGCTGACCCGCATCCGCAACGCGCAGCTGCGCCGTCGCCCCACCGTGGCGACTCCCGGCTCCAAGCTGCGCGCGCGCGTCCTCGACGTGCTGAAGTCGGAAGGCTACATCCGCGACTACTCGGTGACCGAGTTCGGCAACGGCCGCACCGAGTTCTCGATCGAGCTGAAGTATTACGACGGCGCTCCGGTCATCAAGACCATCGAGCGCGTGTCGAAGCCCGGCCGGCGCGTCTACATGGCGATCGATACCCTGCCCCGCTACGCGGACGGCCTGGGCACGGTCATCCTGTCGACGTCGCACGGCGTCATGGCCGACCACGAGGCGCGCGAGCGCAACGTCGGCGGCGAAGTGCTCTGCCGGGTCTTCTGATCCGCGGGCTGGTACCGGAACAAGGAGCTCATTCATGTCTCGCGTAGGCAAGAAGCCCGTTCCCGTGCCGTCCGGCGTGACGGCGTCGGTGGACGGGCAGACGGTGAAGATGAAGGGGTCGAAGGGCGAATTGTCGTTCGTCGTCCCCGAGGAGGTCTCGGTCGCGATGCAGGAGGGCGCTGTCGCCGTCCAGCCGCGCGCGGAGACGAAGGTCGCGCGCTCCAAGTGGGGCCTGTCGCGGGCGATGATCGCCAACATCGCGACGGGCGTCTCGAAGGGCTTCGAGCGCAAGCTCGAGATCAACGGCGTCGGCTATCGCGCGGCGGTTCAGGGCAAGACCCTGAAGCTGTCGCTCGGCTACAGCCACGACATCGATTTCGAGATCCCGGCCGACATCACGATCACGACGCCCAAGCCGACGGAGATCGTCGTGGCGGGCATCGACAAGCAGCGCGTCGGCCAGATCGCGGCGGTGATCCGCGGCTATCGCGGCCCCGAGCCCTACAAGGGCAAGGGCGTCAAGTATGCCGGCGAGTTCATCTTCCGCAAGGAAGGCAAGAAGAAGTAAGGAGCCGGAGCCATGGCGAACAAACTCGATGCTCTCCGGCGCCGCAAGGCTCGGGTGCGCCGCGCGCTTCGCGCGACGGCCAACGGGCGCCCGCGCCTGTCGGTCTTCCGCTCGTCGAAGCAGATCTACGCTCAGATCATCGACGATGCGAAGGGCCACACGCTGGCAGCCGCCTCCTCGCTGGAGAAGGACCTGCGCACCTCGCTGAAGACCGGCGCCGACAAGGCGGCGGCCGAGGCGGTGGGCAAGCTCGTCGCCGAGCGCGCGAAGGCCGCCGGCGTGACCAAGGTCGTCTTCGACCGGTCGGGCTACATCTATCACGGGCGCGTCAAGGCGCTCGCCGATGCCGCGCGCGAGGGCGGTCTCGAATTCTGATCGCGTCGCGCGCCCTCTGCGGCGCGCGCGCATCCTGCGGCAGGCCGGGACCGTCCCGCGCCTGCCCCACGACGGCGAGGGGGTCGATCCAGGCTCCTTCGAGCGGTTCGCGAGCGGGAGCCGTCGCCCGCGCAAGTAGAGAGAGACAATGGCCAGAGAGAGAGATCGTCACGATCGCGAGGAGCGCGACAGCGAGTTCGTCGACCGCCTCGTCCACATCAACCGCGTCGCCAAGGTGGTGAAGGGCGGCCGGCGCTTCGGCTTCGCCGCGCTCGTCGTCGTCGGCGACCAGAAGGGCCGCGTCGGCTTCGGCCACGGCAAGGCCCGCGAGGTGCCCGAGGCCATCCGCAAGGCGACGGAAGCCGCCAAGCGCGGTCTCGTCCGCATCCCGCTGCGCGAGGGTCGCACGCTCCACCACGACGTCGCCGGCCGCCACGGCGCGGGCCGCGTCGTCATGCGCGCGGCGCCCGCCGGTACCGGCATCATCGCCGGCGGCCCGATGCGCGCCGTCTTCGAGGCGCTCGGCGTCCAGGACGTCGTGTCGAAGTCGCTCGGCTCGTCGAATCCCTACAACCTCGTGCGCGCCACCTTCGACGCGCTCAAGGCCGAGGACAGCCCGCGCTCGGTCGCCGCCCGCCGCGGTCTCAAGGTCTCCTCGCTGCAGGCTCGCCGTCCCGGCGGCGCCGAGGCGCAGGTCGACGGCTGACGGGAGGGCGCACCATGGCCGACAAGACCATCACCGTGCAGCAGATCGGCTCGCCGATCCGCCGCGTGAGCCGCCAGCGCGACACGCTCGTCGGGCTCGGGCTCAACAAGCTCAACCGCACGCGGACCCTTCCCGATACGCCTGCCGTGCGCGGCATGATCGAGAAGGTCAAGCATCTCGTGCGCGTCGTCGACGGCAAGTGAGGAGGCGCACGTCATGAAGCTCAACGACCTTCGCGACAATCCCGGTGCCACCAAGGAGCGCATCCGCGTCGGCCGCGGCATCGGCTCCGGCAAGGGCAAGACCGCCGGGCGCGGCGTCAAGGGCCAGAAGGCCCGCTCCGGCGTCCGCATCAAGGGCTTCGAGGGCGGCCAGATGCCGATCTATCGGCGCCTGCCCAAGCGCGGCTTCGTCAATCCCGGCGCGCGCGACCTCAACGAGGTCAATGTCGGGCGCATCCAGGAGGCGGTCGATGCCGGCCGCCTCGACGCGAACGCGCCGGTCACGGTCGAGGCGCTCGTCGCCGCGGGCGTGGTGTCGCGCGTGCGCGACGGCGTCAAGATCCTCGGCGTCGGCGAGCTCAAGGCGAAGCTGACCTTCGAGGTCGTCGGGGCTTCGAAGTCCGCGGTCGCGGCGATCGAAGGCGCCGGCGGCTCGGTGAAGATCCTGGGCGAGCCCGTTGCGCAGGCGTGATGCCTCGCCCATCTAGGACCTGATGCGAGCGGCGGCCCGTGCGCGCGAGCGTGCGAGGCCGCCGTTTCGTCGGGGGAGGCGGGGAGCCTCGTCCCGGCGGCACGATCGAGAAGACACATACGGGACGGCGCGCCTCGAGGAGGGCACGATGGCCTCAGCTGCAGAGCAGCTCGCTGCGAACTTGAATTTCGGTGCGCTCGCGCGGGCCGAGGAGCTGAAGAAGCGCATCTGGTTCACCCTCGGCGCGCTGATCATCTACCGCTTGGGGACCTACATCCCGCTTCCCGGCATCGATCCGGAGGCGCTGCGCCAGTCGTTCCAGGCGGCGGCGGGCGGCGTGCTCGGCATGTTCAACATGTTCGCGGGCGGGGCGGTCGAGCGCATGGCGATCTTCGCGCTCAACATCATGCCCTACATCTCCGCCTCGATCATCATGCAGCTCCTGACGGCGGTGAGCCCGACGCTCGAGGCCCTCAAGAAGGAGGGCGAGAGCGGGCGCAAGGTGATCAACCAGTACACGCGCTACCTTACCGTCGTGCTCGCCGTGTTCCAGAGCTGGGGCATCGCGGTGGGTCTGCAGGCGTCGGGCGGCATCGTCGTCGATCCCGGGCCGTTCTTCATCGTCACGACGGTGATCACGCTCACCGGCGGCACCATCTTCCTGATGTGGCTCGGCGAGCAGATCACCGCGCGCGGCATCGGCAACGGCATCTCGCTGATCATCTTCGCGGGCATCGTCGCCCATCTGCCGCAGGCGACGGCGGGCCTGCTCGAGCTCGGCCGCCAGGGCGCGATCTCGACCTTCTTCATCGTCGCCGTGATCGTGATGGCGGCGGGCATCATCTTCTTCGTGGTGTTCATGGAGCGCGCCCAGCGCCGCCTCCTGATCTCCTATCCGAAGCGCCAGGTCGGCAACCGCATGTACGACGGGCAGACCTCGTTCCTGCCCCTCAAGCTCAACACGGCGGGCGTGATCCCGCCGATCTTCGCCTCCTCGCTGCTCCTGCTGCCGACCACGGTGGCGAGCTTCTCGGCGGCGCAGGGCGGCGACGGGATCATGTCGACGATCGCGATCTATCTCGGCCACGGCCGGCCGCTCTTCATGATCCTGTACGGATCGCTGATCATCTTCTTCGCCTTCTTCTACACGGCGATCGTGTTCAATCCGGCGGAGACGGCGGACAATCTGAAGAAGCACGGCGGCTTCATTCCCGGCATCCGTCCGGGCGAGCGCACCGCCGACTACATCGACTACGTGCTCACGCGCATCACCGTCATCGGTGCCGTGTACCTCACCGTGGTTTGCCTGATACCCGAATTTCTGATTTCGTACGCGGCGCTGCCGTTCTATCTCGGAGGGACGTCGCTGCTGATCGTGGTGACGGTGACGATGGACACGGTGGCTCAGGTGCACGGGCACCTGCTCGCCCATCAGTACGAAGGCCTCGTCAAGAAGGCGAAGCTCAAGGGCGCGCGGCGCGGGCGCTGATCCCGACCGCGAGGCCCGAGGCGAAGCGCGGCGGCCCCTCGGTCGCCGCGTTCGCGCGAGTGGTGTCGGTGGCGAGCGGAACGAGGACAGGGAAGGCACGCCGATGAGACTGATTCTTCTGGGACCGCCGGGGGCCGGCAAGGGGACGCAGGCGGCGCGCCTCGTCGAGAAGCACGGCATTCCGCAATTGTCGACGGGCGACATGCTGCGCGCGGCCGTCAAGGCCGGCACGCCGATCGGGCTCGAGGCCAAGGCGATCATGGAGGCGGGCAAGCTCGTGCCGGACGCCGTCGTCGTCGGCATCGTCGCCGACCGGATCGAGGAGCCCGACGCCAGGAAGGGGTTCATCCTCGACGGGTTCCCGCGCACCGTCGCCCAGGCCGAAGCTCTCGACCGGATGCTCGCGCAGAAGGGCCTGCCGCTCAGCGCGGTGATCGATTTCGTCGTGGACGAGACCATCCTCGTCGAGCGGATCGCCGGCCGCGCCCGCGAGATGCAGGCGCGCGGCGAGGCGGTGCGCAAGGACGACGATCCGGAAGTCTTCAAGACGCGTCTCGAGGCCTATCGCGAGCAGACGGCGCCGGTCTCGGCCTATTACGAGAGCAAGGGCCAGCTCGAGCGCGTGGACGGCATGCAGCCGATCGACGACGTGACGCGCCAGCTCGAGGCGATTCTCGCCCGCCATCGCGGCTGATCCCCCGGTCGCCCGGGGGCGGGTCGAAGAAAAAGCGCTTGACGGGGTGCGCGTTCACGTGTACGCGCGCTCCCTCAGCGTTTTGAAACCGGGTTCCGGTCGGCTTCGCGAGAAGCCGTCCGTCGCCTCGCGTGCACGACGCGACACCCGCGGCGGGATCGTTCCCGCCGCAGGCAAACACGCGCAGGGGCCGGCCTCCACCGGACGCGCGACGAACGAAACGGCCGGCGTCCGCCTCGGGCGGCGCGCGGCGCACATGGAGACGAGACGTGGCTCGTATCGCAGGCGTCAACATTCCGACCGCCAAGCGCGTGGTGATCGCGCTTCAGTACATTCACGGCATCGGCGCGAAGAAGGCCGAGGAGATCTGCCAGAAGGTGTCGATCCCCGCCGAGCGCCGGGTCAACCAGCTGACCGACGCCGAGGTCCTCGCCATCCGCGAGACCATCGACCGCGACTACGTCGTCGAGGGCGACCTGCGTCGCGAGGTCTCGATGAACATCAAGCGCCTGATGGATCTGGGCGTCTATCGCGGCCTGCGTCACCGCCGCAACCTGCCCGTCCGAGGCCAGCGCACGCACACCAACGCCCGCACCCGCAAGGGCAAGGCGAAGCCGATCGCCGGCAAGAAGAAGTAATCTCTCGTGAAATTCGCGGCGGGGCGTCTCCCGCCGCACATCCCGAGCGCCTGGCGTTACGGGCGCGTCAGAAGGATCGACATCTATGGCAAGAGACACCACCCGCGTCCGCCGCCGCGAACGCAAGAACATCGTGTCGGGCGTCGCGCACGTCAACGCGACCTTCAACAACACGCTCATCACCATCACGGACGCCCAGGGCAACACGATCTCGTGGTCGTCGGCGGGCATGATGGGCTTCAAGGGCTCGCGCAAGTCGACCCCCTACGCCGCGCAGATCGCGGCCGAGGACGCGGCCCGCAAGGCGGCCGAGCACGGCATGCGCACCCTCGAGGTCGAGGTCTCCGGCCCCGGCTCGGGCCGCGAATCGGCTCTGCGCGCGCTCCAGGCGGCGGGCTTCACCGTCACCTCGATCCGGGACGTCACGCCGATCCCGCACAACGGCTGCCGGCCGCGCAAGCGCCGCCGCGTCTGACGCCGTCTCGCGCGGGTGCCGATGCGCCTGCGCGACCCTTTTGGCACGTGAGGCTCCCTGGCGGGGAGCCGCACGTCCCGAGCCCGTCTCCCGAAGAGGTGTGGTCGTGATTCAAAAGAACTGGCAAGAGCTGATCAAGCCCAACAAGCTCGCGGTCAGCCCCGGCACGGACCCCAAGCGTGTCGCCACCGTCGTCGCCGAGCCGCTCGAGCGCGGCTTCGGCACAACGTTCGGCAACGCCTTGCGCCGCGTGCTGCTCTCGTCGCTCCAGGGCGCGGCCGTGACGGCCGTGCAGATCGACGGCGTCCTGCACGAATTCTCGTCGATCCCCGGCGTCCGCGAGGACGTCACGGACATCGTCCTGAACATCAAGGCGATCGCCATCCGCATGCAGGGCGACGGCCCCAAGCGCATGACGCTGCGCAAGACGGGGCCCGGCCTCGTCACCGCCGGCGACATCAACACGGTCGGCGACGTCGAGATCCTCAATCCCGAGCTCGTGCTGTGCACCCTCGACGAGGGCGCCGAGATCCGCATGGAGTTCACCGTCGATACCGGCAAGGGCTACGTGCCCGCCGATCGCAACCGCCCCGAGGACGCCCCGATCGGCCTCATCCCGGTGGATGCGCTCTACTCGCCGGTCAAGAAGGTCAGCTACCGCGTCGAGAACACCCGCGAGGGCCAGATTCTCGACTACGACAAGCTGACCATGACGGTCGAGACCAACGGCGCGGTGACGCCGGAGGACGCGCTCGCCTACGCCGCGCGCATCATCCAGGACCAGCTCGCAATCTTCGTGAACTTCGAGGAGCCCCGCAAGGAGGAGGCCGCGACGGCGTCGCCGCAGCTGCCGTTCCCGCCGGCCCTCCTCAAGAAGGTCGACGAGCTCGAGCTCTCGGTGCGTTCGGCGAACTGCCTGAAGAACGACAACATCGTCTATATCGGCGACCTGATTCAGAAGACGGAAGCCGAGATGCTGCGCACGCCGAATTTCGGCCGCAAGTCGCTCAACGAGATCAAGGAAGTGCTCGCCGGCATGGGCCTGCATCTGGGCATGGAAGTGCCCGGCTGGCCGCCGGAGAACATCGAGGATCTCGCCAAGCGCTTCGAGGAGCACTACTGAGATCCCCCGCTCCCCGGCATTCCGGGGGGCGTCCACCGCCCGAGACGGGCGACAAGCAAGAGGTCCGGCCGTTCCGTGGCACGGCGGCCGGCAAAGACGGAGAGCCATCATGCGTCACGGTTTCCGCGGTCGTCGCTTCAACCGCTCGAGCGAGCACCGCAAGGCGATGTTCGCCAACATGTCCGCCGCGCTGATCAAGCACGAGCAGATCATCACCACGCTGCCGAAGGCCAAGGACCTGCGTCCGGTCGTCGAGAAGCTGATCACGCTCGGCAAGCGCGGCGACCTGCACGCCCGCCGCCTGGCGATGTCGCAGATCCGCGACGAGGGCATGGTCAAGAAGCTCTTCGAGGTGCTCGGGCCGCGCTACAAGGAGCGTCCGGGCGGCTATTGCCGGATCATGAAGGCCGGCTTCCGCTACGGCGACAACGCCCCGATGGCCGTGATCGAGTTCGTCGACCGCGACCCCTCCGCCAAGGGCAAGGATTCCGGCCCCTCCGCCGAGGCCGCCGAGCAGGACGAGGCGGCCTGAGCCGGCCCTTCGTCGGGATCGACAGGATAGGGAAAGGCGGCCTTCGTGGCCGCCTTTTTCGTTGCTGGGTCTGTGGATGTCGAGGAGTAATTCGGGCCCCACCCGACCCCTGTCGCTTCGCTCCAGGGGCCACCCTCCCCTACGGGGAGGGACGAGCCGGCGACATCCCTCCCCGTAGGGGAGGGTGGACGTTCGAGCGAGAGCGAGAACGGCCGGGTGGGGCCCGTACCCCGCCTCGCTCCCCCCCCCCGTCAGAACCGGTTCACCGGCAGCTTCAGGTAATGGTGCCCGTCGTCCTCGGCGGGGGGCAGGCGGCCGCCGCGGAGATTGACCTGGAGGGCGGCGAGGATGCGGTCGGGCAAAGCGAGCGTCCGGTCGCGGCTCTCGCGACGGTCGACGAAGGCCTCCCGCGACGTGCCGTCCTTCACGTGGATGTTGCGCGCCTTGTGCTCGGCGACCGTCGCCTCCCACATCGGCTCGCGGCGCGTGGCCGTGCCGTAATCGTGGCCGACGAACAGGCGCGTGTCGCCGGGCAGGGCGAGAATCGCCTGGATCGATTGCCAGAGCGTCGCCGCGTCGCCGCCGGGAAAGTCGGCGCGGGAGGTGCCGGCATCGGGATACATCAGCGTGTCGTGGACGAAGGCCGCGTCCCCCACGACATAGGTGATCGAGCCGAGCGTGTGGCCGGGCGAGAGCATCACCCGCGCCTCGAGCGTGCCGATGCGGAAGGTCTCGCCCTCGGCGAACAGGCGGTCGAAATCGCGGGTCGGGTCGAAGGCGCCGGGGAGATTGTAGAGCCGCGCCCAGATGCCGGCGATTTCGCCGACCTTCTCGCCGATCGCGTTCGGCGCGCCGGTCGCCTCCTTCAGATGGGCGGAGGCCATCCAATGGTCGGCATGGGGGTGGGTGTCGAGCACCCATTCGACCGTGAGGCCCTGTTCCGCCACGAGGTCGAGCACCTGGCGCATCGAGCCGAGATCGGTGCGGTAATGCTTCGGATCGAAGTTCCAGACGACGTCGACGAGCGCCGCCTTCTTGGTCGCGGGATCGGCGACGACGTACTGGATCGAGCCCGTATCCGGCTCGTAGATGCCCCAGACGTCGGGGCTGCCGGGGCCCCGCGAGGGCGAATGGCGGACGACGCGCTCCTTCAGGCGATCGGTCATGGATGGTCTCTCCAATTGGCAGGGTCGCGGCCGCAGCCGCTGCTGGAGAGCAATATATTAGAGATATCTAATTTATCAAGAGGCCTCCGCCCGAGCATCGACCGTCTCGTAGGCCGCGCGGGCGCTCGCGATCCGCGCCGCGACGGCCTTCCGGTCGGACGGGCCGAGACGCGCGAGTTCGGCGGTCTCCGCGAGCTTTTCGAGCTGGTCGCGCAAGGCGGCGCGCCCGTCGGCGCGGCGCACGCCGGCGGCGAGCTTGCGGATCGTGTCCGCCATGCCGATCAGGATTTCGGGATGGTCGACGGCCGAGCGGCGCAGCGAGTTGAAGGCCGCGTCGACGAGCCCCTGCGCGTCGCTGCGATCGGCGACGACGCGCAGGATGCCCTGCTCGTCGCGGATCTCGCGCAGCTGGAGGGCGCCGGCGAAGATGCCCTCGACGACGGCGCCGAGGCGGTCGACGACGGAGATCGCGGTGTAGGGATCGTTGATGCTCGGCGAGAGCGCGCGCAGGCCGATATCGACGAGTTGCCGGATGCCGAATTCCGGATCCTGCGCGGGCGTGCGTTCGCTGCCGACCACGAAGCCGTGGCGAACGGCCTCGTCGATCTGCGCCGTCAGCGGCTCGTCGGAATGGACGCGCACGTGGTCGCCGCCGACGAGGAGGTAATGGCCCGCGCGCACCCGCACCTCGACGATCGCGTCGTGCTTCTTCGCGAGCGCCACGAGCGACTTGTAGCGCACCACCTGGACGTAGCCGCAGCAGCGCACGCCGACATGGCGGACGTGGCGGCGCTCGATCGGCTCGGGGGGACGATCGTCGACCTCGGAGGCGGAGGGCAGCATCTCCGCGAGTTCGCTCCGCAGCTCGCTCGCGACGGTCTCGACCACGTTGTCGGCGATGATCGCGCGGGCGATCTTGTGGATGTAGAACAGGAGCGCGAACAGACACAGGATCGTCAGGAGGCTCGCCACCGAGACCGCGATATGGGGCACCGCGGCGGCGCCGAGATCGTCGTCCAGGGTGCGCAGGACCAGGACGACGTAGAGGATGGTGCCGAGAAACAGGCCGAGCACCGCCTGGATCTCGCGGTCGGCGACGAAGGTCGCGATCAGCCGCGGGCCGAGTTGATTGGCGGCGAGCGTCAGGATCACGAAGGTGATCGAGACGACGAGCGAGGTCATGGTCATCATGCCGCCGAGGAAGCTCGACAGGAGGCCGCGGGCGGTGTCCGCGTCCCCGCTATAGAGCCACCACACGTCTTCGCCGGCGATCACGAGGTCGCCTCCGCGCCGCAGGAGGAGGACGGCGAGGAGGCCGGCGAGCGCGACGATCAGGCCCGGAATGATCCAGAATTGCGCGCGCAGATGCGCCGTGATGTTTCGCAGGCGGCTCACCGCCGCGTCCGGGTCGCCTGGGCCAGAGCCAGTCCGAGGCCCGCCGCCGCGAGCCCGGCGAGGAGCGCGTGGCCGATCCGCGCCTCGGGGCCGGGGATCATCGTCGCCGATCCGCTCGCCTCGTCGGAGAAGCTGCCGGAGGTCGCATGCAGGCCGTGCACCGGCTGGTAGAGATTGCCGGCCCGCTCGCCGCGCCCGTCCGGCCGCATCTGGCCATCGACGGCGTTTCGGCCGAGATAGCGATCGGCGACGCCCGGCAGGAGGCTGTTGCCGAGTATCGTGGTCGCGGTGACCCCGCCGAGCCAATAGGAGCGCTTGGGATGAAGCAGCGCCTTGACGATGGCGGCGGCTGCGGCCTGCGGCGTGTAGACGGGCCCCGACGGCCGCGGCGGGCGCGGCATCTTCGAGCGCGACCAGTCGAATTGCGGCGTGTCGACGGCCGGCAGGTGCACCTCGGTGACCGCGATGGGCATGCCATCGTGAACGAGCTCGGCGCGCAGCGAATCGGAGAAGCCGACGATCGCGTGCTTGGCCGCGCAATAGGCGCTCTGGAGCGGGATGCCGCGATAGGCGAGCGCCGAACCGACTTGGCAGATCACCCCGCGTCCGCTGCGACGCATGGAGCGCAGCGCCGCGAGGCTGCCGTGCACGGTGCCGAGATAGGTCACCTCCGTCACGCGCCGGTATTCCTCGGGGCTCGTCTCGTGGACGGGGGCGAAGACGGTCACCATCGCGTCGTTGACCCAGCCGTCGAGCGGCCCGAAGGCGCGCTCGAGCTCGTCGGCGGCCCGGAAGACGCCCTCGGCATCGGCGACGTCGCAGGGCAGCACCAGAGCCTCCCCGCCGCGGGAGCGCACCGCGCGAGCGACCTCCTCGAGCGCCTGCGCGTCGCGCGCCATGAGGCCGATCCGAGCGCCTTCCTCGCCGAGCCGCAGGGCGACCGCCCGGCCGATGCCGGCGGAGGCGCCCGTCACCATGATCACCGCGCCCTCGAGCCGCTCCAGTCCCCGCGCCATATCGTCCACCTCGCTCGTTCGTCTTCGTGCGGTGGACAATCGTCGAGCCGACCAGGGCGTTCCCGCATAGACCCATGTGATTGCCAAGCGCCGTCGCGATGCCTATCTCCGCCTGATGATCGAAGAAGCGGGCAGCCGAAACGGCGAATCGACGCAAACCACCGAACAGAACGGCAAGCGAGCCAAGCGCGGGGCCGCGGGCCCGCGTCGGCAGGTCGGCGCGCTGCCCTTTCGCGTGACCGAGGAGGGGCGCATCGAGGTCGCGCTCGTGACCTCGCGGGAGACGCGCCGCTGGGTGATCCCCAAGGGCTGGCCGATCCGCAAGCTCGCTCCCTTCGAGACGGCGGCGCGGGAGGCCTACGAGGAGGCCGGGCTCGCGGGTGCGATGGCGCAGGAGCCCTACGGCGCCTATTCCTACGAGAAGCGCTTGAAATCGCGCAGCTTCGTCTCCTGCAACGTCGACGTCTTCCTGATGGCGGTGGCGCGCGCCAAGAAGCGCTGGCCCGAGCGCGACGAGCGGGAGCGGCGCTGGTTTCCCGCCGAGGAGGCGGCGCAGCTCGTCGACGAGCCGGAACTCTCCGACCTGATCGCGGCGCTCCCCGAGCGCATGGGCCTCGGGCAGAGCAGGGAATCGAACGAGGGGTGAGGCGCCCACGTGCGGGCCCTTCCCCGAACGGGCGATCCGGTTTAGGGATCGCGCGCGACCCGACAACACGATCCCGAGCGCGAGCGACATGAATCTCTTCTCACTCTTCGAGACCCGCCTCGGCGAGGCGCTCCGGCGGTTGGAGGATGCGGGCACCATCCCGGCGGGCCTCGACCATGCGAAGGCCGTGGTGGAGCCCCCGCGCGATCCCTCTCACGGCGACCTCGCGACCAATGCGGCGATGGTGCTCGCGAAGCCGGCGGGCATGAATCCGCGCGCGCTCGCCGAGGCGCTCGCCGCCGACCTGCGCGAGGATCCGCGGCTCGAAGCCGTCGAGATCGCCGGCCCGGGCTTCATCAACATGCGCCTGAAGCTCTCGGCCCTGCACGACGTGCTGCGGGCTGCGGTTCGCGCGGGCACCGATTACGCGCGCGCCTCCGCGATCTCGGGCGCTCCGGTGAACATCGAGTACGTCTCGGCGAACCCGACCGGGCCGCTCCATGTCGGCCATGGCCGCGGGGCGGTGTTCGGCGACGCGCTCGCCAATCTCCTCGTCTTCGCCGGGCGCGACGTCACGCGCGAATATTACATCAACGACGCCGGCGCGCAGGTCGACGTGCTCGCCCGCTCCGCCTATCTGCGCTACCGCGAGGCGCTCGGCGAGGAGATCGGCGCCATTCCCGAGGGGCTCTATCCCGGCGATTACCTCGTCGAGGTGGGCGCGAGCCTCGCGGAGATCCACGGGCCGGGCCTGCTCGAGCAGCCGGAGGAGGCGTGGCTGCCGGTGGTGCGCGAGGCCGCGATCGACGCCATGATGGCCAAGATCCGCACCGACCTCGCCGCCCTCGACATCCGCCACGACGTCTTCTTCTCCGAGCGTTCGCTGTCCACGGGAGAGGTCGACCAGATCGCGGAGACGATCGCCGAACTGCGCGGGCGCGACCTCGTCTATCAGGGGAGGCTCGAGCGGCCCAAGGGCGCGACGCTCGAGGATTGGGAGGATCGCGAGCAGACGCTCTTCCGCGCGACCGCCTTCGGCGACGACGTCGATCGGCCGCTCCTCAAATCCGACGGCTCCTACACCTATTTCGCCGCCGACATCGCCTACCACCATTCGAAATTCCTGCGCGGCTCGCCGGAGCTGATCGACGTGCTCGGCGCCGATCACGGCGGCTACGTCAAGCGCATGAAGGCGGCCGTGACGGCGGTGACGGGGGGCGCGGGCTCGCTCGACGTGAAGCTCTGCCAGCTCGTCAAGCTCCTGCGCAACGGCGAGCCGGTGAAGATGTCCAAGCGCGCCGGCTCCTTCGTGACGCTGCGCGACGTGGTCGACGAGGTCGGCAGCGACGCGGTGCGCTTCATGATGCTGATGCGAAAGAACGACGCGCCGCTCGATTTCGATCTCGCCAAGGTCGTCGAGCAGTCGAAGGACAACCCCGTCTTCTACGTGCAATACGCCCATGCGCGCTGCGCCTCTGTCTTCCGGCAGGCGGCGGAGACGTTCCCCGGCGTCGATCACGGGCCCGAGGCGCTCGCCGCGGCCGATCTCGGCCTCCTCGTCGACGAGGGGGAGATGGACGTGATCCGGAAAATCGCCATGTTCCCGCGCATCGTGGAGCAGGCGGCGGGCGCGCACGAGCCGCACCGCGTCGCCTTCTTCCTCTACGAGCTCGCAGCGAGCCTGCATCAATTGTGGAACAAGGGCAAAGACCTGCCGCAATTACGCTTTGTTAACCAAGCAGACTCAGAGTCCACGCGGGTGCGGCTCGCCGTGGCGCATGCGGTCCGTTGCACGATCGCATCGGGACTCTCCATATTGGGGGTCTCGGCGCCCGACGAGATGCGCTGAGGCTCGCCGACGCGCGGACCCGCCGGATCGCGGGGCCGTCGCGGGAGTCCCGGCGTTCGGCAGACAGGGAGTTCCAGCGCGATGAGCGACCAGGCGAACAGGCGGCTTTCCATCGATCTCGACGAGATCGAGCGGCAGCTCCGGCAGAGCGCCGAGCGGCACGCCTCGCTGCAGGGGGCGTCGCGGACGCAGGCGCCTGCGGGAGGGCCGCCCGCGCAGCAGAAGTCCGACCCGCTCGCCGAGCTCGCCCGCATCGTCGGCCAGGACGACCCCTTCGGCGCGCTCCTCTCCGGCGACGCCCGCGCGCGCCGCGAGCCGACGGCGTCCCCGGGCCGCGCGGCTGCGCACGATCCCTATGCGGACCCCTATGCGCCGCATGCGGCCGACCGGCACCCGCAGCACGATCCCTATGCGCAGGGTCCCTACGCGCAAGAGCCTTACGCGCAAGACCCTCACGCGTCGCACGATCCCTACGCCTACCCGCAGGCCAACGATCCGCACGCGCAGCCCGGTTTCGCCGAGGACCCGCGCGCGGCCTATGCGGCGCACGGTTTTGCGGTCGATCGCGACGGGCGCGCGGCCTATCCGGCCGATTACGACCCGCGCGAGGACGCCTATCTCGACGATCCGCGCTATGCCGCCGACTGGGCCGGCGCGCCTCCGCGGGACGAGTATTACGAGGACGAGGCGCCCGCGCCTCGGCGGACGCGCGCCGGGCGCAAGAGCCTCGTCACGGCCGTCGCCCTCGTCGGCGTCGCGGTGGTGGGCGTCGGCTCGGCTTTGATGTTCACGGGCTCGGTCGAGCAATCCGGCGAGCCGCCGCTGATCGCCGCCGACCCGTCGCCGGTGCGGATCTCGCCGGAGAATCCCGGCGGCGTCGAGATCCCCAACCAGAACAAGGCCATCTACGGCCAGGACAGCGGCGAGACGCGCATCGTCGACCGCGAGGAGCAGCCGGTCGACGTGGCCGAGCTCGCACGGCAGACGCCCCGCGTCGTGCTGCCGGCGCCCGGCGGCGTCGCCGACGATCCGATCGCGCGGGCGATGGGCGAGGAGGGGCTCGGCGAGCCGGGCCTCGAGGCGGCGCTCGTGCCCTCGCCGGCAGTGGCGGCGCTCGGCGAGCCGCGCCGCGTGCGCACCGTCACCGTGCGGCCGGACGGCAGCGTCGTCGGCGCCGAGCCGCTCGCTCCGGCGCGGC
>NZ_JBKBQG010000057.1:0-22539 GCF_046292825.1 Salinarimonas sp. | reverse complement strand
TGAGGGCGTACGGCCCGAAACCCAGCCTCCCCGCCCCCGCTCGATCCGGAGCAAGCCCCCCACCCGAGCCCCCTCACCCCCGCCCCTCTCCCATTCGGGAGAGGGGAGCCGCGCTCCCGTGTCGGCACCGGCCGGAGGGCGCTCGCACCCGGAGTTTATGGGGGCGCAGTGCAAGGATCCGAAACGCGACCTCAGAATCGATTCAATTCGCGGATTGAGAAGCGGTTCAAGCTTTCGAGCCAGAAGGTTTATTATCAGCACGAGCGTCAATCAACACAACATCGCGATTCTCGCCGAGCTTGAGTCTCTGCAATATTCTCTCGATTTTGAACTGCTCGTCCAATGTAAAGAATATAATAACCTTGATACCATTTGCCGCATCACTAGCGGCCTGATATATCGGCAGCTGCTTCTCAAGATTGCGCTCCAAAGCTGTATTCTTAGCCAATTTCATTTCAACAAGCGTCTTGTCCCGGGCGCCACGACTTATCTTATAGTCTACTGGTCCACGTCCGTCATTTGCCTCTGATCCAACATCAGAGGGAGAACCAAACCATACGAATCTAAAGAGTATCTGGAGATCACTTTCTCGCTGGATCGGTTTGCCTTGATGGTAAAAGATCCGGTGCCCACCCTTGTTTTCAATGACGTCCTTAAGGTATGCAACCCTTTGATGCGCCTCCTCATAGGTGTTGCGATTCAGATTGTAAAAAGCAGTTTCGCTAAGCAGATCAGCCTGAAGTGCTTTGACATTCCGCTCAAAAATCGTCTCCGTTTCTAAGACTTTTTGCTTACTAATGTCTTTCGCCTGATCACCTTTCTGTTCCTTCAGCCTAATGTAGTAATCGATAATCTCGGGGAACTTCAGAATCGTTCTTGCCGCGGCATCTGCCCGTTCCCTTCTTGATGGCGCACGTCCTTTTGGCTTTGCTAAGACATTAGCGAAGTAATTAAAAACCTGACCACGCAACTCAACATCCGGTATCGACGGGGGAATGGAGTCGAAATCGTGGATCATGTCGCCACGATTGATCCAATTTTCATCGCGCGTCAGAATGTCTTTTGGCGTCAATAGCACGAAATCATTGTCCATAAAAGGTAAGGAATACTTTTTGCGCTGCCAAGACTTAGTATTGTAGTCGAAGATTGCTTTCTGTATCCACACCTCCTTCCTGCGATCAGGAGATACATGCTCAATGGCAAACACCTCTGTGTATCGACAAATATAGTCAATTATCAGATTCAGCGTGAAATCACTAATGTTATCCCGCCCAACACCCTCGTTGATCAGGCAAACCTTCTCGATATGACTGCCCTTTGAGATTCTTTCCCGTCCGAAATCCGAGAATACGATTCTAATGTTTCGACGAAGTGCCGAAGCAAACTGCGCTCCCAAGCCAGTGCCGCCGTTGCCAACGACGGAGAAGCCCAACCAGTTTTGCTTTATATCCGGAAAATAAAACCACGCCTTCTCTAAGTCTTTGTTCACATTCCCGGCAGCTTCTTCATCACGAAGGAATATAATGTATCTCAGTATACTCCGATGAAGATGCTGATATTCTGGCTTGGGACTATTAAATAGCAAAAACGGATCTATGAAGAGTGGCAGGTCATTGACGAGGGATATATTGAACGCGCCATGCTCATCGAGCGTGCGACGGTCAACATCAAAGAAGTCGCTGAAGAATGTCGCCATCGACGCAGTTCCTCACAGATATGCCGTCGCCCGCCTCATGAGGAGAAGCACGTTGTCACGAAGACCACCACTTTCATGGTTTCGCATTTCTAAGCAAAAGTGTACTGCAATGAAGGGCTAGCCTAGAGTTGTCCACAGGTTCAGGTCGTCTTTCGCCCCGGCCACGTGTTGAGATGCAAGCCGCTCAGCGGAGAACGCGCCTCGATGGTTGGCTCAGCGCTATATGACACCAGCGGGTTCGCGCGGGCGAGCTCTTCCAGCAAGTCGCCCAATCCGGCGGGCACGCCGCGGACGACCCCAGCTGGCACGTTAACAGCGATCGGATCGGCGTTCGGAAATCGACTTCCAACCTTCGGAACGAGGACATCTCCGAGGTATCTTTCGACGCCGTCGACGAGGCGAGGGTCGACACGAGCCCACGTCACCGCAAGCGGATTGAGCAGCCCCGAAATTGGGATCGCGGGATCGTCGAAGTGCCGCCCGAGGCGATCGTTGATGTCGCCCTGCCCGATGCGGACGGCGTGGCCAGTAGCGCTCTCGAAGATGACGTACACTCCGAAGCCAAAAGCCTCCCGGACTTCGTCCCTTACGAAAAGGATCGGGCCTTTGCGTTGTTCATGGGACCAGCTTACGTAACGCATGTTCCTGTCCTTTCACGTTTAAACCACCATCTGTTCCACCTCTCAGAAAAACCCGGGCGCATTCACGCGCGCCCGGGCTCTTATCGTTGACTCAACCACCCCTCACGAACACCCCGTCGTCCCCCCGCACGTATCGCACTTCAAACAAGTCCCATTCCGCACCAGCGTGAAATTCTGGCATTCCGGGCAGGCCTCGCCTTCATACCCCTTCATCTTCGCCTCCGCTCGCTTGTCCATCGCCCCGTGAGCCACGGAAGCGCGGCGGGCGGCGGCGGCGTTGGGGGAGCCGGCGGGTGGGGGGGCGAAGGGGAGGCTTTCGGCGATGTCCGGCTCCGCGGTGCGCAGGTCGGGCGCGAGGGCGGTCGCGGCGCGGGCCATGGCGATGGCGGTGGTGGCGGCGGCCTTGGGCGCGAGCTTGGCGATGGTCGCCCCGCTGCCTCCCACCCCGCCGCCGGCGACGCTACCGCCCCCGCCGCCGGCCAGAACCATCAGCTTGTCCGTCTTGCCGCGGGTGAACCCCTTCGACACGTAGGAGGAAGCGGCCGGGCGCGGGGTCTCGGGCTCGATCGCGGCCCCGTCGCCGCCGATCTCGACCGGGGGCACGTGGGCGAGGTCGTAGCGGCCGAGATAGGAGATCGCGAGCTCGCGGAAGATGTAGTCGAGGATCGAGGTCGCGTTCTTGATCGTGTCGTTGCCCTGCACGAAGCCGGCCGGCTCGAACTTGGTGAAGGTGAAGGCGTCGACGTATTCCTCGAGCGGCACGCCGTATTGCAGGCCGAGCGACACTGCGATCGCGAAATTGTTGAGGAGCGCGCGCAAGGTGGCGCCCTCCTTGTTCATGTCGATGAAGATCTCGCCGAGGCGCCCGTCCTCGTATTCGCCGGTGCGCAGGAAGATCGTGTGGCCGCCGACCTTGGCCTTCTGGGTGTAGCCCTTGCGGCGCTGGGGCAGCTTCTCCTGCTCGCGCACCCGCTCGACGCGCTCGATGACGCGCTCGACGATCTTCTCGGCGACCGCCGCGACGCGCGCGGGCGCGGCCTGGGCGAGGAGCGCCTCGACCGCCTCGACCTCGTCCTCCTCGTCCTCGTCCGCGATGAGCGCCGAATTGAGGGGCTGGGAGAGCTTGGAGCCGTCGCGATAGAGGGCGTTCGCCTTGAGCGCGAGGCGCCAGGAGAGCATGTAGGCGGTCTTGCAATCCTCCACCGTCGCGTCGTTCGGCATATTGATCGTCTTCGAGATCGCGCCCGAGATGAAGGGCTGGGCGGCCGCCATCATGCGGATGTGGCTCTCGACCGACAGATAGCGCTTGCCGACGCGCCCGCACGGATTGGCGCAATCGAAGACCGGATAATGCTCGCGCTTCAGGTGCGGCGCGCCCTCGAGCGTCATCGCCCCGCAGACGTGGATGTTGGCGGCCTCGATGTCCTTCTTCGAGAAGCCGAGATGCTGGAGGAGATCGAAGCTCGGCTCGGCGAGTTTTTCGGCCGGGATGCCGAGCGTGCCCGTGAGGAAGTCCTCGCCGAGCGTCCACTTGTTGAAGACGAACTTGATGTCGAAGGCCGACTTCATGCCCGCTTCGAGCGCGGCGATCTTGTCGTCGGTGAAGCCCTTGGCGCGCAAGGTGGAGGGGTTGATCGCCGGCGCCTGGCCGATCGAGCCGTGGCCGAGCGCGTAGACCTCGATCTCGGCGATCTCGTGCTCCTTGTAGCCGAGCGCGCGCAGAGCGTCCGGCACCGCGCGGTTGATGATCTTGAAATACCCGCCGCCGGCGAGCTTCTTGAACTTCACGAGCGCGAAATCGGGCTCGATGCCGGTCGTGTCGCAATCCATCACGAGGCCGATCGTGCCGGTCGGCGCGATGACGGTCGACTGGGCATTGCGATAGCCATGCGCCTCGCCGAGCTCGAGCGCCCGGTCCCAGGCCGCCTTGGCGTGGGCGACGAGGTCCTGCTGCGGGCAGGAGCGGTGGTCGAGCGGCACAGGCGGGGTGTTGAGGCCCTCGTAGCCGTGCGCCTCGCCATGGGCCGCGCGGCGATGGTTGCGCATCACCCGCAGCATGTGCGCGGCGTTCTTCTTGTAGCCGGGGAAGGGCCCGAGCTCGGAGGCCATCTCGGCGGAGGTGGCGTAAGCGACGCCCGTCATGATCGCGGTCAGCGCACCGCAGAGCGCGCGGCCCTGGTCGGAATCGTAGGGCAGGCCCATCGTCATCAGGAGGCCGCCGATATTGGCGTAGCCGAGGCCGAGCGTGCGGTAGCGGTAGGAGAGCTCGGCGATTTCCTTGGACGGGAACTGCGCCATCATCACCGAGATCTCGAGCACCACCGTCCAGAGCCGGCACAGATGCTCGTAGCCCTCGACGTCGAAGGTCTTCGCGTCACGGTCGTAGAATTGCAGCAGGTTCGCTGAGGCGAGGTTGCAGGCCGTGTCGTCGAGGAACATGTATTCCGAGCACGGATTGGAACCCCGGATCGGGCCGGAAGCCGGGCAGGTGTGCCAATCGTTCATGGTGGTGTTGAAGTGCAGCCCCGGATCGGCGGAGGCCCAGGCGGCGTGCCCGATGCGGTCCCACAGATCGCGGGCCTTGAGCGTCTTCTTCACCTTGCCGGACTGGCGCCAGGTCAGATCCCAGGTCCCATCCGTCTCGACCGCGCGCAAAAAGTCGTCCGTGATCGAGACGGAATTGTTGGAGTTCTGGCCGGAGACCGTCAGATAGGCCTCCGAATCCCAATCGGTGTCGTAGATCGGGAAGTCGATGTCGGTGTAGCCCTGGCGCGCGAACTGGATCACGCGCTTGATGTAATTGTCCGGCACCATGGCGCGGCGCGCGGCCTTGATCTCGCGCTTGAGCGCGGGGTTCTTCTCCGGGTCGAAACAGGCCTCGCGATCGCCGTCGCCCGCGACCTCGCAATTCACGCAGGCCTTCATCACGGCCTTCAGGTGCTTGGCGTTGAGCTTCGAGCCGGTGACGAGGGCGGCGACCTTCTGCTCCTCGCGCACCTTCCAATCGATATAGGCCTCGATATCCGGATGGTCGATGTCGACGACGACCATCTTGGCCGCGCGCCGCGTCGTGCCGCCGGACTTGATCGCGCCCGCCGCCCGGTCGCCGATCTTGAGGAAGGACATCAGCCCCGAGGACTTGCCGCCGCCCGACAGCTTCTCCCCCTCCCCGCGCAGCCGCGAGAAGTTCGAGCCCGTGCCCGAGCCGTACTTGAACAGACGTGCTTCACGCACCCACAGATCCATGATGCCGCCGTCGTTCACGAGATCGTCGGCGACGGACTGGATGAAGCAGGCATGCGGCTGCGGGTGCTCGTAGGCGGAGGCCGAGCGCACGAGCTTGCCGGTCATGTAATCGACGTAGAAATGGCCCTGGCTCGGCCCGTCGATGCCGTAGGCCCAGTGCAGGCCCGTGTTGAACCATTGCGGGGAATTGGGCGCGACCATCTGCATCGCGAGCATGAAGCGCAGCTCGTCGAAGAAGGCGGAGGCGTCCTCTTCCGACGAGAAATAGCCGCCCTTCCAGCCCCAATAGGTCCAGCAGCCCGCGAGCCGGTCGAAGACCTGGCGGGCGGAGATCTCCGAGCCGTAGCGCTCCGCCTCGGGGAGCGCGGCGAGCGCCGCCTCGTCGGCGACCGAGCGCCAGAGGAAGGAGGGGACGTCGTTCTCCTCGACGCGCTTCAGCCGCGCGGGCACGCCCGCCTTGCGGAAGTACTTCTGCGCGAGCACGTCGCTCGCCACCTGCGACCAGGCCTCGGGCACGTCGATGCCCTCGAGGCGGAAGACGACCGAGCCGTCCGGGTTGCGGATCTCGCTCGTCGCCTTGCGGAAGGCGATCCCTGCATAGGGGTCCTGGCCTGCGATGGTGTTGCGCCGCTCGATCCGCATCTGTCTCGTCCCGTTCCTGTGCACCGCGCCGCGCGGTGATCGTCAGCCCCAGACGGCCTCGTGGCCGTCGTTTCGTCACGTGCGCGAGAGCGCCGGCTCCCTCCGACGAGGCACGCGCTCCCCGCCGCCGGACCGGGCTCGGTCCTGCGGGCAACGCCGCTCTCGATCTCGGGGGACCTGTACGAGGGGGCCGTCCTGGCCCGCCGTCGCGCCGTCTCGCGATGGAGGAAAAGCTGTCATCCCGACGCCCTCCCGTCAACACCTTGTGCCCCCGCCATCTGGTGCCGACTATATATGGTGCGACCTGTTAAAAATGTGGATATCTCGGGAAGCTTCGCTCAACCCCTTAAAGAATCTGGAATTTTGAAATCCCGCGGCCGCACGCCCGCGCCTGTGGACGGCGGGACAGGGGCTCGCGGGGGCGCGGGAGCGTGTCCGAGAGGCCACGGCGGCGGGTCGCCGATGCCGCACGGGGGCCTTGCGCGACATACGCGGAACTCCCGATTCGCTCGGCCGCGGTCGTTGCGATCGCCCCGCGATCGTCCCCTCTCGGAACGCCGATCGAATCGCCTCGTTCATCCTCCGCTCATCCATGCGGTGTTATGGAACGAGCGTGGCCGGGGGGCTACCTGTGGAGCGCGTCATGCGCGTGCGCGAGAACCTGTTCGATTCGTCCCTTCCCGATGCGGTGTATGGGCGTGCGGCCCTCACGGCATGCTGCGCGCGGCTCGCGCTCCTCGCCTGCGTGCTCGCGGCCCTCGCGATCGGGTGAGCGAACCTTACCGACCCGTCATGATCCGGTAAGCGCCGGGTCAATCGGGATGCGTCAAGAACCGGGGGACAGGTGCGGCGTTGACCGCACGAGACCAGTCCCAATCCCCCGGGAGACGTACGCTCCATGATCCGCAAAAGCCCCCCTCGCGCCGCGCGCGCCGGCCTCCTCGCCTCCGTGGCCGCGGGCGCGCTCGGCCTGGCGATCCTCCTGCCCGGCGCCGCGCCGCTCGCCCAGCAGACGCAAGCCCCCGCGATCGAGGCCCCGGTCGTGCCCACCCAGGCGCTGACCCTCGACCAGCCCGCCCAGCTGATGCCCTCCTTCGCCGACGTCGTCGACCGGGTGAAGCCCGCCGTCGTGTCGGTGCGCGTGCGGCTCGGCGAGGAGGCGACGGGCCCGCGCGCGATGCCGGGCATGCCCGGGATGCCGGGCCAGGGCGGACGCGGCATGCCGGGCTTCCCGCCGGGCTTCGAGCTGCCCGAAGGCAGCCCGTTCGAGGACTTCTTCCGCCGCTTCTTCGGCGAGGAGGGCCAGCCCGGCCAGCGTGCCGAGCCGCGCCAGCCGCGTCGCCAGATGCCCCAGCGCGCCTCGCAGGGCTCCGGCTTCTTCATCTCGGGCGACGGCTACGTCGTCACCAACAACCACGTCATCGCCGGCGGCGAGCGCATCGAGGTGGTGCTCGAGGACGGGCGCGTGCTCGAAGCCGAGGTGATCGGCACAGACCGCCAGACCGATCTCGCCCTCCTGAAGGTGGCTGAGGAAGACACGCAATTCCCCTATGTCGAGTTCGCCCCCGGCATGCCGCGCGTCGGCGATTGGGTGGTGGCGATCGGCAATCCGTTCGGCCTCGGCGGCACGGTCACCGCGGGCATCGTCTCGGCGCGCGGGCGCGACATCGGCGCGGGCCCCTACGACGACTTCCTGCAGATCGACGCGCCGGTGAACCGCGGCAATTCCGGCGGCCCGGCCTTCGATCAGCTCGGCCGCGTGATCGGGGTGAACACCGCGATCTCCTCGCCGACGGGCGGCAATGTCGGCATCGCCTTCGCGATCCCCGCCGACACCGCGACGCGCATCGTCGCGCAGCTGATGCAGGACGGCACGGTCGAGCGCGGCTTCCTCGGCGTGCAGATCCAGCCGGTGACGGAGGACATCGCGGCCGGCGCCGGGCTCGACGGCGCGCGCGGCGCGATCGTGGCGCGCGTCGAGCCGGACAGCCCGGCGGCGCAGGCGGGGCTCGAGGTCGGCGACATCGTGCTCTCGGTCGAGGACCAGCCGATTCGCGACGCCCGCGGCCTCTCGCGCGCCATCGCCTTCCGCGATCCGGGCTCCGACGTCGCGCTGACCGTCTTCCGCGACGGGAGCGAGCGCGAGGTCACGGTGACGCTCGGCCGGCTCGACGCCGATCGCCTCGCGCAGGCCGAGCCGACGCCCGAGCCCGAGGCGGAGCCCGCGGGCTTCGACGCGCTCGGCCTGCGCCTCGCGCCGGTCGAAGGGGACGTGCAGGGCGTCGTCGTCACGGAGGTCGATCCCGACGGCCCCGCATTCGAGCGCGGCATCGTCGAGGGCGACGTGATCGTCGAGATCGCCGGCAACGCCATCACCTCGCCGCAGGACGTCGCGGCGGCCCTCGAGGCGGCCGAGGAGGACGGGCGCCCGGCGGTGCTCGTGCGCGTCGAGCGCGACGGCTCCTCGCGCTTCGTCGCCTTCCGCCTCCCGATCGGCTGATCGCGCGGATCCGAGAATGGGGAAAGCGGGCGTTGAACACGGCGCCCGCTTTCTCTTATCTAGCCCCTTATCTAGCAACCCGAGCGCACGAGACGAAAGGCCTTCGAACCCATGAACAAGCTGGAGCGGCCGGGCGGCGAGGCCGAGGTCGAATATCTCGATTCCACCATCCGCGTGGTGCGCCCCGGCTCCTTCGTGCGCTGCGCGGTGACGCGCGCCGAGATCCCGCTCGACCAGCTGCGCTATTGGAGCGTCGAGCGCCAGGAGGCCTACGCGACCCCGCAAGCCGTGCTCGAGCGCCTCGGCCACGCCGCGCCCCGCCCGGGCTGAGCGCCGTCGCCTTCGCGCGTCCCGCTCCGAGGGAGCGGCGCGCTGATGACGATCCAAGACCTCCGAGCGCGCCTCAGTCCGCCGCCTGCGCCTCCACGACCGCGACCGCCGTCATGTTGACGATGCCGCGCGCCGTGATCGAGGGCGTGACCACGTGGGCGGGGCGCGCCGGGCCGACCAGGATCGGCCCCACCGGCAGCGCGTCCGCCATCACCTTGGTGAGCTGGTAGGCGATGTTGGCGGCATCGAGATTGGGCATGATCAGCACGTTCGCCTCCCCCTCGAGCCGCGAATGGGGGTAGACGCGGTCGCGCGTCATCTGCGAGAGCGCGGTGTCGGCCTGCATCTCGCCGTCGACCTCGAGATCGGGCGCGCGCGTCTCGATGATCGCGAGCGCGTCGCGCATCTTGCGCGCCGAGGCGTGGTCGACCGAGCCGAAATCGGAATGCGAGACGAGGGCGATCTTCGGCGTGATGCCGAAGCGGGCCACGTGCCGCGCGCAGGCGATCGTCATGTCCGCGAGCTCCTCCGCGCTCGGATCGGGGCGGACATGCGTGTCGGCGAGGAAATAGGCGCCGCGGCGGGTCACCATCAGGGAGAGCGCCGCGAAATCGCGCGCGCCGGGGGCGAGCCCGACGATGTTCTTGATGTGCCGCAGATGCGACTGGAAGCGGCCCTCGAGACCGCAGATCAGCGCGTCCGCATCCCCGCGCCGCAGCGCGATGCCGGCGATCACGGTCGAGTTCGTGCGAACCAGCGTGCGCGCCGCGTCCGGCGTGATCCCGCGCCGGCCCGCGACCTCGACATAGGTCGCGACGTAGTCGCGATAGCGCGGATCGTCCTCGGGATTGATCAGCTCGAAATCGCGGCCGATCTCGAGCGAGAGGCCGAAGCGCTGGATGCGCGCCTCCACGACCGAGGGGCGGCCGATCAGGATCGGATGGGCGATCCCGTCCTCGATCACGACCTGCGCCGCGCGCAGCACCCGCTCGTCCTCGCCCTCGGCATACACCACCCGCTTCGGCGCCGCCTTCGCCGCGGTGAAGAGCGGCTTCATCACGAAGCCCGAGCGGAAGACGAAGGCGTTGAGCGAATCGGCGTAAGCGCCGATATCCGCGAGCGGACGCGTCGCCACGCCCGACGCCATCGCCGCCTCCGCCACGGCGGGCGCGATGCGCAGGATGAGCCGCGGATCGAACGGCGAGGGGATCAGCGACGTGTCGCCGAACGGCCGCGCCTCGCCGCCATAGGCGCGCGCCACCACCTCGGAGGGCGCCTCCCGCGCGAGCGCGGCGATGGCCTTGACGGCGGCGGCCTTCATCTCCTCGTTGATCGTGGTGGCGCCGACGTCGAGCGCGCCGCGGAAGATGTAGGGAAAGCACAGGACGTTGTTGACCTGATTGGGGAAGTCCGACCGCCCCGTGCAGATCATGGCGTCCGGGCGCACCTCGCGGGCGAGGTCGGGCATGACCTCCGGCACCGGGTTGGCGAGCGCCAGGATCAGCGGGCGATCGGCCATGCGCGCGAGGAGCTCGGGCTTGAGCACGCCCCCCGCGGAGAGGCCGAGGAAGACGTCCGCGCCGTCG
This sequence comes from Salinarimonas sp., assembly GCF_046292825.1. Classification (GTDB taxonomy): domain Bacteria; phylum Pseudomonadota; class Alphaproteobacteria; order Rhizobiales; family Beijerinckiaceae; genus Salinarimonas. The sequence goes on along the minus strand of NZ_JBKBQG010000057.1, from coordinate 11,898 downwards.
ATCACCTCGGCGAGCGTCCGCGCGCTCGTCTCCTGCGCGTAGACCGCCTTCCAGCGGTCCATCAGCGCCTCGCGCCCCTCGTAGACGACACCTTCGATGTCGGTGACGAAGATGTTCTCGCGCCGCACGCCGAGCGAGACAAGGAGGTTGAGGCACGCGAGCGCGGCCGCGCCGGCGCCCGACGTCACGACCTTGATGTCCGACAGGCTCTTGCCCGCGATCACCATCGCGTTGGTGACGGCGGCGCCGACGATGATGGCGGTGCCGTGCTGGTCGTCGTGGAAGACGGGGATCTTCATCTGCGCCTTGAGCTGCTCCTCGATGTCGAAGCACTCGGGCGCCTTGATGTCCTCGAGATTGATGCCGCCGAAGGTCGGCTCGAGCGCGGAGACGACGTCGACCACCCGCTCGACGCTGCCCGCGTCGATCTCGATGTCGAACACGTCGATGCCGGCGAATTTCTTGAACAGGACCGCCTTGCCCTCCATCACCGGCTTCGAGGCGAGGGGTCCGATATTGCCGAGGCCGAGCACGGCGGTGCCGTTCGAGATCACCGCGACGAGGTTCTGGCGCGCCGTGAGCGTCGCCGCCTCGGCGGGATCCTCGACGATCGCCTCGCAAGCCGCCGCGACGCCGGGCGAATAGGCCAGCGCGAGGTCGCGCTGGTTGCCGAGCGGCTTCGTCGGCTGGATCTCGAGCTTCCCGGGCTTGGGATGGCGGTGATAGACGAGCGCCGCGGATTTGAGATCGTCGGTGATGGTGCCTTTCACGGGAACGCCTCGCCTTGTCCTGTCGGTCGTCGTGTTCTCGGCGCCCTTGGTACCCATCGTGAGCGGTCGCGGCAATCCCGCAAGCGGAACATGCACATTTTCCCGCGGCGCGCAGGTATGCCGCGGGACCTTTTGCCCTGGCTTCGCCGTTTCGATGATCTCTCGCGCGCCGAGCCGCGCCCTGCCCACCGAGGCCCGATGACGACCCCCCAGATCGCGATACTCGCCATCCTCGCCGCTGCCATGGCGATGTTCGTCTTCGGTCGCTGGCGCCACGACATGGTCGCGGTGGCCGCGCTCCTCGCCTGCGTCGTGTTCGGGCTCGTCGCGGCCGAGGAGGCGTTCGCCGGGCTCGGCCATCCGGCCGTCGTGACGGTCGCCTGCGTGCTCGTGCTCTCGCGGGCGCTGCAGAATTCCGGCGCGGTCGATCTCCTCACCCAGCGCATGCTGCCCAAGGACATCGGCGCGGGCCGCGCCATCGCGACGCTCACCGGCCTCGCCGCCTTCCTCTCCGCCTTCATGAACAATGTCGGCGCGCTCGCCCTCCTGATGCCGCTCGCGCTTCAGATCTCGGAGAAGCAGGGCGTGCCGCCCGCGCGCGTGCTGATGCCGCTCTCCTTCGGCTCGATCCTCGGGGGCATGACCACGCTGATCGGCACGCCGCCGAACCTGATCGTCGCGGGCTATCGCTACGAGGCGACGGGGCGCGGCTTCGGCATGTTCGACTTCGCCCCCGTCGGCGTGCCGATCGCGCTCGCGGGCATCGCCTTCCTGCTCCTCGTCGGCCGCTGGCTCATCCCCGCGCGCAAGCAGGCCGGCGGCGAGGGTTTCGTCACCGACGCCTACATGACCGAGGCGCGCATTCCCGAAGGCGCCGACGCCGAGGGCATGACGCTGCGCGAAATCGAGGCGGCCATGCGCGAGGCGGACGCCCTCGTCGTCGGTCTCGTGCGCCACGAGGTGCGCCTCTCCGCGCCCGATCCGTGGCGGCGCGTCCAGGCCGGGGACATCCTCGTCGTCGAGGCCGACCAGAAGGCGCTGCCCGGCGCGCTCTCGCGGCTCGGCCTCGCCCTCGAGGAGGACAAGCCGGCCGAGCCCGACGAGGAGGCGATCGCCGAGGCGGCGGCCGCGCAGCCGGCCGGCGAGACGGGCGAGAGCGCCCGCAAGAGCGCCGAGGACGAACCCATCGCTCTGGGCGAGTTCGTGATCCTGCCGGGATCGCCCCTCGTCGGGCGCTCGGCGGCGGACCTGCGGCTGCGCACGCGCCACGGCCTCAACATGCTCGCCGTCTCCCGCCAGGGCGAGCGCTCGCGGGCGCGGCTTCGCACGATGATCCTGCGGGCGGGCGACGTGCTCCTCGTGCAGGCGGCGCCCGAGCGGCTCGCCGATTTCGCCAACGCCTTCGGCGCCGCTCCGCTCGCCGAGCGGCAGGTCCGAATCCCCAACAAGCGCGACATCGCGATCTCGATCGCGATCTTCCTCGTCGCCATCGGCGTCGCCGCCTTCGGCATCGTCCCCGCCGCGGTCGCCTTCGCGGGCGGCGTGCTCGCCGCGATGGCGACGCGGGTGGTGGCGCCGCGTTCCGTCTACAACGCGATCGACTGGTCGGTCGTCGTGCTCCTCGGCGCGCTGATCCCGGTCGCCGGGGCGATGCAGGCGACGGGCGCGGCCGATCTCGTCGCCTCGCTCATCATCGACACGCTGGCGCAGGGCAACGGCATCGTCGCGCTCGCCCTCATCCTCGTCGTGACGATGACGCTCTCCGACTTCATGAACAACGCCGCGACCGCCGCCGTGATGTGCCCGATCGCCATCGGCGCCGCCGCGAGCCTCGGCGCGAGCGCGGACCCGTTCCTGATGGCGGTGGCGGTCGGCGCGTCCTGCGCCTTCCTGACGCCCATCGGCCACCAGAACAACACGCTCATCCTCGGCCCCGGCGGCCTGCGCTTCGGCGATTACTGGCGGCTCGGCCTGCCGCTCGAAGTGCTCGTCGTGGCGGTCGCGGTGCCGGCGATCCTGTTCGCCTGGCCGCTGTGAGGGTTGGCAGAGAGGGCGAGCGCGAGGCTCGGCCTGCGACACGCGGACCTCCCCCGGCCGCGCGTCGTTGAGCCCGGCGGCGCGCGCCGCTACCAATGGCGCGGACGAGACGCCGACGCAGAGGAGGTCCGCGATGTTCATCGGCATGAACCGGTTCAAGGTCCGCAAGGACGCGATTTCCGATTTCGAAGCGGTCTGGCTCAACCGCGACAGCCATTTGAAGGACGTGCCGGGCTTCACGGCGTTCCATCTCCTCAAGGGGCCGGAGCGCGAGGACCACGTGCTCTACGTCTCCCACTCGATCTGGGCCTCCCGCGAGGCCTTCGAGGCCTGGACGCGCTCGGAGGCGTTCCGCAAGGCGCATGCGCGGGCGGGCGACAACAAGCCGACGACGCTCGGCCCGCCGGAGCTCGAGGATTTCGACGTGATCCAGACCGTGGAGGGCGCGCGGGCGGCGGGGTGACGAGGGTCTCCAATCCTGTCATCCCGGACGCCGAAGGCGATCCGGGACCCATATCCACGACGCGTCAGTCGCAGCCTGTAGGCTGCGCTTCTCGCCGGATCCGCCGACGTCGCCGTTGCGAGCGAGCGCGGCATGCGCGCTCGAACCGCCGTCGGCGCGTATGGGTCCCGGGTCCGCTCCGCGGCCCGGGATGACAGCGCGCAGATGGTCTGCGAACTCCGCAGGGACCAAGAGCCCGTCCCCCATCGCGTCGCGCTTGCGGGGGGCGCGCGAAGCTGCCACATGAGGCGCCATGACGCCGCAAGCCCGCCTCTCGGCCTCGATCGAGGTCCTCGACGACATCCTCGCCCGCCGCCGGCCCGCCGCGGAGGCGCTGAAGGATTGGGGCATCGCGCACCGCTTCGCCGGCTCGAAGGACCGCGCCGGGATCGCGACGCTTGTCTACGACGCGTTGCGCCGCCGCGCCTCGGCCGCGCATGTGACGGGTGCCGAGACCGGCCGCGCGATCATGCTCGGCATGCTCGCCCTGCAGCGCGGCATGAGCGTCGACATGATCGGGAATCTCTGCGACGCCAGCCGTTTCGCGCCGTCTCCTCTCACGGGCGACGAGCGCGCGCGGCTCTCCGCGCTCGACCTCTCGGACGCGCCGCCTCACGTCGTCGGCGACTACCCCGAATGGATCCACCCGCAGCTCGAGGCGATCTTCGGCGAGGCGCTGGCGGAGGAGGCCCGCGCGCTCGCCGAGCGCGCGCCGCTCGACATCCGCGTCAACCTGCTCGCGACCGACCGCACCGCGCTCCAGGACGCGCTCGCCTTCCTCGCGCCCGTCGAGACGCCGCTCTCGCCGATGGGCCTGCGCGTCGCGATCGGCGAGGACGGGCGCGGGCCCGCGCTCCAGAGCGAGCCCGAATTCAAGAAGGGCCTGTTCGAGATCCAGGACGAGGGCTCGCAGCTCGCAGCCCTCCTCGCGGGCGCCCGCCCGCGCGAGCAGGTCGCGGATCTGTGCGCGGGGGCGGGCGGCAAGACGCTCGCGCTCGCCGCGGCGATGGAGAATTCCGGCCAGCTCTACGCGACCGACATCGATTCGCGCCGCCTCGCGCCGATCTACGATCGACTGGAGCGGGCGAGCGTGCGCAACGTCCAGGTCCGCACGCCGCGCGGCGAGAAGGACCCGATGGCGGATCTCGAGGGCACCCTCGACCGCGTCGTCGTCGACGCGCCCTGCACCGGCACGGGCGTCTGGCGGCGCAATCCGGACGCGAAATGGCGGCTGCGGCCGGGCTCGCTCTCGCAGCGCGAGCAGGAGCAGGCCCGCGTCCTCGACCGCGCCGCCGCCCTCGTGAAGCCGGGCGGGCGGATCGTCTACGTCACCTGTTCGGTGCTGCCGGCGGAGAACGACGACGCCGTCTCGGGGCTCCTCTCGCGCACCGACGGGTTGTCGCCGGTGCCGGTCGACCGGCTCCTCGCGGAGGCGGGGCTCGAGGCGCTCGGCCCGCGCGTGCGGCGCACGGCACACGGCTTGCAGATGTCGCCCGCGCTCACCGGCACGGACGGGTTCTACGTCGCCGCGCTCGCGCGCGCGCCATGACCACCACCAGCGGGGCGTTGCGCGCGCGCCTCCACGGCCTTATCGAGCTGCCATGAGACCTGCCATGACGAACGCCATCCCCGAGAATCACGACCGCATCCTCATCGTCGATTTCGGCTCGCAGGTCACGCAGCTGATCGCGCGGCGCGTGCGCGAGGAGGGGGTCTATTCCGAGATCGTGCCCTTCCAGTCGGCCGCCGCGGCCTTCCGCGAGATGAAGCCGAAGGGCGTCATCCTCTCGGGCGGGCCGGCCTCGGTGACGGACGACGTCTCCCCGCGCGCGCCGCAGGAGATCTTCGAGGCGGGCGTGCCGGTGCTCGGCATCTGCTACGGCGAGCAGACCATGGCCGCCCAGCTCGGCGGCACCGTCGAGGGCGGGCACCACCGGGAATTCGGCCGCGCCGAGGTCGAGATCGTCGCCGAAAGCCCCCTCTTCGCAGGGTGCTGGGAGGTCGGCCAGCGCTATCCCGTCTGGATGAGCCACGGCGACCGGGTGACGAAGCTGCCCGAGGGCTTCTCCATCATCGGCATTTCCGAGAACGCGCCCTTCGCCGCGGTGGCGGACGAGAAGCGGCGCTTCTACGGGGTGCAGTTCCATCCGGAAGTGGTGCACACGCCGCACGGCGCGCATCTCCTGCGCAATTTCGTGCGCGACATCGCCGGCTGCCGAGGCGACTGGACCATGGCCGCCTTCCGCGAGGAGGCGATCGCCCGCATCCGGGCCCAGGTCGGCAACGAGCAGGTGATCTGCGGCCTCTCGGGCGGCGTCGATTCGGCGGTCGCGGCCGTTCTCCTGCACGAGGCGATCGGCGACCAATTGACCTGCGTCCTCGTCGATCACGGGTTGATGCGCGCGGGCGAGGCGCAGGAGGTCGTGAGCCTCTTCCGCTACGCCTACAACATCCCGCTCGTCCATGTGGAGGCGCAGGAGCTCTTCCTGAAGGAGCTCGCGGGCGTCTCGGACCCGGAGGTCAAGCGCAAGACGATCGGCCGGCTCTTCATCGACGTGTTCGAAGCGGAAGCCAAGAAGATCGGCGGGGCGACCTTCCTCGCGCAGGGCACGCTCTATCCCGACGTGATCGAGAGCGTCTCCTTCACCGGCGGCCCCTCCGTCACCATCAAAAGCCACCACAATGTCGGGGGGCTTCCCGAGCGCATGAACATGAAGCTCGTCGAGCCCCTGCGCGAGCTCTTCAAGGACGAGGTGCGCAAGCTCGGGCGCGAATTGGGCCTGCCCGAACATTTCGTCGGCCGCCACCCCTTCCCCGGCCCCGGCCTCGCGATCCGCTGCCCTGGAGAGATCACGGGCGAAAAGCTCGACATCCTGCGCAAGGCCGACGTCATCTATCTCGAGGAGATCCGCCGCGCGGGCCTCTACGACGACATCTGGCAGGCCTTCGCCGTCCTCCTCCCCGTCCGCACCGTCGGCGTCATGGGCGACAGCCGCACCTACGAATACGTGTGCGCGCTCCGCGCAGTGACCTCCGTCGACGGCATGACGGCGGACTTCTACCCGTTCGACATGGGCTTCATCGGGCGCGTGGCGACCCGGATCATCAACGAGGTGCGGGGGATCAACCGGGTGGTGTATGACGTGACGTCGAAGCCGCCGGGGACGATCGAGTGGGAGTGAGGGGGGCAGGATAGAACGTGGAGATCATGATCTATTAATTTGGGTTGCATTCTGCTTAGGATTGTGCAGTGATTTGAAAATGCTGTGTCATTTTTCCCAACTCTTCCCTACCTATGTTGAGCTTTTCCTCAACCGAGACAGGGGCCTCCGCCGACGCTTTCGCGAAGAGACTGTCACTGATCTGTTTATGGGCGGTCTGGTTGGACTTGGCTCCGGGAGCATGATTGTTAACTTTCCAGCGGATGAGGCGCGTACTGGAAATGATATGGAATGGTGGTTTGTGGATGTGTACAGCAAAAGATTCTGGTGCGTTCTAGTTCAAGCGAAGAAACTTTCTGGAAGAGGTCGCGTCTGGTCGAGACTCGGGTACCCGAAATTAAAGCACACAACAGGGCGCGGGGGGCCTCTTCAGGTAAAAGTCCTTTGCGATACCGCGCGAATCATGACAGCTTGCGGCACGCCAACGTTTCCACTATATATATTCTATAACCCGGGTCGCGCTTGTGAGATGGCGCGAGCGGCAGGTGTGTTTAGTGTGAATGGGGTGAGCGTCTCGGATGGATTCTTTATAGAAAGACTTGTGGTAAATGGACTTCCACATAATCTGAAGCGTTTGTCACCCCACATGTATCCTCTTTCGGCCCTTTTCTGTCCTGACAGTATTCACTATTCGGCAGCTGGTACCGGGCGTCGAAGCTTCACGGGCCCGTTTTTTTTATCTTCTGATGGTCGCCTGGGCAATGCGGTATCACCCGGCCCGGAAGAGGCCCGGAGGCGGTTCTCTAGAGTCTTCCCGCGGTCAGTTGATATAGAGGGCGTAGATGGGTCTGACTTGGATATTATCCCACAGGTTTCTGAGGGACTTCCAGACAATATAATGGTCTCCATAGAGCGATCTGCTTCTGGCGTGTCGATAGACGAGAGTCTTGATCATCCGCGTGTGATTTTTTTGTCTGACTCACGGAGACGGTGATCTCGCACCCATTGCGCGGACCTGTAGCGCCCGCCGCGTCTCTCCACCCCGCTCCACCCACACCTCGACATCACCCATCCCCCACCTCCTTCTTCCTCCGCGGCAGGTGCACGCGCTGGGGCAGGGCGGCGCTCGCGAGGGTTTGGCCGACGGCGTCGTTGCGGATGTCGGCGAGGTCGGCGAAGGCGGGGAGGAGGCCGAGCGCGTGGAGGGTCGCGGCGTAGATGCCGACGCTCACGCCGATGTCCCCGCGCTCCACGCGTTGCAGCGTCGAGCGCGAGGTGAAGGCGCGTTCGGCGACGACCGCCATCGGCAGCCGCCGGCGCTTGCGCGCGTCGCGGATATCGGCGCCGAGCTTGCGGATGGCGCGCCGAACTGCGGAAGGTGGAAGGTGGGGTGTGGGCATTTGCGTCGGCTTCGTGGGTCGTACGGCGATGAATATGTAGCACGAACGCGACATTAACGGAAGCCACTTCCTTGCGTCGCCGCCCATGCTGACAGAGCACCGCGCCCTCCGATATAGATGTTCTCCCGCACACCCCCTCAGCGGAGCCCGCCTCATGCCCCGCCGTTCCCGCTACGATGTTCTCTTCGAGGAAGACGAGCGCGCCATCGCGCGCCAAAACATGTTCCGCTCGATCGCGGACCTCACCGCTCTCGCTTGGGCGGACATTCCCGGGGTGGAGGCGGTGGGGGCGACCGGGGGGCTCGTGAAGAAGCTCTGGCGGGAGATGCCGTATTGGCGCCGCCGCGGCGAGCCATCGCTCGCCTCGCTGCACACGCTCGACATGGCGGTGTGGGTCTCCTCGACGGAGTGCATCCCGCGCCTGCGGATCGCCTTCGGTCGCGTGCTGACGGACGCCACCGCTCGCGGCGTCAACCACGACATGGCACATTTCTATCTGAGGGCCGTCGTCTATGATGCGGACAGCGATGCCTATCGCGGCTTCGTGTGCACTTACGGCACCTGCCCGAAGGGCAAGCCCCCCTGCGAAGCCCGAGGCTGCGGCGCGGTGCCCTTCCTGCAGCAATTCGACGATTACGACCGTTTCGACGCCGAGGCAGACCGCCTGCGCGCCCACATGCTCTTCCGCCGCGGGCACGGCATCGTCGGCCGCGCGGCCGACCTTCCAGAGAGCGAGCCGTGAGCGCGCGCAGATCTCTCAGGCTGTCATCCCGGGCCGCGAAGCGGACCCGGGACCCATACGCTCCGACGCTCGTCCGAGCGTGCATGCAGCGCTCGCTGCGCATCCTTGCGATGTCGGGCACTGGAGAAACGCAGCCTATAGGCTGCGACTGAGCCATCGGAGGGTATGGGTCCCGGATCGCCTTCGGCGTCCGGGATGACACCCTCCTGAGAACGCGAACCACCCGCCGCTCACCGCTCCTTCGCGTAGAGCCGCATCGTCAGAGGCGCGAAGACCGCCGCCACCAGGGCCGGCGCGGCGAGCGCGAGGGCGATCGCGCGCGCGTCCGGCGCGCCGTCGAGCGTGGTGCGCAGCGCCGTGACGATCAGCGAGACCGGGTTCGCCTGCGCGAAGGCGGCGAGCCAGGGGGGCATGGTGGCGGGCTCGACATAGATGTTCGAGCCGAAGGTGATCGGCATCAGGAAGAGCCAGGACACCGTCATCATCGTGCCCCCCGAGCGCATCGCGAGCGCGAGCGCCGTGAACACCCAGCCGATTCCGAAGGCGAAGAGGTTGAGGAGGACGAGCGCGACGAGGATCGACGCGGGCCCGCCCGCGGGCCGATAGCCCATCAGGAAGCCGACCGCGAGCACCAGCGCCGCCGAGATCGTATAGCGCGCGAAGTCCCCCACGATCGCGCCGGCGATCGGGGCGGGGCGCCAGATCGGCAGGGCACGGAAGCGGTCGAACACGCCCCGCGCGATGTCCTGATTGAGCGTGTAGCCGGTATGGACGCAGGAGAACAACACCGTCTGCATCATGATGCCCGGCAGGAGGAAGGCGAGATAGGCCTCCGGCGAGCCGGCGATCACGTTGCCGAAGAGGTAGGTGAAGAGCACCGTGAACATGATCGGCGATGCGACCATGTCGAAAGCCTGTTCGGGATTGTGCTTGATCTTGAGGATCGCTCGCCAGGCGAAGACGAGCGTCTCGGTGACGGGCCGCGCACGGCCGGTCTTGGCCGAGCGCCGCTCGCCGAGCGCGGCGTCGAGGGGGTTGTCGCGCGGGATCATCGATGCGTCTCCTCGTCGTCGCCGCGGGTCTCGTCCTGCGCGGGGTGGCCGGTGAGCGCGAAGAACACGTCGTCGAGGCTCGGCTGGCCGAAGGAATGCTCGGCGAGCGCGATGTCGGCTTGCGCGAGCGCGGCGAGGAACGGCACCGCGTCGGCGGCGCGGGGGAGCGGCAGCTCCCAGGCGCGCGGATCCTCGCCGCGCGTCGGCGCATGCCCGAGCCCCGCCGCGATCCGTGCGAGCGCCGGCGCATCGTCCGCCTCGACGAGGCGCAGCCGCAAGACGCCGGAGCCGACCATCCCCTTGAGATCCGCGCTCGTGCCCTCGGCGATGACGCGGCCGTGGTCGATCACGGCGATGCGCTCGGCGAGCTGATCGGCCTCCTCGAGATATTGCGTGGTGAGGAGCACCGTCGTGCCGGAGCGCGCGAGCCGACGCACGATCGCCCACACCTCCGCGCGGCTCTTGGGGTCGAGCCCCGTCGTCGGCTCGTCGAGAAAGAGGATGTCGGGCGTCACGATCATCGAGGCGGCGATGTCGAGGCGCCGGCGCATGCCGCCCGAATAGGTCCGCACCTGCCGCTGCGCGGCCTCCGCAAGATCGAAGGCCGCGAACAGAGCCTCGGCCCGCGCCCGCGTCTCGGCGCCCGAGAGGCCGAGGAGCCGGGCGAGGACGTGCAGGTTCTCGCGGCCGGTCAGATCCTCGTCGAGCGAGGCGAACTGGCCGGTGAGCGCGATGCGCGCCCGCACTTCGGCCGCCTCGCGCACCACGTCGCGGCCGAGCACGAACGCCTCGCCGGAGGTCGGCCGGATCAGCGTCGAGAGGACGCGCACGAAGGTCGTCTTGCCCGCCCCGTTCGGGCCGAGAATGCCGTAGACGCTGCCCCTGCGCACCGACAGGTCGATCCCGTCGAGCGCCCGCTTCTCGCCGAAGGTCTTGCGCAGAGCCCGCGCCTCGATGGCCGCGTCCACATCGTCCTCCCTCGTCCGGTGCGGTTGCGGAAGATCACAGCCCGCGCCCGGATGCAACCCGCTCCGTGCCGGCGTCGACCGAACGCTCCGGGCTCCCGCACGTTCGACGGGCGAGGAGGCTCGCCAGATGCGGCTCGATCGATGGATCACGCGCGACGTCGCGCGCGTCGTGCTGCAGACGGCGGTCGCCGCGGCGGCGACGGCGCTCGTCGTGCGCGCGATCGGGCTCGACGAGGTTTCCTTCGCGGTGATCTCGGCTCTGTTCACGATCCGCTTCAACTCGGATTCGACCCTGCGCTCGGGCGCGAACCGGATCGTCTCGGCTCTCGTCGGCACGCTGATCGGGCTCGCCGTGGTCCTCGCCTATCCGGGCGCCTATCACGCGCTCGGCGGGCTCGTGATCGCGTGCGCGCTCGCGAGCGTGGTGACGACGCTGCGCCCGCGATACGATTACACCGTCGTGCCCGCCGCGATCATCGCGCTCGATCTCGGCGCCGATGTGGGCGAGGCGCTCGAGCAGGCGCTCGCGATCATGATCGGCGCGCTGATCGGCGTGGCCGCGACGCTCGTCGTCTGGCCCGAGACCGGCCGCGCCCGGGCGCTGCGCTTCCTCGCCGACGCCGTCGACGATTGCCGTCGGCTGCTCGAGGCCGGCTTCAAGGGGCTCGTCGGCGCGGACGGGGAGAGCGGGCGCGCGGTCGCGGCCGATTTCACCCGCCACATCGCCTATGCGCGGCAGGTGGCGGGAGAAACCCGCTACAAGCCGCGCCTTTCGAGCGGACGCTCGCTCGTGGACGCGGTCGCGGCGGTCGAGCGCCTGTGGAACACGCTCGTCATCTTGGATCGCATCGGCGAGGAGCGCATCGACGATTTCTCCGGCGACGACGTGGCGCGCGTGCACGACCGGCTCGCCGATCTCTCGGCGGCGACGAGCGAGCATCTGAGCCGCCTCGTCGACTTCATGGCCTCGCGCACGCAGACGCCCCCCGATTTCGGAGCGATCGTGCGCGAGATCGCCGAGGTAGAGGAGGCGATGGAGGCGCCCCCACGCTTCGCGCAGGCCGACGCGCTCGACGAGAGCGGCCGCGCGATCCTCGCCCTGCGCTTCGCCCTCGACGAGCTGCGCCGGGTGCTCGGCGAATTGGCGGCACTCGTCGAAGCCGAGCGCGCTCCCTCCCCCTAGGAGAGGGTGGACTTGCGAGGCGTGAGCCGAGAAAGGTCGGGTGGGGCCCGGGCGGAGATCGTCCTTCAACCCTCGGGCCCCAT
>NZ_JBKBQG010000056.1:0-22566 GCF_046292825.1 Salinarimonas sp. | reverse complement strand
AAGCTCCTCGTCCAGATCAACGCCGTCCTCGCCAGGGGCACCCCATGGGTCGAAAATGCCGCGTGAATATTAGTTGCTTCCCCTGCGCACGCTACGCGTGCTCCGGCCGGGGATGACACGGTGTAGCGTCTCAGTCATCCCGCACGCCGAAGGCGATCCGGGACCCATGACCACGACCTGCCAGTCGCAGCCTTTAGGCTGCGTGCCACCGACGACCGGCCCAGGCCATCCCGGGTCCGCTTCGCGGCCCGGGATGGCCGGCCCCCGTCGTTTATCCATGCTCTCTCACCGCACCACGAGCACCGAGCAGCGGGCGTGGCGCACGATGGTCGTCGCGTTCGAGCCCAGCAGATAGGTCGCCATCGTCGGCCGATGCGAGCCCACCACCACGAGATCGGCGCCGCAATTCTCCGCCTCGTCGAGCACCTCGTGATAGACGGAACCCAGGCGCACGACGGCGGAGACGCGCTCGCTCGGGAGGGGCACGCTCGCGGCGATCGCGGCGAGGCCCTCCTCGGTCTCGCGCTGCTGGTCGGCCTCGAAGTTCGGCGGCACGTATTCCATGTAGGTGACGGGGGTAAGCGGGCGCACGTAGACGAGGCGCACCGTGCCGTCGCCGACATCGGCGAGCGCGGCGGCGCGGGCGAGCGCCTCCTCGGAGGCCTTCGGCTCGGCGAGGTCGACGGGGACGAGAATCGTCTTGTACATGGCTTCGGCCTCCCTTGAGGATCGGTTCGCGGCCATCCTGCCACGCCGCGAGAGCCCCGCCTTGACACGGCGCAACGCGCGAACACGCAGACGCGGCGGGCGGCATCGCCGTTTGACAACCGGTGCTCTCGGGGCGTTGTGTCGATCCTTCGCCGATCGCATCGGAAACGAATCGTGCCCCCACGCAGCCCCCTCCTGGCGTCTCCCCTCGTCTTCCTGATGGCGCTCGCCTTCGTGAACTGGCTCGGTTTCGCGAGCTGGCAGGCGCTCCTCAACAATTTCGCCAAGGAGGCGGCGGGGTTCGACGGGTTCCAGATCGGCGTCCTCCAGTCCGTGCGCGAGATCCCGGGCTTCCTCGCCTTCACGGCGGTGTTCCTGTTCATGATCATGCGCGAGCAGACGCTCGCCTACGTCTCCCTCCTCCTGCTCGGCCTCGGCATCGCCCTGACGGGCTATCTGCCGAGCTTCTGGGGGCTGCTTCTGACGACGACGATCATGTCGATCGGCTTCCATTATTTCGAGACGGCGAACCAGGCGCTCTCCCTGCAGCTGCTCTCGAAGAAGGAGGCGCCGGTCGGGCTCGGCCGCATCCATGCGGCCTCGGCGGGCGCGCAGCTCGTCGCCTATGGCGGGATCGCGGGGGTGTACTTCCTCATGGAGCCGAGCTTCGAGCTCCTGTTCCTCGCGGCCGGCGGCGCGACGATCGCGCTCGCGCTCCTCGCGATGGCGACCTTCCGGCGCTTCCAGGGCTCGGTGGTGCAGAACAAGGGCATCATCCTGCGCTCGCGCTATTGGCTCTATTACGCGCTCACCTTCCTGTCCGGCGCGCGGCGGCAGCTGTTCATGGCCTTCGGCGCCTTCCTCCTCGTCGAGCGCTTCGGCTACGACGTGGCGGCGCTGGCGAAGCTCCTGTTCCTCACCTGCGCGATCAACATGATCGCCGCGCCCCTGATGGGCCGCATGATCGCGCGCTTCGGCGAGCGGGCGACGATCATCCTCGAGAACGTGATGCTCGTGATCGTCTTCGTCGGCTACGCCTTCACCCGCTCGGGCCTGGTCGCGGGCGCGCTGTTCGTGCTCGACGGGGTGTTCTACACGCTGACCATCGCCCAGCGCACCTATTTCCAGAAGATCGCCGATCCCGCCGACATCGCGCCCACCGCCTCGGTCGCCTTCACCATCAACCACATCGCCGCCGTGGCGATGCCGGTCACGTTCGGGGTGATCTGGATGAGCGATCCCTCGCGCGTGTTCCTGATCGGCGCCGGGATCGCCCTCGTCTCGCTCTCCCTCGCCTTCCTCGTCCCGCGACATCCGAGGCCGGGCCGCGAGACGACCCGCACCCGCGCCAGCGCCGAGGCGGCCGCGCCCGCGGAGTGATGCGGGGGGGCGATCTCCAAGGGCCGTCGTCCCGGACGCCGAAGGCGATCCGGGATGACGACCCGGACCAATTCACGAGCTTCGAGAGCGCCGCCCCCGGCTACACGTGCTGGCCGCCGTTGATGTGCAGCTCGGCGCCGTTCACGTAGGAGCTCGCGTCGGTGCACAGGAAGTAGATCGCCTTGGCGACCTCGTCGGGCGTGCCGAGGCGGCGCATGGGGATCTGCTCGACGATCTTCTCCGTGCCCGGCGAGAGGATCGAGGTGTCGATCTCGCCCGGCGAGATGGCATTCACGCGCACCCCGAGCGGGCCGAAATCGCCCGCGAGCTCGCGGGTCAGCGCCGCGAGCGCCGCCTTCGAGGTGGAATAGGCCGCCCCCGCGAAGGGGTGGACGCGCGAGCCGGCGATCGAGGTGACGTTCACGATCGAGCCCTTGGCGCGGCAGAGCTCCTCCTTGAGGCCCTGGGCGAGCAGGACTGTCGAGAAGAAGTTCACCTGGAACACGTGGCTCCAGGTCGAGAACGGGCAATCGAGCACGTCGAGCCGGCTGCCGCCGGGACCTTTGGGCGAAATGCCCGCATTGTTCACGAGCGCGTGCAGGCACGAGCCCTCGAGTTCGAGGCGCGTGCGCACGTCGGCGATGGCGCGCACCGTGTCCTCCGGGCTCGCGAGATCGACCTGGAGGTGGTCCTCCGGGCCCATCTCCCAGGGACAATTCTCGGGGAAAGCGTGGCGCGAGGCGGTGATCACGCGCCAGCCGGCGGCCGAGAAGCGCTTGACGGTCGCGTGGCCGATGCCGCGGCTCGCCCCCGTCAGCAGCATGACGCGGCGCGGGGAATTGGACGTTCTGGGATTGGGCACGGGAGGCCTCTCGAATGACGGACCGCCACACTAGCACGGATCGGGCCACCGTCGAGAGATATATGTTGTAGTAATTCTAAATAGCGCCTACTTGCGATATCTTGTCATTATCAATGCACATAGATCATATACCGGAGGCATTTACATCATTCGCATATTTCACGAAAACGTTGGACTCCTCTCTCGCGAGAGGTTGTATTTATTCTTGACGATGCATTAACGCGGCGGTTATCGTCCGCGCGAGTTCGAATGGCATGATGCTGAGAGGGATCCGGCGATGAACGCGATCAACTCCATCGGGAACGAGGGGCTCTACGGCAGGGCTCGCCAGCCCGGAAACGATTTCCAGCAAGCGCTCGACCGCGCTCAGCTCGATCTGCAGACGAGCATCGCGATGGGCGCGGGCGGGCGCGGTTCGCCGCTCGCCATCCCGCAGGGGCCGGCCATGGGCACGGCGACCGGTACGATGCCCGGTTTCGGCCAATGGGTCCCGGTCTGGGTCTATGTCGGCGCCGGTCAGCCCGGCGGCGGGCAGACGATGGGCGCGCCGCTCGCCGCCGGCGGCTGCGCGCGCAGCAACGCCTCGAGCTGCGGCTGCGCAGGCAATCTCGGCTCGCAGATGCCGACGAACGCCAACGGCCAGCCGCTCAGCGCCTTCGATTTCCGCCCGCTCGCCGGGGCCTCCGCGCCGATGCCGAGCGCCCCGCCCTTCCCGGGCACGATGCCCGGCGGGATGGGTCCCGGCAACATGGCCCCCGGACTGGCGCCGGGGATGGCCCCTCCCGGCATGCTCCCCGGCAACGGCCCGATGATGCCGATCACCGGCTGGCGCCCCGGCATGCCGGTGCCGCAGGAGGTCATCAGCGGGACGAACCCCGCCGGGATGCCGAGCATGGGCCGGCCGCATATGGGCCACGGCATGCCTGGGACGGGCCATGCGGGCGGCCACGGCGGCATGGGCGGCGTCGGCCATGGGGGCATGCACGGCATGCTCGGCCACGACGGCCACGGCTATTACACGCTCGACGGCATCGGCATGGTCCACGCCAAGGACGAGCTGCGCCGCGGCGACCATCTGCGCGACCCGACCTTCTTCAACCGCGTCGCCCGCGGCGATTTCGGCCAGTTCAGCGGCGTCTCGATGAACGTCGCGCCGAACGGCGACCTCGAGGGCCAGGTCTACATCTCCGGCCACCCCGCCGCCTTCCACCAGCTCTACGACCAGGGCCGTCGGCAGGGGCTCGAAGGCGACGCGCTCGAGCAGTACATCGCCGAGGAGCTGACCAACATCAACAATCTCGACGACATCGACGAGATCTATTGGCGCTATTGGGAGGCCCGCGGCGTGCCGCGCGCGACCCGCGACCACGATCTCCACAATACCGGCTCGATCGCCGGCGTGCTCGCGCCCGGCCAGACGCTGCGCCTCACCGGCGCCCACCAGTTCGACACCCTCACCGATCCGAAGTTCAACTACACCGCGGTGAACAGCGACCCGAGCGGCACATTCATCGACTTCTACCGCTTGTCGAACAACAACGATCCCAACAACGGCCACCACGAGGACCTCGTCGCGGCCCTGCGGATCTACCTCTCGCCCGACGAGGTCCGCCAGCTCGCGAGCGGGACGAAGCCGATCGACATCGTCAACCGCCGCTTCATCGTCAGCGACGACACCGCCGATTACCGCCTGAGCCCCGTCGCCATCCAGCGCATGCGCGCGCTGGGCATGCCGATCTTCTGACGGCGCGGAGGGGGCAGAGAGCCCCCTCTTCCGCCGGAGGGCGAGGAAACACTGCCGCATAACCCCACGCCGTCATTCCGGGGCGCGAAGCGAGCCCGGAACCCAGACTCCCGACCTCCGAGGAGCAGCCTATAGGCTGCGTCCCTCCACGCATCAATTGCATGGACGTGGAGAGCGAGCGCGCATGCGCGCTCGAACCAACGTCGGGGTTCTGGGTTCCGGGCTCGCTTCGCGCCCCGGAATGACGAGGCGGGGGTCCCGGATCGCCCTTCAGCGTCCGGAACGACACCCCGATCACTCCGCCGCCTTCGCCAGCGGCTCCGCGTCCGGGTTGCGGAAGCGCTCGAGAAGCGCCGCCTCCTCGGCCTTGGCGGCGGCGAGGTGGCGCTCCTTGACGTGGCCGAAGCCGCGGATCTTCGCCGGGATCGAGGCGAGGCCCACGGCCGTGACGTGGTTCTCCCGCGTGAGCTTCTCCACGATCTCCTCGACGAGCGCCTTGTACTCGCGGATCAGGCGGCGCTCCGTGCGGCGCTCGTGGGTGTAGCCGAACACGTCGAAGGGCGTGCCGCGCAGGCCCTTCAGCTTGGCGAGGACCCCGAAACCCTTCAGCATCCAGGGCCCGAAGGTCGTCTTCATCGGCCGGCCGGACTTGTCCTTGCGACCGAGGATCGGCGGCGCGAGGTGGAATTCGAGCCGCAGGTTCTCGCCCTCGAAGGTCTGCTCGACCTGCCGCTGGAACGAGCCGTCGGTATAGAGCCGCGCGACTTCGTACTCGTCCTTGTAGGCCATCAGCTTGAAGAGATTGCGCGCGACCGCTTCCGAGAGCGTCTCCGAGCCGGGCACCCGCTCGGCCTCCGCGTCGCGGACCTTGGCGACGAGACGCTCGTAGACCCGGGCGTAGCGCGCGCTCTGATAGGCGGTGAGGAACTCGACGCGCCGCGCGATCGCCTCGTCGAGGCTCTGCGAGAGCGTGCGCGCGGGCGTCGGCGCCTTGAGCGACGAAACGAGGCTCGCGAGCCCCGCCGGATGGGCGGCCGCGCGGCGCCCGAGGCGGAAGGCCTCGAGATTCATCGCGACCGCCTCGCCGTTGAGCTCGATCGCCCGCTCGATCGCGGCGCCCGTCAGCGGGATCGCGCCGCGCTGATAGGCGAAGCCGAGCATCATCATGTTGGCCGCGATCGCGTTGCCGAGAACGGCGGTGGCGATGGCGGTCGCGTCGAGGAAGTCCACCTTCTCGCCCGCCGCGACGCGGTTGATCTCGCGCCGCAGACGCTCGGCCGGCAGCGAGAAATCGGCGTTGCGGGTGAAGTCGCCGGGGAAGACCTCCGCGGTGTTGACGACGAGCGCCGTGCGACCCGCCGACACGCCCGCGAGCACCTTCTTCGTGCCGGTCACCACGAGATCGCAGCCGAGCACGAGATCGGCCGAGCCCGCCGCGACGCGGATCGCGTGGATCTCGTCGGGCGTGCGCGCGAGCCGCACGTGGCTGTAGACCGCCCCGCCCTTCTGCGCGAGGCCGGCCATGTCGATCATGCCGCAGCCCTTGCCCTCGAGATGGGCGGCCATGCCGATGATCGCGCCGATCGTGACGACGCCGGTGCCGCCGACCCCCGTGACGATGCAGTTCCAGGTGCGGTCGATCTCGGGGATGGTCGGCTCGGGCACGGCCTCGGGCAGCGAATCCGCCGAGCCGGCGATCTTCGCCTTCTTGGGCTTGGCGCCGTGCACCGTCACGAAGGACGGGCAGAAGCCCTGCACGCAGGAGAAGTCCTTGTTGCAGTTCGACTGGTCGATCTGGCGCTTGCGCCCGTATTCGGTCTCGAGCGGCTGCACGGCGACGCAGTTCGACTGCACGGAGCAATCCCCGCAGCCCTCGCAGACGAGCTCGTTGATGATCACGCGCTTGTCGGGATCGGGGAAGGTGCCGCGCTTGCGGCGCCGACGCTTCTCGGAGGCGCAGGTCTGATCGTAGATCATCACCGACACGCCCTCGACCTCGGCGAGCGCGCGCTGCACGCTCTCGAGCTCGGTGCGGTGATGGATCGTCATGCCGCTCGGCCATTCGATCGTCTTCGGATACTTGTCCGGCTCGTCGGTGACGAGCGCGATCCGCGAGACGCCCTCCGCGCGCACCTGGCGCGCGATCATGTCGACGGTGAGCCCGCCCTCGTGGGGCTGGCCGCCCGTCATGGCGACCGCGTCGTTGAAGAGGATCTTGTAGGTGATGTGCGTCTTCGTGTGGATCGCCCAGCGCAACGCGAGCACGCCCGAATGGTTGTAGGTGCCGTCGCCGAGATTCTGGAAGACGTGGCCGCGCTTCGAGAAGGGCGCCTCGCCGATCCAGTTCGCGCCCTCGCCGCCCATCTGGGTGAAGCCGTCGGTCGAGCGGTCCATCCACTGGACCATGTAGTGACAGCCGATGCCGGCATAGGCTCGCATGCCGTCGGGCACCTTGGTCGAGGTGTTGTGCGGGCAGCCGGCGCAGAAATGCGGCGTGCGGGTCGCGACGTCCTTCGTCAGCGCGAGCACGGTCTGCGCCTCCCGCAGCCGCTCGACGCGCCCGCGCAGGTCCTCGTCCGAATGGTAGCGCATCAGCCGCTCGCCGAGCGCGATGGCGATGTCGTTCGAATCGAGCGCGCCCTTGACGGGGAAGAGCCAGGAGCCGCCCTCGTCCTTCTTGCCGATGCAGACGGGCTGGTTGGCGGTGCCGTAGAGTTCCTCGCGGACCTGCACCTCGATGAGCGAGCGCTTCTCCTCGACCACCATGATCAGATCGAGATCGCGCGCGAAGTCGACGAGCTCGCGCTGCGAGAGCGGCCAGGGGCAGGCGACCTTGTAGAGGCGAAGCCCCATGTCGTTCGCCTTGACCTCGTCGAGCCCCAGCTCGTCCATCGCCTGGCGCACGTCGAGATAGGACTTGCCGACCGTGATGATCCCGATCTTCGGGTTGCGCCCGCCCGAGAGCACGATGCGGTTGAGGTTGTTCGCCCGCACGAAGGCGAGCATCGCGTCGCGCTTGAAGTCGTGGAGCCGCGCTTCCTGCTCGAGGATCACGTCGCCCGCGCGGATGTTGAGCCCGCCCGGCGGCATCGTGAAGTCCTCGGGGATGACGATCTTCACCCGGTCGAGGCCCGTCTCGACCGAGGCGGTCGATTCGATATTGTCCTTCACGCATTTGAAGGCGACCCAGGCCCCCGTGTAGCGGCTCATGGCGAAGCCGTAGAGCCCGTAATCGAGGATCTCCTGCACGCCCGCCGGGTTCAGGATGGGCATCATCACGTCGACGAAGTGGAATTCGGACTGATGCGCCACGGTCGAGCTCTCGGCCGTGTGGTCGTCGCCCATCAGCGCGAGGACGCCGCCGTGCTGCGCGGCGCCCGCCATGTTGGCGTGGCGGAAGACGTCGCCCGAGCGGTCGACGCCCGGGCCCTTGCCGTACCAGACGCCGAAGACGCCGTCGTGCTTGCCCTCGCCGCGCATCTGCGCCTGCTGCGAGCCCCAGATCGCGGTCGCGGCGAGCTCCTCGTTGAGGCCCGGCTGAAAGACGATGCCGGCCGCCTCGAGCTGCTTCTTGGCGCGGTAGAGGTTGAGGTCGAGCCCGCCGATCGGGGAGCCGCGATAGCCGGAGACGAGGCCGCGCGTGTCGAGGCCCGCGAGCCGGTCGCGCTCGCGCTGCATCAGGAGCATGCGGATGATCGCCTGCGTCCCCGTGAGGAAGACGCGCTCCTTCGTCAGATCGTACTTGTCGTCGAGGGAGACCTCGCGCAGGGCTCGCGCCTGCGGCGTCTCGGCGGCACTCGTCCGGTCGACCCGTACATCGTCCATGGCATCACTCCTCCGCCGCGCCACGTCGATTCCCGATCTTCGCGCGTATTATGTCAGCAATGCTGACATATCCGCTCTCGGAGGTCAACTTAAGTCGCAAGCGCGGCGTTCCGGTCTGGCGGCACGAGCCACGCGCCCGCAGCCCTCTTCACGCTCGCGGTGAGCCCCCTCAGCGCGCGCGCCGCGATGCGGGTCGTCTGCCAGGCGAGCGGAACGTCGAGCGGCGTCAGCGGCCCGAGATCGACGAGACGCCCGGCGGCGATGTCGCGCGCGACGAGCCGCTCCGGGTTCATCCCCCAGCCGAGCCCGGCGCGGGCCGCGTCGAGGAAGGCGCGGCTCGAGGGCAGGCGGTGGGCGGGGAGCGGGACCCCATGCCCGAGCAGCGCCTCGACGAAGCGCTCCTGCAGCCGATCCTTCTCCGAATAGAGGAGGCTCGGCGCGCGCGCGAGCGCCGCCGCGTTCACCCCGTCCGGGAACCAGCGCGCGCAGAAAGCCGGGCTCGCGGTGGCGCGGTAGCGCAGGGCGCCGAGCGGGTGGACGTCGCAGCCCTGGACCGCGGCGGCGCTCGTCGAGACCGCGGCCGCCACCTCGCCGCGGCGAAGCCAATCGGCGCTGTGGGCCTCGTCGTCGACGACGACGTCGAACAGCACCCCCTCCCCCGCGCCGCTCGCCGCCCCCGCCATCGCCTCGACGAACCAGGTGACGAGGCTGTCGCCGTTGACGGCGATCCGCACCCGCGCGGGCGCCGACGCCTCGAGCCCGATCTCGGCGGCGAGCTCGCGCTCGAGGAGCGTCACCTCCGCCGCATGCCGCGCGATCCGCTCCCCCGCCGGCGTCCCGCGGCAGGGCTGGCCGCGCACGATCAGCACCGTCCCGAGCCGCTCCTCGATGAGCCGCACGCGCTGGGACACCGCAGACGGCGTGACCCCGAGCTCCGCCGCCGCCTTCTCGAAGGAGCCGGTGCGGATCACGGCGGCGACCGCGGCGACGAGGGGGTAGTCGAGCATGGGTCGATGAAGCAGCGCTAATGCGGGGATAGACGATTTTGTTTTTCTAATGCCGGACAGCGCGGTAGGGCAAGGGCGATCTCGTCGGAGCCTCGTCCCCCATGCTCGCCTTCACCTCCGGTTTCCTCGTCAGCCTCGGCCTCATCGTCGCGATCGGCGCGCAGAACGCCTTCGTGCTGCGCCAGGGCCTCAAGGGCGAGCACGTCTGGCCGGTGACGCTGACATGCGCGCTGTCGGACGCGATCCTGATCGCCGCCGGCGTTGCGGGATTCGGCCTGATGGTCGCCGCCGCCCCCTGGCTCGCCCCGGCTCTGACCTATGCGGGCGCGGCCTTCCTCGTCTGGTACGGCCTCTCGAGCCTGCGCGCGGCGGCGACGGGGACGGGTGCGCTCGATCCGGCGCGGGCGGAGCCGAGCGCGAGCGGGCTCCCGCGGGTGATGGGCCTCACCCTCGCCTTCACCTGGCTCAACCCGCACGTCTATCTCGATTCGGTCGTGTTCATCGGCTCGGTCTCGACGCAATTCGACGAGCCGGCCACGTTCGGCGCGGGTGCCGCCACCGCCTCGGCCCTCTTCTTCCTCGCGCTCGGCCACGGCGCCCGCTTCCTGCGGCCGGTCTTCGCGAAGCCTGAAGCCTGGCGCGTGCTCGAGGGCGTGATCGGGGTGACGATGCTCGCGCTCGCGGGGAAGCTGATGGTGGGGATCTCGTGAGACGGGGGGCGCCCATCAGCGGTGCGTGATCTCGACGACGGTGAAGCCGCGCACGATCGCCGCGGCGAGCGCGGCGCAGGTCATCTCCCGATTCTCCGCGTCGAGATTGGCGTCCCATTCGTCGAGGAGGACGATGCAGGGGTCGTGGTCGGCGAGCACCGCCTCGATCTCGGCCCGCTTGCGCTCGCCCGACGATCCCCCGGCCGACTGCGAAGGCAAGTCGATCGCGCAATCGGGAGGCACGTAGACGGCGCTCGTCCCGAGCCGCTCCTTGAGCGAAAGAAGCAGCGTCGTCTTGCCGGCGCCGTTGCCCCCTCGGATCGTGATCCGGCGCGGACCCGCGAGACAGAACTCGACGAGGCGCTCGACGGTCTCGATCCTCTCCCTCTCGCCATCGACGCGCACCTCGATGCGCGACAGGTCGATCCGTGCGCGGGGCGAGGCCGGAATCAGGAGCGAGCGGACGACCTCGAACCGGCCGGCGACCTGGCTCCATTCGAACACGAGCGCCATCATGTGCCCCAGGAGCGACAGGATGAAGAACACGCGCGGCATCGTCACGAGGAGCGCGGCGAGGTAGCTCGCGTCGTCCGCGTGGGCATAGGCGAGGAAGCCCGCCGCGATCACGACGGGCGACATCGCCGCGATGGCGAGCGCCGCGGCCGAGAGGAAACGGATGCGGCTCTCGCGCGCGACGGCGGCGAGATGAGCCGCGTGCGCCTGCGCGAGCCGCGCCTTCCAGGTCGTGCGCGAGAGCGGATTGGCGAGGACGACGTTGGGCCAGATCCGCCGGGCGAGCGAGACGGTGTCGACCCGGCGCGCCTCCGCCGCATGCGCCGCGTCGGCGGCGATCGCGTAGAAGAGGCGCATGTAGACCGCGCAGAGCAGGATGCTGACTGCGAATGCGATCGCGAGCATCGGATCGACGATCGCCGCCACCGCGATGATGCCGAACACGGTCGCGAACCCGCATTGCGACAGGTCGTAACCGTAATCGGCCCCATGCCCGATCGCATTCGGCGCGCTGTTGGAGAAGATCGTCGAGACGGCCTCGGCTCTCTCGCGATCCGCGAAGACGATCGCCCGGTCCGGAAGCCGATCGGCACCGACGTCATGAAAGTCGCGCACGCTCGACGCAGCCCAGAGGCGCCAGCAATATTGCGCCGCCACGCCTGGGCCGTAGGGCAGGACCAGCGCGACGAGATACGCGACGAACAGCCCGAGCGCCTCCGACACCGCCCCCTCGGCGAGGCGCATCGCGGAGAGCCCGAGAAGCACGATCGATCCCGCCACGATCCCCTGCTGCAAGGCGCCGAACGCGAGCATGCCCATGAGATGGCGGTTGGCGATCATGCCGCGCATCGTGTGGCGGAGCGTGGCGGATGGTGGAGCGGCGAGCGGGCGCATCGGGTCGTGCCTCGGTCGGTAGCGCAGGCAGGAACGCAGACGCTGCAATTCCGGCGAGTTTTCGACGCGCCTCCCCCCGCCCCCTTTGCGCCCACCGCCAATCCGTGCATGATCACTCCTGGCGCAACCCCACGCCCGCGCCCCGAGTCGTGCCCATGACCGCCCGCATCGCCCTGTTCTATTACGCCGTGTTCCTGTCGGCCGGCGTGTACAACACGATCTTTCCCGTCTGGCTGCACGAGCGCGGGCTCTCGCTCGCGGAGGTCTCGCTCGTCCTGTCGGTGCCGATCGCGGTCAAGCTCCTCGTCGACCCGCTGATGGGCGCGCTCGCGGACCGGACCGGATGGCGAAAGCGGCTCGTGGTCGGGCTCGTCGCGGCCACGGCTTTGTGCAACGCGCTCTTCGCGCTCGCGCACACCTTTCCGCAGATCCTGGGCGTGGCCCTTCTGTCCGGCCTCTTCTGGTCCGCGGTGATGCCGCTCGGCGACAGCATCGTGTCGCGCCGGCTCGCTCTGACACCCGTGCCGTACGGGCGCGCGCGCTCCTTCGGTTCCCTTTCGAAGCTCACGACCAGCGCCATCGCCGGCGCCGTCGCCGTCGTCCTCGCGGATGCCGCGATCGTGCTGCTCGTCGCCTGCTACGTCGTGGCCCTCATGGTCGTTTCGCTCGCGCTGCCGGCGGACGACGTCCATACGCCCGGAAAGCCTCGGTCCAGCGCCGCTTCGCCTCACCCGCTCGATGCGGATCCGCCGCGCGCGGCGCTCCTCGTGATGCTCGCGGTCGCGCTGGTGCTCGGCGCACACGCGCTCCTCTATGCCGTCGGGAGCCTCTATTGGACGAGCCTCGGCTTCTCCTCGACGACCATCGCCCTGTTCTGGGCGGCGGCTCTCTTGGCCGAGATCGTGGTCTTCCTGCTGAGCGATCGCGCGGGCCTGCGGCGCATCGCGCCGGCGACCCTCGTCGCGATCGGGGCGATCGCCGGCATCGTGCGTTGGCTCGGCCTGACCGTCGCCACCGATCCGATCGCGATCGCCGGCCTCCAGGCCCTGCAGGGGGCGACGCTCGCTGGCGTGAACGTCGCGCTGATGCGCTACGTCACCGAGAAGGTCTCGCCGCTGATGGCGTCGCGCACCTTCGGGCGCGTCGCGGCGATCTCGCACGGGCTCGTGCCCCTGTCGGTGACGATCGTCGCGGGGCCGCTTCTCGCGGGCATCGGCGCGGCCGTTTTCGGCCTCGGAGCCGTCCTCTGCGCGACGGCGCTCGCAATGGTTGCGATCGCGGTACGCATCGCCGCGCGCGCGAAACCGGCACGCACCGTTTCCGCCGCATAGCTTCGCGCGCGAGCGCCGCACGACGTGGCCGGGGAAAACGTCGCAACGCGGCGTGGCGGTCGCGTGCTTGCTCTTCCCCCCGGCGGCGGCGTCGGCTAAGACACGGACGGGAAGCGGCTGCGGCCAAACAGACCAATTCGGGTGTTTCATGGCAGAAAACACGACGACCGGCGTCATGGCCGGCAAGCGCGGGCTCATCATGGGCGTGGCCAACAACCGGTCGATCGCCTGGGGGATCGCGAAGGCGGCGCGCCAGCACGGGGCCGAACTCGCCTTCACCTATCAGGGGGACGCGCTGCGCAAGCGGGTCGAGCCGCTCGCCAAGGAGCTCGACGCGGCGGTCGTCGGCCATTGCGACGTGACCGACCCCGCCTCGATGGACGCCGTCTTCGCCGAGGTCGAGAAGCTGTGGGGCTCGCTCGATTTCGTCGTCCACTGCATCGCCTTCTCCGACAAGGACGAGCTGACCGGACGCTACGTCGACACCTCGGAGGCGAACTTCAACCGCTCTCTGAACATCTCCTGCTATTCCTTCACGGCCGTTGCGCAACGCGCCGAGAAGCTGATGACGAATGGCGGCTCGCTCGTGACGCTGACCTATTACGGCGCCGAGAAGTGGATGCCGCACTACAACGTCATGGGCGTCGCCAAGGCCGCGCTCGAGGCCTCCGTGCGCTATCTCGCCGCCGATCTCGGCGAGAAGAACATCCGCGTCAACGCGATCTCGGCCGGGCCGATCAAGACGCTCGCCGGGTCCGCGATCGGCGATTTCCGCTACATCCTCAAGTGGAACGCCTACAACGCGCCGCTGCGCCGGAACACCACCATCGAAGAGGTGGGCGAGAGCGCGGTGTTCCTCCTGTCGGACATGGGCCGGGGCGTCACGGGCGAGGTCATCCACGTCGATTCCGGCTATCACGTCGTGGGCATGAAGAACCCCGACGCGCCCGACATCACCCTCGATCGGGATTGAGAGCGCGCGTGACGGCACCGGTTCTCTACCTCGTCCGCCACGGCGAGACCGATTGGAACGCGCAAGGGCGGCTGCAGGGCGGGCGGGACATCCCCCTCAACGCGCTCGGCCGCGTCCAAGCGGCGGCGGCGGCGCGCATCCTGAAGGGCCTCGTCCGCAATCCGGGCACGCTCGACTACGTAGCCTCCCCGCTCTCCCGCGCGCGGGAGACGATGGAGATCCTGCGCGAGACGCTCGGCCTGCCGGCGGCGGAGTACCGTGCCGACGAGCGGCTCGTCGAGATCGGCTTCGGCGAGTGGGAGGGGCTCACCTGGCCGGAGATCCGCGCGCGCGACCCCGAGCGGGCGATCGCGCGCGAGGCGGACAAGTGGGGCTATCGCCCGCCCGGCGGGGAGAGCTACGCGGATCTCCTCTCCCGGATCGCGCCGGCCTTCGGCGCGCTCGCCCGCGACACGGTCGTCGTCTCGCACGGCGGCGTCGCGCGCGCCGCGCTCGCCCATCTGTGCGACCACGCGCCCGAGCAGGCGCCGCACATGGAGATCTGGCAGGGCCGCGTCCTCGTCGTGCAGAGCCGTCGCTGGCGCTGGGTCTGACGGCGCTCTCAACGCTTGAGCGGAAACACGTCCCCGAGATCGTCGGCGCGGCCCGGCTCGAGACCGCCCGCGGCCATCTCCGCGCGGGCCGCGTAGCCGGCGCAGGCTTCGAGCGTGCCGACGTCGAGCCGCGCGAGCCCGCCGATCTCCGCCTCGAGCGCGACGACCGACCGCTCGGCGTCGATCGCCTCGCGCTGGGGCGCCGCGATCGCCAGCCGCTCGAGCGCGTAGCGGTAGCGCCCCGCCCGCGCGCCCGCCTCGTCGCGGACCCAGGCGACGAGGCAGCGATTCTCCGCGACCCGCGCCGCCGCCGCCCGCGCCTCGCCTTCGACCAGGGTGGTCACGTGGAGGAGCATCTTCAGCCGCGCCTCGTCCGCCTCCATGACGCGCGTCGCGATCGCGAGGAAGGGCGGCAGGAGCGCGCGGTCGGCCTGGGCGTCCTCCGCGATCCGACGGAAGAGCGGCGCGGGCGAGTCGCCGCGCGAGGCGACGAGCGCATGATGGTAGCCCTCGACCGGCGCCGAGAGCGGCGGCAGCACGCGGGCGCGGGAGAGCTCGGCGATCGCCGCCTCGATCGACTGCCCTTCGTGGGCGGGCATGAGGAAGCGCCAGGCGCGGCGGCGCAGCTCGCGCTCGTCGTCGGTGAGAATCATCCACGAGGCCGGCTCGCCGCGCAGCTCGGCCGCGATTCGGCCGACGAAAGGCAGAGCGCGATCCGTCAGGAGCGAAGGCGCCGGGCGGCCGAGATCGCCCTGCGGGGCGCAGGCCACGATCGCGAGCGGAATCGCGAGGAAGAGCGCGGCGCGAGACGCGCTAGCGGCGACGGCGACCCGGCGCGGTGCCTGTCCGGCTCGCGTCTCTCGAGGGTCCCCGCTCATAGATCACCCCGGTAAAGAGCAGAACGACACCGCGCGGGGCGTCGGCGGGGAGCGGGGTCGCGGGGCGGCGCCGACGATGCTCGTCGATCGACACGATCCGGCAGCCGGCGCGTCGTCCGCCGGGGCGCTCTCGCTCGTGCCTGGTCTCGTGCATGCCGCCCATGAGCCCGTTCCCGTCCGCTCGTCCGCTCGTCCGGACACCGCCTCGCGGTATCGGGATTGTCGAACCCCAATGGTTAACGTCCGGTTTCCGAAGCGGGAGAGGAAAAGCCCCTAGGGGCGATCAAGTAAGGGATCGGCGCAAAAAAAGAGCCGCCTTGCGGCGGCCCTGTAAGTCTAGGGAGGAAACGCCCCGGAGGGCCGTGCGGCGGCGGGACGTGGTCCGTTCGCCGCAACGCGGCTGGACATAGATCGTTCACATGTGAACCGCAAGCGGAATCGGTCGATCGCGACCGTTTTTCGCTCCTCCCGGAACGTACGCTCGGGTCTCACGCCGCATTCACGACCGAAATCACGCGAAACGTGTGCATCTCGTCCTCGTGCGCGATGGAGACGTACTCCCCTACCTGCAGCACGTGATCGCCCAGGCGATAGGTCGCCTCGTCGTCGTCGCTGCGCTCCGGATCGTAGTCGATCACCCAAGTGTGACCGCCGACGCCGCCGGCCCGGTGGACCAGGTGGCCGATCTCGTCCTTCTCCCCGGCCCAGAACCGGCGCACCCGGCAAGCGTCGCGGCGCTCGCGCCAGGCCTGCGGATCGATGCGCCCGTCGGCGCCCAGCGGCGCGACGATGTCGTAGCCGTGGCGGCTCGAGCCCTCGGGATGCTGACGGTCGCGGGCGAGATGCAGCGTGATTCGCTTGAAGCTATGGGGGAGACTCATGACGCTCGTGTTCCTCCGGTGTGATCTTGCGATGTGTTGCCAATCGAGCACGCCCGCGCGACGCATGCCTTGATCCGCCGCAATGGCGCGGGTTCCGAGCCTCGCTGCCGCACCTTCGCCGCGTTTGGGGTCGAGGGAAGAGCGTGGCACCGCGTTTGCACGAGCGCGGCGCCGGCGGTTAAGAATGCCGGACGCGATCGGCGCGACGCCGACGCCCTGGCCTCGACGACGGTGGGGAATGCGCAAGTCGACTGTCAGAAGAGCGCTCATCGGCGCCGCAGCGCTCGCCCTCGTCGCCCTGGCGGTGATGGCGGCGGCGCCCTGGACCGTCTCCTCCGAGGCGCTGCGGGCGAGCGTCGGGCGCCAGCTCGAGCGCGAGATCGGGCTCGATCTCACCGCCGCCGGCCGCACCACGATCGCCTTCCTGCCGGTCCCGCGCATCAAGCTCGAGGGGGTGACGGTCGCCACGCCCGAAGGCGAGGAGGTCGCGCGGGCGGGCGCGCTGCGGGCGCGCATCGCCTGGGCGCGCCTGCTCTACGGCCGCATTCGCCTCCTCGACGCGTCCCTGTCCCAGGCCCGGATCCATGTCGGCATCGACGCGGAGGGCCGGTCGCCTTGGGATTCGGCCCTCGCCGAACTGACCCGCCGGATGGTCGAGGGCGAGGCGACCGAGATCGAATCGGTCGGTCTCCACGACGTCACGATCACCTTCGTCGATGCGCGCGACGGGCGTCGCGAGGTCGCCCGCGGGGTCGATCTCACCCTCGCCTGGCCCGATCCGCGCGGGCCGCTCGCGGTGCAAGGGCGCGGGAGCCTGCGCGGGGAGGTCGTCGACGTCTCGATTTCCGGGCTCGTCCCCTCCGAGCTGATGCAGGGGCGCCGCAGCGCCGTCGACCTGCGCGTCTCCTCCCGCCTCGGGCGCGTCTCGCTGAAGGGGACCCTTGCCCGCGGGCACGACACGCCCTGGTTCGCCGGGCGTCTCGCCGCCGAGACGCGCTCGGCCGCCGAACTCCTCACCTGGCTCGGCGCGGACCTGCCGATGGGCCCGCTCGTCGGCCCGCTCGGGCTCGACGGCGACGCCACCGGCGTCGGACGCACCCTGTCGATGCCGGCCGTACGCGTCACCCTCGGGTCGGACCGCCTCGATGGCGCGATGAACGCGCGTGCCCAGGACGGGCGCGTGGCGGTCACCGGCACGCTCGCCGCCGACAGGCTCGACTTCACCCGCTTCATCGCGCCGATCCTCGACCAGACCGATCCGGCGGCGACCGTGCGGCGCGTGCCGCTCTCGCTCGCAGGCGTCACGGCCGGCGATCTCGACCTGCGGATCTCGGCCGCCGACGCGCGGGCCGGGCGGCTTCGCCTCGCCGACGTCGCGTTGAGCCTCCTCGTCCAATCCGGCCGCGTCGAGGCCTCGCTGTCGCGGGCCGAGCTCGCGGGCGGGACCGTCCGCTCGCGCTTCGCCCTCGTCGAACGTCCCGAGGGCGTCGAGCTGCGCCTCGAGGGCGAGGGGCGCGACATCGATTTCGGCATCGTGAGCCGCGACGTCGGCACGCAATGGATCACCGGCCGCGGCGCCTTCGAGCTCGACGTCTCCGGCACCGGCGTCAGCGGCAACGATCTCCTCGCCGCGCTCGACGGCACGGTCGCGCTCGAAGTCGCCGCCGGGGAGTTCGTCGGGATCGATCTCGCCGAGGCCCTGCGCCGGTTCGAGCGGCAGCCGCTCACCGCCGCCCACACCCTGCGCTCGGGCCGCACGCCCTTCACGAGCGCGAGCGCGACCCTCGTCGTCGAGGAAGGAAGCGGCCGTTTCGTCGACGCGCGCTTCACCGGGGCGCGGGTCTCCGGCATGCTGGAGGGTACCCTGTCGGTCTCCGAGCGCTCGATCGACGCGAAGGCGGCGGTCGAGAGCAACGGCCCCGTCGGCGAGGCGAACCTCATCTCCGCCCTCACCTTCGGCTTCAGGGGGCCGCTCGGCAATGTCGATCTCGTCCCCGACGCGAAGGCTCTGATCCAGCGCTCGGGCGCCGCACGCCTCCTCCTCGGCATCCCCGCCGACGCCGCCCAGCCCGGCCTCGCCCCGGCGGCGCGCTGACGGGCTCTGGGACGACGACGGCGGAGCCGCCCCACCGGCAGAATCTGCCGCCCACCCGGCGAAAATCGCCGACTGACGCTGCGTTCTCGACGATCGAGACAAGGAAAGCGCAAGGGATTTGCGCTGGCATGGTGCTTGCCCAGAAGGGGCGCCGGGCGCGTGCGCCGCATCCGTCCGGCTTCGACGGAGGTCGAGCGCCATGACTCTGATGTCGGCCCTGAGCGCCGCGATGACCGGCCTGCGCGCCACGCAGGCGGGGATGAACGTCGTCTCGCAGAACGTGGCCAATGCCGGCTCGCCCGGCTACACGAAGCGCCGCACGCTCCCCGTCGAGGCGGTCGCGGGCGGCCGCTCGGCGGGCGTGCGCACCGGGGAGGTCCAGCGCGTCCTCGACACGGTGCTGCAGCGCCAGCTGCGCCAGGAGAATTCGGGGGCGGGCTACACCTCCGTGCGGGCGAACATGGCGGGCGCGCTCGATCGGCTCTACGGCGCGCCCGGCACCGCGAGCGCCCTCGACACCCTGATGAACGGCTTCGCCGGCGCCCTCGATCGGCTCGTCGACGATCCCGCGAGCGCGGCGGCCCGCAACGGCGTGCTCGACGCCGCGCGCGCCGCCGCCCGGCGGATCAACCAGATCGCCACGGGCGTCCAGGCGCTGCGCACGGAGGCCGAGGGCCGCATCGCTTCGGGCGTCGCCCAGGCCGACGAGCTCCTCCAGGGCATCGAGCGCGTCAACCAGAGCATCGTCTCCTCGAGCACCCGCTCCGCCGCCCTCGAGGACGAGCGCGACCGCCTGATCGACCAGCTCTCCCGCCTCGTCGACCTGCGGGTGATGCCGGCGGATGCGGGCGCGGTGACGATCACGACGGGCTCGGGCCAGACGCTGTTCGACGGCGCCCGGGCCGTGCGGCTGACCTTCGACGCCCGCTCGACGCTCGGCCCCGACAGCCTCGCCGGCTCCGATCCGCAGAGCGTCGGAATCATCCGCGCGTCCGGCGGCGCGCTCGAGGTCGATCTCGTCCAGGCGGGCGCGTTCCGCTCCGGCATGATCGGCGCCGCGCTGGAGATGCGCGACGTGACCCTCGTCCAGGCGCAGGCCCAGCTCGACACCCTCGCCGCCGGCATCGCCGCCCGCGTCGTGCAGCCCGGCGTCAATCCCGGCGATCCGCCGCTCTTCGCGCTCTTCAACCAGCCGACGGGGCCGAACCAGCCCCGCGGCTTCGCCCAGATGATCGCCGTCGCGACGACGAACCCGGCCGCCCTCGTCGACGGCCTCGCCGGCGACGCGACCCGGCCGCAGGCGCTGCGCGCCGGGCTCGACGCGGACATCACCTTCCCCGCGACCCTCGGCCTCGCCGGCAACGCCGTGTTCGAGGCGAGCGCGCTGACCGGCGCCCGGCGGATCATCGAGGTCCAGGGCGCCGCCGCCGAGGCCGCCGCCCGGCTCGACGAGGGCCAGCGCGTCGCGCTCGCCGCCATCGAGGGCCGCTTCTCGGAGGTCTCCGGCGTCGACATCGACGAGGAGATGACGCAGCTCGTGATGCTTCAGACCGCCTACGGCGCCAATGCGCGCGTCATGACGGCGGTGCGCGAGATGCTCGAAACGCTGATGCGGATCTGACGAGGGACGCCCGCTCATGACCAACATCGCCCCCTTCGCCGCCGGCGCCTTCACGATGCGCGAGACCGCGCGCGGCCTCACCGACATGCGCCGCGCCGGCGAGGCGCTGCAGCGCCAGCTCGCCTCGGGCCGCCGCTCCGACAATTTCGCCGGGCTCGGCTTCGAGCGGCGCACGAGCCTCGACGCCCGCGCCCAGCTCGCGCGGCTCGAGAGCTTCCAGGCGACGATCACCCGCACGGACGGGCGCCTCAAGGCGACGATCCAGGCCGTCGAGCAGCTCGATCGCATCGGCGCCGACACCCGCACGATGGCACTCGACGCCATGTCGAACGTCCGTGATTCGCAAGGCCGCCCGCAGGTCCAGGCGCTCGCGCGCAACAACCTCGCCTTCGCGGTCGACATCCTCAACACGAAATTCGGCGACAACCACCTCTTCGCCGGGCGCGCGAGCGACGAGCGGCCGGTCCTGCCGGTCGGCGAGATCATGAGCGCGCTCGAGGCCGCGATCGACGCCGATCCGCTCGTCTCGCGCAACGATCCGGCCGGCCTCCTCGCCTTCGTCGACAATTTCTTCGGCCCGAACTCCACCGCGTGGCAGCCCGCCGGCGCCGATCGCCCGGGCACGACGCCCCCGCTCGACGCCCGCGACACGGTGCGCGCCCGCATCGACGACGGGGAGACGATCGCGATCGGCGCGCGCGCGAACGAGGACGCCTTCCGCCGCCTCCTCGTCGGCCTCGCCGCGATGTCCGTCGCCGACACGACGAGCGCGAGCGGCATGAGCGCGGAGCAATACGACGCGCTCGCCCGCGAGGTCGCCGCCTTCATGAGCGAGGAGCCGATGCCGCGCAACGTCGCGGTGGATCTCGGCCTCGCGCATTCGCGCATGGGCGCCGCCAAGGAGCGCCACCTGGCCTCGGCCGCGCTGCTGCAGCAGGCGGTCGACGGGGTGGAGGGCATCTCGGCGGAGGAAACCGCGATCTCGCTCCTCACCCTGCAGACGCGCCTCCAGGCGAGCTACCAGACGACCGCGAGCCTTTCGCGGTTGTCGCTCGTGAACTTCCTCTGAGGCGGGTTCTCGCGGCGGTTTCTCGCGGCTGGGGTCACGCACGTGTTGCGTCCCCCGTTCCTTTTGCCCTAATGGCGTTCGCCTTTGCCGTGCCGCCGCCTTGGGGGAGGGCCGAATTGCCCGTATCCGAGAAGACCTCGCGCGCCGTGGGCGCGGTCCGCCAGTCCTTCGCGCCGTGGAAGGACCCCGCCGCGCGCCCGCTGATCCGCTTCGAGGGCGTCACCAAGCGCTTCGGCGAGACGGTGGCGGTCGAGACCGTGGATCTCTCGATCTTCGAGAACGAGTTCTTCTGCCTGCTCGGGCCCTCCGGCTGCGGCAAGTCGACGCTCATGCGCATGCTCGCGGGCTTCGAGGAACCGAGCGCCGGGCGCATCCTGCTCGCCGGCGAGGATCTGGCGGGCGTGCCGCCCTATCGGCGGCCGGTCAACATGATGTTCCAATCCTACGCGCTCTTCCCCCACATGAGCGTGGAGAAGAACGTCGCCTTCGGGCTCAAGCAGGAGGGGCTGCCGAAGGACGAGATCGCCGCGCGCGTCGCGGAGATGCTGGAGCTCGTCCAGATGCAGCGCTTCGCCGCGCGCAAGCCCCACCAGCTCTCGGGCGGCCAGCGCCAGCGCGTCGCGCTCGCCCGCTCGCTCGCCAAGCGCCCGAAGGTGCTCCTCCTCGACGAGCCGCTCGGCGCGCTCGACAAGAAGCTGCGCGAGGAGACGCAGTTCGAGCTGATGGACATCCAGGTCGAGCTCGGCACCACCTTCCTCATGGTCACCCACGACCAGGAGGAGGCCATGACCATGGCCGACCGCATCGCGGTGATGGACCACGGACGCCTCGTGCAGGTCGCGACGCCGGGCGAGATCTACGAGCAGCCGAAGAACCGTTTCGTCGCGCAATTCGTGGGCGACATCAACATCCTGGAGGGCGCCGTTCGGAGCCGCTGCGAGAGCGGCCTGTGGCGCGTCGCCACCCCCGCCGCCGCGACCCCGCTCGAGATCGACGATCCCGACGAGGTCCTGTCCGAAGGCCAGGCCGTCGCCGTCGCCGTGCGGCCGGAGAAGATGGTCGTCTCCCACGAGCGGCCCGACCTCCCCAACGTCCTCTCCGGCGAGGTCTGGGACATCGGCTATCTCGGCGATTGGACGATCTACCGCATCAAGCTCGACACCGGGCAGATCATCCGCGTCTCGCGCGCCAACATGACCCGCTTCGTCGATCGGCCCGTCGACTGGGAGGACCGCGTCCATATCGGCTTCCCTCCCGACGCCGCCGTGATCCTCTCGGAATGAGGAGGGGCGGGATGCGCGCGACATCGCCGACGACATCCCTCCCCGGAGGGGAGGGTGGACTTTCGAGCGGAGCGAGAAAGGCCGGGTGGGGCCCGGGTGGAGAATGTTCTTCAAGCGTAGGGCCCCACCCGACCCCTGTCGCTGCCGCTCCAGGGGCCACCCTCCCCTACGGGGAGGGATTCGCGCCCCCATCCCTCCC
>NZ_JBKBQG010000055.1:0-24674 GCF_046292825.1 Salinarimonas sp. | reverse complement strand
ACGCCCCTTCGACCCTTCGGGTCGAATGACCCCATCCGTCTCCGACCCCTGTTCGGGGTCGGAGCCACCTTCCCCTGAGGGGAAGGAGAGGGAGCGTCCTGTTCGCGTCGACGGCATGCGGGAAACACGATGTGTGCACTCCGTAGCCCGTAGGGGAGCGTGGACGCTCGAGCGGAGCGACAGCGTCCGGGTGGGGCACGAGGCTTGTCGGACGATCTCCGCGCGACGGGCCCCACCCGACCCCCGTCGCTTCGCTCCGGGGGCCACCCTCCCCTCCGGGGAGGGATGAGGAAGGACGAGAACATGATCGGCGCCGCGCGCGCGCTCCTGCATCCGGGACCGATCGTCCTCGCGGGTCTCCTCGCGCTGGGGGCGGTCGCGTTCGGGGCGCTCGTCGCGGCGGCGGGGGCGGCGGCGCCGGATCTGACGCTCGGGCCTTATCTGCGGCGCGTCATCGCCTTTTCGGTGGCGCAGGCGGGCCTCTCGACGATCCTCTCGCTCGCCCTCGGCGCCGCGCTCGCGCTGGCGCTGGCGCGACGGCACTTCCCGGGCCGATCGCTCGTGCTGGCGCTCGTGGGCGCGGCGGTCGTGATGCCCTCGATCGTCGTCGTCTTCGCGGTGGTCGCAGTCTTCGGCCGCGCGGGCCATCTCGCCGATCTCCTCGCGCTCCTCGGGCTGCCGCCGCCGCCGCGGATCTTCGGCTGGCCGGGCATCCTCGTCGCGCACGTCTTTCTCAACGCGGCGCTCGCGACGCGGGTCTTCCTCGAGGCGCTCGCGCGCGCGCCCGCCGAGCATTGGCGGCTCGCCGGCATCCTCGGCTTCGGGCCTGCCGCCACCTTCCGCCATCTCGACTGGCCGATCCTGAAGAACGAGATCCCGGGCCTCGCCGGGCTCGTTTTCCTCCTGTGCTTCACGAGCTTCGCGATCGTGCTGACGCTGGGCGGCGGCCCCGGGCGGGCGACGCTCGAGGTCGCGATCTTCCAGGCGCTGCGGCTCGAGCTCGATTTCGGCCGCGCCGCGTTTCTCGCCGCAATCCAGCTCGCGATCTGCCTCGTCCTCGCGCTCGTCCTGCATCGGACCGTGCGCCGCGCGCCCGTCGGCGCGACGACCCGCCTGCCCGAGCGGCGCCCGGACGCCGCCGATCGCCGCCTGCTGGCGCTCGATTGCCTCGTGATGGGTATCGCCGCGCTCCTCTTCCTGCCGATCCTCGCGAGCACGCTCGCGGCCGCTGCCCATCTGCCGCGCGTCCTCGATGCCGATCTCGCGCGTGCCGCAGCGACGAGCCTCGCGATCGCGCTCGCCTCCGCGAGCCTCGCCTGCGCGATGGCGCTTGCGCTCGGGGCGGGCGCGCGGCGGGCGCGGGCGCGGGGCGGGACCGCGCTCGCCTTCGATCTCGCACCGACGCTCGTTCTCGCGATCCCGCCTTTCGCGCTGACGGCGGGGCTGTTCCTCCTCCTGCGCGGGCGCGTCGCGCCCTTCGAGGCGGGTCTGATCCTGCTCCCCCTCGTCAACGCGCTCGGTGCGCTGCCCTTCGCCTATCGCCTCGTCGCACCGGCGCTCGCCACGACCGGCGAGCGCTACGGGCGGCTCGCGGCGATGCTCGGCATGAGCGGGCGGGCGCGGCTGCGGATCGTCGATTGGCCGAGCCTGAAGCGGCCCCTCGCCGGCGCCTTCGCCATGGCGGCGGCGCTCTCGCTCGGCGATTTCGGCATCGTCGCGCTCTTCGGCGGCGGGCAGTTGCGCACGCTTCCCTTCCTCGTCTACGAGCGGCTCGGCGCCTATCGTCTCGACGAAGCGGGCGCGATCGGCCTCCTCCTCGTCGCGGGCGCGGCCGCGCTCGCCTGGCTCTCGCTCCGGCTGTCCCGCTGATGCTCGTCGTCGACGCCTGCACGCTCACCTATCCGGGCTTTTCAGCCCGCTACGATCTCACGGTCGCACGCGGCGCGATGGCGGCGGTCGTCGGCCCCTCGGGCGGGGGCAAGACGACGTTGCTCTCGATGATCGCCGGCTTCGAGACGCCGGCCTCGGGCGCGCTCTCCTTCGACGGCGCCTCGCTCCTGGCGCTGCCGCCGGCCAAACGCCCGGTCGCCATGGTGTTCCAGGATCACAATCTCTTTCCCCATCTCACCGCATTCGAGAACGTCGCGCTCGGCGTCTCGCCCGCGCTGCGGCTCGACGCGGTCGGGCGCGCGCGGGTGGCGGAGGCGCTCGCGTCCGTCGATCTCGCCTCCCATGCCGACAAGCGCCCGCAGGCGCTCTCCGGCGGCCAGCGCCAGCGCGTCGCGCTCGCCCGCGCGCTCGTCTCGCACAAGCCCCTCCTCCTCCTCGACGAGCCCTTCGGCGCGCTCGATCCCGGCCTGCGGCGGGAGATGATCGGCCTCGTCGACGCGCTGCGCCGCGCGCACGGGCTGACGATCGTCATCACCATCCACACGCCCGACGACATCGTGGACGTGGCCGACGCCCTCGCCTTCGTCGCGGACGGGCACGTCGTCGCCCACGGGACGCCGCGCGCGGTTCTGCAAGCGGATCGCCACCCGGCGATCGCCGCCTTCGTCGGGGGCCCACGCGCGGGATCGTGAGCGCGGATCGCCACGAGGGCTGCTACAAGCCGTCGCAGGACACGAAGGGACAGGGGCGCGATGCAGGACGACCGAGAGACCGACGATGGGCCGGAACGCGCCGCGACGCCCGCCGCGAAGCGACCGCTCGCGCGCCGCCTCGCGCCGCTCGCGATCCTCGCTCTCGTCGTCGGCGGCGCCTATGCCGCCGGGCTCCACGAGCATCTGAGCCTCGACACGCTCGCGCGGGAGCACGAGCGCCTGTCGCGCTTCGTCGCCGACAATTTCCTCCTCGCCGCGGGGGCCTACGTCCTCCTCTACGTCGTCGTCGTCGCGGCCTCGCTGCCGGGGGGCGCGATGATGACGGTCACCGGCGGCTTCCTGTTCGGCACGGCCTTCGGCACCGTGTTCGCCGTCACCGGCGCGACGATCGGCGCGACCGCGATCTTCCTCATCGCCCGCACCGCGCTCGGCGACGTGCTGCGCGAGAAGGCGGGCGGGGCGCTCGCGCGGATGGCGGAGGGCTTTCGCAAGGACGCGTTCAACTATCTCCTCTTCCTCCGGCTCGTCCCGGCCTTCCCCTTCTTCGTGATCAATCTCGCGCCCGCTTTTCTGGGCGTGCGCACGCGCACCTACGTCGCCGCGACCGCGATCGGCATCGTGCCGGGCACCTTCGTCTTTGCGAGCGTGGGCGCGGGCTTCGGATCCGTGCTGGCGCAGGGCGGGGAGATCTCGCTTTCGGGCGTGCTGACGCCGCAGGTGGCGACCGCGCTCGTCGGCCTCGCGGTGCTCGCGCTCGTCCCCGTCGCGGTGAAGCGGTTTCGCGCGCGAGGCGGCGCCGCTCCGTCCTGAGGGGGGCATGGCGCAACCGCGACATTGCGTGTCGCTCGCACGCAAGATCGCATGCCGGACGCGCGCGAGCATTCCCGCCTCTGTCGACGCGGGGAGGCTCTCATGCGCAGTCGGGCACGGGTCGTGGTGATCGGCGGCGGCGTCGTCGGCGTCTCGACGCTCTACCATCTCGCGAAGAAGGGCTGGTCGGACGTCGTCCTCCTCGAGCGCAAGGAGCTGACCTCGGGCTCGACCTGGCACGCCGCGGGGCTGCTGCCTCTGTTCAATCTGAGCTATTCCGTCGGGCAGCTGCACAAATATTCCGTCGCGCTCTACGGCGCGCTCGAGGCGCTGACCGGGCAGGACGTCGGCTTCCGAAAGGTCTCGAACATCCGCCTCGCGCGCACGGCCGACCGCTGGGACGAGTTCCTGCACTACAAGGGCATCGCCGACACGATCGGCGTGCGCGTCGAGGTGCTCACCCCCGACGAGATCGCCGCTCTGTGGCCGCTCGCGCGCATGGACGGCGTCATCGGCGGCATCCGCCATCCGGACGACGGCTACATCCAGCCCGCCGACCTCACCCAGGCGCTCGCCATCGGCGCGCGGGCGCTGGGCGCGGAGATCCATCGCCACACGGCCGTCGTCGCGATCGAGCGCGCGGACGGGCATTGGCTCGTGCGCACGGATGCGGGCGACATCGCCTGCGAGCACGTGGTGAGCGCGACGGGCTCCTTCGCGCGGCGCACGGGGGCGATGGTAGGGCTCGACATCCCCGTTCTGCCGGTCGAGCACCAATACATCGTCACCGAGCCGCATCCGGCGCTCCTCGCGCGGCGGCGCGCCGGGGAGCCGGAGATGGGCGTGCTGCGCGAGGCGGATTCGTCCTGGTACCTGCGCGAGGAGGCCGGCGGCTTCATCCTCGGGCCCTACGAGACGGGCGCGCCGGCCTGCTATCTCGACGGGCCGGACGCGCAATCGGAATACGAGCTCTTCCAGGAGGATCTCGAGCGGCTCGCGCCGCATATCGAGGCGGCGATCGCGCGGGTGCCGGCCTTCGGCGAGGTCGGCGTGAAGAAGGTCTACAACGGCGCCATCGCCTACACGCCGGACGGCAGCCCGATCGTCGGGCCGGCCTGGGACCTCCCGAATTTCTGGCTCAACGAGGGCCATTCCTTCGGCATCACGGCCGCGGGCGGGGCGGGCTGGCAGCTCGCGGAATGGATCGTCGAGGGCGAGCCGACGATCGACATGGTCGGCGTCGATCCGCGCCGCTTCGGCCCCCACGCCACGCGCGGCTATCTGAAGGCGAAGGCCGAGGAGGCCTATGCCAACGTCTTCACCGTGCATTATCCGGACGAGGAGCGCGCCGCCGCGCGACCCTTGCGCCGCTCGCCCTGCTACGAGCGGATGGCGGCGCTCGGCGCGGTGTTCGGCGCGTCCTACGGCTGGGAGCGGCCGAACTGGTTCGCGCCCCCGGGCTACGGGCTCGACGAGGCGGACCTCGCCAAGCCCGACACGCTCCTGCGCGAGAACCACCCACCCGTGGCGCCGGGCGAGCGCCCGCGCGAGCGCTGGAGCTTCCGCCGCTCGAACTATTTCGAGCCTGTCGGTCGCGAAGTGCGCCACGTCCACGAGGCGGTGGGGCTGCAGGACCTCTCGGCCTTCGCCAAATACGAGGTGACCGGCCCGGGCGCGGAGGCCTTCCTCGAGCGCATCCTCGCCAACCGCATGCCGCGCAAGGTGGGCCGCATCGTCCTCGCCCACATGCTGAGCGCGCGGGGCGGCGTGCGCGCCGAGTTCACGGTCCTGCGCGAGGGGCCCGAGCGCTTCTACCTCGTCGGCATGGGCTCGGCCGAGCGGCACGATCTCGATTGGCTGACGAAGCTGCGCCCGCGCGACGGCTCGGTCGACATTGCGCGGGTGACGACGCAGATCGGCGTGCTCGCACTCGTCGGCCCGCATGCGCGTGCGGTGCTCGAGGCGGTAACGAGCGCGGACGTGTCGAGCGCGGCGCTGCCCTGGCTGTCCGGGCGGACGATCGACGTCGGGCACGCGACGACGCGGGTCTTGCGGGTGAATTTCGTCGGCGAGCTCGGCTACGAGCTGCACCACCCGATCGAGATGCAGAACACCGTCTTCGACATCCTGATGGAGGCCGGCCGCCCCTACGGCATCGCGCCCTACGGCATGCGCGCCATGGAGTCGATGCGCCTCGAGAAATCCTATCGCGTGATCCCGCGCGAGCTCTCGATCGAGTATTGCGCGCTCGAGAGCGGGCTCGACCGTTTCGTGGCCCTCGACAAGGGCGATTTCCTCGGCCGCGAGGGGCTCATCGCCTGGCGCGAGCGCGGGCTCGCCAACCGGTTCGTGACGCTCGAGGTCCACGACGTCGTGGATGCCGACGCACGCGGCAACGAGCCGCTCTATTCCGGCGGGAAGCTCGTTGGCCGCGCGACGTCGGGCGGTTATGGTTGGCGCGTCGGCAAATCCCTCGCGCTCGCGATGGTCGCGCCGGAGGCGGCCGAGCCGGGCACGCAGCTCGACATCGTCGTCCTCGGCAAGACCCTGCGCGCGGTCGTTCTGGACGAATCGCCCTTCGATCCGCAGAACGTCCGCCTGCGGGCGTGAGGAATCGGCCGCGCGCGACGTGAACGGACCTTCGCCATGAGACGCTTCTCCCTCGCGAGCCTCCTCGCCTCCGCGACGCGCGGGCACGAAGACTGGCCGCGCCAATGGCGCGCGCCCGAGCCGAAGGCGTTCTACGACGTCATCGTGGTGGGCGGCGGCGGGCACGGGCTCGCCACCGCCTATTACCTCGCCAAGGTCCACGGAATCTCGAACGTCGCGGTGCTCGAGAAGGGCTGGATCGGCGGCGGCAATACGGGCCGCAACACGACGATCATCCGCTCGAACTACCTCTACGACGAGAGCGCGCACCTCTACGAGCACGCGATGAAGCTCTGGGAGGGGCTCTCGCAGGAGCTGAACTACAACGTGATGTTCTCCCAGCGCGGGGTGATGATGCTCGCGCACAACATCCACGACGTGCAGGTGTTCAAGCGCCACGTCTATGCGAACCGACTCAACGGCATCGACAACGAATGGCTGTCGCCGGAGGAGGCGAAGGCCTTCTGCCCGCCGCTCTCGATCGACCCGCGCGCCCGCTATCCCGTGCTCGGCGCCGCCCTCCAGCGCCGCGGCGGCACCGCGCGTCACGACGCGGTCGCCTGGGGCTATGCGCGCGCGGCCGACGCGCTCGGCGTGGACATCATCCAGAATTGCGAGGTGACGGGCTTCATGCGCCGCCCCTCGGGCGAGGTCTTCGGCGTCGAGACGACGCGCGGACCGATCCTCGCCGGTCGCGTCGGCGTCGTCGCGGCGGGGCACACGAGCGTCATCATGGAGCGCGCGGGCGTGCGGATGCCCTTGCAGAGCTTTCCGCTCCAGGCGCTCGTCTCGGAGCCGGTGAAGCCGGTCTTCCCCTGCGTCGTGATGTCGAACGCGGTCCACGCCTACATCTCGCAATCGGACAAGGGCGAGCTCGTGATCGGGGCGGGGACCGACCAATACGTGTCCTATTCGCAGCAGGGCGGGCTGCAGATCACGACCCATACGCTCGACGCGATCTGCGAGATCTTCCCGCAATTCTCGCGCATGCGGATGCTGCGCAATTGGGGCGGCATCGTCGACGTGACGCCGGACCGCTCGCCGATCATCGGCAAGACGCCCGTGCCCAATCTCTACGTGAATTGCGGCTGGGGCACCGGCGGCTTCAAGGCGACGCCGGGCTCGGGCCACGTCTTCGCCCACACGCTCGCCACCGGCGAGCCCCACCCGATCAACGCCCCCTTCACCCTCGACCGCTTCCGCACCGGCCGCCTCATCGACGAAGCCGCCGCCGCGGCGGTGGCGCATTGAGGAGGGCGACGATGGGGGCGCGAATCGGCCACACGACTGCGCGTCGGTGTTCGTCATCGCGGCCGGTGATGCGCCTCCAGTCGCGCATGGATCGTGTCCATCACCATGGCCATCTCGAACGCGACCTCGCGGTTCTGAAAGCGCAGGATGTGAAATCCGAGGGCGCGGAGATGCGCGTCTGGCGCAGTGTCGCCGACCGACACCGGATCGCAGCCATGCTGCGCGCCGTCGACCTCGACGACCAGGCGCGCGCGGAGACAGGCGAAATCGACGACGAAGCTCGCGATCGGTACCTGCCGACGAAAATGGTAGCCGGCTTTTCTGATCTCGCGCAGGCGAACCCAGAGCCTTGCCTCGTGCGGCGTCATCCGCTTCCGAAGGGCTCTCGCGACTTCGATCGGCACCTTGGCAGCGGGTCGGCGAGGGTGAGGCACGGCCTGCTCCTCTTGTCGGTTTTCGACATAGTGGCGAACGCACGAATGGATTGCAACACTTTGGCCTTCGCCTCGTGGATCCGGCCGCCTCACCCGTCGCAGCGATCTCTCCTTCCCCTCAGGGGAAGGTGGCTCCGACCCCGAACAGGGGTCGGAGACGGATGGGGTCTTTCGCTCCGAAGGAGCGAAGGGGCGTTGGGCTTCTCCGTACGTAAGGCGCTCTTTCACGACGCCCCTTCGCCGCTTGCGCGGCGAATGACCCCATCCGACCCGTCGGCTGCGCCGCCGGGCCACCTTCCCCTGAGGGGAGGGAGAGGGGGTGGCGCCCGGGTCGACGCTCGCGAGCTCTCCCAAGAGGCGAAGCTTGGGACTTCTCGTTGCGCGAGGAGTGGTCTGCCGAGGCTCGACATGGTGACGAGCGCACGAATGGATCGCGACGCCGGCGCTATCGTCGTGCGGAGCAAGCCGCGTCGCAAAGCGCCGGGATCTCTCCTTCCCCTGAGGGGAAGGAGAGGGGGGGGCGCTCGGGTCGACGCTCGCAGCCTGCCGGGAAGGAGAAGGGGTTCGCCATGCTCATGATCACCTGCCCCTGTTGCGGGAAGCGGCCCGAAATCGAGTTTCGGTATGGCGGGCAGGCGCATGTCGCGCGGCCGGCGGATCCGGCGACGCTCGACGATGCGCAATGGGCGGCGTTCCTGTTCCATCGCGACAATCCCAAGGGCGCGTATGCCGAGCGGTGGTTGCATGCGCATGGCTGCGGGCGCTGGTTCAACGCGATCCGCGACACGCATTCGGATCGCATCCTCGCGACCTATCCGGCGGGCGCGCCGATGCCCGATCTCGCGACGCTCCAGGGGGAGGGGACACGATGAGCGGGCAAGCCTTCCGCCTGCCGAGCGGCGGACGCATCGACCGGACGCGCCCCGTGGCGATCCGCTTCGACGGCGAGACCTATCGCGGCTATGCCGGCGACAGCGTCGCGAGCCTGCTCCTCGCCAACGGCGTCCACCTGATGGGCCGCTCGTTCAAGTACCACCGCCCGCGCGGGCTCCTGTCGCACGGATCGGACGAGCCGAACGCGCTCCTCGA
Organism: Salinarimonas sp.; assembly: GCF_046292825.1. Lineage (GTDB taxonomy): Bacteria > Pseudomonadota > Alphaproteobacteria > Rhizobiales > Beijerinckiaceae > Salinarimonas. The sequence goes on along the minus strand of NZ_JBKBQG010000055.1, from coordinate 15,838 downwards.
GGTAGAGCGCGGCCCCGGGCGGCGCGATCCGAACAACCGCGCGAGCCTGGTCGCGGCGACGGAGGGGCTCGTCGTCGCCTCGCAGAACCGCTATCCCTCGCTCGCCTTCGATCTCGGCGCGATCAACGATCGTCTCGCGCCTATCTTCGCCGCTGGCTTCTACTACAAGACCTTCATGTGGCCGCGCGCCTTCTGGGACCGCGTCTACGAGCCCGTGATCCGCGCGGCCGCGGGCCTGGGCCGGGCGCCGGAGGGGCCGGATCCGGATCGCTACGCCAACCGGCACGCGACCTGCGAGGTGCTGATCGTCGGCGCGGGCCCCGCCGGCCTCGCCGCCGCGCTCGCCGCCGCGCGCTCGGGCAAGCGCGTGATCCTCGCCGACGAGCAATCCGAGCCCGGCGGCGCGCTGCTCCACGAGCGCTCCGCCACGCTCGAGGGCAAGCCCGCGCAGGATTGGCTCGCGGAGGCGCTCGCCACCCTCGACGCGCACGAGAACGTCACCATCCTGCCGCGCACCACCGCCTTCGGCTATTACAACCACAACCACGTCGTGCTGGTGGAGCGTGTGTCCGATCATCTCGGACGCGAGGCGCCCGCCAAGGATCTGCCGCGCGAGCGGCTCTGGCAGGTGCGCGCCGAGGAAGTGGTGCTCGCGACGGGCGCCCACGAGCGCCCGCTCGTCTTCCCCGACAACGACCGGCCGGGAATCATGCTCGCCGAGACGTTGCGCGTCCTCGTCAACCGCTACGCGGTCGCGCCGGGGCGGCGGATCGCGATCGCGACTTCGAGCGCCTCCGCCTATAGCGTCGCGCACGATCTGCGATCGGCGGGGCTCGAGGTGGTCGTGGTCGACATGCGCGCGGAGGCCGCGTGCTGGCGCGATGCCCAGGACGCGCGCGCCGTCGGCATCGAGGTGGCGAGCGGGCACACGATCGTCGGGACGACGGGACGGCGGCGGGTGAGCGGGCTCGTCGTCGCGCCGCTGCGGGCGGACGGCAGCGTCGGCCATCGCCGCCGCATACCCTGCGATTGCGTGGGCATGTCCGGCGGCTGGACGCCCGCCGTCCACCTCTTCTCGCAATCGCGCGGCAAGCTCGCCTACGACGAGGCGCGCGACCTCTTCGTGCCGGGCGCGAGCGTGCAGGCGGAGCGCTCGGCGGGCGCGGCGCGGGGCGATTTCGACCTCGAATCCTGCCTCGCCGGCGGCTGGGCGGCGGGGCTCGAGGCCGCCGGGCTCGCGCCCGAGCCGCGCGCCTTCGCGGCGAGCGAGACACGCACCGGTTTTTCGCCCGTCCGCGCTCTGCCGCGTGATGCCGAGGCGCAGGGCAAGCGCGCTTTCGTCGATTTCCAGAACGACGTCACGCAGAAGGATCTGGCGCTCGCGGTCCGCGAGGGCTTCACCGCGATCGAGCACGTCAAGCGCTACACGACGACCGGCATGGCGACGGACCAGGGCAAGACGTCGAACATGAATGCGCTCGGCCTCGTCGCGCAGATGCGCGACGTGCCCGTCCCGGCGATCGGCACCACCACCTTCCGCCCGCCCTACACGCCCGTGAGTTTCGGCGCGCTCGTCGGCCCCAATCGCGGCGACCTGTTCGACCCCGTCCGCCGCACCCCGATCCACGATTGGGCGGAAGGCCGCGGCGCGGTGTTCGAGCCGGTCGGGCTGTGGCGCCGGGCGCTGTATTTTCCGAAGCCCGGCGAGGACATGGAGGCGGCGGTCGCGCGCGAATGCCGCGCGGTGCGCAAGGACGTCGGCCTGTTCGACGCCTCGACGCTCGGCAAGATTGAGGTCGTGGGGCCGGACGCGGCCGAGTTCATGAACCGGATCTACGTCAATGCCTGGTCGAAGCTCGCGCCCGGCAAATGCCGCTACGGCGTGATGTGCAAGGAGGACGGCTTCGTCATGGACGACGGCGTCGTCGCGCGCCTCGCCGAGGATCGCTTCCACGTCACCACGACGACCGGTGGCGCCGCGCGCGTGCTCGCCCATATGGAGGACTATCTCCAGACCGAGTGGCCGGACCTGCGCGTGTTCCTCACCTCCGTCTCCGAGCAATGGGCGGTGATCGCGCTGCAGGGGCCGAAGGCGCGCGCGGTGCTCGCGCCGCTCCTCGACGACATCGACATCGCGCCCGACGCCTTCCCGCACATGTCGGTGCGCGAGGGCCACATCCTCGGCGTGAGGACGCGGCTCTTCCGGGTGTCGTTCACCGGCGAGCTCGGCTACGAGATCAACGTGCCGGCGGATTATGCCCGCGCGATCTGGGAGGCGGTCCACGAGGCCGGGCGTCCGCACGGCATCACCCCCTACGGCACGCAGACGATGCACGTGCTGCGTGCCGAGAAGGGCTTCGTCATCGTCGGCCAGGAGACCGACGGCACCGTGACGCCCGACGATGTCGGGCTTTCCGGCATGGTGGGACGAGCCAAGAGCGACTTCGTCGGCAAGCGTTCGCTCGCACGCCCCGATCTCGTCGCGCCGGGGCGCAAGCAGCTCGTCGGGATCTTCACGGAGGATCCGGACATCGTCCTCGACGAAGGCGCGCAGATCGTCGTCGACCCGGGAGCGCCCGTGCCGGTGCCGATGATCGGCCACGTCACCTCGAGCTATCGCAGCGAGACCTGCGGCCGCTCGATCGCGCTCGCCCTCGTCGCGGGCGGGCGCGAGCGCGTCGGCGAGCGCGTCTTCGTCACGCTCGCGCGCGGTTTCGCGAGCGCCCGTATCGTCGAGCCGGTCTTCTACGATCGCAGCGGAGAGCGCGTCCATGCATGACATCGTGTCGAAGGCGACGGCGCAGTCGTCGCGGGCTCAGGCGCTGCGCCCGCACGTCCACCGCACGCCCGCGATCGCGCCGGCGCCGGTCCTGGTGGGGGAGGGGGCGCGCGCGCTCGCGATCCGCCCGCTCGCGCCGCAGATCCGCCTCTCGCTGCGCCTGCGGCCGGGGAACGCGCCGCCGGAGGACGGCACGCTCGCAGCATCGCTCCTCGGGATGGCGACGAATTCCTTCGCGCAAACCGGCGCCCGCGCGCTGATGCGGCTCGGCCCGGACGAATGGCTCCTGCGAGAGGAGGGCGAGGACGCCTCCGCCGCGGCCCGCGCGATCGCGGCGGCGCTCGGCGACACGTTCCACGCCCTCGTCGACGTGTCTCATCGCAATGTGGGCTTTTCGGTCGAGGGCGCATGCGCGCACGCGGCGCTCGCCGCGGGCTGCCCCCTCGACCTCGCCCCCGCCGCCTTCCCCGAGGCGACCGCGACGCGCACCGTCCTCGGCAAGGCCGAGATCGTGCTGCTGCGCCGGGGGGAGGGGCATTTCGAGGTGGAATGCTGGCGCAGCTTCGCCGATTACGTGCGCGACTTCCTGGTGACGGCCGCGCGGGACGTTTGAGCGGTCGTCGCTCAATCGTCGAAGTCGGTCATGGGAAAGGCGATCGCGACGTTCTCGAGGGAGCGCGAGCGCTCGTTCGTCGGACGCTCGCCGTAGCCGACGGCGAGGCTCAGCGAGAGCCTGGCGGCGCTCGACCGGGTCACGTCGGGTGCGAGGAAGGACATCTGGACGTTCGCCGACGCGCCCGGCTGCAGGAAGAGGAAGCTCGCGGCAGGCAGATACCCGTTCACGTTCGTCAGGCACCATTCGATGCGGTTCACCGCGAGCGAGTTGCACGTCGCGACGCCCAGCACCCCGCCGAGCGTGTAGGCGGAACCCGCATTGTCCAGGGCGGCAGGCTCGGGGCCGACCATGGCGACGTAGATCGGGCCCTCGGTCAGGTTGACGATCCGTGCGCCCGCATTGAGCTGCTTGCCGTCGGGGCTCGGCTTCAGGATCTCGACATGGACGCCGACGCCGCCGTTTTCCACCACGCGGCTCGCGGCGAAGAGCCCGTCCGGGCACTCCCCGGCCGCCGGTGTGCCGCAGAGCGCGACGAGGATCGCCACGCTCGACGCGGCGGTACGAAAAGCCTTGGACACGACACGCGCTCCTCTCTCGGGTGACCGCGCGGCGGCGTCCGAAGGGTCCGCGGCCGAGCGATCTCGACGCGAGCAAGCTACCTCGGCACCACTTTAGGATTCGTGAATGTACGACCAGAGCTAGAGCGCCTACCACCCGATCGCGCGCGGCAGCCAGGTCGCGAGGTCCGGGATCGCGAAGAGGATCGCGAGCGCGAGGAGCTGGAGGCCGATGAAGGGGATGACGCCGCGATAGATGTCCCCCGTCGTCACGCCGGGCGGCGCGACCCCCTTCAGGAAGAACAAGGCCCAGCCGAAAGGCGGGGTGAGGAAGGACGTCTGCAGGTTGAGGCAGATCAGGATCCCGAGCCAGACCATGTCCACCTGCGCCGCGATGAAGAAGGGCAGGAAGAGCGGCAGGGCGATGTAGGTGATCTCGATCCACTCGAGGAAGAAGCCCAGCACGAAGACGAGCGCGAGGAGGAAGACGAGCGCCCCCGTGGTGCCCCCCGGCACGAGCTCGAACACGCGCGCCACCATGTGCTCGCCGCCGAGCCCGCGGAAGGCGAGGCCGAAGACCTGCGCGCAGATGAGGATGAAGAACACCATCGCGGAGATGAGGAGCGTCCCGCGCGCGACCTCGCCGAGGAGGCGGACCGAGAGCTTGCCCGTGAGAAGCGCCATCGCGAGCGCGCCGAGCGCTCCCATCGAGGCGGCCTCCGTCGGCGCCGCGACCCCCCCGACGATCGAGCCGAGCACCGCGATCACGAGGCCGATCGGCGGCGCGACCGAGACGACGACCTTGCGCGCGAGCGCCCCCCGGGAGAGCGCGGCGCGCTCGTCCGCCGGGATCGGCGGGGCGAGATCGGGGCGGATCGCGGCGAAGACGAGGATCGCGATCACGTAGATCGCGGCGAGCACGAGGCCGGGGATCATCGCGGCGGCGAACATCGTGCCGACGCTCTCGCCCAGGATGTCGGCGAGGAGGATGAGGACGAGGGAGGGCGGGATGATCTGGCCGAGCGTGCCGGACGCGCAGATCGCGCCCGTCGCGAGCCCCTTGTGGTATCCGCGCCGCAGGAGCGCGGGCAGCGTCAGGAGGCCGAGCGTCACGATGGTGGCGCCGACGATGCCGGTCGCCGCGCCGAGCAGCACGCCCACCAGAATGATCGCCACCCCCATGCCGCCGCTGATGCGCCCGAAGAGATGCCCGATCACGTCGAGCAATTCCTCCGCGAGGCGCGATTTCTCCAGCATCACTCCCATGAACACGAAGAGCGGAATCGCCATCAGCGTGTAGTTCGTCACGACGCCGTAGATCCGCGCCGGGACGAGGTTGAAGAGGAGCGGCCCGAAGCCGAGATAGCCGAAGACGAGCGCCGAGCTCGCGATCGCGATCCCGACGGGAATGCCGATCATCAGCAGGCCGAAAAACGCGCCGATCATGCCGAGCGCGAGCATCTCGTTGCCGGTCATGGGCTCACGGACTCCTTGGGCCGAGGAAGGCGTGGCGCAATGCATGCGCGAGGCCCTGCATGGCGAGCAGCACGAAGCCGAGCGGCACGAGCCCCTTCAGCACGAAGCGCGCCGGCAGCCCGCCGGGATTGGGCGAGCCCTCGCCGATGCGGAAGGACTGCATCACGAAGGGGATCGACAGCCGCACCATCCAGACGGCGAAGATCACGAGGAGGAGCCCCGTCACAATCTCGATGATGCGGCGCACGAGCGCGGGAAAGCGCTCGAACAGGACGTCGACCCGCACCTGCTCGCCCTGCAGGAGCGCGTAGGACATGCCGAACAGCGCGATCGGCGAGATCAGGTGCCATTCGAGCTCCTGCAGCCACATCGCGCCGGTGCGGAAGAAGTAGCGCGCGAGCACGCTGCCCGCGACGAGCAGGACGAGCGCGACGCAGGTCCAGGCGGCGAGGCGGCCGAACAGGTCGACGACCGCCTCCAGGATGTCGACGAGACGGCGGAGGAGAGCCACGCGGGCGGCCCTCAGACGCCGAGGATCGTCTTGTGCCAGGGGCCTTCGCTGATGCCCGCCCAACGGTCGTGATCGGCCTTGAACGCCATGTAGCTGTCGTGCACCTTGCGGACCATCGGGGCGCGCGCGGCCTCGGTCTCGAGCACGTCCATCGTCGCCTCGCGCAGACGCTCGACGACGGGTTGCGGCAGAACGGTGGCGGTGACGCCGTGGTTCTCGATGAGATCGGTCAGCGCCGCGCCGTTCACGGCCTCCGACCAGGCGACGCTGTCGAGCGTCGTCGCCTTGGCGGCGGCGCGCACCATCGCCTGGAGATCGGAGGGCAGCCGGTCCCAGGCGGCCTTGGCGATCACGAGTTCGCCCGTCGTCGCGGGCTCGTGCCAGCCGGTCGTGTGGTAGAACTTCGCCGCGTTGTGGAGGCCGAGCCGCCGGTCCTGGTAGGGGCCGACGAATTCGGCCGCGTCGATGACGCCGCGCTCCAGCGCCGGAAAGATCTCGCCGCCGGGCAGGACGCGCGCGTCGACGCCGAGCTCGCCGTAGACCCGCGCGGCGAGCCCCGGAATGCGCATGCGCAGGCCCTGGAACTGCGAGACGTCCTCGATCGGCTCGCGGAACCAGCCCGTCATCTGGACGCCGGTATTGTTGATCGGGAAGGCGACGAGGCCGAAGCTCTCGTAGACCTCCTGCCAGAGCTCGAGCCCGCCGCCGTGGTAGAGCCAGGCCATGTGACCCATGAAGCTCATGCCGAAGGGCACGGTGGTGAAGTACTGCGCCGCGAAGGTCTTGCCGGACCAGAAATAGGAATTGGCCGCGTTCGCCTCGACCACGCCGGCGACCACCGCGTCGAAGCCCTCGAAGGCCGGGACGAGCTCGCCCGCGGCGAAATGCTGGAAGGTGAGCCGCCCGCCCGACATCTCGGCGATCGCCTCGATCATCGCCGTCGGACTGCCCGGGCCCACGGTGTAGAAGGGGGAATTGGGGCCGTAGGCGTTCGTCATCTTGAAGGCGAAGCGCTCCTGGGCGCGCGCGACGCTCGGTGCCGCGACGGCGGCCGTGCCGGCGAGCGCGGCGCCGGCGATGGACTTCGTGAGGAATTCGCGACGTTGCATGGTCAGGTCCTCCGCATGTCGATGCTCGAGGGCCTGCTTTGCAGGAGCGATGCCAAGTCGCGCGGTGCCTCCGGCCGAGCCGTGGACGACGGGAGCGGACCTGGCTTTCCCCCGCGTTTCTCATGTGCTTTCCGTAAGGGAGCCGCGATCGGCGCCGTGGCAGGTCCGACGGGGCGACCAATCCGTATGCGATTGCATGCCGCTCGCGCAGGCGCCCCCTGCCCAGCTGACGTGCATCTGCCGTCTTTCTGACATGTCAGCTCGTCTCGCGCGGATGCGCGTCGTCGATCGAGGGGAGGGTGGACGGTTTCGGCAGAGGTGATCCGGTCGGGCACCGGCGCTCCCGCCCGTCCCCCTCGGGAGGAATTCAGGCGAAGCCCGAAGGCGGGGTGCGGGCGTGCGGACGACGCGGTTCGGTGACCCGCCGCAGGGCGCCGATCCCGCTTCAGGGCCGCGGTCGCGACGAGGACCGGGGGCGCCCGGCCGTGCCTGAGCCACGCCTTCGGCGGATCGTCGCCCGGAGCCGATCGAGCAGGGCCGCGAGGCGCGAGGTCTCCTCGGTCGCGCGGTCGAGCGCGAGGCCGAGTTCGCCGACGCCGCCCGAGAGATCGACCGCGCGCACGATGATGTCGACCTCGCCGCAGGCGACGCGGTCGCCGACCTCGACCGAGCCGCCGAGCCGCTTGACCACGAAATCGCGGAGCGGGATCGCCGGATCGACGCCGCGCGGGGGCGTCACGTCGTAGGTCTCGATCACCTGGGCGAGCGTCGCCGCGGGATCGAGCGCGAACTCGCCGAAGAAGTCGTGATCGTCCGGATCGACGGGCGCGGAGCCCGCGAAGAGGCGGTCGAGCAGGCGCGCGTAACGCGGGGCGATGAACATGTAGACGTAGTCGCCCTCCTGCAGATGGCCCGCGTATTGGTAGCGCATCGACTGCCCGTCGCGGATGACGAGTGAGGGCCGCGCCCAGCGCGGCAGCCGCTCGCCGGCGAGGACGGGGCTGCCCGCCACGACGTGGTAGACGACGAGTTCGTGATGCTCCGATCCCGGCAATTCGAGCTCGACCCGCTCCACCGGGCCGATGCGGCGCGGCACCAGCACGCCGAGCCAGCGCGCGAGCGGGCGGATCGTCCAGCCCTGGAGAAGGAGCGAGGTGAGGACGATGATGAAGGCCGTGTTGAAATAGAGCGCGCCGTTGGGCACGGCGGCGAGGATCGGGATGATGCCGAGCAGGATCGACACCGCCCCGCGCAGGCCCACCCAGCCGATGAAGAGCGTGTCCGCCCGCGAATAGCGGAACGGCAGGAGGCAGAGCCACACGGCGAGCGGGCGCCCGACGAAGGCGAGGAAGAGCGCGAGCGCGATCGCCGGCAGCGCGATCGCGGGGAATTGCGAGGGGCTCGCGAGGAGGCCGAGCATAAGGAACATCGCGATCTGCGCGAGCCAGGTGATCCCCTCCTGGAAGCGCCGCAGGGGCACCGCCCCCGGCATCGGCCGGTTGCCGGCGACGAGGCCCGCGACGTAGGCCGCGAGGAAGCCCGAGCCGCCGACGAGCCCCGTGATCGAGAAGACGAGGAGCGCGAAGGCGAGGATCGCGATCGAGTTGAGCGCGCCCTCGAAGCGCAGACGATTGGCGAGCCACACGATCGCGGAGCCGCCGACGAGGCCCGCCCCGAGGCCGACGCCCATCTGTCGGACGAAGCCGACGAGGAGATCGTGCACGGCGCCGTCGCCGCTCCCGCTCGCGACGATCTCCACGAGGACGATGGTCAGGAAGATCGCCATCGGGTCGTTCGAGCCGGATTCCACCTCGAGCGTCGAGCGGACGCCCTCGCGGATGCGGATGCCGCCGACGCGCAGGAGGAAGAACACGGCGGCGGCGTCGGTCGAGGACACGATCGCGCCGATCAGCATCGCCTCGGCGAGCGGCAGGCCGAACAGGAAGTGGGCGGGCAGACCCACGAGCGCGGTCGTCAGCACGACGCCGAGCGTCGCAAGCACGATCGCCGGCGCGGCCGAGCGCCGGAAGGCGCGGAAGGAGGTGCCGAACCCCGAATCGAACAGGATCACCGCAAGCGCGAGGCTGCCGAGGAAATAGGCGGCTTCCGCATCCTGGAATTGGATGCCCAGCCCGCTCTCGCCGGCTGCGAGGCCGACGCCGAGGAAGATCAGGAGGAGCGGCGCGCCGAAGCGGAAGGCGAGGAGGCTCGTGACGATGGTCGCGATGACGAGCGCGCTCCCGATCAGGATCGGCGCATACATCCACTCCATCCCCGCCAAAGCCTCCCGATGCGAAACCGGAGCCGCCCGCCGCGGGCCCGTCCGTCAGTGTGGGCGTGGCGGGGCGCGCAAGTCAAAGCCGCGTCCGACGCGCGAGCGGCAGGAGGGCGCGCGCGCCCATCCGCACGAATCCGGACGGCGCGCATCTTCAGCAGTTCTTAGCAGACGCGGCGCCATAGCTGAGCCCGCGAATTCCAGACAAGTCGTGAGCGCCCCGCGATGCGATACGCAATTGCCCCGACCCGCCGGGAGGTCTTCTTCGATCCCGACGATCTCATCGTTTCCAAGACCGATCTCAAGGGAAGAATATCCTACGCGAACCGGACCTTCTGCACGATATCCGGCTATACGGAAGCGGAGGTCATCGGCCAGCCGCACGCGATGATCCGGCATCCGGACATGCCGCGCGCCGTGTTCAAGCTCCTGTGGGACGCGATCCTGAAGGGCGAGGAGATCTTCGCCTACGTCAAGAACATGACCAAGGCGGGGGACCATTATTGGGTCTTCGCGCACGTCACGCCCTCCTTCGACGCGCAGCGCCGCGTCTGCGGCTTCCACTCGAACCGCCGCGTGCCGAAGCGCGCCGCGCTCGCCGCGATCGAGCCGCTCTATGCGGAGCTCTCCGGCATCGAGGCCGCCCATTCGAACGCCAAGGAGGGGCTCGCCGCCTCCTTCTCGCGCCTGTCCGCCATCGTCGCCGCCAAGGGTGAGAGCTATGATCGGTTCGTCTTCTCTGTCTGAGGCGGGTCTCGCGATCGGCGCCGCCGGCGTCCTCGGGCTCGGGGCGGCGCTCGCGGGGCCGACGCTCGGCACGGGCGTCGCGCTGGGGCTCGGCGGCGCGAGCCTCGCGAGCGCGGTCGTGGCGGGGCTCTGCCTGCGCCGCGCCGCGCGTGCGATCGAGCACTCGCGCGCGGTGATCGCCCGCATCGGGCGCGGCGATTTCGAGGCGCGGCTGATCGGCATCCGCGAGCGCGGCGGGCTCGGCGCGCTGATGCACCAGGTCAACGACACGACCGACCGCATCGACGCCTTCGTGCGCGAGGCCGCGGCCGCGATGGACGCGGTCCGCCACAACAAGTATTTCCGCCGCATCCTGCCCGACGGCCTCGGCGGCTCGCTGGCGAACGCCGCCTCGATCATCAACGAGGCGACGGAGGTGATCGAGCACCGCGTCGCGGCCTTCAACGCCTCGACCGCCGATTTCGAGGCGGCGATCGACGGGATCGTGACGACGCTCGCCCAATCCTCGAGCGCGATGGGCGACCTCGCGCGCAATCTCGAGAGCGGGGCGGCGACGACGAACGCGCGCGCCAGCGCGGTCGCCGCCACCTCCGAGGAGATGGCGATCAGCGTCGAGAGCGTCGCGTCGGCGGCGACCCAGCTCTCGGCCTCCGCGCAGGAGGTGGTCGCCGAGGCGCAGCGCTCGGCCGAGCGCGCGAAACAGGCCGTGGCGCGCGCCGACCAGACGCAGGCGGCGATGCGCGGGCTCTCCGACGCGGCCGAGCGGATCGGCAAGGTGGTCGAGCTCATCAACGCGATCGCCCAGCAGACGAACCTGCTCGCGCTGAACGCCACCATCGAGGCGGCCCGCGCAGGCGAGGCCGGCAAGGGCTTCGCCGTCGTCGCCTCCGAGGTGAAGACGCTCGCCGGGCAGACGGCGAAGGCGACCGACGAGATCGCCGCCCAGGTCGAGGCCCTGCAGAGCGCGACCGCGGCGGCGGTGTCCGCGATCGACGAGATCGGCGGGCTGATCGGTCAGATCGACGAGGCGAGCGCGCAGATCGCGGGCGCCATCGAATCGCAGACGGCGGCGACGAGCGAGATCGCCCGCAACGTCGAGCAGGCCTCGGCGGGCACCCGCGAGGTCACCGCCAACATCCACGGGGTCAGCGACAGCGTCCACGAGGCGCGGGCGACGGCGAGCGCGGTGCTCGGCGCGGCCGGCGAGGTCCAGTCTCAGGGCGGGCGGCTCGGCGAGGAAGTCCGCGCGTTCTTGGTGGCGCTGCGGCGCGGTCCGCTCGACCGGCGCAAGGAGGAGGATCCGAACTATGCCGGGCCGGAGCGCCGTGCGGAGCGGCTCGCGGTGCGCTCGGCGGCGTGAGCGGATCGACGCGGCGGGGATGCCAAGCCGGGTCTTCGCGCGAATGGCCTTTGGCGTGCGTCCCTTCCCCTGCTAGCATCGCCCGGAAGACCACACGAGCGAACCGAACGAGGATCCCGATGGCGAGCGCGACGAATCTGCGGGTTGTGAGCGATGCACACACGCCCAACGACCTCGATTCCTGGTGGCTGCCGTTCACGGCCAACCGGGCCTTCAAGGCGCGTCCGCGGCTGATCTCGCGCGCCAAGGGCATGCACTACTACACGCCCGACGGCCGCGCGGTGATCGACGGCGTCGCGGGCCTGTGGTGCTGCAATGCCGGCCACAATCGCGACGAGATCGTCTCGGCGATCCAGGCGCAGGCGCAGGATCTCGACTTCGCCCCCGCCTTCCAGTTCGGCCATCCGCAGGGCTTCGCCGCGGCCGCCCGCATCGCCCAGCTCGCGCCGGGCGATCTCGAACACGTCTTCTTCTGCAATTCGGGCTCGGAGGCGATCGACACGGCGCTGAAGATCGCGCTCGCCTATTGGAACGTGTCCGGCCAGGGCCAGAAGACGCGGCTGATCGGGCGCGAGCGCGGCTATCACGGGGTGGGCTTCGGCGGCATCTCGGTCGGCGGCATCGTCAACAATCGCAAGTTCTTCGGCTCGCTGCTCGCCGGCGTCGACCACCTGCCGGCCACCTATTCGCGCGAGCACCAGGCCTTCACCAAGGGCGAGCCCGAATGGGGCGCGCATCTCGCCGACGAGCTCGAGCGGATCGTGACGCTCCACGACCCCTCGACCATCGCCGCCGTCGTCGTCGAGCCGATGGCGGGCTCGACGGGCGTGCTGCCGCCGCCGAAGGGCTATCTGAAGCGCCTGCGCGAGATCTGCGACAAGCACGGCATCCTCTTGATCTTCGACGAGGTGATCTCCGGCTTCGGCCGCCTCGGCTTCGCCTTCGCCGCCGAGCGCTACGGCGTGATCCCCGACATGATCACCTTCGCCAAGGCCGTGAATTCGGGCACGGTGCCGATGGGCGGCGTGATCGCGAGAAAGCACGTCTACGACGCCTTCATGAAGGGCCCCGAGCACGTCATCGAGCTCTTCCACGGCTACACCTATTCCGGCCATCCGCTCGCCTGCGCGGCGGCGATCGCGACGCTCGACGTCTATCGCGAGGAGAAGCTGTTCGAGCGCGCGCGGGCGATGGAGCCGGTCTGGGCGGACGCGATCCATTCGCTGAAGGACGAGCCGGGGGTGCTCGACATCCGCACGCTCGGCCTCGTGGCGGGCATCGACCTCGCCTCGCGTCCCGGCGCCTTCGGCCAGCGCGCCTTCGAGGCGATGGACAAGGGCTTCCACGACGAGGGGCTGATGATCCGCATCACCGGCGAGACCATCGCGCTTACCCCGCCGCTGATCATCTCCGAGAACGAGATCGACGAGATCGTCGAGAAGCTGCGCCGCCTCATCCGCGCGACCGCCTGAGGCGCGCGCCGTGCTGATGCGCCGCGAGCGGGGGCTCCTCCTCGTCGTCGACTTCCAGGAGCGGCTCCTGCCCGCGATCCCGGACGGGGAGGGGGCGCTCGCCCGCGGCGCGTTCCTCGTCGCCGTCGCCCGCCGGCTCGGCGTGCCGATCCTCGTGACCGAGCAATATCCGCAGGGCATCGGGCACACCGTCGCGGCGATCGGCGAGGCCCTGCCGGACGCTGCGCGGGTGTTCGAGAAGAGGGCCTTCGGCGCGCTCGGCGAGCCCGCCATCGCCGCCGTTCTGGAGGATCTGCGCCGCGAGGGGCGCGATCAGGTGATCCTGTGCGGGACGGAGGCGCATGTCTGCGTTCTTCAGACGGCGCTCGGCCTGCGCGAGCGTGGTTTTACGGTCTTCGTCGCCTCCGACGCGGTGGCGAGCCGCGCCGCGCGCGATCTCAACCCCGCCACCGCCCGCCTCCTCCACGCCGGCTGCCATTGGGTGAGCGCGGAGATGGTCGCCTTCGAATGGATGGGTCGCTCCGACATCCCGGAATTCAAGGACGTGCTCGCGCTGATCAAGTGAGGCGCGCATCCCTCCCCGTAGGAGAGGGTGGCCCCTGAGCGCAGCGAAGGGGTCGGGTGGGGCACGTCGCTTGGAGGACGCTCTCCATCCGGGCCCCACCCGGCCTTTCTCGCTTTGCTCGAAAGTCCACCCTCCCCTCCGGGGAGGGATGGGCGCGCGGAATCCCTCCCCTTAGGGGAGGGTGGCCCCTGAGCGCAGCGAAGGGGTCGGGTGGGGCACGAGGGTTGGAGGACCCTCTCCGCCCGGGCCCCACCCGGCCTTTCTCGCTCCGCTCGAAAGTCCACCCTCCCCTCCGGGGAGGGATGGGCGCGCGGAATCCCTCCCCTCCGGGGAGGGATGTTTTCGCTTGCCGCTTGACTCCAGGATACCGGACGATATCCTCCACTATCATGGAAAACGCATCCGACATCGACACCCGCCTCGGCACCCGCATCAAGGCGCTGCGCAGCGCGCAGGGGCTCAGTCTCGATGCGCTCGCGGGCCGGGCGGGGGTGAGCCGGTCGATGATCTCGCTCGTCGAGCGCGGGGAGGCGAGCCCGACCGCGGCGGTGCTCGACAGGCTCGCGGCCGGGCTCGGCACCACGCTCGCGGCGCTCTTCGCCGAGGAGGCGCGCGCGGACGGGGAGCCGGTGTCGCGGCGGTCCGAACAGGCCGCCTGGCGCGACCCGCAGACGGGATATCTGCGCCGCAACCTGTCGCCGCGGGGCTTTCCCTCGCCGATCGAGCTCGTGGAGGTCGAACTGCCGGCCGGCACCCGCGTCGCCTACGATGCGGCCTTCCGCAGCGCGCCCGTGCATCAACAGGTCGTGGTGCTCGCGGGCACGCTCGTCCTCGGCATCGGCGAGGAGACGCATCGGCTCGAGGCGGGGGACTGCATCGCCATGCGGCTCGATCGCCCGACGATGTTCCACAATCCGGGGGCGGAGCCCTCGCGTCATCTGGTGGCGCTCGTGGTCGAGCGCGGGATCTGATCGGGAGGGGGCGATGGAGGGGGATCATCGGGTGCGGTCGCTGAGCGGCGAGGAGGTCGCGGCGCGCGCGGAGGCGCTCGGCGCCATCCTCCTCGACTGCATCGCGGGAGGCGCCTCGATCGGCTTCATGGCCGGGACGTCGCGCGAGGCCGCGCGACGCTTCTTCGAGGAGGCGGGCGCGGCGGTGGCGCGGGGCGAGCGCGTGCTCCTCGTCGCGGAGGCGCCGGACGGGACGCCGATGGGCACGGTGCAGGTCGGCTTCGCGCCGCAGGACAACCAGCCCCATCGCGGGGACCTGTTCAAGATGCTCGTCGCGCGCCGCTATCGCCGGGCGGGCATCGGCGCGGCGTTGATGGCGGCGGCGGAGGCGGCCGCGCTGGCGGCGGGTCGCGACCTCCTCGTCCTCGACACGGGCACGCCCGAGGCCGCGCGGCTCTACGAGCGCGCCGGATGGCGCAGGGTCGGCATGGTGCCGCGCTACGCGCTGAACCCGGACGGCTCCGTCTGCGACACGACCTTCTATTACAAGGACCTGCGCGGCGCAGGCGGCACCCTCACGGCCGCTCGCTGACGCTCGCTCCGCTCGGGTCCTCGCCGGCGCTCGCGATGTAGCCCTTCAGCTCGTCGAGGGAGGCGAACCAGAGCTTGCCGTCGGGCGTGTCCGCCTCGATCGAGCCGTCTGAATACATCGTGTAGGTGTTGGCGCCGGAGGAATAGGTGCCGACGATCACGGGTTCTTCCGAGAGCGGCTCCTCGGGCGGGGGCTCTTCGGGCGAAGGCGCCTCGGGAGCCGCTTCGGCGGACGCAAGCAGGGGCTCCTCGGGCGGCGGCTCGAGCGCGGCTTCGGCGCGGTCGGCGGGGGCGGCCTCCAAGCGCTCGGCTTCGTCGTCGGTCTGCGCGAGCGCGGCGATGGGCGGCTCCTCGCGGGGCTCCGTCTCGTCGGGCCAGCGCGCGGGCTCGGCGACGGGCTCGTCGACGGGCTCGTCGACGGCGGGCTCCTCGGCGGGAGGGATCTCGACGGGAGGCATTTCCAAGGGGAGCTCGTCGGCGGGGGGCTGCTCCTCGGCGTGCGCCTCGCTGGCGAGCTCCTCCGCTGTCGCCCGCTCCGGGAGCGGCGGCGGGGGCTCCTCCGGGAGCGTGAGCGGGAGGAGGGGGCTCGGCTCCTCTCGGGTCGACTCCTCTCGGCTCGGCTCCTCGCTGGCCGGTTCCTCGCGCGGCGGCTCCCGACGAGAGGACGCCCCGGCGGCGCCGCCGGCCTCGGGCAGGGCGGCGCCGAGCGCCAATCCGCCGAGCCCGAGCGCCGCGGCGGAGGGCGGCACGGCCGGAACGTCGCGCGGCGCGCGCTCGCCGGGGCCGGGCTCGGGCGCCGTATCGGCGAGCACGGGACGCTCGGACGGACG
>NZ_JBKBQG010000054.1:0-25557 GCF_046292825.1 Salinarimonas sp. | reverse complement strand
CGCCGCTTCGCGGGGGGAGGGGAATTCCGTCGCGTCCTGCATCGAACGTCGCGCGAGGCGATCGGCGCAAAGAAGGATTCCGACGCAAACGCCCCCTCCCCCCGCGAAGCGGCGGGGAGGGATAAAGGGTGGGGGGCGGTCGGGCGTGTGAAGCGGGTCGACAGGCATGCTCGGCCCATCCGCCGGAACGCCCCCGCGAACCACCCCACAAGCCCCACCACCCCCACCCCTAACCTCTCACGCGCACGGATGCGCCACCGGCGGGAACAGCCGCGCCGCGGCCCGGCGGATCGTCTCCGCGAGGCTGCCCGGCAGGCTCTTCACCGTGCCGACGCGGGCGGCGGGCAGCATGGGGAAGGTGACGATCGAGATCTCCCACAAATCGACCTCGTGCAGGAGCCGCTGCCCCCGCACCGCCCCGCCGGAGCCCGCCTTCACCACGCGATAGCCGATCGAGAGCCCGTCGACCCCGCCCTCGCGCATCAGCGCGTGGATCTCGCGGGCGCGGGCGACCGCGAGATTGAGCCGCCCGCGCACGAACAGCCCCCGCGCGTCCTCGCAGAGCGCGAGCCAGGTGCCGATCGGCTCGCCCGGATCGTGCTGCCAGAGCATCCGCACGCCGCGTGCGCCGCGCGTCGCGAGGCTCTTCGCGAAGGCGCCTGGCATCACCACGTCGCAAGCGAGGTCGGCGATGCCGAAGAGGCTCGCATAGCCTTCGAACAGGCCCGTCTCGCTCACCTTGTGAGGCTTGTGGGGGAGGAGCTTCACCTCCAGATTGGCGCGCCGCGCGCTCATCGTGCCCCCTCCCCCGACATCGGCCGGCGGCGCTGCGCGCACAGGCGCTCGAGATTGGCGAGGAAGGCGGCGAGCACCCGCGCCGCGTCGGGCGCGTTCTCCGGCCGCTCGCGCGGGGGCGGCGGCTGGCTCGTGGACGGGGACCTGAACAGACCGATCATCGCTCGTCTCCGGAAAAGCGTTTGTTGAAGCGTGCGAGCTCGCGCACGAAATCGTCGAAGCGCCGCGACGCGGCTTGCGCCTCGCGCATCAGGAGGAAGGCGAAGCCCGTCGCCGCGAGCGCCCAGGCGAGGAGCGCGAGATGGGCGAGGTCGCCGCGGCTGACGACGGCGTCGATCAGGCGCTCGATCGTCCCAGAGAGGCCCGGCGGGTCGTACGGATAGGGCGCGCTCACGCCCGCCTCCCGTAGCCGAGCGCCTCGCGCTTCTCGTCGTCCGAGAGGAAGCCCGCCGCGCTCACCCGCCGCCAGAGCGATTCCCGCTCGTCCGAGAGCGCCTCGATCGCGTCGAGATCGGGTTCGAGCCGCAGATCCGCGCCGAAGCCGGGCGCGAGCCAGAGCGAGAGGGCATCGAGCGTGCGCTTGGCGAGCGGGATCACGGTCTGGCGGTAGAAGGCGCGGTTGGCTTCCGCGTAATTGGCGAGCGTCGCGTCGCCGGGGAGCCCGAGCAGCAGCGGCGGCACGCCGAAGGCGAGCGCGATCTCGCGCGCCGCCGCCGCCTTCGCCTGCACGAAATCCATCTCCTTGGGCGAGAGCGCGAGCGGCTTCCAGTCGAGCCCGCCCTCGAGCAGCATCGGCCGCCCCGCGTTGCGCGCGCCCTGATAGGTCTCCTCGAGCTCGGCCTTGAGCCGCGTGAACTGCGCGTCCGACACCGCCGCCTCGCCCGCGAAGACGAGGGCGCCGGAGGGCCGGGCGGCATTGTCGAGAAGCGCCTTGTTCCAGGCGCTCGCCGCGTTGTGGATGTCGAGCGCGGCGGCCGCCGCCTCCATCGGCGAGAGGCCGTAATGGTCGTCGGTCGGGTGGAACAGGGTCAGGTGCAGGATCGGCGGGACGTCCTCCTCGCCGATCGAGAACCGCACCACCTGGCCGCCGACCTGGTATTCGAACGCAGCCGGCCAGCCGTTCGCGCCGGGCACGACGCGCATCCGGTCGGGCCGCAGCGCGTGCAGCTCGCGCACCCGCCCGTCGATCGCGGCCGCCTCCAGATAGGCGTTGCCCGAGACGAGCAGGTGCCCGAACACCCCCTCCAGGAAGCGCCCGCCGTCCTCGCGCGGATTGGGCCGGCGCAGGAGATCGAGGAGCGGATGCGCGTCGCGCGCCAGCCCGTTCTCCAGAAGGCTCACCGGCAGCGCCGCCGCGGCCTCGGCGACGAGCCGCACGCAGCGATGCACGACGGCGTTCTTCTGGTAGCCCTCGCGGGCGAGCGCCGCATAATCGCGCGGCGTCCAGACCCGCCGCCCCGCATGATAGAACGCGACCGCCGCCGCCGCCCGCGACGCCTTTCGCCCCGGCGCCGCGAGATGCGCCAGGCGTTCGAGAAAGCCGAGCATGTGAGGACTCCTGAAAAAAATCCCTCCCCGGAGGGGAGGGTGGCCTCGGAGCGAAGCGAACGAGGTCGGGTGGGGCCCGACGTTCGCAGGACATCCTCGACCCGGGCCCCACCCGGCCGTTCTCGCTCACGCTCGAACGTCCACCCTCCCCTCCGGGGAGGGATTTCCTCACACGATCCGCATCCGCGGCTCCCCTCCCCTGCCCTGAAGCGCGAGATGCGTGATCGCCCACACCAGCGCGTCCAGCCGATCCGGCGAACGCCCGGAGGACAGCCCCGTCGGCCCGAAATCCGTCATCTCGTCCTCGAGCGCGGGAAACACCCCGCAATGGCGCACGCGCCCCTGCGCGTACAGAACCGCCACCGGCTCCGCGCGCATGTGCTTGCCGCGGGTCGCGCGCACGCTGACCACTGCGACGCTCGGGTCCACCTCGCGGATGACGGCGGTCGCCATCTCGCCGCCCTGGTTGACCTCGACGACGAGGGCGTCCGCCTCGAGCCGGTGGTAGAGCAGGCTCGCGCGTGCCGCCCAGGCCTGCGGCGAGAGGCCGGACGCGCTCTCGTCGGCGACGACGTGGCAGATGCCGGAAGCATCGATTCCCGCCGCCACGATCCCGCAGGCATCCGCCCCCTTGCGCGAGGTCGCCGGCGGGTCGACCGCCACCGCGATGCGTCGCAGAGGCGGCGCGCGATCCTCGCGCAGAGCCTCGATCGCGGCGCGCGTCCAGAGCGCGTCGGCGCGGTCCTCGATCAGCTCCCCGTCGAGCTCCTGGCGGCCGAGCGCCGTGCCGGCATAGCGATCCACCACCGCCTGCAGGAAGGCGGGCGCGAGATTGCCGGCATTCGCCGCCGTCGAGGCGCGCGAGAGCGCGACCCGCTGGTCGGCGAGGAGGCGGCGCACGAGCGGGATCGCGCGCGGGGTCGTCGTCACCACCTCGCGCGGGCGCTCGCCGAGCCGCAGCCCGAATTGCAATTGGTCCCAGGCGGCGTCGGCGTGGCGCCATTTGCCGAGCTCGTCCACCCAGGCCGCCTCGAATTGCGGCCCGCGCAGGCTCTCGGGGTCCTCCGCCGAGAAGGCGAGCGCGACCGCGCCCGTCTGCGGCCATTCGAGCCGCCGGCGCGTCGCCGTCCAGATCGGCCGCTCGCCGGGCGGGTGGATCGCGAGCAGCCCCGAGGGCCCGTCGATCATCACGTCGCGCACGTCCGCGAAGGTCTCGCCGACGAGCGCGATCGAGCCGACCGGTCTGCGCGTCAGCCAGGGCAGCCCCGCGACCATGCCGCGGATCCATTCGGCGCCGGTGCGCGTCTTGCCCGCCCCGCGCCCGCCGAGCACGAGCCAGACCGTCCAGCTCGACCCGTCGCGGGCACGCAGCGGCGGCAGCTGGTCGTCGCGCGCGGCGATCGGCCAGGCGGGCTCGGCCGCCTCACCCCGAACCAGGCGGCGGACGCTCCTCGAATAGAGGTTCCAGATCGCCTCGGTCTCCGCCGGGCTCGCCGCCGCGTTCAATCTCGCGCGCAACGCGATCAGCCAGCGCATGTGCCGCTCGGACGTCCACAGCCGCATCGGCACCCTCTTCCGGATGGGTCTCGCGCGCCGCGGCGGCGAGCTGCCGCTCGAGCGCGACGAGTTCCTTGAGGCATCGCGTCAGATCGCCGACGATCCGCGCGGTGACCCGCGGATCCTCCTCCCCCTCGGGACCCGAGAGCCGCGCCAGCCGCTCCGCGACGAAGCCGCGCAGGCCCCGCGCGAGCGCGAGCCCGTCGGGCTCCGCAGCCGCGTCGGCGCGGTCGGTCGATGAAGCTGCCGGTTGCAGGATGTGTGCTCGCCGTCGGTCCGGGCGGTCGCCGGGTTACTATCGTCGCTCGCTCGCCCTCACATCCGATGATCGGCTGAGGAGATCCAGGCGCAAAACTCCAGCGTGCTTATCTTCTATCAGGCAAGCGTCACGCTGTCAATCTCTCGTCATCGGCGGCTCCATTCGGGCGACTACCTATGCGCGCACCCGTCAGGTGACGCAGCGCGCGACGCGAGACACTCGACAAAAATCCGAGATGCTTGTCGGTATTTTGTTGCCCTACACCTGCCAATTGTTGTCTTAAGGTGTCTCCGGCATCGGCGGCGGGGTTGATCCCGCTCCGATCACGCACGGCAAGCAGATAAACCACCGGTGGCGCGGGACATGGGCAGCGACGGGGCATTTCCTCATCACGGGCGCACGGGCGGCTCGCGCCAGATCCTGCGCTTGAGCGACGACGAGAACCGTTTGCTCGTCGCTCTTCCCCAGCGGGAGCAAGACCTCCTCAAACGCGACCTCGTCGCCTGCGCGCTCCTGCGCGGGGACGTGCTGCACGAGGCCGGGGGCGAGGTCGAGCACGTCTACTTCCCCCAAAGCGGCGTCGCGGCGCTCGTTGCCGTCATGGAGGACGGCGCCGCCGTCGAGATGGCGACGATCGGCCGCGAAGGCATTGTCGGCTTCTCGACCGCCGAACCGACGGGGGCCTTCGCCCGCTGCGTGGTCCAGATCCCCGGCCGCGCGCGGCGAATCCCGATCGACCGCTTCCGCGCGGTCTACGCCGAAAGCCCCGCTCTGCGCGCGCTCGTCGAGCGCTATCGCGAGGCGCTCGCCTGCCAAGTGATGCAGACCGTCGCCTGCAACGCGCTCCACGGCGTCGAGCAGCGATTCTGCCGTTGGCTCCTCACCTGCCGCGACCGCACGGGCGGCAACGTCGTCCCGCTGACGCAGGAGGCGATGGCGGAGATGCTCGGCGTGCAGCGCACCACCGTCACCGCGGCCGCGCGCAGCCTGCAGGACCAGGGGCTGATTCGGTATCGGCGCGGGCTCATCGAATGCGTCGATCTCGCGGGGCTCGAGGCCGCCTCCTGCGAATGCTATCGCGTGGTCCGCGCGCGCTTCGAGGCGCTGCTGCCCTCCACCTACGGCGATCCGCCGCAGGCCGGTCAGTAGAGGCGCCCGCCGATCGGCACCGCCTGCGACGGCTCGATCAGCACCACCTCGCCGTCCTCGTCGGGCACGCCGAGCGTCAGCACCTGCGACATGAACTTGCCGATCTGCCGCGGCGGAAAATTCACGACCGCAAGCACCAGGCGGCCCGGCAGCTCGTCGAGCGTGTAATGGCGGGTGATCTGCGCCGAGGAGCGCCGCGTGCCGATCTCCGGACCGAAATCGATCGTCAGCTTGTAGGCGGGCTTGCGCGCCTCCGGGAAGGGCTCGGCGGCGACGATTCGCCCGACGCGCACGTCGACCCGCAGGAAATCGTCGAAGGTGATCGTCTGCGCCGGCTCGCCGCTCATCCCGGGTCCTCCTCCTGGCATCCGCTCCTCAAGAGCCGATCATGCGCGCGATGTCCAGGATGAGATGGCCCGAGGCGAGGCTCCAGAAGCCGGCGATCGCGCTCGCGGCGACGACGAAGGGGACCGGCCGACGCTCGAATCGGCGCCCGCGCACGGTGTTGCGCAGGATGATGAACGGCGCGCTCACCGCGATCAGCGGGACGCTGGCGATCGCCGCGATGCCGCCGCCGCGCAGGAGCGCGAAGCTCGCGCGACGATGGGTGACGAGTTCGAAGGCGCTCGCCGTCAGGCCCGCCGCGGCGAGGCCGGTGGCCAGCGCGAGGAGGCTCGCGATCGTGGTCGGGTCGAGGCTCATCGGCTTGCTCCGCGGATCGAGCGTTGCGTCGAGACCGCAGCGGGCACCGCCGCGCGTCCCGTTCCGGCGCAGCGATCATCTCAGAGCCTTTACCGCTCGTTAAGCACGAATGGTCGACAAGGTTAACGGCATCGCCCAGCTCGCGACCCGATCGTTTCCCGAAGGATTGTGCCGGAGGACCGCGCCATGCCTCTCGCCAGCCCCCGCGCCGCCCGCCGCGACGCCGCGCATCCCGCGATCCGCTACCGCTCGATCGGCCTCCCCGCCGGCCTGTTCGCGGCGAGCCTCGTCGCGGGGCTGACCGCCCTCGCGCTGTGGTCGCGCACGTTGATCGCGGTAGAGGCGGCGACCCCGCCGCAGACCGTCGAATGGGCGATCGCGGACCGCCGCATCGCCGTCCCTCGCGCGTGGGTCGTGGCCGTCCCGCGCGGCGCCTCGGCCGACCGGCTCGCGCTGCACGCCCCGCTCGGTGCCTTCCTGGGCCGCGACGATATCGACCCCGATCTCGCGATCGGTCTCTCGATCGCCCGCGCCGACGACGCCCTGCCGCCGTCCGATCGGCCGGCGATGCTCTACGGGCGCTTTCTGGTGAGCGGCGCGCGCACGACGCCCGACGGGCTCGTCGAGCGCAGCTTCGCGCCCGGCACGCCCTACGAGGGGGAGACGCTCCACCTCGCCCCGCCGCAGGGGCGCAGCTTCTCCGCGCGCTGCCTCGAGCCGAAGGCGGGGGCGCAGGTGATGCTCCCCTGCCTCGCCGAAATCCGCCGCGCGGGCCTCGACGCGCAGGTCAGGCTGCCGCGCGAGGCGCTCGGGCACTGGACCCGCATCGTCGCGGAGGTCGATACCCTGCTGACGCAGGGGACGCGCTGATCACTCCTCGAGATCGGTGTCGAGGATCGCCATCTGGAACTGGAACGAGCGGTCCTCGTCCTCGTCGTCGACGAAGAGGACGCCGATGAATTCCTCGCCCACATAGACCTCGGCCGAATCGGTCTTCTTCGGGCGCGCGCGCACGCTGATCGAATGGTTGGCGAAGGTGCGCCGCAGATAGCGCTCGATCTTGGCGATTTCGGTCTTGTCCACTTCGATCCTCGTTCGTTGTCGCAGGCGCGGGCAGGGATGACACGATGCGCGCGCGCCCGCAAGCCGAGCCGGGCCGCCGTCACGGCGGCCGCGCCGCGGCTCACTTGCCCGCGAGGCCCTCGTTGAGGATCTGGTCCATCGTCCGCGCTGGCTCCGCGCAGCCGGCCTCGCCGACGACCTTCGCCGGCACGCCCGCGACCGTCGTGCAGGGCGGCACGTCCTTGAGCACGACCGAGCCCGAGGCAACCCGCGCGCATTGTCCGACCTCGATATTGCCGAGGATCTTCGCGCCCGCGCCGATCAGGACGCCGCGCCGGATCTTCGGATGCCGGTCCCCGCGCACCTTGCCGGTCCCCCCCAGCGTCACCCCCTGGAGGATCGAGACGTCGTCGTCGATCACCGCGGTCGAGCCGACGACGAGCCCCGTCGCGTGGTCGAGGAAGAGCCCGCGCCCGATCCGGGCGGCCGGGTGGATGTCGGTCTGGAACACCTCCGAGGAGACGCTCTGCAGGTAGAGCGCGAAATCCTGCCGGCCCTGGTGCCAGAGCCAATGCGCGAGCCGGTGCGTCTGGAGCGCGTGGAAGCCCTTGAAGTAGAGCATCGGCTCGATCAGGCGGGTGCAGGCGGGGTCGCGATCGGCGACCGCGAGGATGTCGGCGCGGAACGCCTGGCCGATCTCCGGCTCGCGTCGCAGCGCCTCGCGATAGGTCTGGGCGATCAGGTCGGCGGAGAGCGCCGGATGGGCGAGCCGCGCGGCGACGCGGTGGATCACCGCCTCTTCGAGCGAGGAATGGTTGAGGATGCTCGTCAGGACGAAATTCGTGAGCGACGGCTCGGAGGCGACGACGGTCTCCGCCTCCCCCCGCGCCCGGGCCCAGACCGGGTCGACGGTCCCGACCACGGGGTCGATCTCGTTCGTGCGCAAACGCGGCTGGCTCATCGTCGTCGTGTCCCGTTCTCGCGGCGCAGGCAGGGCGCCCGTCGGGGGGAGATAGGCGCGGCGGGCGCGCCCTTCACCCCCTCGCGCGGTGCGATCATGCCAGACCCCGCGGCGATCGTCACCCGTGCCTTGCGCCGCCGTCGGGAATCAGTCGTCGTCGTCGTGCTTGGCGACGTCGGAGACCTGGCGCGAGACGTAGAGCTGCTCGCCCATCAGCTCCATCAGGTGGAACTGCGTCTCGACGAAGTCGATATGCTCCTCCTCGTCCGCCAGGATCGCGCGGAACAGGTCGAAGGTACCGAGATCGCCCGCCTCGCGCGCCTCGCGGGCGGCGTGGTCGTAATAGGAGCGCGCCTCGAGCTCCATCTTCAGCTGCGTCTGGTAGACGTCGCGGATCGACCGGTCCTGGCCGATCGGATCGAGCGTGCTCACGTCGGCCTCGCCCTCGAGGAAGAGGATGCGCTCGAGGAAGGCCTTGGCGTGCTCGCGCTCCTCCTCGATCTCCGCCTCCATGCGCGCGGCGAGCACGTCGAGACCCCAATCCTCAAGCTTGGCCGCCTGCAGCAGGTAGGTGTTGATCGTCGTCAGCTCCATCGTCAGCGCGCGCTGGAGATGGCGCAGGGAAACGTCGGGTCCCTTCATGGAAATCGCTCCTCTCGCGTGGGAAATGCTCGCGGGAGGAACGTGACTGCGCCCGGCACCGTTCCGGCATGCGCCGCCGTGTCGCTCGCGTGGGGAGTGGGTCAGGGCGCGTCGCTGGAGAGAGCGCGCCGGACGAGGTCGGGATCGGCGGCGATGACCTTCAGATACGACACGAGCACGATGTCGTCCGCCGCCCGCCCGTCCTCGATGTCCTGCAGACGTAGCGGATCGATCCTGTAGGCTTCTGCGAAGGCAGCTCGGCTCATGCCGCTGCGCTCCTGCGCTTTGCGCGCCGTCCGCGATGCCCGCGCGCGCTCCAATTGCTCGTCGTCGAGCTCAGGGCAATCGCCATCTTCGGCTGCGAGGCGTTCGACCGTCTCCTCACTCGCCGCGGCGAAGGACTTGCGCCTCTCGTTCGAGGAGCGCGGGCGGCGAGCCGCGAGATCGGCCAGCGTCTTTTTCACTGTAGCCATCGTCTGTTACTCGCTTCTTCTATATCGCCGTTATAGGCTCGCCTCTCGCGCCTGCTGGCCCGCCTAGCCGAGATTATTCGACAGGATTGCCCGCGCATCGTGCAGCTCACGACCAAGACCACCGTGTCGACCGCCCCGATTACGTTCGTCCGCTCTTCGCCGTAGTCGCTCCGATTGTCGATCACGACCAGCCGCTCAGGGTCCTTGAACACGTCGATTGCATCCTCGAAGGCAATGCCGTGCTTGACCACGTTCGCCGCGGCTTTCTGGTCGTCCCACTCGAACGAGCTCGGTGTGTTCATCGCCGGATGGTATGAATTGCTCCGTCAATCCATCAACCATCCCTTGATTGCGCCGCAGCGCCCGCGGGACCCATCACCCCGCGATATACTCCTTCAAAGCCTGCGTCTCCGCCTCGATCGCGGCGAGGCGGTGCTTGACGACGTCGCCGATGGAGACGATGCCCGCAAGGCGGCCGTCGACGAGGATCGGAACGTGGCGGAACTTGCCGGTGGTCATGATCTCCATGAGATCGTCCATCGGCGTCTCGGGCACGCTCGTGATCACGTCGCGCGTCATGTAGGCCGAGACCGGCGCCTCGAGCGCCTTCGCCCCCTCGCGCGCGACGGCGCGGACGATGTCGCGCTCGGACAGGATGCCACCGACGCGCGCGCCGTCCTCGCTCACCACCACCGCGCCGATTCGCCTCTGGGCGAGGAGCTGGGCGGCCTCGGCGAGGCTGCGGGCGGGGGCGATCGTCACGACCTGACCGCCCTTCTCGGATAGCACGTGCTTGACCGTCATCGCGTTTCCTCCTCCTCGCGCGCGAATCCGCGCGCCTCTCCCCGGCCTCCTGGCGGCCCGACGGCGTGGGCGCTTCTCGCGGCGCCCGCTCCCGCTCGGCTCGTCATCCAGGATGGAAGAGGCGACGCTCGAATTCAAGCGAAGGGATTTGCCCGATCGTCGCGGCGGCGCGGGCCCGAATCGACGAGGGGGAACAGGAACAGGCCCGCGAGAAAGCCGCCGATATGCGCCTCCCAGGCGATGCCGCCGTCGACGAGCCCGAGCGGCGTCGCCGCGACGCCGAACACGAGGTTGATCGCGAACCAGATGCCGATGAACACCATCGCCGGTCGGTTGGCGAGCATCTCGACGAGGGAGAGACGCGGCAGGAGGTGGGCCGGCCGGCTCGCGAAGCCGAGCCCGCCGCCGGGCGTGAAGGCGAATCGCGCGGCGGCCGCCATCATGCCCGACACCGCCGCCGAGGCGCCGATCATCGGCACGACCTCGTAGAAGTGGCTCCACCAATGCGCGAGCGCGCCCGCAACCGCGCAGACGAGGGCGAGCGCGAGGAAGCGCGCCGTGCCGATCCGCCGCGCCACCGGCGAGCCGAAGGCGGCGAGCCAGACCACGTTGAGCCCGACATGCAGCCAGGATCCGTGCAGGAGGGCGTAGGTGACGAGCGTCCAGGGCGCGTCCGACGCCGTCGCCAGCACGTAGCGGGCGAAGGCGAGATCGCGCGCGATGTCCCCCGCGCCGGTCGCGACGAGGTTCTCCGCGACGACGCGCACCGCCTCCTCGTCGAGCCCGATCGTCCACGCGGCCGGCACGAAGCCGAAGCGGAGCACGACGTCGAAGGAGGCTTGCGGATCGAGAAAGCCGAGGAAGGCGTGGATCGCGAACAGGAGCGCGCCGGAGACGAGCACCACGGTCGGCAGGTTGAAGGCCGGCTCGCGCCGCGGGGGCGGCGGGCCGGCACTGGGATCGGGCAGCATCGGGTCTCCCTGGCGGGGCGGCACAGCCCCGTTGTCGGCACTCGCGCGCCCGCTTTCAAGACCCCGCGCCGTCGATCTCCCTGCGGCGGTTACGCCCGCGCCCCGCGCCCTCAGCGCCCCGTCGCCCAGGCGAGCGCGGTCTCGAGCCGGTCGTTGCCCCAGAACATCTCGCCGTCCTCGGTGAAGAAGGTCGGCGCGCCGAAGACGCCGCGCGTGCGCGCTTCCTCGTTGACCGCGCGCAGCCGGGTCTTGACGCCCTCGGCGCTCGCCGCCTTGAGGGCGGCGTCGCCGTCGAGCCCGATCGAGGTCGCGATCGCGGCGACGGCGGAGGGTTCCTCGATCGAGCGCCCCTCGCCGTATTCCGCCGAGAAGACCGCGCGCACGAACGCCCCGCACCACGGCTGATCGGCGCCCGAGAGCGCGACGCGGGCGGCCGAGAGCGTGTTCTGCGGGAAGGGCGACGGCCGCTGGAAGGGCAGCCCCAGCCGCCCCGCCTCGCGCTCGACGTCGCGCCACATGTAGCGGCCCTTCACCGGGTAGAGGTTGAAGGGCGAGGAGGTCCAGCCCATCGCCTGGAAGATCGGCCCCAGCAGGAACGGCCGGTAGCGCACCTCGACCTCCGCCGCCTCGGCCAGGGGCTCGATGCGCATCGCGGACAAGTAGGCGTAGGTGGAGGCGAAATCGAACCAGAATTCCAGGACGGGGCGACGAGCCATGGGGGCGAACCTCGGGGGCAGGCTTGAGTGTGAGCATGAGGCAGAGGCGTCCGCCGCGCGAGCGGTTGCGCGCGCCGTCCACCGCTTTATAAACGCGCCGTCCCACCTCGCCGTCATGATGTCGGCGAAAAAAAGTCCGAGACTCGACCCATGACCGAGAAGCGTGTGAACAAGGTCGTCCTCGCCTATTCCGGCGGCCTCGACACCTCCATCATCCTCAAGTGGCTCCAGACCACCTACGGCTGCGAGGTGGTGACCTTCACCGCCGATCTCGGCCAGGGCGAGGAGCTCGAGCCGGCGCGCAAGAAGGCCGAGCTCCTCGGCATCAAGCCGGAGAACATCCACATCGAGGACCTGCGCGAGGAATTCGTGCGGGACTACGTGTTCCCGATGTTCCGCGCCAACGCCGTCTACGAGGGCGTCTATCTGCTCGGCACCTCGATCGCGCGCCCGCTGATCGCCAAGCGCCAGATCGAGATCGCCGAGATGACCGGCGCCGACGCCGTCTGCCACGGCGCCACCGGCAAGGGCAACGACCAGGTGCGCTTCGAGCTCGGCTATTACGCGTTGAAGCCCGACGTCACCGTCATCGCGCCCTGGCGCGAATGGGACCTGCGCTCGCGCGAGCAGCTCATCGCCTTTGCCGAGGCCCACCAGATCCCGATCGCCAAGGACAAGCGCGGCGAGGCGCCCTTCTCCGTCGACGCGAACCTCCTGCACACCTCCTCCGAGGGCAAGGTGCTCGAAGACCCCGCGCAGGAGGTGCCGGACTACGTCTTCTCGCGCACCGTCTCCCCCGAGGACGCGCCCGACACGCCCACCGTCATCACCGTCGGCTTCGAGCGCGGCGACGCGGTCTCGATCGACGGGCAGGCCCTCTCGCCGGCGACCCTGCTCGCGCGCCTCAACGATCTCGGCCGCGAGAACGGCATCGGCCGGCTCGATCTTGTCGAGAACCGGTTCGTCGGCATGAAGAGCCGCGGCATGTACGAGACGCCCGGCGGCACCATCCTCTCGGTCGCCCATCGCGCCATCGAATCGATCACGCTCGACCGCGGCGCCGCCCACCTCAAGGACGAGCTCGCCCCGCGTTACGCCGAGCTCGTCTACAACGGCTTCTGGTTCTCGCCCGAGCGCGAGATGCTCCAGGCGCTCGTCGACAAGAGCCAGGAGCACGTCACCGGCACGGTCCGCCTCAAGCTCTACAAGGGCGGCGTCCACGTGATCGGCCGCGAGAGCCCCTATTCCCTCTACGACCAGGACCTCGTCACCTTCGAGGAAGGCGCGGTCGCCTACGATCACCGCGACGCGGCGGGCTTCATCAAGCTCAACGCGCTGCGCCTGCGCACGCTCGCGCAGCGGCGCAAGAAGATGGGCGGGTGAGGGAGGGGGCCGGCGTCGGCATTGCCGACGCCGCTGCGGCTTCGATGCGATCCTCGTCGCTCGCGCCGTCGCGGACGGCCGCTATCGCACGCCTTCCGAAGCGGTTCACGCCGCCCTCAGTTTTCTTGCAGAGGAAGACGAGGCATTGCGGCGTCTTCGCGAGGCCATCGCCGAGGGCGAGGCGAGCGGGTATGACGACGCCCCGTTCGACGTCGATCGCTTTCTCGACTCCGTGCGGCGCGAGCAGTGACCCGTCGCATCAGACTGTCTCGTCGAGCAGAAGCCGCGTCCGTATCCTGCACCAGAGAATGAACCCCAGTCGCGCGCGGGGTTGAAGAGCCCCCGCACGCAACGGAACCTCGATCGGGCTCGAGCGCCTCAATTATCCAAGAAGCTCCGCAGCTTCCGGCTCCGCGACGGGTGCTTGAGCTTCCGCAACGCCTTCGCCTCGATCTGGCGGATGCGCTCGCGGGTCACGGAGAATTGCTGGCCGACTTCTTCGAGCGTGTGGTCGGTGTTCATGCCGATGCCGAAGCGCATGCGCAGCACGCGCTCCTCGCGCGGGGTGAGCGAGGCGAGGACGCGGGTCGTGGTCTCGCGCAGGTTCGACTGGATGGCCGCATCGATCGGCAGGATCGCGTTCTTGTCCTCGATGAAATCGCCCAGATGCGAATCCTCCTCGTCGCCGATCGGCGTCTCGAGAGAGATGGGCTCCTTGGCGATCTTGAGGACCTTGCGCACCTTCTCGAGCGGCATCGCCAGCTTCTCGGCGAGCTCTTCGGGCGTCGGCTCGCGGCCGATCTCGTGCAGCATCTGGCGCGAGGTGCGCACGATCTTGTTGATCGTCTCGATCATGTGCACGGGAATGCGGATCGTGCGGGCCTGGTCGGCGATCGAGCGGGTGATCGCCTGCCGGATCCACCAGGTGGCGTAGGTCGAGAACTTGTAGCCGCGGCGATACTCGAACTTGTCGACCGCCTTCATCAGGCCGATATTGCCCTCCTGGATGAGGTCCAGGAATTGCAGGCCTCGGTTCGTGTATTTCTTCGCGATCGAGATCACGAGACGCAGGTTCGCCTCGATCATCTCCTTCTTTGCCTGCCGCGCCTCGCGCTCGCCCTTCTGAACCATGGCGACGATCTTACGGAATTCCGAGATCTCGAGCCCGGTCTCGGAGGCGAGCGACTGGATCGATTCGCGCAGGGCGTGGATGTTGTCCTTGCCGTGGGCGACGAATTCCCGCCAGCCGCGCCCGCCGAGCTTGGAGACGCGCAGCACCCATTTCGGGTCGAGCTCGTAGCCCTGGTAATTGCGCAGGAAGTCCTCGCGCGCGACGCCGTAGCTCTCGGCGAGACGCATCAGCCGGCCCTCGTAGGACATCAGCCGCTTGTTGATGTCGTAGAGCTGCTCGACGAGCGCGTCGATGCGGTTCTGGTTGAGCGACAGCGACTTGACGTCGGTGACGATCTCCTCCTTGAGCTTCTTGTACTTGCGCTCCTGGGAGGGGGTCAGCTGCGAGTTCTGCATGCGCTGCTCGACATGCTCGAGCTGGAGGCGGCGCAGCTTCTTGTAATTGTCGGCGATGCGGTCGAACGTCTCGAGCACGCGCGGCTTGAGCTCGGCCTCCATGGCGGAGAGCGAGACGTTGTTCTCCATGTCGTCGTCGTCGAGATCGCCCTCGGGGGGAGCGGCGCCCTCGGGGCCGGCCTCGCCGTCGCCGCGGGCGGGCGCCTCGACGCTCTCCTCGCTCTCCTCGCCCTCGGCGCCCTCGCCCATCTTGACGCCGCCACGGCCTTCCGGCCCGGCATAGGTCGCCTCGAGATCGATGATGTCGCGCAGGAGGACCCGGCCCTCGACGAGCTCGTCGCGCCAGATGATGATCGCCTGGAAGGTGAGCGGGCTCTCGCAGAGCCCGGCGATCATCGCCTCGCGACCGGCCTCGATGCGCTTGGCGATGGCGATCTCGCCCTCGCGCGACAGGAGCTCGACCGAGCCCATCTCGCGCAGATACATGCGCACCGGGTCGTCGGTGCGATCCGTCGGCTCGCGCGTGGTCTCCGCGCGCGTCGCCACGGCGCGGGAGGGTTGCGCGGCCTCGACGAGATCTCCGCCGTCGGCCTCCTCCTCGCCGTCCTCCGAGGCGGCCTCGTCGGCCTCCTCGTTGTCGACCACGTTGATGCCCATCTCGGAGAGCTGGCCGAGCACGTCCTCGATCTGCTCGGACGAGAACTCGTCGGGCGGCAGCACCGAGTTCAGCTCGTCGTAGGTCACCCAGCCCCGCTTGCGGGCGGCCTTGATCATCCGCTTGACGGCGGCATCGGTCAGGTCGAGCAGCGGACCGTCGGTCGTCTGCTCGGGAGCCGTCTCGGTCGTCTCAGTGGTCTTGGTGGCCATTCACATCTTATCCCACGCGTAGGGGTCGCACGCCGCGGCAGGCGCACCCGGCCGGAGACCGTCGCCTCCGTCTCGCCGGCCGCGCAGCATAACCGCACCGCCTTGTCGGAGCGTTAACCAAGTACGTCCGACAGCAACCAGGATAAGGCCGCGGCGCCCCCGACGCGGCCTCGCTCGTCTCGTTCTCTTCACCGGACCCGTCGCGCTCTCGCCCACGCTCCGCGGCCCAACCCCCTCCGACACCTCACCCGTCCTCGCGCTGCGCTTCCGCACCTTCGAGGGACGACAATTGGAGCTGAACCTCCCGCAGCCAGGCGAGGTTCGCCTCCGTGTCGTCTTCGGCGAGCGCCCGCTCGGCCGCTCGGAGTTCCGTATGTAGCGTGTGCGCCCGCCGATGCAAGATGATCGCCTGCCGAACCGCGTCCTCGACGCGGATCGGATCGGCGAAGGGATCGACGATCCAGCGCAAGGAGGGGATGATCCGCTCCGCGAGCGCCGTGCGGGCGGCGTCGAGCCCGTCGCGGGCGAGCCGCGCCTCCACGATCTCCGGCGCGAGCGCGGCATGGTGGGCGCAGGCGTCGACGAGCGCCTGCTGCAGCGCGCGCGCCTCGCGGCTCTCGAAATCGAGCGCGGCGAGCGTCTCGACCTCGCTCTCGAGCAGGCGGGTGTGGCTCGCGAAGGCGCAGACGATCGCCGCCTCGCGGGGATGCGCGGCGGGGGCCACGCCCTCCTCGGGCTTTGCGAACAGGCTCGTGCTCAACAGGACCGAGCTCGGCCGGTAGCCCGCGGGCACGCGCGCGCTCGCCGGTTCGCCGAAGCGCCCTCCCCCGCGCCCCGCGCCGAAACCGCCGCCGCGACCGTTGCCGCTTCCCGCGCCGGCATAGCGCCCCCCGCCGCCGCCGCGATCGCCGCCGCGCTGCGTGCCGAAGGCCTCGCGCAGGCGCCCGAGCATGTCCTCGCGATAATAGCGCTGCAGCGTCTCGTCCTTGATCGCGCGCACGCTCGTCATCAGGCGCCGCTCCAGCGCCGCGCGCTCCTCCGGCGTCGCGACGGGGCCCGCCTCGAGCTCGCGCGCCCAGAGCATGTCGACGAGGGGAAGCGCCGCGCCGAGCACCCGCTCGATCGCGGCCGCTCCGCCGGCGCGCGCGAGATCGTCCGGGTCCTGCCCCTCGGGCAGCATCGCAAAGCGCAGGGACTTGCCGACCGGCAGCGCCGGCAGCGCCGTGTCGAGCGCGCGGAAGGCGGCGCGCCGGCCGGCCTTGTCGCCGTCGAAGCAGAGAATCGGAACATCCGCCATCCGCCACAGGAGCGCGAGCTGCTCCTCGGTCATCGCCGTGCCGAGGGGGGCGACGGTGTTGGGGAAGCCCGCGACCGACATCGCGATCACGTCGACATAGCCCTCGACCGCGATCACGCTGCCGCGCTCGTGCGCCGCCTTGCGGGCCGCATGCGCGTTGTAGAGCATCGCGCCCTTGTGGAAGAGCGGCGTCTCGGGCGAGTTGAGGTACTTCGCCGGCACGTCGGCGGCGAGCGCGCGCCCGCCGAAGGCGACGACGCGGCCCTTCAGATCCGTGATGGGGAACATCAGCCGATCGCGGAAGCGGTCGAAGGGCACGTTGACGTCATCCCCGGTGACGAGGAGCCCCGCCTCGACCATCAGCGAGACCTCGACGTCCTTGCCCGCGAGATGGTCGCGCAGCGCGTAGCGGTCGGCGGGCGCGTAGCCGAGGCGGAAGCGCCCGCGCACGCTCTCCGTCAGCCCGCGCCGCTCGCAATAGTCGCGCGCCTTGCCGCCGCGCCGCCCCGAAAGCTCCCCCTCGAAGAAGGCGGCGGCGAGCTCCATCACGCCGTAGAGGTCGTGCCGGCGCTTCTCGCGAACGGGATCGACGGCTTGCGCCTTCGGCAGCGTGACGCCCGCCTGCGCCGCGAGCCGCTCGACCGCCTCGGGGAAGGACAGCCCCTCCACCTCCATCGCGAAATCGAACACGTCCCCGTGCCGCCCGGACGAGAAGCAATGGTAGAAGCCCTTCTGATCGTTGACGAAGAAGGAGGGCGACTTCTCCGGATTGAAGGGCGACAGCCCCTTCCACTCGCGCCCCGCGCGCTTCAGCTGCACGCGCTTGCCCACGACTTCCGAGACGGGAAGCCGGGCACGAATCTCGTCGAGAATCTCGGGCGGGTAGCGCATGGCCCCTCTATATCAGATGCCGAGCGGCTTGCGCCGGCCCCTGCGACGCGGGCATGGTCGGCGCGGTCCTTGCAGGCGAGGCTTGCGGGAATTGCGGGGATAACGGGGATTTCGGGGCGAGGACATGGGTGAGGCCAAGCGCAAGGTGCTCTCGGGGGCGCGCATCTCGCATTGTCGGACGTGCACGCTCTGCTGCACGCTCCCCGACATCGCCGCCCTCGACAAGCCGATGTACGTCCCCTGCCGGCACATCGCGAATCAAGGCTGCGGCGTGTTCGGGCAGCCCGAGCGGCCAGCGACCTGCCGCGCCTACGAATGCGCCCATCTCTCCGCGCGCCTGACCAACGCGCCCGACCGCCACCGCATCCCTCACCCCCTCGAAGCCGGCGCCTATTTCCACAAGGACCCGGTGGAGCGCGCCTTCGTCCTCTTCGTCGACCCCGCCCGCCCGGAGATCTGGAAGCGCTCGGGGATCGTCGCCTATCTGCGCCCCTTCGTCGCCGAGGGCTACGCGCTCCTGATCCTCGACCGCGGCCGGCGGATGACGATCCGCAGCCTCTTCCATTTCGAGGAGGTGTTGAAGATGGACTACGTCGCCTTCGCCGACGCCCAGGGCATGCCCAAGGACATCCCCACCTTCGCCGATCCCGCGCGCGCCTGAGGGCTTACGCCCTCGGCTCACGTCCGCCGCGCGACGATGAAGGGCCGCGCGTCGCGCCCGCGCGTGGCGTGGCGCTCGCAGGCGAGGATCTCGAAGCCCGCAGCAGCGATCGCCGCCTGCAAGATCGGCGCGTCGAGGATCGCCACGTGGGGCGCGAGCCCCACGAGCCGCATCGGGGGGATGGCGAGCCGCAGGAGCGGGCTCATCTCGCCGACGCAGCCCGTCTTCGACACGAACAGCCCTCCCGGCTTCGTCAGCGCGCGAACGGCACCGAGCGTCGCCGGCAGATCGCGCACGAGATGCAGCACGTTGAAGGCGAGGACGACGTCGAACGCGTGCCCCTCCGCCGCGAGCGCCTCGGCCGTCGCCCGCCGGAAGCGCAGGCCGGGGAGCGGGGTCGCCTGCGCCTTCTCCTGCGCGATCGCGATCATGCGCGCGGAGAAATCGGTCGCGAGATAGGCGCCCGCCGACGCGGCGAGCGCGAGCGCCGTCGTCCCCGTCCCGCAGCCGAGCTCGAGCACGTCGGCACCTTCCCCGAGAAGGCCGCGCGTGCGCTCGAGCGAGCGCTCGTAGCCCGCCATGTCCTTGATCGGGTCGCGCGCGTACTTGGCCGCGATCTTGTCCCAGAACGCCTCGTCGCTCGCTGGGCCCATGTCCGTCTCCCCGTCGGATCCCGGAATCGCCGGAGATCGCACGACGTTCATACACCCACGCACGAGGCAGTTCGACCGGCTCCATGCGCTCCTCGGAGAAGCGCAGCCGGAGCGCCCTCCACCCCACCTCTCACCCCACCTCCCCCCAAAACCCCTCCACCAACCCAGCGACCGCCTCCGGGGCCTCCTCGTGGGCGACGTGGCCGAGCCGCGGCAGGTGCTCGAGGCGGGCGTGGCGGACGAGGGCGCGCACGCGGCGCGAATCGAGGGGCGGCACCGCCCTGTCGCGCTCGCCGACGACGAGGAGGAGCGGCGTGGAAAGCCGCGTCAGATCCTCGACGAGGGCGTCGAGATTCCAATGCGCCATCATCGCGAGCGCGCCCGCGACGTGGCCCGGGCTCGCGATCGCGCGGGCATAGAGCGCGACGCCCGCCGCGTCGAGCCGCGAGCCGGTCTGGGCAAGGAGCCGCTCCACGCTCGCCGCATCCGCGCCCGCCGCGAAGAGGCGCGGCACGAAGGGGTTGATCACGAGGAGCTTGGCGAGCGGCGAGAACACGCGCCCCGCGAAGCCCTCGAAGGGCATGATGGCCGCGTTCACCCCCACGATCCCGCGCGGCGCGAGCAGCCCGTCGAGCGCCGCGCGCACCAGGATCGCCGCGCCCGCCGAATGGCCGAGCGCCAGCGCGGGCGCGGCCCCGAGCGCCCCCATCAGCTCGGCGATCCCGCGCGCCACCGCCGGCAGGGTCGGCGGGTGCGGGGCGGGGTCGGAAAAACCGTGGCCGGGCAGGTCGCAGGCGATCACGTCGAAGCGGCGCGCGAGGATCGGCATCAGGTCGCGGAAGGAATGCGTCGTCGCCGCCGTGCCGTGGACGAGGAGGAGGACCGGCCCCTCCCCCATCCGCTGGACGTGCCAGCGCATGCCCGCCGCCTCGACGAAGGCGCTCGCGTCCGCGTTCGGCCACGTCGCGCGCTCGCGCGAAAAGTCGAGCCGCGCGGGCATGGCTCAGCGCGCCGGCGGCAGCGCCGCGGAGACCGCGGCGGACAGGCTCGCGGCGTTGCACAGCGGCAGAGCGAGATAGGCCGCGCCCATCGCCTGCGCCACCTCGCGGGCGAGCGGCTGGCTCGTGCGGGCGATGTCGACGAGGAGCGCCGGCGTGCCGAGCGCGCACACCCCCCGCGCGGCCGACAGCGCGTCCTCCCGCGCCCGCTCGCGGCCGGGCTCGCCGTCGCGGGCGATGTTGGCGCGCCCGTCGGTGAGGATCACGATCGCGGGGCTCTCGCCGCGCCGCGCAAGCGTCTCGGCGAGGGTGGCAGCCGCCGCGATCCCTGCGGCGAGCGGCGTCGCGCCCCCGCCCGGCAGCGCGGCGAGGCCGCGTTTGGCGCGCGCGAGCGAGCGGGTCGGTTCGAGCAGGAGCTCGGCCTCGCGCCCTCGGAAGGCGAGGAGCGCCACCCGGTCGCGCCGCACATAGGCTTCCGCGAGCATCAATTCGACCGCGCCCTTGGCTTCCGCGAGCCGGCTCAGCGCCGCCGATCCGGAGGCGTCGACGGCGAAGATCGTGGTGCGGCGGCTGACCGGCTTGCGGACGCAGACGCGGAAATCGTCCTTCGTGACGAGGACGCGCGGCGCCCCCCCACTCTCGCGACCGCGTCGCCTCAAGCTCTGCCAGGGTGCGGCGACGCGCAGCGTCGAGACGAGATCGAGCCGCGCTCCGCGCTTCGGCGCGCCTGCCCGGACGCCGGCGGGGCGACCGCGCGTGCCGGGCCGCGCGCGCCCGCTCTCGGCGCCCCGCCCGCGCCCGGCGCGCTCCCCCGCTCGCGCCGCGAGCAGGCGTGCGAGCGTCTCAGGCGGCAGAGCCGCGCGGGCGGCGGCGATCAGCATGGCCTCCAGCGCCTCCGCCGAGGGGGGCTCCTCGTCCTCGCGGGCATCCGCGGAAGCGTCCTCGGGTTCGGGAGGCGGCTCATCGGGCTCGGGCCGATCGGGCTCGTCCTCCGGCGCGGGCGGCTCCTCCCGTTCCTCCTCGACGGCGTCCGGCGGAAAGAAGCGGGCGCGCGGCGCGAGGACGAGCCGGAAGGCTTCCGTCAGGTCGCTCTCCTCCACGATCGCCCGCCCGGCGAGAGCGGCGGCCGCGCGGGCGGCGCGCAGAGCGAGCAGCGGCGCGCGCAGCGATGCCACGCCGACCGACGCCGCGGCGCCGCACAACGCCGCGAGGCCCTCGTCGGCGATCTCGACGCGCGCCACGAGCGCCCGCGCCGCCGCGATCGCGCGCCCGTCTATCCCGGGATCCGCCGTCTCGCGGATCGAGACGCCGGTCAGATCGACGAGGAAGCCGAGCCGGTCGAGGAGCGCGTCGGGCGGGCGTTCGTCCTCCGCCGCGCCTTCGTCAAAGGCGACGATGCCGATATGCGTCTCGAGCCGCGCGGCGAGGCCCTCGCGCTCGAGGCGCACCTCGCGCCCGTCGAGCACGGCGGCGATGCGGCCGGCGACGGCGCCCGGCAGGCGCTCGGCCATCGCGAGGATCACGAGCCCGCCATCCGCTTCCGCCAGAAGCCCCCGCCCGATCACCGGGCGACCCGCCTTCAACGTCGCGGCGAGATCGAGCCCGCCGATGAGGCGATCGTCGTCGATGCCCGCGGGCGCGCGCCGGATCGGCGTGCCCTCCGGCAGGAGGTGGCGCAGGAGCGCGAGCCAGCGCTCGCGCACCGGTCCCGCGCCTGCGCGCAGCGAGATGCCGTGGAGCCCGATCGGGTCGACCGCGAGGAGCGCCGCCGCACGCGCCGCATCCTCCCAGGCGCCGGCCGCGCTCACCGCGCGGCCTCGGGAAGAACCTCCGCGAGCGCGCGCTCGACGCGCACCCCCGAGCCCGAATCGTCGAGCGGGTTGCGGCGCAGGCGGTGGCGCAGGGCCGAGGGCGCGATGGCGCGCAGAGCGTCGAGCCCGACCTCCTCCGCTCCCTCGATCGCCGCGAGCGCGCGGGCGGCGCGCACGAGCACGATCTCGCCGCGAAGCCCGTCGGTGCCGAGCGCCATGCACAGCCGCGCCGCTCCCTCCAGCGTCGCGTCGGGCACCGCGATGTCGGGCAGCCGCGCGCGGGCGGCGGCGATCTTGCGCCGGAGCGCGGCGTCGGCCTCCGCGAAGCGCGCGACGAAGCCCGCCGGATCGCGCTCGAAGGCGTCGCGCCGCTTCACGATCTCGACGCGCAAGCCCACGTCCTGCGGCGTCGAGACGTCCACCGACAGCCCGAAGCGGTCGAGGAGCTGCGGGCGCAACTCGCCCTCCTCCGGATTGCCGGAGCCGACGAGCACGAAGCGCGCCGGATGGCGCACCGAGAGCCCCTCGCGCTCCACCACGTTCTCGCCCGAGGCGGCGACGTCGAGGAGGAGGTCGACGAGATGGTCCTCGAGGAGGTTTACCTCGTCGATATAGAGAAAGCCGCGATGGGCGCGGGCGAGAAGCCCCGCCTCGAACGCCTTCTCGCCGCTCGCGATCGCCCGCTCGAGATCGAGCGCGCCGACGACGCGGTCCTCGGTCGCGCCGAGCGGCAGGTCGACGACGGGGACCGGCACCTCCTCCACCTTCAGCGCGGCGCCCGCGACCTCGCGCGCATGCGCGGCGCAGGAGGCCGAGCAGGCGCCGCGCGGGGCGGCCGGATCGCAATTGTAGGGGCAGCCGGCGACGACCTTCATCGGCGGCAGGAGCGAGGCGAGCGCGCGCACCGCGGTCGACTTGCCCGTGCCGCGATCGCCGAAGACGAGCACGCCGCCCACCGACTGGTCCACCGCCGCGATCTCGAGCGCGCGCTTCATCTCGTCCTGGCCGACGATGGCGGAGAAGGGATAGACAGGCCGCATACGGGGCTCCCGGTTGCGCGCACGGGCTGTGACCCCCGCCGCCTCGATCACCGAGGCTAGCCGATCCTGCGCGCCTCCGACAATTCGCGCAACCCCCGACCTGACACTCTCGCCTGTCGAGGATAGTGGACAGCGAAGGTACTCAGAGCGAGATAATTGCTCCCCCCGTCATTCCGGGGCGCGAAGCGAGCCCGGAACCCAGAACCCCGACGCTCGTTCGAGCGCGCATGCGCGCTCGCTCCGCAATCCAGGCCCACGGACACGTCGAACGACGCAGCCTACAGGCTGCTCGTCAAAGGTCGGGAGTCTGGGTTCCGGGCTTGGCTATCGCGCCCCGGAATGACGCCGAAAACGGCACCAGGCGAGAGAAATCCGAACGCTCAATCCTTCGCCGCCTTCTCCGGCAGCTCGTCGCGCTTCACGGAGGCCATCTCCTCGAGCTTGTCCTCGCTCATCGTTTCGACCATCGAGCGGGAGGCGCCCTTCAGCTTCGATTTCGGCATGTCCCCGCGCTTCGCCGCGAGCGCGGCACCCGCCGCCTTCTGCTGCTTCTGCGATTTCGCCGGCATGATTCGCTCCTTCGAACGGGTCTCGCGAGAAAACGCGCGGGCGGCGCGCGCGGTTCGGGACCCGGGCGCGGGCCCGCTACCTGAAGATGTTCTCGAGCGCTGATCCGAGGTCGTTCGATGCGGAGGCCATCGCCCCGCGCGCCGCTGGCGCGGATCGTCATCATGTCGGCCAAATCGTCGGGCGTCTTCCCCTCCGGAAACGATCATCCGAATCGCCGAGGCGCCGTCCTCGGCGACATCGCGCACCATCACAGCCCGCAGCCAGGCGGCGCATCGGCATCTTCGCCGGGTGCCGCCGGTGACGATTCGTGCCGCCGAGGCCAAGAGTAATCGTTAGTTTAGGCCGCTAATAATACGAACATCCCGACGATTAAAAAGTATTCAGGCAAAATTTTACAATAGAAATCCGGAACCGTCTCGCTTCGATCACGTTCATCGCCCACGATAGACTTACGGAGGCGAAATGAGGGTGTCAGGTATCCTGTCCGTCGCGCGCGGAGAGAGCGGCCACGTCCGCGGCTTCTGGCGGTTGAAGCGCCTGCTCGCGCGTCTCGGCTACGACGAGCGCAATTGGCTGCGGGTGAGGCAGATCGAGGCCTTCGAGGCCTTCCTGCGCGGCCGGGCCGAGACCGCCACCGCGCTCGAGATCTCGCCGGGCTGGAACAGCCATTGGCGCAAGCTCCCGTGGCGGAGCTACGCAAGCGTCGAATACCCGGTTTTCGACATCTGCCGCGACGTCACCGGCGAGCGCTACGACGTCGTCATCGCCGACCAGGTGCTCGAGCACGTGGCGCGCCCGGTCCAGGCCGCGGCGAACATCCGGCAGATGCTGCGTCCGGGCGGCGTCGCGCTCGTCGCGATGCCCTTCCTCTTCCGGGTGCATGCACGCCCGCACGACTACACCCGCTGGACGCCGGCCGGCCTCAGGCAGGGCCTCGTCGATGCGGGCTTTTCCGCCGAGCGCATCCATGTCGAGGCGTGGGGCAACCGCGCCTGCGCGCGCGCCCATCTCGGCGGCGAGGTCAAGCCCTACGGATTCTGGCGCGACATGCGCAATGAGGACGAGTACCCGCTCATGGTCTGGGCTTTCGCCGAGCCGTGAGATCCAAGAAAAAAGCGGCGGAGCGCCAGGCTCCGCCGCTTCGTCGATCTCACCGAGACCGAACGCCTCAGAGGCCCGCCTCCTTGGCGAGCTTCTCGACGTATTCCCAGTTCACCAGGTGGTCGACGAAGGCCTTGATGTAATCGGGCCGGCGGTTGCGATAGTCGATGTAGTAGGAATGCTCCCACACGTCGCAGCCGAGGATCGGCACGGCGCCGTGGACGAGCGGGCTCTCGCCGTTGGGCGTCTTCATGATGGCGAGGCGGCCGTCCTTGACCGCGATCCAGCACCAGCCCGAGCCGAACTGCCCGACGCCCGCCGCGACGAAGTCCTCCTTCATCTTGTCGACGCCGCCGAGATCCTCGACGATCTTCTTCTCGAGCATGCCCGGAATGGCGCCGCCGCCATTGGGCTTCATCCAGTTCCAGAAATGGAGGTGGTTGTAGTGCTGGCCGGCATTGTTGAACAGCGCCTGATTCGTGCCGTAGGAGCCCTTGACGACCTCCTCCAGCGACTTGCCGGCGAGCTCCGAGCCCTCGAGCAGCTTGTTGCCCGTGTTCACGTAGGCGGCATGGTGCTTGTCGTGGTGATATTCCAGCGTCTCGGCCGACATGTAGGGCGAGAGCGCGTCGTAGGCGTAGGGCAGATCGGGAAGCTTGAAGGACATCATACCTCTCCTCGGGCTCCGGTGGGAATTCCTGTCGAGCGGCCCGCGCACCGGGCGCGCCGCGCATCGCGCCTCTAACTAAGCCCGACGCGGGCATCCGGCAACCGGCAGGGTCGTGCGCGGCGCGTCCTGAACGGTTTTCGCGTCAGGCCTGCATTCCTGGACTGGACCTGAAGGCCATAACCTGCGTTCATTGTGAAGAGCCCCGCTCGTGACGCAGATCAACGGCCGAGCGGGGTCCGAGTTCGCGAAGGAGTGCCATGATCGTCGCCCTCATCGTCCTCGCCGTCGCGATGATCGTCGGCGGCGTCGCCGCGATCGTCGCCGGCTCGGAAATCATACTCATCGAGCGCGGCTGGATGCTCGTGGTCTCGGGAAGCGTGCTCGCCACCGGCGGCCTCGTCGTGGCGGCGATCGCGATCGCCGCGCGCGCGCTGAGCGGGCCGCTCGAG
>NZ_JBKBQG010000053.1:0-25727 GCF_046292825.1 Salinarimonas sp. | reverse complement strand
CCGCCGCGCCGCGCTCGCGCCCTGGCGGGGCGACGACGCCGCGCTCGCCGCGCTCGTCCTGCCGCCCCGCGCGAGGATCGACGCGCTTCTCGCCGAGCGCGAGGAGATCGCGCAGGCGCGCCGCCGCGCCGCCGCGGAGACGACGCGCTGCGAGGCGGAGATCGCGAGCCGCAAGGCCGATCTCGCCGCCGCCCGCGAGACCGGCAGCGTCGCGATCGAGGAGGCGGCGCAGGCGCGCGCGGACCGCGAGAGGGCCTGGGCCGCCCATCGCGCCGCGCTCGACGCCGGCAGCGCCGACGCCTTCGAGGCCGCGCTGCGCCGCGACGACGAGATCGCCACCCGACGCCTCGCCGCTGGCGCCGCCGAGGGGCGCCTCGCCGAAATCCATCAGGCGCTCGCACGGCTGCGCGCCGAGCACGAGCGCGCCGAGCGCGCGCAGGCCGAAGCGGACGCGCGGGCGGAGGCGCTCGCCGCCGCGATCGCGGCCGCCATTCCCGATCCCGCTTTCGCCGCCCTGCCGCTGGCCGACCTGCGCGAGCGCGTCGGCGCCCTCGACGAGGCCCGCGCGGCGCTCGACGGGGTGGCGCGCGCAGAAAAACTCGTCCGCGAGGCCGAGGCGGCGCTCGGCGAGGCGACCCGAGCGCTCGCCTCTTGTCTCGCCGCGGCCGAGATCACGATGCCGGATGCGCCTTTCGCCGCGCTCCTCGCCCGCGCCAGGAGCGTCGCCGAGGCGGCCGAGCGGCTGCGGGAGCGCCGCGACGTCGCCGCCCGCGCCGCCCGCGATCTCGCCGCGCGCGAGGAGGACTTCGCCAAGGCACGCGCCGCCGACGCGGACTGGCGGGGGGCGTGGGAAGCGGCCTGCGCCGGCACCTGGCTCGCCGACGGCGCGCTGCCGGACGCGGCCGACATGGCCGACATCCTCGCCCATGTCGAGCGGCTGCGGGGGCTGATCGAGGAGCGTGACCGGCTCGCGGCGCGCATCGAGGCCATGGAGCGCAACGAGGCGGCCTTCGCCGAGCGCGCGCATGGGCTCGGTGCCGCCCTCGGCCTCCCGGAGGCGCCGCCCGCCGCGCTCTTCGCGAGCGTCGAGACGGCGCTTCACGAGGCGCAGCGCGTCGCCCGCGAGCACGGCGCGACCGAGGCGGAGCTCGCGCAGGCGCGGCGCGACGTCGAGACCCATCGCGAGCGGCTCGCCGGCCTCGCCGCGCGGCTCGCGGAGATGGCGGACTTCTTCGGGCTCGCGGAGGCGAGCGGGCTCGGCGAGGCGCTCGCGACGGTCTCGCGACGGCGCGATTGCGCGAAATCCCGCGAGGAGACCGCGCGGGAGCTCGCCGAGATCCTCGGCGCGGAGGATCTCGCCGCCGCCCGCGCCGCGCTCGCCGGGGCCGATCGCGAGGCGCTCGATGCGGAGCGGGCGCGGCTCTCGGAGGAGGTCTCCCTCCACCGTCAGGAGGCGCAGGCGCGCTTCGCCCGGCTCTCCGAGGTGCGCCGGCAGATCTCCGCCATCGGCGACGACGATTCCGTCGCCCGGCTCGACCAGGACCGCGCCGCGCTGCTCGTCGAGATCGAGGAGCGGACGCGCGCGCATCTGCGGCTGCGGCTCGGCGTGCTCGCGGTGGGCGAGGCGATCCGGCGCTTTCGGGACCGCCACCGCAGCGCCATGCTCGAGCGCGCGGCCTCCGCCTTCGCCACGATCAGCGGCGGCGCCTACGTCTCGCTCGACGCCCAGCCCGGCCGCGACCGGCAGGAGGTTCTGGTCGCGATCGGCGCCGACGGCGGCTCGAAGCGGGTGAGCGACCTCTCCAAGGGCACGCGCTTCCAGCTCTATCTGGCGCTGCGCGTCGCCGGCTATCACGAATTCGCCCGCCACCGCACGCCGGTCCCCTTCGTCGCCGACGACATCATGGAGACCTTCGACGACGACCGCTCGGCGCAGGCCTTCCGCCTCCTCGCCGGCATGGCGGAAGTGGGGCAGGTGATCTACCTCACACACCACCGCCACCTGTGCGCCATCGCGCGCGAGACCTGCCCGGGCGTCGTCGTCCACGATCTCGCGTGACGCGGCCGCGCGGCGCGTCACGGCGTCGCGGACGATCCCTCGCGATCCCTGCTCCGCTCGCGCACGAGAGTCGCGCCCCGGTATGCCGCGCCGCATGAACGGCTGCGGTTGCGCGCGCGATCCGGGTGCCGGCTCAACGGGATGCCGCACCTGCGAAGACGGCCGGACCCGCGCCCGGGCCGCGCACCGCACCCCCACCGCACCTCGATCCGCTTCCCCCGCCTCACGATCCGCTCACGAGATCGCGTGTGGCCGCTCCGGGACGAAGTGCGCAGGCTCGGACGTGGGTGCTGGACCGCAGACGTCGGAGGATCCGATCATGCAGAACCGAACCGCCAATGCCGCAAACGCCGTCATCCCCGCAGACCCGCGACCGGTCGTGCGGGAGATCACCCCGGACGCGATCCTGGCCGCGCTGCGCGCCGGGTGGAGCGACTTCCTCGCCATGCCCTCGCATCTCGGCTTCGTCGCGATCTTCTATCCCCTGTTCGGGATCGTGATGGGCACTTTCGTGCTCTCGGAATACGGCTACGCGCTCGTCTTCCCGCTCGTCGCCGGCTTCGCCCTCGTCGGGCCGGTCGCGGCGGTGCCTCTGCTGGAGGTCAGCCGTCGGCGCGAGGCCGGGCTCGAGACGTCGTGGATCGAGGCCATCTCCGCCTTGAAGCGGCCCGCGCTCCTCTCGATCGCCCTCGTGGCGCTCCTCCTTCTCGCCGTATTCGCGGCCTGGATGAGCGCGGCTCAGGCGATCTTCGCGCATTTCTACGCGACGGACCTGCCCGCGGGTCCGCTTCCCTATCTCGGCGACGTGCTCACGACCGCCCGCGGCTGGGGCCTGATCGTCGTCGGCCACGCCGTCGGCTTCGTGTTCGCGGCGATCGCGCTCGCGATCG
Organism: Salinarimonas sp.; assembly: GCF_046292825.1. Classification (GTDB taxonomy): domain Bacteria; phylum Pseudomonadota; class Alphaproteobacteria; order Rhizobiales; family Beijerinckiaceae; genus Salinarimonas. The sequence continues at coordinate 22,778 of NZ_JBKBQG010000053.1, read as the reverse complement.
GCGTCGTGTCGCTGCCGCTCCTCGTCGAGCGCGACGTCGGCGCGGGGGTCGCGGTGCGCACCTCGATCGCGGCCGTGCGGCAGAACCCGCGCGTGATGGCGACGTGGGGCGCGGTCGTCGCCGGCGTCCTGATGGTCGCCTCGCTGCCGCTCCTCGTCGGCCTCGTCGTGGCGATGCCCGTTCTCGGCCACGCCACCTGGCACCTCTACCGCCGCACGATCGACCGCGCCTCGGTGGAGAGGACGCCGGTGCGGGGGTGACGGGACAGGGGGTGCTCACCGGGAAAGGCGAGGGAGCACCCCCTCGGTTAGCCGTCGATCCCGTAATTCGTCGCGAGATAGTCGAGAACCACCTCGTGCATGTCCTCGGGGAGCTCGGCCATGCCGTGCGTGTCGACCATCCATTCGAGCACCTCGTCCCAGACGCCGCGCGAGAAGCGCGAGCGCTTGACGATGGTGAGCGAGTGGCAGCCCTGGCAGGAATAATAGACGATCTCCTGCCCCTCGCCGGGCGGGAGCCCGCCGAACTCCTCCTCGGCCGAGGCCGGGGCGGCGGCGAAGGCGAGGAGGGCCGCCGCGACGGCGGCCCCCCGGAAACGCGAACCTCGTCTTGCCATCGCGTCCACCGCTCAGACCGCGATCACGGCGATGCGATGGCACGCATTGTTCATGTAGCCGCGCGGGTTCCAGCCCGGCACGACCATCGGCTGCGCGCGGCCCTTCTGGTCGGTGGCGCGCGCCCAGACCTCGTAATAGCCCACGCTCGGCGCCCGCACGTCGGCGCGCCAGCGCTGCCAGGAATAGCGGTTGGGCGGCGGCGAGACCTCGGCGCGCTGCCAGGTCGAGCCGTAATCGATCGAGATCTCGATGTCGGTGACCCAATCGTCGCCGGCCCAGGCATGGCCGCGCACCTCGAAGGGACGCCCGGCCGGGACCTCGGCATTCGTCTCGGGGAAGGTGATCACGGATTTGACGTTCATCGAGCCCATCACCGCCATGTCCGCGTCGGCCACCTCCGCGCCGGGCGCGACGGGGAAGCGCGGCATGCGGTAGGAGAGGCCGGTCATGCCGGCGCCGTCATGCTCGCGATCGCGCACCCAGATCCGGGTGAGCCATTTCTGCGAGACCGAGCCCGCCCAGCCCGGCGCGACGATGCGCACCGGATAGCCGTGCGCGGCCGGGATGTCCTCGCCGTTCATGCGGAAGGCGACGATGGTGTGGGGGTCCATCATCTTGTCGATCGGCCCGCCGCGGGAGATCGCCTGCCGGTCGGGATCGCCGGAGAGGTGCTCGTCATAGGAGAAATGGCCGGTATAGACCGCGCTCTGCTTGAGGCCCGCCCGGCGCAGGATGTCGGAGAGCCGCACGCCGGTCCATTCCGAATTGCCGATCGCGCCGACGGTCCACTGGTTGCCGCGCGGCGGCGGGTTGAAGCCGGCGCGCCCGTTGCCGCCGCATTCGAGCTGGAGCTTGAGGGTAACGTGCTCGAAATCCGAGACGAGCTGATCGTAGGTCAGCTCCATCTCGCTCTCGACCTCGCCGTCGATCTTCAGGCGCCAGTCGGCGAGGTCGATCTTCTCGGGCAGGGTGCCGTTGTTGCGGATGAAATGCAGCGAGGAGGGGGTGACGTCGTCGTCCATTAGATGGGCGGGCGTCTCCATGTTGACCGGGCGGTCGTTGTGCACGACGAGCCCCTCGTCCTTGCCCTCGAGGCGGAAGTCCGAGACGGTCTCGGCGAGCGCCGCCGGGATCAGCCCCGCCGGCATGTTGCGGCTGAAGGGGATCGTGGCGCCGACCGCCGCGCCCATCGCGGCGAGGCCCGCGCCCATGAGGAAGCCGCGGCGATCGGCCTCCGGCCTGCGTCCGAACACGACCGCGTCGGCGCGTTCGGGATCCTCGGCGTAGAGCTCGCAAATTCCGCGTTCTTTCTTCGTCGACATCGGCGCATTCCCTCTTTTCGCTGTTGTTTCGATGCTGCCTCGGGGGCACGGATGCATGCGCGTCCTTGCATGATAGTAGCGGTTGCCGGGAATGGCTGCAATACCTGCTTTATCCCTACCAATACGTGTGCACGTTCGCTCGAATCCATCCACTCGCGGCAATTCGCCGCAAGGCTCGCGGCAGGGTTGCCACCCCGCCGCGGCTCGGGTGCGCGCGCGCGCTCACGCTACCGGGAAGGTCTTGGGCGAGATCGTGTAGGACGAGCGCCCCGCCCAATCCTCGGCGGCGACCGCGCCCTCGGCGCGATATTGCGCCTCCTGCAGCGCCGCCGCGGCGGCCTCGTGGTCCATGGTGAGGACGCGCCCGTCCTCGACGACCGTCTCGCCGTCGACGATGACCGTCCGCACCGCGCGCTCGGCCGCCGCGTAGACGAGCGAGCGCAGGGGATCGCGGACGGGGCGCATCGCCTTGTGCGTCGTGTCGACGAGGACGAGGTCGGCCTTGGCGCCCACCGCGATGCGCCCGATGTCCTCGCGCCCGATCGCCTTGGCGCCGTTGAGCGTCGCGGCGGTGAAGACGTCGGCGAGCCGCAGGTCCCACACGTCCTCGCTGACCATCCGCGAGCCGATCGCGGCCGCGCGCATCTCCTCGAGCATGTTGTGGGGGAAGGTGTCGGTGCCGATGCCGACATTCACCCCCGCCCGCAGATACGAGCCGAGGGTCTGCATCGCGATGCCGCGGCGCTGGAAGACGACGGGGCAATGGGCGACGCTCGTGCCCGTCTCGACGAGCGTGCGCAGGTCGCCGCGCTTGGGCCAATTGAGCGCCGAGGAATGGTGGTCGAGATAGATGCCGTGGCCGACGATCGAGCGCGGCGAGAGGACCCCCAGGCTCTCGAGCCACTCGATCGGCGTCATGCCGTGGCGGCGGGTGATCTCGTGGAGCTCGACGACGCTCTGCGCGGCGTGGATCTGGAAGGGCAGGCCGCGGGCTTGCGCCTCCGCGAAGCTGTCGCGGATGAGGTCGGGCGTGCAGGTGTCGATCTGCGAGGGCGAGATCATGCCCGACAGGCGCCCCGACGGGTGGCGCTCGGCGGCGTCCACGAAGGCGAGGGCCTGCTCCATCGCCGCGCGCCCGCCGTCCTTGGACCACTCGTATTCGACGACGTGACCGTTCTTCGTGTACCAGCGCGCCGAGCGGTAGAGCGGCGAGACGACGCCGCGCAGGCCGCTCCCCGCGAAGGTCTCGATCCAGCCGTCCCAGGCGCCCGACATGTCGACGAGCGTGGTGACGCCCGACAGGAGGAGCTCGCAATAGGCGACGGTCGCGGCCGCCGGCGTCCCCTCCGCGTCGGGGCGGAACAGCGGCATGAACTCGTAGAGCGAGGAGCCGTAGAGCTTCGCCGAGCCGAGCTCGTCGTTCCAACCCTTGTTGAGCGGCTCGGAGCCCGGATGCGAATGGATGTCGACGAGCCCCGGCATCACGAGGAGCCCGCGCCCGTCGATCCGCCGCGTCGCCTCGCCCGCGAAGCCGGGCCCGACATGCACGATCCGATCGCCCGCGAAGGCGACGTCGGCCCCCTCGAGATAGACGTGGCCCCCACGGCCGGCATCGTAGGCGACGACGAAGGAGGCGTTCTCGATCACGGTGGTCATGGGGCTTGCGTTCCTCTCTGGGGTCGTTGGGTGCGGCGTGCGGTCCGGGTCGTGCATGGCCGGCGCTCGCGAGCCGCCGGGAGGAGATGGCGTGGAAGGGGCGAGAGCCCGCGCGACGTGCGAGGATCGCACGGGCTCGCGCGGACGGGCCAAGCGGGGATTCCTCACGCCGACATTGGGGAATGCGCCCGGATTGCACGTCGGCCACGGGTTGTTTCGCGGGACGTGCGGGGTCTAGCCTGAGGGCCTGAGCGCTTCGCGAGAGAGCGCAAGAGGAACGGAGACTTCATGCTGAACCAACGCTTTGCGGGGCTCCTCGCCGGAGCCCTGGTCGCGGGCGGCTGCGCGCTCGCGACCGCCCCCGCCCTCGCCCAGGACACGACCGGCGCCGTGAAGGCCCGCGGCCATCTCCTGTGCGGCGTCTCGCCCTCCTCCGCCGGCTTCGCCTTCGCCGACGATCGCGGCGAGCGCCGCGGCTTCGACGTCGACATCTGCCGCGCCGTCGCCGCCGCCATCCTCGGCGACCCGACCGCGGTCGAGTTCGTGCCGCTGAACACCAACGTGCGCTTCCAGGCGTTGCAGACGGGCGAGATCGACATCCTCTCGCGCCAGACGACCGCGACCTTCACCCGCGACGCCTCGCTCGGCCTCGATTTCGGGCCGACCGTCGTCTATGACGGCCAGGGCCTGATGGTGCCCGTCGCGCTCGGCGTCTCGAGCGCCGAGGAGCTCGCCGGGGCGGCGATCTGCCTCCTGCCCGGCACCACCACGCTCCAGAACCTCAACGACTTCTTCGGCCCGCGCGGGATCGAGTACGAGGCGGTCGTCTTCGAGAACACCGACGAGTGGCGCAACGCCTTCTTCTCCGGGCGCTGCGACGCCATCACCTCGGACCGCACCGACATCGCCTCCGTGCGCGCGGTGGCGAACGACCCGAGCGCCTACGTGATCCTGCCCGAGACGATCTCGAAGGAGCCGCTCGCGCCGGTGGTGCGCCAGGGCGATTCGACCTTCCGCGACATCGTCTCCTGGACCGTCTTCGCGCTCTTCGCGGCAGAAGAACTCGGCATCACCTCGGAGAACATCGACGAGATGATGGACAGCGAGGAGCCGGAGGTGCAGCGCCTCCTCGGCAAGACCGGCGAATTCGGCCAGATGCTCGGCATTTCCGACAGCTGGGCCTACGACGCGATCAAGGCGGTGGGCAATTACGGCGAGGTGTGGGAGCGCAATCTCGGCGAGAACACCGCGCTGGGCCTCACGCGCGGTCCCAACCGCCTGTGGACGGACGGCGGGATGATCTACGCGCCGCCCTTCCGCTGAGGGTCCGTGTGAGACATGGGGCGGCGGCCGCCGCGCGCGGGCGCCGCCCGTCCCGCATCGCCGACGAGAATCACGCATCGTGATCCGCGCATGGGATCGAGAGGACAGGACGCCGCCGCTCTCCTTCCCCTCAGGGGAAGGTGGCCCGGCGCCGAAGGCGACGGGTCGGATGGGGTTTTTCGCGCCGAAGGCGCGAAGGGGCGTCGTCGTAGAGCGCTTTACGTACGGAGAAGCCCGACGCCCCTTCGACCCTTCGGGTCGAAAGACCCCATCCGTCTCGGGATGCTGTTCGCATCCCGAGCCACCTTCCCCTGAGGGGAAGGAAAAGGGAGCGCCACGATCTCCGACCTATCCATACGAGGATCAAGATGTGTGCACTTCGTAGTCCGCATCGCCAAGGACGCCGATGAAGACCTCCTCCGCTGAGAGCGTGTCCCTCGTGCGCCTGATCTACGACGTTCGTGTGCGCGCGATCCTCTACCAGATCCTCGCGGTCGTGGGCGTGGTCGCGATCGGCTGGTACCTGTTCTCGAACATGTCCGACAAGCTCGCGCGCCAGAGCATCGCGACGGGCTTCGGCTTCCTCTCGCGCGAGGCGGGCTTCACCATCTCGCAGGCCTTCATCGAGTACCGCCCCTCCGACACCTATGGGCGCGCGCTCCTCGTCGGCATCGTCAACACGCTGTGGGTCTCGTTCTTCGGCTGCATCCTGGCGACGTTGATCGGGACGATCGTCGGGATCCTGCGCCTGTCGTCGAACCCGCTCCTGCGGCTCCTGATGCTCGCTTATGTCGAGGCGCTGAGGAACGTCCCGCTCCTTCTCTATCTCTTCCTCTGGTACGCGATCATCGTCGCGGTGCTGCCGGGCGCGCGCGATGCGCTCAACCCGCTGCCGGGGATCTATCTCAGCAATGGCGGGCTCTACGTGCCGAACCTCGCCTGGAGCGGCGCCCATGCGGGCGTCCTCGTCGCCCTCGCGCTCGGCATCGCGGCCGCGATGCGCATCGCGGGGACGATGCGGCGCCGGCGCATCGAGACGGGGCGCGAGCGGGCGGTCTGGCCGTTCGTCCTCGCCGCGATCGCCCTGCCGACGCTCCTCGCCTTCCTCGTCCTGCGGCCGGACACGACAATCGACTGGCCGAGCGTCGGCCGGTTCCGGATGGCGGGCGGCCTGCATCTGACGCCCGAATTCACCGCGCTCCTCGTCGGCCTCTCGCTCTCGGCCTCCGCGGCCGTCGCCGAGATCGTCCGCAGCGGCATCCAGTCCGTCGCCAAGGGGCAGTGGGAAGCGGCGCGCGCCATGGGCCTGCACGAGGGCGCGACGATGCGCCTCGTCGTGCTCCCCCAGGCCTTGCGCGTCATCGTGCCGCCGATGACGAGCACCTATCTCTCGCTCGTCAAGAATTCCTCGCTCGCCATCGCCATCGGCTATCCCGACCTCGTGATGGTGGCCAACACCACCATGAACCAGACCGGCCAGGCGATCGAGGCGATCGCCATCTTCATGATGGTCTATCTCGGGCTCTCGCTCGCGATCTCGGCCTTCATGAACTGGTACAACGCGCGCGTCGCCATCAAGGAGCGTTGAGATGACGACGACCGCGCTCGAAGCCGCGACGACGCGGATCGCCCCCGCACCCGGGGGCCCCGTCTCCCCGCCCCCCGCCGAGCCGCTCGCGCCGCCCCGCCGCGCGGGTGCCCTGCGCCGGGTCCTCTGGCCCTACGTGAACACGCCGCTCAACGCGCTGATCACGCTCGTCTGCCTCGCGCTTCTCGTTCGGGTCGGCGTCGTCGCCTACGATTGGCTCTATGCGCGGGCGGTCTTCGTGGGCGATCCGCAGGATTGCCGGGCGGCGGCCGGCGCCTGCTGGCCCTTCGTCGTAACGAAGCTGCGCTTCATGGTCTTCGGCTTCTACCCCTACGACGAGCATTGGCGCCCGGCGCTCAGCCTCACGATCTTCCTCGCGACGATCGGCGTCTCGATGGTGCCGCGCTTCTGGAGCCGGCGGCTCGTCTGGCTGTGGGCGGGATCGATCGCGACGATGGCCGTCCTGATGCTCGGCGGCGTCTTCGGTCTCGCTTACGTCTCGACGACGCGCTGGGGCGGGCTGCCGCTCTCCTTCATGCTCTCCTTCGTCGGCCTCGCCGTCGGCTTCGTCTTCGGCATCGTGCTCGCGCTCGCGCGCATGTCGAGCATGCCCGCGATCCGGATCATGGCGATCGTGTTCATCGAGGTGGTGCGCGGCGTGCCGCTGATCTCGATCCTGTTCATGGCGACCGTGATGCTGCCTCTGTTCATGCCGGACGGGGTGACCATCGACAAGCTTTTGCGCGCCCAGGTCGCGATCATAATCTTCGCCGCCGCCTACATCGCCGAGACGGTGCGCGGCGGTCTCCAGGCGATCCCGAAGGGGCAGCGCGAGGCCTGCGGCTCGCTCGGCATGACCTATTTCCAGGCGATGCGGCTCGTGATCCTGCCCCAGGCCTTGAAGATCGTGATCCCGCCGCTCGTGACGATCTTCATCGGCTTCTTCCAGGACACGACCCTCGTCACCATCATCGGATTGCTCGATTTCCTCGACACGGTGCGCGCCTCGATGCGCGATCCCGACTGGCAGGGGATCGCGGTGCTCGAAGGCTACGTGTTCGCGGGCTTCGTCTATTTCGTGTTCAGCTATTGCATGGGCGCCTACAGCCGCTGGCTCGAGCGGCGCCTGCGCACGGGGCATGCTTGAGGCGCCGGCTCTGGAGGTCGCGATGTCGGATGCGGACGGGGAGGGGATCTCGGCGGTCCGCCACGGCCACCGGGCGGTCTACGATGCGAACGGTGCGGCGTTCGATGCGCGGCGTCTGCGCGTGCTCTACGAGCGGGACTGGCTCGAGCGCTTTCTCGCGCACGTCCCCGAGGGCGGGCGCGTGCTCGATCTCGGCTGCGGGGCGGGCGAGCCGATCGCGCGCTTCCTGATCGATCGGGGCTGCGAGCTCGTCGGCCTCGATTTTTCGGCGACGATGCTCGCGATCGCGCGGGAACGCTTTCCCGGAACGCGCTTCGTGGAGGGCGACATGCGCGGGCTCGACCTCGCAGAGCGGTTCTGCGGCATCGTCGCCTGGGACAGCTTCTTCCACCTCACCAAGGACGAGCAGCGCGACCTGATCCCGCGTCTTTCCGCCCATCTCGAGCCTGGCGGCGCGTTCCTCGCGACCGTCGGCCCTCGGGAGAGCGAGGGGATCGGGCGGGTCGGCGACGGGCCGGTCTACCATGCCTCGCTCTCGCCGGAGGAATACGCGGCGCGCTTCGCGGATGTCGGCATGACGATCGCGCGCTTCGTCGCCGAGGATCCGGATTGCGACCGCCGCTCGGTGATCCTGGCGCGCCTCCGTTCTGGCCGGCGGGCGTGACGGGGACGCAAGTGTCGGCCCTCGTGTGCGTGTCGGCTCCGCGCACGTGGCGACTTCGCGGCGGACCGCTCTTCTTGCGGCAAGCCGCTTCTGCCGGCTCGGCGCTGCGTCGTTGCCGGCAAGGCCGAGGACGGGGGCCAGATGGAGAGAATGTCTCACAGGCTCGCAGCGGCGGCCCGGCTGGCTGGCGCTCGCCTCGTGCGAGTGCGTTCGAACGTCCGCTTCGGCTCTTCGGCGATGAAATGCCCTGGCCCGACCTCGACGAGTCGCGAACGCGGCGGCGCATCGTGCGGGTGGCGGACGAGGACGGGCGCCGCGGGCGCTTCGGGAAGGACGGCGCCGGCCGCGCGACGCCGCGGATCCGGAACAGGCACCGCCGCGAGCAGGCGGCGCGTGTAGGGGTGCCGCGGATCGTGCAGGACGTCCGCGGTCGGCCCGGTCTCGACGATCTGCCCGGCATACATCACGGCGACGCGGTGGCTCACCCGCTCGACGACCGCGAGATCGTGGGAGATGAACAAGAAGGCGAGGCCCTCCTCCGCCTGAAGCCGTGCCACTAGATCGGTCACCTGCCGCGCGACCGAGACGTCGAGCGCCGAGACCGGCTCGTCGGCGACGATCAGCGCCGGGCGCACGGACAAAGCGCGAGCGATGCAGATGCGCTGGCGCTGGCCGCCCGAGAACTGGTGCGGGTAGCGGTCGATCGCGTTCGCGTCGAGCCCGACGCGTTCGAGGAGCGTGCGCGCGAGATCCCGGCGCTCGTCGCCGGTCAAGCTGCCGTGGATATCGGCCGGTTCCGTGACGAGATCCACGATCGGCAGGCGGGGGTTGAGGCTCGCGAACGGATCTTGGAAGACCATCTGCGCGTGGCGCCGCCTGTCTCGCAGCGCAGCGCCCGCGAGACGGGTCACGTCCTCGCCCAGAAGCCGGATCGAACCCGATGCCGGCTCGACGAGGCGCAGGAGCGCACGCGCGACGGTCGACTTGCCGCAGCCCGATTCGCCGACGAGGCCGAGCGTCTCCCCACGATGGACGCAGAGGCTGACGCCGTTCACCGCATGGTGGTCGCGGGCGCTGCCCGGCATGAAGCCGCGCCGCACGGGATAGCGCACCACGAGATCGCGCGCCTCGATCACCGGCTCGCCGCGGCGCTCGAGCGGAGGCGGAGCGCCCGCCCCGAGGCGCGGTGCGGCGGCGAGCAGCATGCGGCCGTAATCGGAGCGCGGCGCCGCGAAGACGTCCGTCACGCGCCCCGCCTCTTCCATCCGGCCGCGTCGCAGGACGACGACGCGCTCGGCGATGTCGGCGACGACCCCCATGTCGTGCGTGATGAACAGGACGCTCATCCCGAGCTCGGCTTGAAGAGTGCGGATGAGCGCCAGGATCTCGGCCTGCGTCGTCACGTCGAGAGCGGTCGTCGGCTCGTCGGCGATGAGGAGTTCCGGCCGGCAAGCGAGGGCGATGGCGATCATCACGCGCTGTCGCAAGCCGCCCGAGAGTTCGTGGGGATATTGGTCGAGCCGTCGTGCGGCGTCGGGAATGCGCACGCGGTCGAGCGCGTCCCGAGCGGCGGCGCGGGCGCGGGCCGCGTCGAGCCCCTGGTGCAGCCGAAGCACCTCCGCGACCTGGTGCCCGAGCGGCATCACCGGATTGAGGGCGGTCATCGGCTCCTGGAAGACCATGGCGATGCGGTTGCCGCGCACGCGGCGCATCGCACGCTCGTCGAGCGTCGCGAGATCGATCGGCGCGGGCCCGCCCATCGAGAGGCTCCCGCGCGTGATCCGTCCGCCCTCGCGCTCGACGAGCCGCATGATCGCGAGCGCGCTCGCCGATTTGCCCGACCCGCTCTCGCCGACGAGCGCGACGGTCTCGCCGGCGGGGACGTCGAAGGAGAGGCCGTCCACGGCCTGGGTTTCGCCGAAGGCGATCGCGAGATCGCGTACGGACAGGAGCGGGGCGGCCATCGCGTCAGCGCTCCCCGGCGCGGCGCTCGCGCAGCCCGGGATGGGTCCGGAACTCGGGGAGCGGCGTCGTCCACCGATGAGCCTGCGGGCGGAAGCCGAAGGCGATCGGATCGCGCCCGACGACCTCCCAGCGCACGCTCTCGCCGAGTTCGAGCACCCCCATCGCGCCCGCCGGCTCGCCCTGCGTGGTGAAGCTCTCGGTCAGGGATTGCTGCGTGAGATGGGTGATCCCGTCGATCGTCGTGATCGTGTTCCAGTGGACGTGCCCCGCGATGCAGACGACCGGCACCCGAGCGAGCGCCAGGGCCGCGCGCACGCGATCGGCGCCCGGATAGGTCGCGCTGCCGGGATTGTTCTGGAAATAATAGTTTCCGCTCTGCGCATGGCCGGAGACGGGCACATGCGAGACGACCAGCAACGGGCGATCTGCCGCCTGGACCGTGCGCGCGAGCCAGATCAGATCTTCCTCGACGAGGACGAACCCCACGTGCTCCGACCCGCGCCGGATGCGCGCGTCGGCACGCCAGAGCACGATGCGCCAACCCTCGAGATCGCGGATCTCGTGAGACAGGCTCTGCCCGAGGATCGCCTCGTTCTCGGCGCGGCTCAAATGGTCGAGATCGTGATTGCCGCACACGTGCAGGGCCTGTGCGGGCACCGCGCGGAAGGCGTCCGCGACCTCGGCCGCGAGCCGCCGGTCCGTTGCCGCGTCCACATCCGAAATGCGGTCGCCGAGATCGAGCAGGGCGGCGGGTCGGACGTCGGCGACGAAACGGGCGAGTTCGCCCATCAAGGGCAGGGCCGCGTCGCCGCGCTTGGCGGTGGAGGGCGGCCCATGGTGGATGTCGGTCACGATGGCGAGGCGCAGCGTCATGGTCGTGTTTCCGTTCACGTGCGGAGGACGGGCGTGAACCCGCCGCCGGGAGCGGCGGGTTCGGTCGCGCGCCGCGGTCAGTTCGTGTCGAACGAGATCGCGCCGGCGCGGAAGTCGAGCACGTAGGGGATGTGCCCGGGCTGCGGCGCCCAGTTCACTCCCTGCCGCATCGCCCAGCTCTCGAAGGGGCGATAGAGCGGCAGAAGCGGCGGGTCGGCCTCGATGCGCGCCATCAGCTCGGCATAGGCGTCCCGGCGTGCGCCGATGTCGGTCGAGAAGCGGAAGCGCTCCCAGATCGCCGCATAGTCGGCATCCGTGTTGAAGCGCCCCTCCGATTCGGCCGGACCGTTGGGCGCCCACATCACGCCGAAGGAGCCGAACGGGTCGGCGAAATACATCGGGTTCGACCAGGTGCGCACCATCATGTTCGGGTCGTTGCCGGTCCATTGCGGAACGGCGTTGATGCGCGCGTTCACGCCGACGGCCGCCCACATCTCCAGGATCGCCTGGGCGGCGAGGGTGTCGTTCGTGTAATAGGACGGCGAGTGCATGTCGTAGACGATCTCGAAGCCGTCGTAGCCGGCCTCTTCGAGCAGACGACGCGCCTCCTGCGGGTCGTGGCGGAAGGTCGTCAGTTCCGGCATGTAGAGCGGGCCGAATTCGGACATCGTATGCGTGGTCGGAACGACGGCCTTGCCGAGCCACAGCGCCTCGTTGAGGAGATCGCGGTCGATCGCGAGCGAGAGCGCCCGGCGGATGCGGGGGTCGCGCATCTGCGGATGGTTGGCGTTGAAGATGATCACGTGGAACAAGGCCGTGTTCGAGCCCACCGCCTTCATCGCCGGATCGGCCTCGATGAGCGCGAGCTGGTCGGGAGCGATGTTCGTCGCGATGTCGGCCTCCCCGGTGCGCAGCGCGGTCAGCCGCGAGGCGACCTCGGGCACATGGCGCACCGTGGCGCGCGCGAGCGGGGCCGGCTCGCCCCAGAAATCGTCGAAGCGCTCGTAGACGATGCGCTGGCCGGGCACGAATTCGGCGACGCGGTAGGGGCCGGTGCCGACGGGAGCCAACGACATCGCCTCGAAATCCGCGTCCTCGACCGCGTTCGGATCGCCGGCGAGGCCCTTCACGTAGGCCTCGGGGACGATGAAGAGCTGCTGGAGGCTCAACAGCGTCTCCCAGAGCGTCTCCTCGCGGAACGTGTGCACCCGCACGGTCAGATCGTCGACCTTCTCGGCGCGCTCGAAATTGGCGAGACGGTCGCGCCGACGGACCTGGTAGGGCGGGAAGGTCGCCTGGAACATGCGGTTCAACGAGAAGACGACGTCGTCGGCGGTCATCGTCGAGCCGTCGTGGAACTTGACGCCCTCGCGCAGCCGCAGCTCCATCGTGGTCGGCGCGACGAGCTCCCAGGAGACGGCCAGGCCCGGCTTCCATTCCGGCTCCATCTTCGCGTAGTCGCGGTGGATCAGCGGGTCGAAGATGTTGAAGTAGAATTGCGAGCCGACGTTCGAATGGTCGCGGCCGGGGTCGAGATAAACCGACATGTTGCCTGCCGCGACGGTGATCTCCTGGGCGTTGGCGGCACCGAGGCCGGCGACGAGGATCGTCGCGAGGGCGGTCGATTTCAGAAGCGCTTTCATGACGGTCTCCGTTCGAGATCGCCCGCGGCGCGGGCGAGGGGGTCAGCGTTCGCGCAGCCGCACGTCGGCGCGGTCGCGCAGCCAGTCGCCGAGGATCTGCACGGCGAAGGTCACGGCGAGGATCGCGAGCGCGGGGGCGAGCACGATCCAGGGTGCTGTCGGCATGAAGTCTCGGCCAACGCCGACCATCGCGCCGAGCGTCGCGGTCGGGGGCTGCACGCCGAGGCCGAGGAAGGAGAGGGTGCTCTCGAGGAGCACGATGTTGGACACGCTGAGCGTGAACTGCACGACGAGCGGCGAGACGAGATTCGGCAGAAGATGGCGCATGGCGATGCGCGACGGGCTCGCTCCTGCTGCGCGCGCGGCCTCCACGAAGGGCATGCGCACGAGCTTGATCACCTCGCCGCGCACGATGCGGGAATACTGCTCCCAGCCATAGAGCCCGAGCACGACCACCATCACCGGCAGCGCGTTGCCGAAGATCGTCAACACGAACAGGGCGACGAGCGTGAACGGGACCGCGATCTGCGCATCGACCGCGCCCATCACGGCGGCCTCGACACGCCCGCCGGACAGCCCGGCGAGGAGGCCGAGCGTGCCGCCGATCAGGAGGCCGATCAGCGCGCCGGCGAAGGCGAGGGCGAGCGTGAGGCGCAGCCCGTGGAGCGTGCGCGAGAGAAGATCGCGTCCGAGCTCGTCCGTCCCCAGCCAGAAGCCGGCCCGCGCGCCCTCGAAGCCCATGGGCGGCCGAAACCGGTTGAGGAGGCTCTGCGCGTTCGGATCGACGGGCGCGACGAGCGGGGTGGCGAGCGCGAGCCCGACGAGGACGATCGCAACGACGAGGGCGAGGCGCTGGATGGCGTCCATCCGGCCGACGGCGAGCAGAAGGGGGGCGAGGCGACCGATGGGGGCGAGGCGGAGAGCGCGCATGGCTCAAGCCCTCCCTGCACGACGCAGGCGGGGATCGGCCCAGGCATAGGCGAGGTCGATCAGCGCGTTGACGACGATGACCGCGAGCGCCACCGTGAGTACGCCGAATTGGAGGACGGGATAGTCGCGCCGGATGGCCGAGCGCACGAGAAGCTCTCCAATCCCCGGCCAGGCGAAGATCGATTCGACCACGACGGACCCTGCGGCGGCGAGGCCGGCGATCTGCAATCCGACGACGGACAGCAGGGTGATGCCGGCATTTCGCAAGCCGTGACGCAGGACGACCACGTGCTCGGCAAGACCCTTGGCGCGCGCCGTACGCATGTAGTCCTGGCCGAGCACGTCGAGCATCGCGTTGCGGGTGAAGCGAGTCAGCGCCGCGATCAAGCCCGCGGCGAGCGTCACGGTCGGCATCACGAAATGCGCGACGCTCGCATTGCCGACGACCGGCAGGAGGTTGAGCCAATAGGAGAAGGTCAGCACCAGAAGGACGCCGAGCACGAAGTTCGGGACCGCATAGCCGAGGAAGGCGAGCGTCGTCGCCGCGCTGCCGACCCAGCTCGTGCGATGCAAGGCGGCGACGATCCCGAGCGGGATGGACACGATCAGGGTCAGCGACGTCGCCGAGAGAAGAAGCTGTGCCGACGGCCAGAGGCGCTCGGAGACGATGTCCGCGACCGGGCGGCGCTCGATGTAGGAGAGGCCGAACTGGCCGTCGAAGAAGGCGCCGAGAAAGGCGCGATACTGCGCGAGCCACGAGCGATCGAGCTCGTAATAGCGAATGAGTATCTCCCGGTCCTCGCGCGAGAGGCCTTCGCCGGCGATGAAGTCGATCGGATTGCCGGAGATGCGGGTGGCGAAGAAGACGAGCGTCACGATCGCGAGGAACGTGAGCGTCATGCGTGCGAGCGTGCTCGCCATGTAGGTCAGCATCATGCGGCTCCCTGCGCGATCTCGACCGTGCCTCGCGGACGCGCGGCCGGCTCGTCGCCGGGACGGCGGACGAGGACGAACGGCACTCCGGCGGCCTGCGCGGCGAGACCGTCCGTCGCGGCGGTGTCGCCGATGAACACGGCGTCGCACGCCGCCACCGCGGATCGGTCGAGCGCCCTCCGGACGAGCCCCGGCGCCGGCTTGCCGACGACGATCGCGGGCGTCACCGCGACCATCGCGGCGAGCGCCGCCATCAGCGCGCCCGTCTCCGGCACCGGCGTGCCGTCGGGTCCGGGATGAGAGGTGTCGGGGTTCGAAAGCCACAGCTCGGTTCCGCGATGGGCGAGCGCGGCGAGCTGCGCGAGGTCCGCCAGATCGAAATCGGGCGCTCGGGCGAGGAGCGCGATCTCCGCCCGGTCGCGATCGGGCCTCAGGCCGAGCCGTTCGGCCAAAGCCACGATCGGCTCGCTCGCGAAGAGCGCGACGCGCGCACCCGGGCGCCGGCTCGCGAGAAGACGGACGGCTTCCTCTCCGGCGAGCACGAGGCGCGCGGGAGCGATCGGCAGCGCGATGCGCTCGAGCTGGGCGGCGAGCGTCGCGGCCGTGTCGCTCGAATTGTTCGACACGATCGTCAGGCGCTCGCCGAGCCGCGCCACGAGCCGGCAGGCATGGGGCAGCGGCTTTCCGCCCGCGATCAGACACCCGTCGAGATCGGCGAGCACCGCGGGGCGCTCCGCAGCGGGGCTGTCCAGGAATTCGTCCAAACCGATGGCTCTCACGTCACACCCACCTTGCGACGACGGACCGACCCGCCGTTCGTGATCGGGCGCGACGCTCGGCGCGGCGTGTTACGTGCCTGTTACGGACGCGAGCTAGGCTTGCGGACCATGAAAGCCGAGCCTTCATCGCTCCCGCGCAACCTCACCCCGGCACGCCTGCGCGCCCTTTTGCAGGTGGTGGAGGACGGCTCGTTCTCGGGTGCGGCGCGCAGCCTGGGTCTGAGCCATACGGCGGTCGCCCAGCAGATCCGCGAACTCGAGGCCGAGCGCGGTATCCGGCTTTTCGACCGCATCGACGGCTCGCTGCGCCCCACCCCGCTCTGCCGCGAGCTCTGCGAGATCGGCGAGCGGATCCGAGAGGCCGAGCGCGATGCCGAGCGCATCCTCGCCCGGCGCGATGCGGGAGGCCGTGACCGCCTGCGGGTCGGGCTCGGCAATTCGATGCCTGGAATTGCCCTCATCGGCCAGGTCATCGCGAGCTACCGCACGCTGTCGGTCAGCGTGGTCAGCGGCTCGCATCACGACATCCTCTCCGCCGTGCTCCGGCGGGAGGTCGACGTCGGCATCCTGCCGGACGTCCCGGAAGACCCACGCCTGCGGCGTGCGATCCTGTTGCGGCAGGAGGTCGTCGCCATCGTCGCGGCGGAACGCCCGCAGCTCGTCGGCGAGACCGCGACCCTCGCGGAGCTCGCCGAGCGACCGTTGATCTTCCGCTCCAGGGGGTCGTCGACCCAGCGTGTGGTCGACCGCGCCTTCCGTCGCGCGGGCCTCGCGCCCGCACCGGTCTTGACGGTCGACAGCCGCGACACGGTCTACGAGGCGGTGGCGATCGGCGTCGGCATCGGCTTCATGTGGCGTCACGGAACCCATCGCGCGGATGCCGTGCGCCGCATCCGCGTTCCGGAACTGCAGCCGGGAGCCGAGGAGGTGGTGTTCGCCCTCGACGACGAACGCAACGCGGTCGTCGACCTCGTCTTCAGCACGGCGTCGCTCTGGGCATCGCGGGAGCGACGCGCCGAGCCGAAGCGGCAGCAGGCGTGACGCCGTTCTCTTTAAGCGAGGCGAATCCGGGTGTGGGCGCGGGAAGATCGTCTCCCTCGCCGCCTCGGATCGGCGTCGAGCGGGAGGTGCGGCTCGATTTGGAGCCCGGGGCGGCCGCGTGAGCCGCGGCCGGGCTGTGCCCGGCCCGCGAACGCAAAAAACCCCGCGTCGGGGGTCCGATCGCGGGGTTTTTTTGGGTTTGGTTGCGGGGGCAGGATTTGAACCTGCGACCTTCAGGTTATGAGCCGTTCCGAACGAACCATGAACGATTGCGACGGTTTGCGTATTCCTTCGACATTTCCGCCACTTCGCGCCCCCTGCCCTGCATGCGCCATACGCGCGATTGCGCGGAAAATGGCAGCACTTTGCCCCCTCTTGCTTCCACAATGCTTCCGCGTGGGCGCGGAGTGATGGTCACGGTAGCAGGTTGCATCAAGTGGCTTGCATCGCCCTGAAAACTCCGGTGATGGGCGCCCAGGCGGTGCCTTGGCTTACGGCGCGTTGCGCTGCGAAGGGTCGCGGGTGAAGGCGGCGGGGCGGTCGGCCGCGCCCTCGGCGCGCTGGCGACGGGCGGCCTCGGCCCACCAAATCAGCTGCGCGAGGGTCCGGCCGATATAGCTGTCCCATCTATCCCCATCGACGCTGGGTGCGTAGCCGCCCTCCTCCGCAAAGACCTCCTGCGCCTTGGGCACATGGATCATTGCCGAGACCGGCAAGCAGCCAAGCTCCGACAGGAAGGTGCGCATGTTCACCGCCGCGCGCGTCCCACCCCATTGCCCGGCGGAATAGGTCGCGATCGCGCTCGGCTTGTAGGCGTAGAGCGAGCTGCCGAAATGGTTCAGCAGATGCGCAAGCGCCGGGCTCATCGAGTGATTGTATTCCGGACTGACCATGACGAAGCCGTCCGCCGCCTCGATCCGCTGCGCCAGATCCTCGAGCGCCGCAGGTGCCTTGCCCTGCGCATGGGCGAAATGCGGCTTGAATGCCCCGCCGAGGTCGAAATCCAGCGGATCGACCAGCCCGACGGCGTGGCCCTCGGCCGCGAGCAAGCTCCGGCAAGCCCGGGCCACCCGCTCCCCCAACCGTGCAGGGCGCGGCGGCGTGCTGTCCCGCACGGAGCCGAGGAAGACCAGCAAATTTAGGGCCATGACAAACTTTCCACCTTGCTTCGATTCTGGCCGCTCATTCAGCAAGGCTCCAGAATCCAGACTTCCTGCCATGCCCCTCCTTCAGCCGGACAACGTAGGCGTCGTGCGTCTCGAACGCGCCGAAGTCCGGGATGTCGCGAGCGAGCCGGGCGCAGCTGGCCAAGTGCTCGGCGGCATAGCGATACCGCTTCGCCCGCGATCGGGTGAGCGTGAAGTCGATCATCGCGCGGAGCACCAACGTCGCAGCCAGCGCGTGACGCTCTGTCAGAGCCTCCGCCGCAGGTGCCAGGTATTCGTAGTAGTCGCCGTCGATCTCGTCATGCCGGGCCACCAGGAGTTCGGCGGCGCGATCCGGCGCCGGCCAGTCGAGGAAGAACTGCAGGGCGTGAAGAAGGCTCGGATAGGCCATGGCTTGCGCCATTGCCCGCTCTTCGGCTTCGATGTCGTCGAAGTCGGGAAGCCGCTTGAGAAAGGCCCGCAGGTAGCTGTCGGAGAGCGTGCGCTCGAAGCAGTCCCACCGGAACGCCTGCGCCTCCTCGCCGCGACCCAGCGCCTCCAGCGTCTGAAGGCGAACGTCCTGCCAGGCCAGCGGAACCCGCAAGCCGTCGCCGAGCTCCGCGCGCTCGAGGAACCCCAGCGCCTCACCCGCCCTGCCGGCTGCGATCAGACGCTGCGCGATTTCCGCCGCGATCTGCGGCACCTTGCGGGTCTTCGGATCGTACTGGACGATGAAGCCGTCGACGTCGCCCTGCGCGTCGGCGATGTCCTTGAGCGCCATGGCGACCGTGCTCGTGCGCTCGCGCGCCCGCATTTCGTGCTCGTAGGTGGTGCCGCCCGGCCCCCAGCCCACCGCCTTCCATTGATCCTTTGACGGCACTGGCACGGGCGAGCGACCGAGGTCCTCCGCCATCGCTTTCAGGGTCGCCAGCCCCTCGGCGCCGAGCGCCGGGGCCATGATGCCGATCAGGCCGTCATACTGGCCATAGCCGTTGTCCTGCAGCGCATCGAGAACAGTGCCGGCAAGCGCCTGCGGGTCCGGCCGGACCTTCCCCGCGAGATGGCCCAGATCGGCGCAGGCCTGGCGGAAGATGCCAATGACAGTGCCGCTGGAGTCGTCGCAACGCTCGAACACCGGCGTGGCCAGCGCCATGAACCGCCACATGAGCGCGAGCGCCTCGTCCGGATCGGCCGACGCGATCTGCTCGACGATGGCGCGCCGCTGCGTTTCGAGATCCGTGACAAGCGCCTTGCGGTTCTTCCAGGTGATGAAGCTGCGGGCGCGGGCAATGCTGGTCAATCGCTTGGTGATCTCCCGCGCGGCCTCCCTCGGGCTCTGGGCCCCGGCCAGCGCGAGCCGCAGCTTGCGCTTGGCCGCCGCGTTCCCGGTGCTGACCTCGATCAGCAGTTCTGCCAGGCGCTCTGCGCCCAGCGCCTCGAGGTTCTTGGCATTGAGGGTGGTCTTGGAAGCCATCGGATCGCCAGTTTCTTTTCCCCGAGCCTATCAGCGCTCCGCGGGCACCGGAACCTGCGTTGTGATTCGCGCGGCTCGTCGATTCCCCGCTCCACCGCGCTGAAACGCCTTGCGCGAAAATGCGCGCCACTTCCTTTTTCTTCGCTATTTCAATGTGTTCGTTGACTGTCTCTGGCACTTCAGCACTCTGGAACGGAGGAAGCACCACCGAAGGTCGCCATGCCCAAGCTCACCAAACGCATCGTCGACGCCGCCGAGGCTCAACCCGCCGAGTATTTCGTCTGGGACAGCGACATCCCTGGCTTCGGGCTGAGGGTGCTGCCGAGCGGGCGCAAGGGCTACGTTGTCCAGTACCGCGCCGGACGCCGGTCCCGGCGGATCAGCCTCGGGCCCAGCACGGTCCTGACCTGCGAGCAGGCCCGCAACCGCGCCATCTCCATTGTCGCCGCTGCGCGCAATGGCGCGGACCCCGCCGCCGAGCGGGACGCGGGGCGGAAGGCGATCACCGTGAAGGAACTGTCGGAGCGGTTCGACAAGGAACACATCGCGATCCGCGTGAAGGCGAGCACGGCCAAGGAGTATCGCCGCAACCTCGAACGCTTCATCCTGCCCGCGTTTGGGCAACTCACGGTCACGGGCATCACCCGGGCGGACGTGGCGAAGTTCCATCACGACCTCCGCCACATCCCCTATCAGGCGAACCGCTGCCTCGAAGTGGTTTCGAAGATGTTCAGCCTCGCCGAGATGTGGGGCCTGCGTCCGGACGGCACCAACCCGCGAAAGCACATCCGGAAGTATCCCGAGGAGAAGCGCGAGCGCTTTCTCAGCGCGGCCGAACTCCGCCGGATCGGTGAGGTGCTGCGAGAGATGGCGGCGGAGGGGATTGAACTGCCATCAGCAATCCTCGCCGCGCGCTTGCTGATCCTGACCGGCTGTCGGCTGAACGAGATCATGACGTTGAAGTGGGCATACTTCGATCTGGCCGAGCGCATGCTGCGCCTGCCGGATTCCAAGTCCGGCGCCAAGGTCGTCCATCTCGGACTGCCTGCCGTCGATCTGCTCCGCGGCGCTCAGCGCATCGACGAGAACCCGTGGGTCATCACCGGCACCCTGCCGGGCAAGCGCCTGAGCGATCTCCAGCCCTTCTGGCAGCGCGTTCGCGCCCGCGCCGGGGTGAAGGACGTCCGCATACACGACCTGCGCCACACCTTCGCGTCCACGGCAGTCGCCTCGGGTCAGGGCCTGCCGATGATTGGCAAACTTCTCGGCCACACGCAGGTCCAGACCACGGCGCGCTACGCCCATCTGGCGGCCGAGCCTGTGCGGATGGCGGCGGACGCGGTGGCGCAGAACCTCCGGCAATCCTTGGGATAATCGCGCCGAACTAAGCGGGCACTCTCTCGATTGAGCGCCACCCTTCAGCCATAGACCGAGCCACCGCGAAAATCGGCACCCACACATCCAAGACGCAGTAGGCCATCCTACAGCAAGATTCACCATTGACAGCACAGATGCGCGCACCTACCTTCTGTAGCGAAACATACAGAGGAATTTCGATGCGCCTCGCCGACGCCTGCACCATCCACACCGGCTACACGGCCCGCGGCAGACTGGAACCGGCGGCAGCCGGGGGCGTGCTGGCAATTCAGTTGCGGGACATATCCCCCGAGGGCATCGTCGATCCCGAGCGGCTCACCCGCGTCCAGCTAGACGGCCTTGCCGAGCGGTACTTTGTCCGCACCGGCGACGTGGTGTTCCGCTCGCGCGGTGAGCGAAACACGGCCTCCGCCCTGGACGAACGCCTGCAAGAACCCGCCCTTGCGGTGCTCCCGCTGATGGTGCTGCGTCCGAAGCGTGATGTGGTGACGCCGGAGTATCTGGCGTGGGCCATAAACCAGCCTCCCGCCCAGCGCCATTTCGACAGCGCGGCACGCGGCACCAACATTCGAATGATCCCGCGATCCAGCCTCGACGATCTCGAACTCGATGTCCCGGACATCGAAACTCAAGGAAAGATCGTCGTGGTCGATGCGCTGGCCGAGCGGGAGCGGGAGCTCACCCAGCTCGCCGCCGACACACGAAGAAAGATGATCAGCCTGCTCCTCGTCGAACGAGCGAACAGCACGCGCCCCAAGACGAGGCAGGAAAGGACGTCCACATGACCGACCAACTCACTCAGCAGCAGGTCAACCAGACGGCCTGGGCCGCATGCGACACCTTCCGGGGCGTTGTCGATGCCGGCCAGTACAAGGACTACATTCTGGTGATGTTGTTCCTGAAGTACATTTCTGACCACTGGAACGATCACCTCGAAACCTATCGCAAGCAGTATGGCGGGGATGAAACCCGGATCAGGCGCAGGCTGGAACGCGAGCGCTTCGTCCTACCCGAAGGCGCCAGCTTCTACGATCTCTACGAGGCGCGGAACGAGCCCAATATCGGCGAGCGGATCAACATCGCGCTGGAGCGGATCGAGGATGCCAACCGCGCCAAGCTTGAAGGCGTGTTTCGCAACATCGACTTCAACTCCGAAGCCAACCTCGGGCGCGTCAAGGACCGCAACCGTCGCCTCAAGAACGTGCTGGAGGATTTTGCCAAACCCGCGCTTGATCTGCGCCCCAGCCGGGTGACCGAGGACATCATCGGCGAGTGCTACATCTACCTCATCTCGCGCTTTGCCTCCAACGCGGGCAAGAAGGCTGGCGAGTTCTACACGCCCTCCGCCGTCTCTCGCCTGCTGGCGAAACTGGCGGCGCCCAAGCCGGGCGACACGATCTGCGACCCGGCCTGCGGGTCCGGATCGCTGCTGATCCGTGCGGCCGAGGAAGTCGGATCCGAGAACTTCGCCCTCTACGGCCAGGAAGTGAACGGCGCGACCTGGGCGCTGGCACGGATGAACATGTTTCTTCACGCCAAGGATGCCGCGCGCATCGAGTGGTGCGACACCCTCAACAGCCCCGCGCTGGTCGAAGGCGACCACCTGATGAAGTTCGACGTGGTGGTGGCCAATCCCCCGTTCAGCCTCGACAAGTGGGGCGCGGAGAGTGCGGACACCGACCAGTTCAAGCGTTACTGGCGCGGCATCCCGCCGAAGTCCAAGGGCGACTACGGCTTCATCACCCACATGATCGAAATCGCCAAGCGCCAGAGCGGCCGGGTGGCCGTCATCGTTCCGCATGGCGTGCTGTTCAGGGGTGGGGCCGAGGGGCGTATCCGCCAGGCGTTGATCGAGGAGAACCTGCTGGACGCGGTGGTGGGACTGCCCGCCAACCTGTTTACGACCACGGGCATCCCAGTGGCCATTCTGGTGTTCGACCGCTCCCGCGAACAGGGCGGCGCGAACGAGGACCGGCGCGACGTGCTGTTCATCGACGCCTGCAAGGAGTTCACGCCGGGCAAGACCCAGAACGTGATGGATGAGGCCCACATCGCCAGGGTGCTGGAGACCTATGCTTCGCGGGCGGAGACACCGAAATACTCCCACCTCGCCAGCCCCGAGGAGATCGCCGAGAACGACTTCAACCTCAACATCCCCCGCTACGTCGACACCTTCGAGGCGGAGGAGGAAATCGACGTCGCCGCCCTGCAGAAGCAGATCAACACCATCGAAGCCGAGCTGGCCGAGGTGCGCGGGAAGATGGCTGGCTACCTGAAGGATCTGGGCGTCGATGTCTGAGG
>NZ_JBKBQG010000052.1:0-26982 GCF_046292825.1 Salinarimonas sp. | reverse complement strand
CGGGGGCCCCCCCGCCCCCCCCCCCCCCGCGCCGGGGGGGGGTGGGTAGGGTGGGGGGTGGTCGGGCCTGTGGATCGGGTAGGGAGGCGTGCTCGGCCTCTCCGCCGGAGTTCTTCCACGATCCATCCCACAAGCCCCACCGCCCCCCGCCCCTAACCCCTCCCCGCCGCTGCGCGGGGGGAGGGGAATCCCGTCGCGGCCTCCATTGAGGGCGTCGCGAGACGATCGGCTCCAGGAAGTCCCTCGGCGCGAAGGTCCCCCTCCCCCCGCGCAGCGGCGGGGCGGGTAGGGTGGGGGGTGGTCGCGCGGGTGGAGCGGGTGGGGAGGCATGCTCGGCCTCTCCGCCGGAGCCCTCTCCACGCTCCACCCTACAAGCCCCACCGCCCCCCACCCCTAACCCCTCCCCGCCGCTTCGCGGGGGGAGGGGGATCCTGCGTCGGCACGCCGCGCACGGTGTTTCCCGGATCGGGCGCGCACGGGGTTGCGGCGGGGCGTGATTCGGCTTAAGTCTTTGATAGACAACGTAGTTTTGACCCGTTCTAAACTGGCGGCCAGCCGGATCGGTCCTCGCGATGATCGTCTGCTCCTGCAACGTCCTGTCGGATCACGCCGTGCGCGGCTGCCTTTCGGGGCCCGATTGCCCGCGCACGCCCGCGCAGGTCTACCGGTGTCTCGGATGCAGCCCGCAATGCGGCCGTTGCGCGGTGACGATCCGCAAGATCCTGCGCGGCGCCGAGGCGGCTTCCGCCGATGCGGGCGCCTGCGCGAGCCCGTGCCCCGCCTGCCCGCAGGCGCGGATCGCCGATGCGCTCGATGCCGCTCTCGAGGACGCGCTCGCCGAGCCGATGGCCCATCCGCCGCGCATCGTCGCCGCCGCCTGACCGCCTCCCGCCGCCTCCCTCCGGGGCTTGCCTGACGCCGACGGCTGGGGCATCGTCCGCGTCGAAACACGCGTTCACGAAGGGAAATGTGGATGAAGGGCGACGCCAAGGTCATCGAGTACCTCAACCGCGGCCTGCGCAGCGAGCTCACCGCCGTCAGCCAGTACTGGCTGCATTACCGGCTGCTCGACGATTGGGGCTACAAGAAGCTCGCCGCCTTCTGGCGCAAGGAATCGATCGAGGAGATGGAGCACGCGGACAAGTTCGTCGAGCGGATCATCTTCCTCGACGGCTTCCCCAACCTCCAGGAGCTCGATCCGCTGCGCATCGGGCAGAACGTCCAGGAGGTGATCGAGGCCGATCTCGCCGCCGAGCTCGAGGCGCGGGCGCTCTACCTCGAAGCCGCGCAATATTGCGACAGCATCAACGACCGTGTCTCGAAGATGCTCTTCGAGGAGCTCGCCGCCGACGAGGAGGGTCACATCGACTTCCTCGAGACGCAGCAGGAGCTCATCCGCCAGATCGGCCTGCAGCTCTACGCGCAGCGCCACGTCGGGGGTCTCGAGAGCGAGACCTGATCCTCACGCGGAACGAACCGGCCGGCATCGGCGTTCGTCGATGTCGGCCCCGCTCGCGACGCGCGTCCGGGGCTCTACGGAGGATTGCAGCCATGCATGCGCGTGTCCTCGGTCTCGGGATCGGCCTCCTCGCCGCCGCAGGCGCCGCCGCGCCGCTACAGGCGCAAGGCGTCTATTTCAGCGAAAACGAGGCGATCCACCACCGCGACGTCGATCCGGTCTACCAGAACTCGCCCGATGCCGTCCCCGCCTGGCGCCATCGCTACGGATACGATCACGGCTACGATTACGGCGTGCGCTACGGCTACGCGCCGGGCTACGAATGGGTCGGCCCGCACGAGCGGGTGGTGGGCTATCCGGTCGTCGTCGAGCGCCGCGTGCGCCGCCATCCCTATCCGCGCGACTTCTACCCGCCCTACGCCTACGATCCGGGCGCGGCGATCGCGGCGGGGATCGTCGGGCTCGCGGCCGGGGCGGTCCTCGGACAGGTCCTGACGGCGCCGGCGGTGCCGGTCGCGCCGCGGGCGCGGGTCGCCTACGGGCCGGCCGAGATCGCCTATTGCGCCCGCAAGTACCGCTCGTTCGACCGCGCGACGCTCACCTTTCTCGGCTATGACGGGCGGCGTCACCTCTGCCGGATCCCGTGAGCGACGTATCACCGGGGTCGATCGGCCGGATCACGCATTCTCATGCCCGCTCGCGCGCTTTCCGGGTTGACGGCGGAGGGCGCGACCGCTTCGATGCGGCAGGATAACTGACCAAATCGACGCGAGCGGGAGGCGGACGTGGCGAAGTTTTCGCGGACCTGGAGCTGGTACCGAGGCGAGTGGCACGAGGGCAATCCCGGCATCATGGGGCCGCGCTCGCACGGCGCCTGGCTCGCGTCGACCGTGTTCGACGGCGCCCGGATCTTCGAGGGCCGTGCCCCGGATCTCGACCTGCACGCCGCGCGCGTGAACGAATCCGCCCGCAAGATCGGGCTGACCCCCACCATGTCGGCGGACGAGATCGTCGGCCTCACCCACGAGGGCGCGAAGAAGTTCGACGGCGGCCCGGCGCTCTACGTCAAGCCGATGTATTGGGGCGAGGGCGAGGGGCCGAGCACCATCCTGCCCGATCCCGACGACATCGGCTTCTGCCTGTGCCTGTTCGAGGCGCCGATGCCGCCGCCGACCGCCGGCCTGCGCATCACGAAATCGATCTATCGCCGGCCGACGCTCGAGACGATGCCGACCGACGCCAAGGCCGGCTGCCTCTATCCCAACAATGCGCGCGCCCTGCGCGAGGCGATGTCGCGCGGCTTCGACAACGCCCTCGTCCTCGACATGCTCGGCAACGTCGCCGAGACCGCGACCTCGAACATCTTCATGGTCCGCGGCGGCGAGGTGTTCACGCCGGCTCCGAACGGCACCTTCCTCAACGGCATTACCCGCCAGCGGGTGATCGGCCTCCTGCGCGGGGCCGGCATGAAGGTCCACGAGACGGCTCTGCGCTACGAGGACTTCCTCGGCGCCGACGAGATCTTCACCTCGGGCAATTATTCCAAGGTGGTCCCCATCGTGAAGATCGACGATCGCGAGCTGCAGCCCGGCCCCATCGCCCGCAAGACCCGCGAGCTCTATTGGGACTACGCGCACTCGACGCCCGCGGCGGCGTGAGGCCTCACCCGATCCGCCGCCCCGCCCGCGCCATGCGCGCGGGGGCGGCGAGGTTGGCGAGATAGTCGCAGGCGGCGTCGATTTCCGAGAGCGGGCGGCCGATCAGGTAGCCCTGGGCGATGTCGCAGCCGTGCAGGCGCAGGAACTCGAGCTGCTCGCGCGTCTCGATGCCCTCCGCCACCACGCTCATGCCGAGCGAATGGGCGAGGTTCACGATCGTGCGCGCGATCACCGCGTCCTCCGGGTCGACGCCGATGTCGCGCACGAAGCTCTGGTCGATCTTGAGCCGGTCGACGGGAAAGCGCTTGAGATGGGCGAGCGAGGCGTAGCCCGTGCCGAAATCGTCGAGCGCGATCGTCACGCCGAGCCGGTGCAGCCCGCGCAGCGTCTCGGCGATCTTGTCGCCGGCGCGGTCGAGCAGCACGTTCTCGGTCACCTCGATCTCGAGCCGCTGCGGCGGGAGCGCGTAGCGCAGGAGCGCCTGCTCGACCTGCGCGACGAAGGTCTCGCGCTTGAGCTGGGCGGCCGCGACGTTGACGGCGACCTGGCCCGGATCGAGGCCGCGGTCGAGCATCGTCCTGAGGCTCGCGAGCGCCTTGTCGATCACCGCCGAGCCGAGACGCTCGATCAGCCCCGTCTCCTCGGCGACCGGGACGAACTCGCCCGGCGAGACGGGCTCCCCGTCGCGGGTCCAGCGCACCAGGGCCTCGAAGCCGGCATGGGTGCCGTCGCGCGTATGGGCCTGAGGCTGCAGCGCGACGGTCAGCGCGTTCGTCGCGATCGCCGCGCGCAGCGCCTCCGCGATCTCGCCGCGCCGCTCGAGCCGCGTTCTCAGAGCGGGATCGAAGAAGCACCAGATTCCGCGCCCGCGCGCCTTGGCCTGGTAGAGGGCGATGTCGGCGTTCTTGAGGAGCTCGGTCGGCGTCGTGCCGTCGTGCGGGTAGAGCGTCACGCCGATCGAGGCGCTCGGCGTGAGCGCGCGGCCGGCGACGGTCGTCTCGCGCTGGAGGCTGCGGTGGATGCCCTCGACGATCGCATGCGCCTCCTCCGGCGTCGCGAGGCCCGGGAGCATCACGGCGAACTCGTCGCCGCCGAGCCGCGCGACGGTATCGGTGCCCCGCACGGCGGCGGTGAGCCGGCGGGCGACCTCCCGCAGGAGCGCGTCGCCGGCATCGTGGCCGAGCGTGTCGTTGACGTCCTTGAAATGGTCGAGGTCGAGCAGCACGACCGCCCCCGCCTGATCCGCCCGCCGCCGGCTCTCGAGCTGGTCGCGCAGGCGGCTCGTGATGACGGCGCGGTTGGCGAGGCCGGTCAGCGGATCCTGCTCCGCGTGGCGCTTGATGGCGGCCTCGGCGAGCTTGAGGCTCGTGATGTCGGTGCGCACGCCGACAATGTACCCGGATCGGGAGCGGCGCTCGCGCACCTGCAGCCAGCGCCCGTCGCCGAGCGGCTGGATCACGCGCTGGAACGGGCGCTGCCGGTGGGTCGCGAGGCGCCGCGCGAGCCAGCGCTCGTGCTCCTCGGGCGTCGTGCCCGCATCCTTGTACTGCCCGTTGGCGAGACCGTAGCGCAGGATGTCCTCGAAGGGCGCGCCGATCTCGATCGCGGGCGCCGAGAGCGCGTAGAAATCCTTGTAGGCCTTGTTGAAGAGGACGAGCCTATCCTGCGTGTCGTAGGCGGCGACGGCGTCGGGGATGGTGTCGAGCACGTCGCGCAGGAGCGTCTCGGCGGCCGCGCGTTTCTCGATCTCCTGCGCGACCGCGGCCTCGGCGCGCTTGCGCTCGGTGATGTCGTAGCGGATCGACACGTAGCTCTCGATGCGCCCCTCCGCATCGCGCATCGGGACGATGGTGGTGTCGACCCAGTAGAGCCCGCCGCTCTTCTTGCGGTTGCAGATCTCGCCACGCCAGGAGCGTCCCGTCGCGATCGTGCGCCACAGGTTCTTGAACCAGCCGGGCTCGTGGGTGCCCGAATTGACGATTTTGTGGGTGTTGCCGATCAGCTCCTCGCGCTCGTAGCCGCTGATCTTGCAGAACAGGTCGTTGACGTAGGTGATCCGCCCGCGACGGTCGGTGACGGCGACGATCGAGTGCTGATCGAGCGCCGTTCGATAGGCCCCGAGCTCGGCGAGCGCCCGCGTCGCGCGCGCGTGGGCCTCCGCGAGGCTCTCCTGCTGACGGCGCTCCGTGGTGACGTCGGCGAAGCTCGTGATCACCTTCCGATCCGCCGTGCCGGCCTCGTCGAGGAGGCGGGCATTGACCTTCATCCAGCGCGTCGTGCCCGCGCGCTCGATGCCGATGACGACGTCGCGCACGCTCTCTCCCGTCGCGAGCGAGACCGAGGCGGGGTGCTCCTCGGGGGGCAGCGTGCTGCCGTCCTCGCGCAGGAGGCGGCAGGGCAGGTCTGCCGTGGTGTGCCCGATCAGATCGCCCTCGCGGAAGCCGAGGAGGACCTCGGCTGCGCGGTTGCAGGCGATCACGGTGCCCGTCGCGTCGCGCAGCGCGATGCCTGCGGCGACGTTGTCGATCACCGCCTGCAGCCGCTCCCGGCCGAGGATCTCCTCCGTGACGTCGTTGCCGACGAGGATCGTCCCCTCGATCTCGCCCGCCCGGGTGCGGATCGGCTCGACGTCGAGATCGATCGCCTGGCGATGGCCGTCCTCGTCGATGCGCTCGAGGCGGGCGCGCGTGCCGGTGCCCGCGGCGAGCGCGCGGCGGACCTCCTCCGCGCCGGGCGTGTCGGCGGCGAGCGCGGCGATGGCGGCGCTCGGCGGCCGTCCGACGAGATCGGCGAGGCGCGCCCGCGCCAGCCGCTCGCAGGCGGGGTTCACCCATTCGATCAGCCCGCGCGCGTCGCACAGGACGACGGCGTTGCGGGTGAGGCGGGCGACGAGGGTGAGGCGCTTGAGGCTCTCCTGGGCGTCGTGGCGCTCGGCGATGTCGCGGGCCGTGCCGCGATAGCCGATGAACCGGCCCGCCGCGTCGAAGACGGGATGGCCGTTGACCTCCGAGACGAGGCGGCGCCCGTCGTCGCGCATGCGGGCGTAGACGAATTCGCGGATCGGCCGATGCGCCTCGAGATCGGCGGCGTGGGCGGCCCAGAAGGCGCTCGTGCTCGGATCGCCGCCCGCCAACGCCCAGCGCGTGCGCCCGATCACGCTCGCGGGCGCGAGACCCGAGACGCCCGCCTCGTCGCGGAACAGGGTGAAGCGGTGCTCGGCATCCGTCTCCCAGATCCAGTCCGACGAGGAGGCGAGGAAGTCGCGCAGGCGGCCCTCGGGCGTCTGCGCGTCGGGCAGGCTCCCCTCGAGGCTCGCGCTCGGCGATGCGAGATGGGGGGCGGCGAGCTGGGCGAGGTCGGCGAGGCGGGCGCGCATCGCCCGGCCCGGAGCGCGCGCGCGGACGATTCCGAGGCTGCCGATGGCGCGCCCGGCGGCATCCGTCACGACGACGCGGCGCGCGTCCTTCGGGGAGAGGCTCGCGAGATGGGCGCTCGCCGCCGGGGCGGCGATGCCCTCGCTCGCGATCACGACCGCTCCGTCTGCGCTCGCGCGGGCGAGGTAGGCGCCCTGCGCGCGCGTGCAGGCGATCGCGAGCCGCAGGAGGGCGGCGCAGGGACCGGCGCGGGAGGCGTTGCGACCGTCGGGAGCGGTTGTCGGCACGGTATGGCCTCGCGAAAATTCACATGGATTATGCGCGTCAGGCGTAAACGAAGAGTCACGGTGCAACCGAAAACATGTAAAGCGATCCTTGATTTCCGACGCCGCCCGTCGAACCGCGGCAATGTCCGAGGCGTTCTCTCCCCGTGCGGGAAAAGCCGCGTTTCGAGCATCGCCTCCTCCGCGCCGACCCGGGGGGAGACTGCTCCGGGAGGCCGATGACGTCGTGACCACCGGGTTTCTGCGGATCGCGTGGGGCGCGCTCCTCCTCATCACCGCCCTCTGGGTGGCCGAGCCCTATCTCGCGAGGCTCTTCTTCGCCGCGACCGAGCCGCGGCCCGTGGTCGCGCGCGGCGATCTCGCGCCCTCCGAGATCAACGCCGTCGAGATCTTCCGCAACGCCGCGCCGTCGGTCGTGCACGTCTTCGGGCGCGCGGCCGCGCGGCCCGGGCTCGCGCCGGGCGGGGGGATGCAGTCGGGCACGGGCTTCGTCTGGGACGGGGCGGGGCACGTCGTCACCAACAACCACGTCGTCGCGGGCGCGGACCGCGTCTCCGTCCGCCTCGCCGACGGCGAGATCGTATCGGCGACGATCGTCGGACGCGCGCCCGACACCGACATCGCCGTTCTGCGGCTCGAGCGCCCGAGCCGCCTGCCGCCGCCTCTGCCGATCGGCTCCTCGGACGATCTCGTCGTCGGCCAGGCGACCTTCGCGATCGGCAACCCCTTCGGCCTCGATCAGACGCTCACGACGGGCATCGTCTCCGCCCTCCAGCGCACCCTGCCGACCGGGCGCGGGCGCGAGATCGCCGACGTCATCCAGACGGATGCGGCGATCAATCCGGGCAATTCCGGCGGGCCGCTCCTCGATTCGGCGGGGCGGGTGATCGGGGTGAACACGGCGATCTTCTCGCCGTCGGGTGCGTCCGCGGGCATCGGCTTCGCGGTGCCGATCGCGATCGTCAACGCCGTCGTGCCCCAGCTCATCCGGGACGGCGTGGTGCCGACGCCCGGCATCGGGATCGTGGTCGGCGACGACGACATCGCGCGGCGGCTCGGCCTCGACGGCGTGGTGATCCTGCGCGTGGTGCGCGGCTCGCCCGCGCAGGATGCCGGGCTCATGGGCGTCGATTCGGTCACCGGCGCGCTCGGAGACGTCATCGTCGCCGTCGACGGCGCCCCGGTCGCCACCTTCGCCGACCTCACCCGCGCGCTCGAATCCGCCGGCGTCGGCGCCGCGGTGCGCCTGACGATCCTGCGCGACGACGAGGTCATCGAGCGCGTCGTGGAGACGACGGACGTGTCGGCGGGGCGGTGAGGGGGACGGGCTTCAATCACCGTCGCGGCGCAGAAGCTTGGAGATCTCGTTACGATGTCATCCCGGACGCCGAAGGCGATCCGGGACCCATACCCGCGACGCTGCAGTCGCAGCCTGTAGGCTGCGTTTCTCCGACGAAAGCTGCCCACAAGGTAGCGCAACGAGCGCGGCATGCGCGCTCGAAGGGTCGTCGAGGGTATGGGTCCCGGGTCCGCTTCGCGGCCCGGGATGACACCCTTCGCATCCTCGCCGATTGCGAAGGCAAGAAGCGCGGCAGCCGCTCGCCGGGCGTCTCCACCCCCACCCCTCACACGTGCAGGAACCGATCCTTGATCGTCGCGTCCGCCGCGAGCTCCGCGCTCGTGCCGGTCCAGGCGACGCGGCCCTTCTCCACCACGACGTGGCGATCGGCGAGCGGGATGAGGGCGTCGACGTTCTTGTCGATGACGAGGATCGCCTGGCGCTCGCTCTTGAGGGTGGCGAGGCATTGCCAGATCTCGGCGCGGATGAGCGGGGCGAGACCCTCCGTCGCCTCGTCGAGGACGAGGAGCTTCGGGTTCGTCATCAGAGCCCGCCCGATCGCGAGCATCTGCTGCTCGCCGCCCGAGAGCTGCGAGCCGAGATTCCGGCGCCGCTCGTTCAGGCGCGGAAACAGGGCGTAGACGCTCTCGAGCGTCCAGCGCGGCGTGCCGAAGCGCGCGGCGGCGGTGGCGATCAGGTTCTCCTCGACGGTCAGCGTCGGGAAGATCTGGCGACCCTCCGGCACGAGGCCGATGCCGCATTGCGCCACCTTGTAGGAGGGCAGCCCCGCGATCTCGCGCCCCTCGAAGCGGATCGACCCGCCCTTCGGCCGCATCAGGCCGAGCACCGTGTTGACCGTCGTCGTCTTGCCCATGCCGTTGCGGCCGAGCAGCGTCACCACCTCGCCGGCACGAATCGCGAGATGGATGTCGAACAGCACCTGCGCCGGCCCGTAGGCGCTCTCGAGCCTCGTCACTTCCAGCATCAGGCGGCCTCCTCGCCGAGATAGGCCTCGCGCACCGCTCTGTCGGCGCGGATCGCCGCCGGCGCGCCGGTCGCGATGATCCGCCCGTAGACGAGCACGCTCACCCGGTCCGCGAGCGCGAACACGGCCTCCATATCGTGCTCGATCAGGACGATCGTGTAGCGGCCCTTGAGGCGCCGCAGCGTCTCGACGACCCGCTCGCTCTCCTCGCGCCCGGTGCCCGCCAAGGGCTCGTCGAGGAGGAGGAGCTTGGGGCGCGTCGCGAGCGCGATCGCGAGCTCGAGCTGGCGCTTCTCGCCGTGCGAGAGCTCGCCCGCGAGGACGTCCGCGCGCGCGCTCAGGTTCACGATCGCGAGCGCCTCCATCGCCTCGCGCTGCAGATCCTCCTCCCGCGAGGGGTCGCCGAAGAAGCGGAAGGACGAGCCCGATCGCGCCTGCACCGCGAGCGCGACGTTCTCCTGCGCGGTGAAGCCCGGGAGCACCGAGGTGATCTGGAAGGAGCGCGCGAGCCCGGCCTTGGCGCGCGCATGCATCGGCATCCCCGTGACGTCCTGCCCGTCGAAGAGGATGCGGCCCGAATCGGAGGGGGCGAGGCCGGAGATCTGGTGGATGAGCGTCGTCTTGCCCGCCCCGTTCGGCCCGATGATCGCGTGCAGCTCCCCCTCCTCGACGGCGAGCGACACGTCGTCGGTGACGGCGAGCGCGCCGTAATTCTTGCGCAGGCCCTCGAGCGCGAGGATCGTCGTCATTTGCGCCTCCAACGCTTCGCGAGCCCCATGATGCCGCCGCGGGCGAAGAGCGCGACGAGGACGAGGAAGGGGCCGAAGATCAGCTTCCAGTCCTCGGTGATGCGCGCGAGGATCTCCTCGAGGAAGATGAAGATCGCCGCCCCGAGCATCGGCCCGATCAGCGTGCCCATGCCGCCGAGCACCACCATGATGATCATCTCGCCGGAGCGGTGCCAGCCCATCGCGGCGGGCGAGACGAACTGCATGTGGTTGGCG
Source organism: Salinarimonas sp. (assembly GCF_046292825.1). GTDB lineage: Bacteria > Pseudomonadota > Alphaproteobacteria > Rhizobiales > Beijerinckiaceae > Salinarimonas. The sequence goes on along the minus strand of NZ_JBKBQG010000052.1, from coordinate 16,879 downwards.
AGGAGAAAGCCCGCGAGGCCCGCGATCGTGCCGGCGATGACGTAGGCCGCGAGTTGGTAGCGATAGGGGTCGAAGCCGATCGCCTGCATGCGCACCGGGTTCTCCTTCGCGCCGCGCAGCACGCGGCCGAAGCGCGAGGCGACGATGGCGCGCAGGAGGAGATAGACGCCCACCATCATCGCGAAGGTGAGATAGTAGAAGGTGTGCGTGTCGCGCAGCCAATTGTTGCCGAAGACCAGCGAGCGCGTGCGCAGGGTCATCCCGTCGTCGCCGCCATAGGCCGCGAGCGAGGTCGTGAAAAAGTAAGCCATCTGCGCGAAGGCGAGCGTGATCATGATGAAGTAGACGCCCTTCGTGCGCAGCGAGATCGCCCCCGTCACGGCCGCGAAGGCGGCCGACGCCAGCACCGTCACGAGGAGCTGCACGAACACGTCGTTGATCGCGTTCGCGGCGAGGATTCCCACCGCATAGGCGCCGATGCCGAGGAAGGCCGCGTGCCCGAAGGAGACGAGCGCGCCGTAGCCGAGGATGAGATCGAGCGACATCGCCGCGATCGCGAAAATCATCGCGCGGATGACGAGCGAGAGAAGATAGCCCTCGGCGCCGAATTGCGCGAAGGCCGGCGCGAACAGGAAGAAGCCGATGAGGAGAAGCGCGATCCATTCCCGCCGCAGGAAGCCGGAGAGGCCGCCTTCGCGCTCCTTCGCGCGCGCGGGGGAGGGGGCCTTCGCGTCCGTGACCTTCGCGGTGTCCGACATCGCTCTCGCCTCAGAGTTCGTGTGCATGGATCACCGCCCGTCATTCCGGGACGCGAAGCGGGCCCGGAAACCAGAACCACGACGGCTGTCCGAGCGCGCATGCCGCGCTCGCTGCGCTGCAGGCGTCGACGGCGAGGTCGAAGGACGCAGCCTATAGGCTGCTCGACACGCGTCGGAGTTTCTGGGTTCCGGGCTCGCTTCGCGCCCCGGAATGACGGCGTGGGAAGATCCGAGCTTCATCGCCACCTCCTCAGCGCTTGACGGGGAAGAGGCCGGCGGGCCGGAAGAAGAGCACGCACGCCATCAGGATGTAGATCAGCATCGGCGCGATCGCGCGGCCCACAGTCGAGGCCGTGCCCGGATCGAGGACGAGGCGCAGGAGATCCGGCGCGAAGGTGCGCCCGAGCGTGTCGACGAGGCCGATGATGAGCGCCGCGAGGAAGGCGCCGCGGATCGAGCCGATGCCGCCGATCACGATGACGACGAAGGCGAGGATGAGGAGATTGTCGCCCATCCCCGGCTCGACCGAGAGGATCGGCGCCACCATCGCGCCCGCGAGCCCCGCGAGCATCGCCCCGAAGCCGAACACGATCATGAACAGGCGCCGGATGTCGACGCCGAGCGCGGAGACCATCTTCGCATTCGTCGCGCCCGCGCGCACCAGCATGCCGGCGCGCGTGTGGCTCACGAGCACGTAGAGGAGGGCCGCCACCCCGAGCCCCGCCGCGATGATCGCGAGGCGGTAGATCGGGTAGAAGAAGCCCGGCATGATCTCGATCGAGCCCTGGAGCAGCTCCGGCACCGGCACGAAGAGGGGGCTCGCGCCCCACACCACCTTCACGCCCTGGTTCAGGAACAGGATGATGCCGAAGGTGGCGAGCACCTGTTCGAGATGGTCCCGGTCGTACAGATGTCGGAAGACGAGCGCCTCGAGCAGGAGCCCGAAGGCGAGCGCGGCGGGCAAGGCGAGGAGAAGCCCGAGCCCGAAGGAGCCCGTCATCGTCGTGAAGGCGAAGACGAAATAGGCTCCGATCATGTACTGCACGCCATGCGCGAGGTTGATGAAGTCCATCACCCCGAAGACGAGCGTGAGCCCTGCCGCGATCAGGAACAGGATCACTCCGAATTGCAGGCCGTTCAGCGTCTGGACGAGGATGAGCGTCGTGTACATGCGGGGGATCCGTGAAAATCCCTCCCTGTAGGGGAGGGTGGACCCTCGAGCGTAGCGAGAGGGGCGGGGTGGGGCCCGACGCTCGAGGGTGAGAACGACAGGGACACGGGCCCCACCCGGCCCGCGTCGCTCCGCTCCGCGGTCCACCCTCCCCTGCGGGGAGGGATGGCGCCTTCTCACCCGCCCATCTGGCACTCGCTGGCGTAGACGTCGCCGTATTCCTCGAACACGCGCTCGACGATGCGCGTCTCGAACAGGCCGTCGTCGCGCTTGTGGACCTGGACGAGGTAGAAGTTCTGGACGGGGAAGTTGTTGGTGTTGAAGGCGAAGTCGCCGCGCACCGAGTCGAAGTCGGCAGCCCGGATCGCCTCGCGCACCGCGTCGCGGTCCGACAGGTCGCCGTCGACCGCGCGCACCACCGAATCGAGCAGCATCGCCGTGTCGAAGGCGAAGGCGGCGTAGGAGGCCGGCACGCGGCCGTACTTCTCCTCGAAGGCGGAGACGAAGGCGCGGTTCGCCTCGTTGTCCATGTCCGGCGCCCAGCTCATGCCGCCATACATGCCGACCGCCGCGTCCTGCTGGGCCGGCAGGGTCGATTCGTCGACGGTGAAGGCCGAGAGGAAGGGGATGCGGTCGGTCAGCCCGGCCTGCGAATATTGGCGCACGAGGTTCACGCCCATGCCGCCGGGCATGAAGGTGAAGATCGCGTCGGGCGACAGAGACGCGATGCGGGCGAGCTCGGCGGAAAAGTCGAGCTGGCCGAGCGGCACGTAGATCTCGTCGAGAACGGTGCCCTCGAAATGGCGCTTGAAGCCCGCCATCGCGTCGCGCCCGGCCTGGTAATTGGGCGTGAGCAGCACGACGCGCTCGTAGCCGCGGCTCTGCGCGACGGCCCCCATCACCTCGTGGTTCTGGTCGTTCTGGTAGGAGGTCGCGAAGAAGTTCGGATGGCAATCGGCGCCCGCGAGCGGGGAGGGGCCGGCATTGGGCGAGATCAGGAAGCGATCGGCCTCGACGACGGGCCGCGCGATCGCGAGCGCGATGTTCGAGAAGATCGGGCCCACGACGAAGTCGACGTCGTCGCGCTCGATCAGGCCCTGGACGCGGGTGATGGCGACGTCGGGCTTGAGCTCGTCGTCGACGACGATCACCTCGACCGGGCGCCCGCCGAGCTCGTTGCCGAGCTTCTCGATCGCGAGCTGGAACCCGTCGCGCGCCTGCTCGCCGAGCGAGGCGGGCGGGCCCGACAGGGTGAGGATGACGCCGACGCGAACCGGATCCTGCGCGAGCGCGGGCGTCGTGGCGAGAGCCGTGGCCAGAGCCGTCGCGGCGAGGAGGCCCGTCGCGGAAAGGGCGAGATGTCTGTTGAAGGTCGTCATGAACGCGTGTCTCCCGTTTGGCAGTTCCCCGCGCGACTTGCGCTCGCGCTTCGTTCGTCGCCGCGACGCACTGTGACGCTCCGGCGCCTCTCGGGAAAGCCCCCTCTTGCGGCGGCTCTCCCTCGCCTGCGCTCCGCGACGCGTCACGCCTCGTCGCCGTCTCGCCGGGGGATCTCCCTTTCCCCCGCTTGACGCGGCCCTCGTTCCGGGCCGATATTTGAAGCTTAAAATAAGCAGCGGGCGGATCGCAAGGGGCTTGCCTCCCCGCCACGCAAACGAAGACGAGACACACGCGCGAGGAGTGAGCCGCATGGACGCCATACCCGAACGACAGAGCCTCGGCGGCGCGCGCCTCGCGGGGCGCCATGCGCTCGTGACCGGCGGCGGGCGGGGCATCGGCTTGTCGATCTCGAGGGCCCTGGCGGAGGCGGGTGCTGCCGTCACGGTGCTCGGGCGCGACATGGCCGCCCTCGAGCGGGCGATCGCGAATGGCTGCGCCCATCACGCGGTGACCGCCGACGTCACGATCGAGGACGCGATCACCCACGCCTTGGCCGAGGCGGTCGAGCGGGCGGGGCCGATCGACCTGATGATCTGCAATGCGGGTGCGGCCGAATCGGCGCCGTTCGGGGCGACCTCGAACGATCTCGTGCGCACCATGCTCGAGATGAACTATCTCAGCGTCGTCTACGCGGCGCGCGCGGTGCTGCCCGCGATGACCGAGCGCGGTTTCGGCCGCATCGTCGCCATCGCCTCGACGGCGGGGCTGAAGGGCTACCCCTACGTCACCGCCTATTGCGCGGCCAAGCACGCGACGATCGGGCTCGTCCGCGCGCTCGCGGCGGAGACAGCCCGCGCGGGCGTGACCGTGAACGCCGTCTGCCCGGGCTATGTCGAGACGGACATCGTCGCCCAGTCGATCGAGCGCATCGTCGCCAAGACCGGGCGCAGCGCCGAGGAGGCGGCAGCCGCCCTCGTCAAGAACAACCCCCAGAAGCGCTTCGTCCAGGCCGACGAGGTCGCCGACGCCGTGGTCTGGCTGTGCGGCGACGCGGCCGCATCCGTCACCGGCCAGGCGATCGCGGTCGCGGGAGGCGAGGTCTGATGAGCGATCGGCGGATCCTCGACCAGGACGTGCTCGATCAGGAATCCGCGGTGCAGGAGGCGCCGGCCGAGCACGCGGACGAATTGCGGCTCTGGCTGCGGCTCCTCACGCTCACCACCATGATCGAAGGCGAGGTGCGCGGGCGGCTGCGGGCGCGCTTCGACGTGACGCTGCCGCGCTTCGACCTGATGGCGCAGCTCGTGCGCGCGCCGGAGGGGCTCACTTTGTCGGAAGTGTCCAAGCGCATGATGGTCTCGAACGGCAACGTCACCGGGCTCGTCGAGCGGCTCGTCGAATCGGGCCATCTCGACCGCCGCACCGCCGCCCACGACCGCCGCGCCCAGGTGATCAGCCTCACCGATCTCGGCCGGGCCGACTTCCGCGCCATGGCGGCCGAGCACGAGGAGTGGATCGCGGAGATCTTCGCGGGGCTCTCGGCGTCCGAGATCGACACGCTGATGGGCCTGTTGGCCAAGGCCAAGCTCTCCGCCCGCACGGCGATCGCGCGCAGCGAGGAGGATCGCGCATGAGACACGCCAATGCCGTCACCCTGCCGATCGCCGAATATCGACCGGCGCATTTCCTGCTCGAGGTCGAGGGCGCCATCGCGCAGATCACCTTGAACCGCCCCGAGCGCAAGAACCCGCTCACCTTCGAGAGCTATCGCGAGCTCGCCGACCTCTTCGCCGCGCTCAAGAAGGACGAGACGATCGCGGCCGTGGTGATTGCCGGCGCGGGCGAGAACTTCTCCTCGGGCGGCGACGTGTTCGAGATCATCGAGCCGCTCACCAGGATGGGCGCCAAGGGGCTGACCGCCTTCACCCGCATGACGGGCGAGCTCGTGCGCGAGATGCGCGCCTGCCCGCAGCCGATCGTCGCCGCGGTCGACGGGGTCGCGGCGGGGGCCGGCGCGATCGTCGCCATGGCGAGCGACATCCGCCTCGCGACGCCGCGCGCCAAGGTCGCGTTCCTGTTCAACAAGGTCGGCCTCGCGGGCTGCGACATGGGCGCCTGCGCGATCCTGCCCCGGATCGTCGGCCAGGGCCGCGCCTCCGAGCTCCTCTATACGGGCCGGTTCATGCGCGCGGAGGAGGGGGAGCGCTGGGGCTTCTTCTCGCGCCTCGTCGAGCCGGACGATCTCATGGCGCAGGCCCGCGCGCTCGCCGCCGAGATCGCCGCCGGGCCGACCTACGCCAACACCATGACGAAGCGCATGCTCGCCATGGAATGGGCGATGTCGGTCGAGGAGGCGATCGAGGCGGAGGCGGTCGCGCAGGCTCTGTGCATGACCACGAACGATTTCCGCCGCGCCTTCGAGGCTTTTGCCGAGAAGCGCAAGCCGGTCTTCGAGGGCGACTGAGATGTGGGGGTCGGGCTCCTCGTCCCTCCCCGCAGGGGAGGGTGGCCTCCGAGGCGCAGCCGACGGAGGTCGGGTGGGGCACGGCGCGTGCCGGGCGATGGCCTTTCGCTCAGAGTGTGAAAGTCAATCGTTGCGGTGTCATCCCGGACGCCGAAGGCGATCCGGGACCCATATCCACGACGCGTCGGTCGCAGCCTGTAGGCTGCGTTTCTCCGACGAAGGCTGCCCGACGGGAGCGGAACGAGCGCGACATGCGCGCTCGAACGATCGTCGAGGGTATGGGTCCCGGGTCCGCTTCGCGGCCCGGGATGACAGCCTCCGGAAGACACGCAAGCTCTCGGTGGAATGTGGCCCGGCGCCGAAGGCGACGGGTCGAAAGTCGCCATCCGTCTCCGGACGCCGTTCGCGTCCGGACCCACCTTCCCCGGAGAGTTCGAAAATCTTTCCGCGCCCGTTCTCCGCCGAAGGGGAATTCCACTACCTCGCCGAAGGTCCGCCACGATGATCGAGAGCGCCCATATCGACACCTTCGCGCGGGACAATCTCCCGCCGCAGAGCCAATGGCCGGATTTCCTCTTTGCACGGCCCGAGCTCGTCTATCCCGACCGGCTCAATTGCGTCGACGCCTTCCTCGATAGCCATGTGCGCGAGGGCAGGGGCGAGCGCATCGCGATCCTCACGCCCGAGGAGACGCTCACCTACGCGCAGCTCGCCGAGCGCGTGAACCGGATCGCGAACGTGCTGACGGGGCCGCTCGGGCTCGTGCCGGGCGGGCGGGTGCTGTTGCGGGGGCCGAACAGCGCGACGATGGTCGCGGCCTATCTCGCGGTGATCAAGGCGGGCGGGGTCGTCGTCGCGACGATGCCGCTCCTGCGCGCGCGCGAGATCGCCTATCCGATCGAGAAGGCGAAGATCGCCGTGGCTCTGTGCGATCACCGCCTCGCGGACGAAATGGAGAAGGCGCGCGCGCTCGCGCCGTCGCTTCGCGACGTCGTCTATTGGGGCGGGGCGGGGGAGGGGAGCCTCGAGGCTCTGATGCGCGAGGCGCCGACCGGCTTCGAGGCGGTCGACACCGCGTCCGACGACGTCTGCCTCGTCGGCTTCACCTCGGGGACGACCGGCGAGCCCAAGGGCACGATGCATTTTCATCGCGACATGCTCGCGATCTGCGACGCCTATGCCCGCAACGTCCTGCGCGCGAGCCCCGACGACCGCTTCATCGGCTCCCCGCCGCTCGCCTTCACCTTCGGGCTCGGCGGCATCGTGCTGTTCCCCTTCCGCATCGGCGCGTCCACGGTGCTGATCGAGAAGGCCGGGCCGGCCGATCTCCTGCCGGCGATCGCGCGCTTCCGGGCGAGCGTGGTCTTCACCGCGCCGACCGCCTACCGCGCGATGCTCCCCCATCTGCGCGACCACGACGTCTCCTGCCTGCGCAAATGCGTCTCCGCCGGCGAGCCGCTGCCGAAGGCCACGCTCGAGGCGTGGCGCGAGGCGACCGGGCTGACCCTGATGGACGGCATCGGCGCGACCGAGATGCTCCACATCTTCATCGCCTCCCCCGACGACGAGATCCGCCCCGGCGCCACCGGCCGCGTCGTGCCCGGCTACGAGGCCAAGGTGATCGATGCCGACGGCCGCGACCTGCCGCCGGGCATGGTCGGGCGGCTCGCCGTGCGCGGGCCGACGGGCTGCCGCTACCTCGCCGATCCGCGCCAAGCGCGCTACGTCGAGAACGGCTGGAACGTGACGGGCGACACCTACGTGCAGGACGAGGACGGCTATTTCTGGTACCAGGCGCGCTCGGACGACATGATCGTCTCGGCCGGCTACAACATCGCCGGGCCCGAAGTCGAGGCGGCCCTCCTCGCCCATCCGGCGGTCGCGGAATGCGGCGTCGTCGGCGCGCCGGATCCCGAGAGGGGAACGGTCGTGCGCGCCTATGTCGTGCTGCGCGAGGGCCATACGGGAGACGCGGCGATGGTCGAGGCGCTGCAGGCGCACGCCAAGGCGGAGATCGCGCCCTACAAATATCCGCGCTCGATCGTCTTCGTCGACGCGCTGCCGAAGACGCAGACCGGCAAGCTGCAGCGCTTCGCGTTGCGCGAGCAGGCGAAAGGGGAGGCGGGTCGATGAGGGAGCTGCGCGAGCGCATGATGGAGGCGGGCGGCGAGCCGGGAGACGGGCCGCGCGTCCTGCAGCCGCCGGGCTGGCCGACGCCGAAGGGCTACGCCAACGGCATGGCCGCGCGCGGCACGCTCGTGGTGACGGGCGGCGTCGTCGGCTGGGACGTCGAGGGGCGCTTCCCAGAGGGGCTCGTCGCGCAGACGCGCCAGACGCTCGAGAACATCGTCGCGATCCTCGCCGAGGGCGGCGCCGCGCCGCGCCATCTCGTGCGGCTGACCTGGTACGTCACCGACATCGAGGCCTATCTCGCCTGTCTGCGCGAGCTCGGCCGCGCCTATCGCGCAGTCATCGGCCCGCATTACCCCGCCATGGCGCTGGTTCAGGTGGTGCGCCTCGTCGAGGCGGCGGCGCTCGTCGAGATCGAAGCGACGGCGGTGGTGCCGGACTGAGCGGGGTTGCTCCGTTCGCCGGTCTTATACTGTATTTACGTTAGGGCAGGTAACCAAGATAGGAAAAAGAGCCTTGCCGGCTCGGCAATTCGAGGCTGCGGCGCGCAGGCGCCGCCGCCGCCGCGACGCAACGTCGCTGCGCTGCGATGCAAGCGCGCGCAATGCCCGAGCGTAAGGGGGTTCGCGCCTGGTCCTTCACATATGAACTATCATTGGTTTCCGCAAAGAATCGCGCCATGAATAGGCCGAGCGTGCGACTTCAAGTCGAATTCGGTTTTCTGCAAGTCGTCGCGCGGCGACGTCTTCCCGATTGACACGCATTTGGAGTGGCAGCAAGGATCGGCATCGAACCGAGCCAAGCTCTCCATTCGCCGGATCTCGCAGGGAACAGTCGTGCGTATCGTCGTGATCGGTGCCGGCATCGTCGGTCTTGCCTGCGCGCACGCGCTCGTCGCGGACGGGCACGAGGTGCGCGTGCTCGATCGCGACCCGGAGGGGGACCGTGCCTCGCACGGCAATGCGGGCGGGATCGCGGTGACGGAGATCCTGCCGGCCTCCGTGCCCGGCTTGTGGAAGCGCGTGCCGCGCTGGCTCCTCGATCCGCTCGGGCCGCTCGCGATCCGCCCCGCCCACCTGCCGAAGCTCGCGCCCTGGCTGCGCGCCTTCCTCGAGGCCGGCCGCCCCGAGCGCGTGTCGCATGCGACCGCCGCGCTCGCGGCCCTCAACGGGCGCGTCTACGACGATCTCGTGCCGCTTCTCGCCGATATGGGCCTCGCCGACGATCTGCGCCGCGACGGCGCGCTCACCGTCTACGAGACCGAGCGGGGATTCGAGGCGGATGCCTGGGAGCGCCGGGTGCGCGCCGAGCACGGCCAGCGGCTCGAGGTCCTGTCCGGCGCCGAGGCGCGGGCGCTGGAGCCGGCTTTGTCGCCGCGGGTCGTGCGCGCGGTGTTCGATCCGCATTGGTCGATCGTCGCCGACCCCAAACGCATCGTCGCGGCCCTCGCCCGCCGCCTCGCCGAGCGCGGCGTCGCGTTCCACAAGGGAGAGGCGCGCGCGCTCGCGATCCGCGACGACCGCGTGTCGGTGGCGCTCGCCGACGGGAGCGCGGGCGATGCCGACATCGCGATCGTCGCCGCCGGCGCCTGGTCGGGCGCGCTCGCCCAGAGCGTCGGCGACCGGGTGCTCGTCGAGAGCGAGCGCGGCTACAACACCACGATCCCGCAGCCGGGCATCGCGCTCGGCCGCCAGCTGATCTTCGCCGAGGCCAAGTTCGTCGCGACGCCGCTCGCGATCGGCCTGCGCATCGGCGGCGCCGCGGAATTCGCCGGCTTGTCCGCGCCCGCGAACCATCGCCGCTCGGAGGCGCTCGCGCGGATCGCCAAACGCTACCTGCCCGATCTCGAGACGCGCGGCGGCACCGCTTGGATGGGCCAGCGCCCCGCGACCCCCGACAGCCTGCCCGTGATCGGCTTCTCGCCGGGCCGCGGCCGCGTCGTCTACGCCTTCGGCCACGGCCATCTCGGCCTCACCCAGAGCGCCACCACCGGCCGCATCGTCGCCGACCTCCTCAGCGGCCGCCCCCCGGCGATCGACCCGACCCCGTTCTCGATCGCGCGGTTCGGGCGCAAGCTGGCGTGAATCCCTCCCCGGAGGGTTACGAGATTCACACATCGGGATCTGCGCTTGGGAAGAGACGACGAGGCGCCGTCGGTCTCTTTCCGATGATCGCTCGCCAGTCCTTGATGTCATTTCCGCGCCGTCATTCCGGGGCGCGAAGCGAGCCCGGAACCCAGAACCCCGACCTATGATGAGCAGCCTATAGGCTGCGTCCCTCGACGCATCCGAGTGGTGAAGTTGTGCAACGAGCGCGCATGCGCGCTCGAACCAGCGTCGGGAGTCTGGGTTCCGGGCTCGCTTCGCGCCCCGGAATGACGGCGGTGGGTAGGTTCGCGCCTCGTGCCCCACCCGACCTCCGTCGCTTCGCTCCGGAGGACACCCTCCCCTACGGGGAGGGATGATCACCCCTTCTCCCGTTCCCCCTCCAGAATCCGCCGGAGGGCGGCTTCCTCGTCGGGGGAGAGGGGCGGGGCGGTGGGGCCGGCGGGGGCGATGCGGCGGCGGCGCACCGTCATGACGATGCCGATCAGGCCCGCGATCAGCACGAGGGTCGGCGCGGTCCAGAGCAGGATCGTCTGCGCGTTGATCGGCGGGCGCAGGAGCACGAAGTCGCCGTAGCGCGCCACGACGAAGGAGAGGACCTGCTCGTTCGAATCCCCCGCGACCACCCGCTCGCGCACCAGGGTGCGCAGGTCCTGCGCGAGCGGCGCGTCGGAATCGTCGATCGACTGATTCTGGCAGACGAGGCAGCGCAGCTCCCGCGAGATCTCCCGCGCACGCTGCTCGAGCGCCGGATCGTCGAGGATCTCGGCGGGGGTCAGCGCGCGGGCGGGCAGGCTCGCGAGCGCGACGACGAGCGCGAGCGCGGTGAGAGTGGCGACGAGGCGGGCGACGATCTCTTTCGTGAGCATGACGCGCCTCATTCCGCCGGCACGGCGGAGGGCGTGCCGCCATTGCCGCCGCGGGCGGGCCGCGGCCCGGCCCGGCCGCCCTGCTTCGCCGGCGCGCCGACGCGGAAGCGACGATCGGTGAGCGCGAGGCCCGCGCCCGCGGCCATGATCACGGTGCCGATCCAGATGAACAGGATCCACGGCTTGTAATAGAGCCGGAAGCCCACCGTGCCGTCGTCCTGGAAGCTGCCGAAGGAGAAGTACAGCTGGCTGACGCCGCGGGTCATGATGCCGGCCTCCGTCGTCGGCATCTGGCGGGCCGGATAGAAGCGGTTCATGGTCTCGATGACGCCGATCTCGCGACCCTCGTGCAGCACGGTGAATCGCGCGACGTCGTCGCGGTAATTGTGCTCGGTGCGCGGGAAGACCGCGTCGAGCCGCGCCTCGTAGCCGGCGATCGGCGTGACGTCGCCCGGGCGCATCGACACGATGCGCTCGACCGACCACGCCGTCGCGGCGATGCCGATCACGCTGACGCCGACGCCGGCATGGGCGAGGACCGTGCCCCAGGTCGAGCGCGGCAGGCCCATCGCCTTCTTCCACGAGGTCTGCAGGCTGCCGGCGCTCCAGGCGCGGGTGAAGATCTCGTTGAGCGAGCCGAGCACCAGGAACACGCCCAGGCCGACGCCGAGCGGCGCGAGCCACGGGCCGCCATAGGTGAAGCCGAACACCACCACCGTCGCGAGCAGCGCGATCGCGCCCGCCGCATAGAGCCGCTGCGCGGTGCCGAGCATGTCGCCGCGCTTCCACGCGATCACCTGGCCGAAGGGCAGGAGCAGGAGGAGCGGGATCATCACGGGAATGAAGGTCGCGTTGAAGAAGGGCGCGCCGACCGAGATCTTGGCGCCGGTCACCGCTTCCAGCGCGAGCGGGTAGAGCGTGCCGATGAACACGGTCGCCGTCGCCGTCGACAGGAACAGGTTGTTCAGGACGAGCGCGCCCTCGCGCGAGACCGGCGCGAAGATGCCGCCCTGGCGCAGCATCGGCGCGCGCCAGGCGAAGAGCGCGAGCGACCCGCCGATGAAGAACACCAGGATGCCGAGGATGAACAGGCCGCGATCGGGATCGACCGCGAAGGCGTGGACCGAGGTCAGCACGCCCGAGCGGACGAGGAAGGTGCCGAGCAGCGAGAGCGAGAAGGTGAGGATCGCGAGCAGGATCGTCCACACCTTGAGCGCGTCGCGCTTCTCCATGACCACGGTCGAGTGGATGAGCGCGGTGCCCGCGAGCCAAGGCAGGAGCGAGGCGTTCTCGACCGGATCCCAGAACCACCAGCCGCCCCAGCCGAGCTCGTAATAGGCCCAGTACGAGCCCATCGAGATGCCGAGCGTCAGGAAGGCCCAGGCGACGAGCGTCCACGGCCGCACCGCGCGCGCCCAGACCGCGTCGATCTTGCCCTCGATCAGAGCCGCCATCGCGAAGGCGAAGGTGATCGAGAAGCCGACATAGCCGATGTAGAGGAGCGGCGGGTGGATCGCGAGACCGATGTCCTGCAGGATCGGGTTGAGGTCCTGGCCCTCGAAGGGCGCCGGCTCGAGGCGCTCGAACGGGTTCGAGGTGGCGAGCAGGAAGATCAGGAAGGCGACGGTGATCAGCCCCTGCACGGCCACCGTGTTCGCCCGCAGCTTCGGCGGCACGGCGTTCTTGGCCACCGCAACGAGCGCGCCGAACAGCGCGAGGATGAGGATCCACAGGAGCATCGAGCCCTCGTGGTTCCCCCACACGCCGGTGAGCTTGTAGACGAAGGGCTTCTGCGTGTGCGAGTTCGCGACGACGTTCATGACCGAGAAGTCGGACGTCGCGTAGGCCCAGGTCAGCACGCCGAACGAGAACGCGACGAGGGCGAGGACGCCTACCGCCGCCGGCTTGCCCACGTTCATCAGCGTCGCGTCGTTGGTGCGCGCGCCCCAGAACGGGACCAGCACCTGCACGAGCGACAGCCCGAGCGCGAGCGCGAGCGCGAAATGTCCGGCCTCGATCAGCATCGGGTCCTCGTCCTTCTCAATGCGTCGGGGCGTTGCGCGGCAGATCGCGCGCGGCGGCCGGGTGGACGGCGGGCTCGCCGTGCTGCCAGACGCCGGCGTCCTTGAGCGCGTCGGCGACCTCGCGCGGCATGTAGTTCTCGTCGTGGCGGGCGAGCACCGTATCGGCGACGAACAGGCCCTCGCCGTCCATCCGGCCCTCGGCGACGACGCCCTGGCCTTCGCGGAACAGGTCCGGCAGCAGGCCCTGGTAGCGCACCGGCACCATCCCGACGCCGTCGGTGACGCGGAAATAGAAGACCTGGTCCGTCTGCCGCTCGATCGAGCCCGCTTCGACGAGCCCGCCGAGCCGGAAGCGCACGCCGGGCTCCACGCCCTCGGCCATGATCTGCGCGGGCGCGCGGAAGAACACGATCGTGTCCGACATCGCCCACAAGGTGAGCCCGAGCGCGGAGGCGAGCACGACGCCCGCCGTTCCGATCATGGTCATCCGTCTCTGCTTGCGCGTCATCGTCACACCCACACGATCAGTTCTCGCACACGATCAGTTTTCGAGACCGAGCTCGGTCGCGGCCGCGTTCAGGCTCGCGAGCCCGGCCGCGTCCTCGGCGAGGGCGGCGCGCGCCTGCGCGAGCGCCTGCGCGCCGCGTTCGCGTTGCCCCAGCACGGAATAGGAGCGCAGGAGACGCACCCATTCCTCGGCCGTGCCGCCGTTCTCCATCAAGCGCGCCTCGAGCCGCTCGACCATGCCGCCGATCGCCGCAAGGCGATCCTCCTCCGGCAGCGCCGCGATCGCCGCGCCGGCCTGCGGGTCGATGGTGGGCGCGATCGGCACGCCGCCGAGCGCCGCGATGCGCTCGTTGACGATCGGGAGCCAGGCGGCGCCGGGCGGGGAGCGGCGCACGATGTCCTCGTATTGCGCCTTGGCCTGCGCCAGATTCCCCTCCTGCTCGGCCGCGCGGGCGAGATAGAAGAGCGCCTTGGGCTGATTCGCGTCGAGCTCGACGGCGCGCGCGAAAGCGAGGCGGGCGCGCTCCTTGACGACCCCCGCATCGGCGTTGACGAGCGCCTCGCCGAGATTGGCGAGCCGCGTCGGCTCCTCGCCGAGGAGGCGCAGCGCGTTCAGATAGGCGTTGGCGGCGTCCTCGAAGCGGCCCTGGCGCATGTAGACCGGACCGAGCACGTCCCAGCCGCGCCCGTCTTCGGGATTGTCTGCGAGATGCGCCTCGATCCGCGCGACCGCCTCCGCGACGCCGATCGTCGCCGGGTCGATGGTCTGCTGCAGGCGCGCGGCGATGGGCTGGGCGGGCAGGTGCGGCGAGCCGTAGGCGCCGTAGACGGCGAGCGCGAGGAGCGGCACCGAGGAGAGCGCGATGGCGGAGGCCGCGCGGCGCCGCCGCAGGGCCGGCTCGTCGACGGTGTCGGTCGGCTTCGGCTCGTCGGCGGTCGCGCGGATCAGCCGGCGGGCGGCCTCCGCCTTGGCGGCGCGCATCTCCGCGTCCGAGATCAGCCCGCGGGCGCGATCGCGCTCGATCTCCTTCAGCTGATCCTCGTAGAACAACCGCTCGCCGACCGCGGAGGAGGCTTCCTCCGCGCTCACGCGTCGGGACAGGGGCAGGAGCACGGCCAGAACGGCCGCGCCCGTCATAACGGCGAAGAGGATCCAGATCGTCATGGGCGCAATGTACACAGCCAGCCGAGGCGGAACGATGCTACGCTCCGGCGACACGGTGTCACGCGCGGGAAATTACGCACGAAAAAAGGGGCTACCGGAGCCCCTTTTCCCGTCGATTGGATGTGGATAACCGCGAACCCCGTCAGCTGACGATCTGCCAGGAGCCGTCGGGCTGCCGGCAGGCGGTGCCGTAACCCTGCTGCGGACGCCCGCCGATGTAGATCGTGTGGGTGTATTCGCGGCAGAAGCCGGCCTGCGAGCGGAAGCTCGGGCCCGGAATCACTTCGCCATAGGCCTGATCGCCACGCCAACGCTGCGCACGGCCCGAATCGAAGGCGACGAACTGCGCCTGCGCGGCGCGCTGGCGATCCGCCTCGTCGAGGCTCGCGCCGATGCCGCCGCCGATCAGGCCGCCGATCGCCGCGCCGGCGAGGCCCGCCGCGATGCGCTCGCCCGGCCCGCCGCCGATCTGCGAGCCGACGATGCCGCCGATGAGGGCGCCGGACATGGCGCCGACCTGCTGGTTCTGACCCGCGCCCGCGCAGGCGCCCAGCGACAGGGCGGCGGCGAGAGCCCCCACGACACCGATCTTCTTGACCATCATCTCACGTCTCCGGAATTGGAACGCTTCCGCTTCAGCGACAAAAAGCGGCAGGAAGATGAATGCGAGGTGAATGCGAACGCGAAAAGGGGCGGGATCGCGCGGGCCGCAGCGCCCGCCGAGGGTCAAAAGCGCAGCACGCGCAACAGCCTGGCGATGTCGAGGAGGGAGACGAGGGCGGAGGCGACATAGGTCATCGCCGCCGCGCGCAGCACGCTCTTCGCCTTCGGCAGGTCCTCTTCGGGGAGATAGCCGCCGACCTGCAGAATCGGCAGCGCGCGGCGGAAGCTCGCGTCGAGCTCGACCGGCAGCGTCAGCACGTGGACGAGGACGCGCGAGGCGAGGAGCGCCACGACGACCCCGAGCTGCACGATCAGCAGAACCGGCGATTTCACCAGGAAGGCGAGCACCGGCGCGAGCGCGAGGATGATCGCCGCCGCCACCTCGACCGTGCGGATCGATCCGGCGAGCCGGATGCGGGTCGCGAGCAGGCGATCGCCGTCGGCGTCCTGCATCGCGTGCGAGGCCTCGTGCGCGGCGACCGCGACGGCGGTGATCGAGCGGCCGTCGTGATTGTCGGGGGAGAGGCGCACGACCTTCTCGATCGGGTCGTAATGGTCCCCGCCCGGCTGCGCCAGCTCGACCTTGACGTGGCGCAGGTCGGCGCGGTCGAGGAGGTGGCGCGCGAGCTCGCCCCCGGTGCCGGGAAAGTCGTCGCGCTCGGCCGAGTGCCGGCGCATGACGGTGCGCACCCACCATTGCGGCAGGAAGATCGCGGCGAGGAAGAGGATCCCGATGAGGCCGAGGAGGAGGGGCATGCGGGCAAGGTAATCACGGCCGCGCCGCTTCGCGAGGGGGCGCGTCGCCGCGGATCGGAGGCGCGCCGTCGTCAGCCGGCGCACGGGCCGTCTTCCCGGCGCCCTTGCACGCCGCCGCCGCCGCGGGCTATGCCTTTGCCGCGCCGCCCGCCTTCCGATCGCGGCGCCGCGCGGAGAGGACGACGATCGCGATGACGCAGACCAATCACGCCGACATCGCGCAGATGCCCTTCGAGAAGGCGCTCGCCGAGCTCGAGGAGATCGTGCGCAAGCTCGAGCAGGGCGCGGTGGCCCTCGAGGATTCGATCCGCATCTACGAGCGCGGCGAGGCGCTCAAGGCCCATTGCGCGGCGCTCCTGAAGAGCGCGGAGGCGCGCATCGAGAAGATCGAGCCCGGCCCCGGCGGCGAGGCCCGCGGCACGAGCCCGCTCGACGTCGATTCCTGAGGCGCGCGAGAACCGGAACGCGCCCTCGCGCGTAGACGGACGTCGTGCTTTACGCGCGAGAACGCGTGCCTATCTCTGTTCGCGGACGCAGCGTCCGTCCGTATCGTCAGGATCGTCCCTTCATGCCTCCCTCCACCCCCCTTCTCGACACGATCGACAGCCCCGCGCGCTTGCGCGACCTCGCCGACGACCAATTGCGCCAGGTGGCGGACGAGTTGCGGGCTGAGACAATCGATGCGGTCTCGGTGACGGGCGGGCATCTGGGGGCTGGGCTCGGGGTGATCGAGCTGACGGTGGCGCTGCATGCGGTGTTCGACACGCCGCGCGACCGGCTGATCTGGGACGTCGGCCACCAGGCCTATCCGCACAAGATCCTGACGGGGCGCCGCGACCGCATCCGCACATTGCGCCAGGGCGGCGGTCTGTCGGGCTTCACGAAGC
>NZ_JBKBQG010000051.1:5785-27140 GCF_046292825.1 Salinarimonas sp. | reverse complement strand
CGAGCGCCGTCGGCAACGCCCTGCGCGCCGAGAGCGCGCCGGCCCCCGAGGCGAGCCCGCGCGCGCATCTCTCCGCGGTCCCGAGCGCGACCGCGCCGGCACTCTCCGCCCCGCGCCCGGCTCCTGCCGCGGCTCCCGCGATCCGCCTCGCGCGCTTCGAGGATCTCGTCGCGCTCGCCGGCGAGCGGCGGGACATCACGATGAAGGCCGCGCTCGAGCGCGACGTGCGGCTCGTGCGCTTCGAGGACGGGCGGCTCGAATTCGCGCTGGCCGAGGGCGCGCGGCGGGATCTCGCCAACGAGATCTCCCGCAAGCTCCTCGAATGGACCGGCCGCCGCTGGATGGTGGCGCTCTCCTCGGAGGAGGGCGCGACCCCGCTCGCGGAGGTCGCGCTGGCCGCCGCGCAGGAGCGCCGCCGCGACGCAGCCGCGCACCCCCTCGTGCGGGAAGTCCTCTCCCGCTTCCCCGGCGCCCAGATCGTCGACGTGCGCGAGCGTGCCGGCGAGGGAGCGGAAATCGAGGCCGACCCCGTCGCCGCCGTCGGGCTCGAGCCGGCCGCGCTCCCGCCGATCGAGGACGACGACGATCCCTCTCTGTGAGGGCTCGTGACATCCGACCCGGGCCCCACCCGACCCCTGTCGCTCCGCTCCAGGGGCCACCCTCCCCAACGGGGAGGGATTCCCGCGCCTATCCCTCCCCGTAGGGGAGGGTGGACATTCGAGCGTCAGCGAGAATGGCCGGGTGGGGCCCGGGTCGAGACCATTCTCCAGGCGTCGAGCCCCACCCGACCCCTGTCGCTTCGCTCAGGGGCCACCCTCCCCTACCGGGAGGGAGACGGAGGTGAGGCAGGGGATGACGACAAAACGCGCATGCCCGCCGATTGACTTCCCCCGCCGCCCGACTAGAACCAATCGACAGCCGATGATCCCCGCGGGAGAGACCGGGCTTCGAGCCCGGCGCCGAAGGCGCAACCGCCCCGGAAACGCTCAGGCAGACGGACCGCGGGGAGCTGGCACTCTGGAAAGCGGCGGGTCGCGCGAGCGGCTCGCCCACCGACGGGCGTAACCTCGGACATCGCGTTCGCGCGGAATCCGGGGGAAATCTCTCAGGTCTAGGACAGAGGGGGCGCGCGACGAAGGTCCGACGAGGGCCGGCGGCGCGTCGCGTCCACGAGCCGACAGAGAGTGTGCCCCATGGCCGAGACCGGCGAGACCCTGAGCCGCACGCCGCTATACGACGCACACGTCGCGCTCGGCGCGCGCATGGTGCCGTTCGCCGGCTATGCGATGCCCGTGCAATACCCGACCGGCATCATCGCCGAGCACGTCTGGACGCGCACGCAAGCGGGCCTGTTCGACGTCTCCCACATGGGCCAGGCGAGCCTCGTCGGCCCCGACCACGCGACGACCGCCGCCGCGCTCGAGACCCTCGTGCCCTGCGACGTCGCGGGTCTCCAGCCGGGCCAGCAGCGCTACACGCAGCTCTTGGCCGACGACGGCGGCATCCTCGACGACCTGATGGTCTCTCGGCCCGCGGACCCCGCCCGCGACGGCACGCTCCTCCTCGTCGTCAATGCCGGCACGAAGGACGCGGATTACGCGCATATGGAGGCGCGGCTGCCCGCGAACGTCGCGCTGCGGCGCCACGACGACCACGCGCTCCTCGCGCTTCAGGGCCCCGCGGCCGAGCGCGTGATGGCCGATCTCGGTGCCGGAGAGGCGACCGCGCTCACCTTCATGCGGCTCGCCACCCCGCGCATCGCCGGCATTCCCGTCGCGGTCTCGCGCTCGGGCTATACCGGCGAGGACGGGTTCGAGATCTCGGTGGCGGAGGGCGAGGCGGCCGCCCTGATGGAGGCGCTCCTCGGTCACGCGGCGGTCAAGCCCATCGGGCTCGGCGCGCGCGACAGCTTGCGCCTCGAGGCGGGTCTGTGTCTCTACGGGCACGACATCGACCCGACGACGAGCCCGATCGAGGCGGGCCTCGCCTGGTCGATCCAGAAGCGGCGGCGTCAGGAGGGGGGCTTTCCCGGATTCGCGCGCATCGCCCGCGAGCTCGCCGACGGCCCGTCGCGCGTGCGCGTCGGCATCGCGCTCGAGGGCCGCGCGCCGGCTCGCGAAGGCGCGCCGATCGCGACGCCGGACGGGGTCGAGATCGGGATCGTCACGTCGGGCGGCTTCGGGCCGAGCGTCGAGCGGCCGATCGTGATGGGCTACGTGCCCCCCGCTCAGGCCGCGATCGGCACGCCACTCCATTGCATCGTGCGCGGCAAGCCGCTCGCCGGCCTCGTCGCGCCGATGCCGTTCTTCCCCCACCGCTTCAAGCGCGGCTGAAACCCGCGCCTCGCCCTCAGGAGAGCCCAGAGATGAGCGTCCGCTACACCAAGGATCACGAATACATCCGCGTCGAGGGCGACATCGCCACGGTCGGCATCACCGATTACGCGCAGAGTCAGCTCGGCGACGTCGTCTATGTGGAGCTCCCCGCGATCGGCAAGGCCGTGGAGAAGGGCGGCGAGGCGGCGGTGGTGGAGAGCGTCAAGGCGGCCTCGGAAGTCTACGCGCCCGTCTCCGGCGAGGTGGTCGAGGTCAATTCCGCGCTCGAGGGCACGCCCGCCGCGATCAACGAGGATCCGCTCGGCGCGGGCTGGTTCATGAAGCTGCGCGTCGCGGACGCGGCCGAGCTCGACGACCTGATGAGCGAGGCCGATTACGAGGCCTACGTGAAGTCGATCTCCTGAGGGCGAGCATGACGGGCGAGAGCGCGCATCTCTACCGGGCCAGCGTGCGCTGGCGGCACACGAGCGGCGATTTCGTGGGCAACACCTACGATCGCGCGCACGAATGGGCCTTCGACGGCGGCATCGTCGTGCCGGGCTCGCCCTCGCCGACGATCGTGCCCCTGCCCTACAGCCACGAGGACGCGATCGACCCGGAGGAGGCCTTCGTCGCCGCGATCGCGAGTTGCCACATGCTCACCTTCCTCGGCATCGCCGCCAAGCGCCGGGTCGCTATCTCCTCCTACGAGGACGAGGCGATCGGCGAGATGACGGCGAACGCGAAGGGGCGGCTGTGGGTGTCGCGCGTGACGCTGAACCCGCGGCTGACCTATCCCGGCACGCCGCCCTCGGAGGAGGAGCTCGCCCGCCTCCACCATCTCGCGCATCGCGCGTGCTTCATCGCGAATTCGGTTCTCACCGAGATCGTCGTCGCGGGGCTCGGCCCCGATCATCCCTGAGAAAACGGTCGCTGATCCCATGCGCTACCTGCCCCTCTCCCCCGACGATCGCGCGCAGATGCTCGCCCGCATCGGCGTCGATCGCATCGACGCCCTGTTCGCCGACGTGCCGGGCGACAAGCTCCTCACCGAGCCCCTCGACCTTCCGCGCCGCAAGGGCGAGCTCGAGGTCGAGCGCATTCTCGGCCGCATGGCCGCGCGCAACGTGACCGCGGGCTCGGTGCCCTTCTTCGTGGGCGCCGGCGCCTACAAGCACCACGTGCCGGCCTCCGTCGACCATCTGATCCAACGCTCGGAGTTTCTGACGAGCTACACGCCCTACCAGCCCGAGATCGCGCAGGGCACGCTGCAATATCTCTTCGAGTTCCAGACGCAGGTCGCCGCGCTCACCGGCATGGAGGTCGCCAACGCCTCCATGTACGACGGCTCGACCGGCGCGGGCGAGGCGGTGCTGATGGCGCACCGCGTCACCAAGCGCAAGAAGGCGATCCTCTCGGGGGGCCTCCACCCGCATTATTCGGACGTGGTGGAGACGCTCTCGGGGATGGCGAGCGACGTCGTCGTGCGCATGGACGCGGACCCGACGGCGTCGGAGGACATCGCCGCGCTCATCGACGACGAGACGAGCTGCGTCGTCGTGCAGTCGCCGGACGTCTTCGGCAACCTGCGCGACCTCGCGCCGATCGCGGAGGCGGCGCACGCCAAGGGCGCGCTCCTGATCGCGGTGTTCACCGAGGTCGTCTCGCTCGGCCTCGTCACCCCGCCCGGCGAGATGGGCGCCGACATCGTGGTGGGCGAGGGCCAGTCGATCGGCAACGCGCTCAATTTCGGCGGGCCCTATGTGGGGCTGTTCGCGGCCAAGCAGAAATACGTGCGCCAGATGCCCGGGCGGCTCTGCGGCGAGACGGTCGACGCGGAGGGCAAGCGCGGCTTCGTGCTGACCTTGTCCACCCGCGAGCAGCACATCCGCCGCGACAAGGCGACCTCGAACATCTGCACGAATTCGGGCCTGTGCTGCCTCGCCTTCACGATCCACATGACGCTGCTCGGCCAGGCGGGACTGACCCGCCTCGCCAAGATCAACCACGCGAACGCGGTGCGCCTCGCCGACATGCTGGCCGGCGTGCCGGGCGTCGAGGTGTTGAACGAGACCTTCTTCAACGAGATGACGCTGCGTCTCGCCAAGCCCGCCGCGGACGTGGTCGAGCGCCTCGCCGGCGAGGGCGTGCTCGCGGGCGTGCCGTACTCGCGGCTCGCGCCGAAGGCGGGGCTCGACGACCTGCTGCTCGTGGCGACGACCGAGGTCAATACGGACGACGACCGCGCGGCATTGGTCGAGGGGCTGCGGAGGGCGCTCGCATGAAGCGCGCCGCCCTTCTCCCTCCCCGTAGGGGAGGGTGGACCCTGGAGCGCAGCGACAGGGGCCGGGTGGGGCCCGATGCGCGACGCATGATCTCCACCCCTCGCACCCCACCCGACCTCCTCGCTTCGCTCGCAGGCCACCCTCCCCTTCAGGGAGGGATTTCGACCCTTTCGCTCACCGGAGCCCTCCCATGCTGAACCGCCAAGGCCGACCCACCGCCGCGGGCGATGCCGCCGAGACGGCTCACCCGACCTTCACCGGCAACCGCGCCCTGATGCAGGAAGAGCCGCTCCTCTTCGAGATCGGGCGCACCGAGACGACCGGCGTCGATCTCGATGAGCCGGAGGACTTTTCGCCGCGCCTCGGCAATCTCGCGCGCAAAAGCGAGATCGGGCTGCCGGGTCTCTCCGAGCCCGAGACGATGCGCCATTTCGTGCGGCTCTCGCAGAAGAATTACGGCATCGACACGGGCCTCTTCCCGCTCGGCTCGTGCACGATGAAGCACAATGCGCGGCTCAACGAGCGCATGGCGCGCCTGCCCGGCTTCTGCGACGTCCACCCGCTGCAGCCGGTCTCGACCGTGCAGGGCGCGCTCGCGCTGATGGACGAGCTCGCGCGCTATCTCGTGACCCTCACCGGCATGACCTCGGTCGCGCTTTCGCCGAAGGCGGGCGCGCACGGCGAATTGTGCGGCATGATGGCGATCAAGGCCGCGATCGAGGCCAAGGGCGAGGGTGCGACGCGCAAGGTCGTGCTCGTCCCCGAGAGCGCCCACGGCACCAACCCGGCGACCGCCGCGCTGATCGGCTTCGTGGTCAAGCCCGTGCCGGCGGCCGAGGACGGGACGGTCCCCGTCGAGGCGGTGAAGGAGCTGCTCGGCCCCGACGTCGCCGCGATCATGCTCACGAACCCCAATACCTGCGGCCTGTTCGAGCCGCAGATCGTCGAGATCGCGGCGGCCCTGCACGAGGCGGGCGCGTACTTCTATTGCGACGGGGCGAATTTCAACGCCATCGTCGGCAAGGCGCGGCCGGGCGATCTCGGCGTCGACGCCATGCACATCAACCTCCACAAGACCTTCTCGACGCCCCATGGCGGCGGCGGGCCGGGCTCGGGGCCGGTCGTGCTCTCGCAGCGCCTCGCGCCTTACGCGCCGGTGCCTTTCGTCACGCCGGGCGATGGCGGGCACGCGCTCGTCGAGCATCCCGAGGCGGCCGGCGAGGGTGCGCCTTTCGGTCGCATCACCGCCTTCCACGGCCAGATGGGCATGTATGTGCGCGCCCTCGCCTACATGCTCTCGCACGGCTCGGACGGCATGAAGCAGGCCTCCGAGGATGCGGTTCTCAACGCGAACTACATCCGTGCAGGGCTCTCCGACCTGATGAGCCTGCCCTTCGGCGACCGGCCCTGCATGCACGAGGTCCTGTTCGACGATGCCTGGCTCAAGGGCACCGGCGTCTCGACGCTCGACGTCGCCAAGGCGATGATCGACGAGGGCTACCACCCGATGACGATGTATTTCCCGCTCGTCGTCCACGGCGCGATGCTGATCGAGCCGACGGAGAGCGAATCGAAGGCCGCGCTCGATCTCTTCGTGGCTTGCCTGCGCGATCTCGCGATGAGCGCCAAGGCGGGCGAGACGGAGCGCTTCACCGGCGCGCCCTACCACGCCCCGCGCCGGCGCCTCGACGAGACCCGCGCCGCCCGCAACCCGGTCCTGCGCTGGACGCCGCCGCAGCCGGTGAAGGAAGCGGCGGAGTGAAGGAGGAGGCTCCCTCCCCGTAGGGGAGGGTGGACCGGGGAGCGCAGCGACACGGGCCGGGTGGGGCCCGGGTCGCCGCACTCGCGAAACGTGTCATCCCCGGACGGAGCACGCGTAGCGTGCGGAGGGGAAGGGGACCCAGCACAAGACGTGTGCGAAGCACACTATTGTGCCGCCGTCCAGGCGGCTCGACGCCGCCGCAAGCGCTTGCTGCGCAAGCATCTTCTCATGCTGGGTCCCCTTCCCCTCCGCCGCTTCGCGGCTCCGGCCGGGGATGACACGGGGGAGGCCCATCCGCCTTAAACCAAATCTTCAACCGCACTTCTTAATCATACCGGGCACGCCGGCAGGAGCCGCGCGATCGACCCGGAGCAGGAAATGGATTTCGCGACCGCGATCGGCGTCGTGGCCGGCATCGGCACTGTGGCAGGGATCATCTATGCGTCCGGTGGCGATTTCGCGGCCTACTACAATTCGGTGGCGCTGATCTGCGTCGTCGGCGGCACCGCCGCGGCCACCATGGTGCGCTTCACCTTCGGGACGATGATGAGCGGCCTGCCGATGGGCATCCGCTACGGCCTGAGCCCGCTCTCGTCCAAGCCCCGCGATCTCATCGAGGAGATCACGAAGGTCGCGGAAGTGGTCCGCAAGTCCGGGCCGATGGGGCTCGAGAACGTGCAGGTCGACCACCCGGTGCTGGCGCAGGGGCTGCGCTACGTCGCCGACGGATACGAGCGCGACTTCATCAAGGACGCGCTCGAGAAGGACCGCGACAACTTCCTCACGCGCCTCGAGGACGGCGCCAAGGTCTACCAGGCGATCGGCGATTCCGCGCCGGCCTGGGGCATGATCTCGACCGTCATCGGCATGATCATCATGTTCGCCAACATGACCGATCCCTCGAAGCTCGGGCCGTCGATGGCGGTGTCGCTGCTCGGCACGCTCTACGGCTCGCTCATCGCCAACATGTTCGCGCTGCCGCTGGCGGACAAGCTGAAGCTGCGGCTCGGCGACGAGAACCTGCACCGCACGCTGATCATCGACGGGATCATGCAGATCCGCGACCAGCGCTCGCCGGCGATCGTGCGCGAGATGCTGATCGCCTATCTGCCGGAGCACCACCGCTCCGAATTCGCGGAAGCCTGAGCCGGGAGGGCCGCCGATGTCTCGCCGCCGCCGCGGAAGCGACGCACCCGTCGGAGCGCCGGCCTGGTTCGTCACCTTCGCCGATCTGATGGCGCTGCTGATGAGCTTCTTCGTCATCGTCGCCGCCTATTCGACCCAGGACCAGAAGAAGCTCCAGATCGTCGCCGGCTCGATGCGCGAGGCCTTCGGCGTGAACCCGGAATCGCGTTTCTCCGGCATCATCGAGCGCGACGGCCTGCCGACGCTGCCCGCCTTGCGCAACGTGCGCGAGATCGACCCCGAGGAAGCCACCGACCACACGACCCCCAACGAGCTCGACCGGCGCGACAACGGCCTGTTCTCGATCACCCACGATCGCGGCTTCGGCCTCGCGGCGGCCTCGCTCCGGCAGGCTCTGCAGGACATGCCCGAGATCGCCGAATTGTCGCGCAACATCGTCATCGAGGAGACACGCGAGGGGCTCGACATCTCCCTCGTCGACCAGGACGGGCGCGCGATGTTCCCGCCCGACGGCGTCTTCCCCTACGAGCGCACGCGCCTCGTGCTGGAGGCGATCGCGCCCACCATCCGCCGCATGCCGAACCGGATCGCGATCGCGGGCCATTCCGCGGCGATGCGGCCCGGCCAGAGCGCGGAGGGCAATGCCTGGAGCCTCACCGCCGGCCGCGCGCTCGCCGTGCGCGAGATCCTCTCCGCCTCCGGGCTGCCTGACGACCGCTTCGCCGCCGTCACCGGCAAGGCCGACACCGAACCCGCCTTTCCCGACAACCCCTTCATCGCCCCCAATCGTCGCGTCACGATCACCCTCCTCAAGGAGCAGCCGCCGATCCCGGCGAGCCTGCGGCCGTAAGCGGGGGACGGACGCGAGCGCCGATCCTCGAAGCGACGGCGTGCGCTTCGGCGATGGCCGTCGGGGGGCGATGCCCTATCTTCGAGGCCGGAGAGGCGTTTCGGGGAGGGCAGCATGCAGGACGACGGGGCGGCGCCCCTCCCCCGCCTCTACCGACGGGCGATCGCGCTCCTCGCGCCCGAGCGGCGGCTCGCGATCCTGCTCGCGATCGGCAATGTCGGCCTCGCGCTCGCCGCCTTCGCCGAGCCGATCCTGTTCGGGCGCATCGTCGACGCGCTCGCCCGGGCGCAAGCCGCACCCGATCCCGGGCCGGCGCTCGCGAGCCTGCCGCTCCTCGTCGCGGCCTGGGTCGGCTTCGGGCTGTTCTCGATCGGGGCGGGCGTGCTCGTGGCGCTGCATGCCGACCGGCTCGCGCATCGGCGTCGGCTCGCGGTGATGGCGGAGACCTTCGAGCACCTCCTCACGCTCTCGCACGGCTTTCACGCCCGCACCCATTCCGGGCGCGGCCTCAAGGCGATGCTGGAAGGGGCCGGCGCGCTGTTCGGGCTGTGGCTCGGGCTCCTGCGCGATCATCTCGCGGCTCTGATCGCGCTCGTGGTGCTCCTGCCGATCACGCTCTTCCTCAATTGGCGATTGGGCCTGCTGCTCGTCGTCCTCGTCCTCGCCTTCGGGGCGCTCACCCTCTTCGTGCTGCGGCGGACCGAGCGGCTGCAGAGCGGGGTCGAGCGCCATCACAGCGCGGTCGCGGGTTTTGCGGCGGACGCGCTCGGAAACGTGCCCGTCGTCCAGTCCTTCGCGCGCATCGAGGCGGAGGCGCGGGGCCTGCGCGGGCTGATGAGCGATCTCCTCGCCGCGCAGAACCCGGTCCTCTCCTGGTGGGCGCTCGCCGCGGTCGCGACCCGCGCGGCGGCGACGCTGACGGTGACGGCGATCGTCGTCCTCGGCGCCGTCCTGTTCGTGCGCGGGCTCGCGAGCATCGGCGAGATCGTCACCTTCATCGGTCTCGCGACCCTCGTCATCGCGCGGCTCGACGCGCTCGTCGTGTTCGCCAACGGCCTCCTCCTGCAGGCGCCGAAGATCGCCGAGCTCTTCGCGATCCGCGACGCCGAGCCCGAGGTGCGCGACCGGCCGGGCGCGCGCGCGGTCTCCCGCCTGTCGGGCGCGATCGCGTTCGAGGACGTGTCCTATTCCTACGACGGAACCCGCGCGGCCGTGCACGGGCTCTCCTTCGCGATCGCGCCCGGCGAGACCGTCGCGCTCGTCGGCGAGACGGGGTCCGGCAAGTCGACGACGGCGGGGCTCCTGCACCGCGCCTTCGACCCCAGCGCGGGCCGCGTCCTCCTCGACGGGATCGACGCGCGCGAGATCGCGCTCGCCGCGCTCAGGCGCAATGTCGGCGTCGTGTTCCAGGAGCCGATGCTGTTCGCGCGCACGATCCGCGACAATCTGCTCGTCGGCCGCGCGGACGCGAGCGATGCCGAACTCGTCGCGGCGATGCAGCGGGCCGAAGCGGGGGCCTTCCTCGCCCGCCTGCCGCAGGGGCTCGACACGGAGGTCGGCGAGCGCGGACGCTCGCTCTCGGGGGGCGAGCGGCAACGCCTCGCGGTCGCGCGCGCGCTCCTCAAGGACCCGCCGATCCTGATCCTCGACGAGGCGACGAGCGCGCTCGACGTCGAGACCGAGCGCCGCCTGCAGGAGGCGCTCGAGACCGTGCGGCGCGACCGGACCGTGATCGTGATCGCCCACCGCCTCTCGACGATCCGCAACGCCGACCGCATCCTCGTCTTCCACGAGGGACGCATCGTCGAGAGCGGCAGCTGGTCCGCCCTCGTCGCCGCCGGCGGCCGCTTCGCCCGCATGGTGACGGCGCAGACCCGCGCCGCCGCGTGATCCGCCGCACGTCGACTTGCGGCCGGGCGAAGCCTGCCCGCTATTCCGCCGGCGCGCGGGCGTCGACGGCGGCGAGCTCGCGCTCGAGGCGCGTCGCCTCGCCGGCGCGCGGACGGGCGAAGCGGGCGAGGAGGAGATAGGCGACGGGCGTCAGGAAGAGCGTGAACAGGACCGAGAGCCCGAGCCCGCCCACGACCACCCAACCGAGCGCCGAGCGCGCCTCCGAGCCCGCGCCGGTCGAGAGGATCAGGGGCAGGCCGCCGAGCACGGTCGAGATCAGCGTCATCATCACGGGGCGGAAGCGCACCGCCGCCGCCTCGCGGATCGCCTCGTAGACCTCCTGCCCCTCGTCGCGCAGCTGGTTGGCGAATTCGACGATGAGGATCCCGTTCTTGGCCATCAGCCCGATCAGCATCACGAGCCCCACCTGCGAATAGATGTTGAGGCTCCCCCCCGTCGCCGCCATCGCGATCGCGGCCGCGCCGAGCGCGAAGGGCACGGTCGCCATGATCACGAGGGCGGAGAGCACGCTCTCGAACTGCGCCGAAAGCACGAGGAGCACCACGATCAGCGCGAAGGCGAAGGTGATCGCCACCCCGCGCGAGGTCTCCTCGAGCGTCGCCGCCTCGCCGAGGAAGGCGAGGCTCATGCCCGGATCGAGCACGTCGGCGGCGATGCGCTCGACGTCGGTCATCGCCTCGCGCAGCGGGTAATCCGCCGGCAGCCCGGCCTCGACATTGACGGCGCGACGCTGCCGCTCGCGACCGAGCTGCGGCGCGCTCGCCTCCTCGGCGAGGCTCGCGATGGCGGCGAGCGGCACGAGCGCGCCGTCGCGCCCGCGCAGGAGCAGGTTCTCGAGGTCGGACACGGAGGCGAAGGAGCCCTCGGGCGCCGACAGCCGCACTTCCACCGCCCGATCGGCCACGAACACGTCGCCGACGCGGCGGCCGTCGAGGACCGTCTGCAGCGCCAGCGAGACGCTCGCCGCGTCGACGCCGAGATCGGCCGCGCGGGAGGTGTCGATCGCGATCGAGAGCTGGGGCTGGTTGAGATCGAAGCCGAGGGAGGGCGCGCGCAGGCGCGGCGCGCGTTCCTCGAGCGCCTCGACGAGGCGCTGCGCGGCGTCCCCCAGAGCCTCGTAATCGTCGCCGAGGACCGCGACGCGCAGACCCGTCCCGCCGCCGCGGATGCCGAGCGAGTTCGGCGTGATGGCGCGGGCCTGGACGCCGATGACGCGCCCGAGCTGCTGGTTGATCTCGCCCACGATCGCCGCCTGCGAGCGCTCGCGCTCCGCCCAGTCGACGAGAGGCGCGGCGATGAAGGCGCGGTTGCCGCGCCCGCCCGTTCCGATGACGGCGAGCACCGAGGCCATCTCGCCGCGCGCGACGTAGGGCTGGAGGATGTCCTCGATCTCCGCGACCTTGCGGCTCGTGAACTCGAGGCTCGCGCCCTGCGGCGCCGTCACGACGAGGAGCACGAAGCCGCGATCCTCGCTCGGCGTCAGCTCCTCCGGCAGCGAGCGGAAGGCGCCGTAGGCGGCCATCGCGAAGATCGCGGCGAGCACGATGACGACGAGGGGCGCGCGCAGAGCCTTGTCGAGCAGGAGCGCGTAGAAGCCCGCGACCTTCCCGCCGAACCAGGCGAGCGGATCGCGGCTGCGGCGCGGCGGCGCGGGCTCGTCCGGCCCCGCGCCCTCGGGCGTCGCGCCGACCCCCTGCCCCTCCTTCAGGAGCCGCGAGGCGAGCATCGGCGCGAGCGTGAGCGCGACGAAGGAGGAGAGGAGGACGGAGGCCGCGAGCACGTAGCCGAATTCGGTGAACAGCCGCCCGGCGGTTCCCGGCAGGAACGAGATCGGGATGAAGACGGCAGCCAACGTGATCGTCGTCGCGACGACGGCGAAGAACACCTGCCGCGTGCCGAGCACCGCCGCCGCCCGCGCCCCCATGCCCTGCGCGCGCCGCCGCTCGATGTTCTCGATGACCACGATCGCGTCGTCGACGACGATGCCGGTGGCGAGCACGAGGGCGAGCAGCGTCAGCACGTTGACGGAGAAGCCGAGAAGGTAGATCGCCGCGAAGGTGCCGATGATGGCGATCGGCACGGTGACCGTCGGAATCAGCGTCGCGCGCAAGTTGCGGAAGAACAGGAGGATGATCAGAACGACGAGGCCGGTGGCGACGAGCAGCGTGAACACCACCTCGCGTACGGCCGAGCCGACGAAGACGGCGTCGTCGGAGCGGATCTCGATCAGGATGCCCTCGGGCAGCGTCTCGTTGAGCTCGGCGACCGTCTCGCGCACGGCGCTCGAGATCGCGATCACGTTCGAGGTCGCCTGCCGCACGATGCCCGCGCCGATGCCGGCGCGCCCGTCCGAGCGCAGGATCGTCTCGTTGTCGGAGGGCCCGAGCGAGACGCGCGCGACGTCGCCGACGCGGATGCCGCGCTCGACGAAGGTGTCGGCGATCTCCTCGGCCGAGCGCGCGGCGGCGCCCGCCTCGACGATGAGCGTCTGCGCGCCCGAGCGCAGATCGCCCGCCGGCGCGTCCGAGAGCACGCCCTCGAGCGCGCGGCGCACGTCCGCGACCGCGAGGCCGCGGGCTGAGAGGGCGGGAATGTCGAGGGTGACGCGGAAGATCGGATCGCGCCGCCCGAAGACCTGCACGTCGGCGACGCCCTCGATCGCGGCGAGGCGATCGAAGACGAGCCGCTCGGCGATGAGCGAGAGCTCGTCGATGGCGTGGCGATCGGAGACGAGCGACAGGCGCATGATCGCGTCGCCGTCTGCATCGGCCTTGACGACGCGGGGCTCCTCGACGTCGGTCGGCAGGCGCTGGCGGATGCCGGCGACGGCGGAGCGCACGTCGTTGGCGGCGGCGTCGAGATCCGTGCTCTCGGAGAACTCCGCGACGATGCGCGAGCGCCCGCGCGAGGAGGTCGAGGAGATCGACACGAGGCCCGGCACGCGCGCGACCGCGCTCTCGACGAGGCGCGTCACCTGCGTGTCGACGGCGGCCGGGGTGGCGCCGGCGAAGCTCGTCGTCACGGTCACGACCGGGCGATCGACGTCGGGCAATTCGCGCACGCTCACGCCCATCAGGGCCGCGAGGCCGGCGAGGACGATCAGGAGGCTCATGACGCCGGCCAGGACCGGGCGGCGGACGGAGAGCGAGGCGACGTCGGAGGCGCGGGAGAAGGGGGATGTCATCGGGCGACCTCCGGATCAGCTGCGCCGGCCGGGCGTGGCGACGACCTCGCCTTCCCCCGCGATCGTGACCGGCGAGCCCTCGCGCAGGCGCTGGACGCCCTCGAGCACGACGGCGTCGCCCGCCTCGATCGAGCCGGTGACGAGCACCTCGCCGGCGCCGCGGCTCGCGATCTCCACGCGCACGCGGCTCACCGTCTCGCCGGCGACGCGCCAGACGTAAGGGCCGTCGCGGTCCCATTGCAGCGCAGCGGCGGGGACGGCGACGCGCGGCGCGCCGTCGAAGACGAGGTCGATCGTGAAGCTCATGCCGGGGCGCAGCGCGTCGTCGGCATTGTCGAAGCCCGCACGCAGGGTCAGCGCCCGCGAGCCGGGATCGACGCGGCTGTCGATCTCGTCGATGCGCCCCTCGAAGACGAGGCCGGGATAGGCGGCGGTGCGTGCCGACACGGCGTCCTGCGGGCGCACGCGGCCGGCGAAGGCTTCCGGCACCGCGAAGCGCACCAGGATGCGGGAGCGGTCGTCGAGCGCGACGGCGGGCGTCTGCGTCGTCACGCGCTGACCGATCTCGATCTGGGCGAGGCCGAGCGTGCCGGCGAAGGGGGCGATCAGCGAGCGGCGCTCGAGCGCGAGCTCGGCCGAGGCGAGATCCGATTCCGCCCGCTCCACCGCCGCGCGCGCATCGTCGAGCTGGACGCCCGCCGCGGCCTGCCGGCTGGCGAGCTGCTCCACGCGCTCGAGGCCCTCGCGCGCGGTGCGCAGGGCGATCTCGGCACGGGTGAGGGCGAGGCGCTGCTCGCGGTCGTCGAGGACGACGAGGACGTCCCCGGCTGCGACATTGCGGCCGGGCGCGATGGCGATCTCGCGCACGAGGCCGTCGTCGGGGGCGTTGAGGACCACGGAGCGCATCGCCTCGGCCGTGCCGATCGCGGAGACGCGGGCGGTGTCGGTCGCGGCGCGGGCGGGCGCGACGACGACGCTCTGCGGCCCGCCTCCGCCGCCGAAGCCGCCCGGAGGTCCGCCGCGGCCGCCGCCGGGAGGCCCGCCCGGACCGCCGCCGCGCCCCGGCGGGCCGCCCGCGCTCTCGACCGTGCCTCCGAGGGGGAGACCGACGCGGTTCGCCGCGTCGGCGACGAAGCTCGGCGCCGTCTGCGGGGCGATCACGATCCAGGCCGCGAATGCGACGAGTGCCGCGACGCACGCGACGAGTGCCTGCTTCCAAAGAGCCATCAGCCGTACCGTATCCGAGCGCACGCGAGCGGCGCATCCGTGGGGCGCGCGGGGGACTCGCGCGAGCCGCGCTCGTCCGGAACGACGCGCGCCGAACGTAATTTAGGGCGTCGCGTCGCGCACCACCAGCACGGAACAGCGGGCATGACGCACGACCCGGGCGGCGTTCGGGCCCAGGAGGTAGTCTTCGAGGTCGGGTCGGTGAGCCGACATGACGATCAGATCGGCGCCGATTTCCTTCGAATACCGCAGGATCTCCCGGTAGATGCCGCCATGGCCGACGATCGTGCGGCGGCGGATCTCCGGCGGGAACACTTCCTGCGCGAAGGCGTGCAGCTCCGCATCCGCCCGTTTCAGCGTCTCGCTCTCGAAATTTTGAGGAAAGAAGCCACCCACGAGCGACATGCCGAAATCCGGCACCACGGTGAGGAGGTGCACGGTGGAGCCGAAGGCGCGGGCATAGTCGATCACGGTGTCGACGGCGCGCCGTTCGGCCGCGCGCTGGCCGAGATCGATGGCGAGCAGGATGTTCGCGTACATGTCCGCCTCCTTCCTCCGCTCCGGTCAGGTCTTGCGAGCGGCGCCCGCGGGCTCTTCCTCGCGCCGGCCCGACCGCGTCCCCGCCGCTGCCGCGGCGCCGCTCGCGGGCGCCTTGGCGCGGCGCGATTGCAGGAAGGCGACGAGGCCGAGGAGCGCGAGGGCCGGGATGTAGACGAGCGCCTCCGGCGGCTGCTCGGCCTCGACCTCGACGAACCGCACCTCGACCGGCCGCTCCGGATCGTAGAAGTTCAGGTTGCGCGTCGCGCGCGCCCCGGGCGTGCGGGGGTTCATCGGCTCCTCGAGCAGCAGCCGATCGCCCTCGATCACGGCCATGAACCCGGTCTCGCGCTCGAAGCGCGTCTCCCCGTCGGCCCCGGGCGCACCCATCTCGAAGGCGATCACGCGCTCCTCGATGGTGCGATCGAAGCGCGGACCCACGATGTCGATGCGGATGATGCCGCCCTCCGGCTTCGCCTCGACGAGCGCGAAGAGCTCGGTCGGCGGGCGCGGCTCGTAGGGCGCGACGACCTGATCGACGAACCAGCCCGGCCGCAGCAGCATGAAGGTGACGAGGAGGAGCGCCGCCGATTCCCACAGCCGCGAGCGCGCGAGGAACCACCCCTGCGTCGCCGCCGCGAAGACGAGCATCGCCACCGTCGCCTTCACGAAGATGAACAGCGCCCCGAGCGGCGTCACGTTGATGAGGAGGAGGCTCGTGTTGAACACGAAGATGAACGGCAGGAGCACCGTGCGGAGCGAGTAGAAGAACGCCGTGAAGCCGGTCTTCAACGGGTCCGCGCGCGAGACGGCGGAGGCCGCGAAGCTCGCGAGCCCTACGGGGGGCGTCACGTCCGCCATGATGCCGAAATAGAACACGAACAGGTGCGCGGCGATGAGCGGGATGATGATGCCGTTCGCCTGCCCGAGCTCGACGATCACCGGCGCCATCAGGGTGGCCACGACGATGTAGTTCGCCGTCGTCGGCAGACCCATGCCGAGAACGAGGCTGATCAGCGCGGTGAACAGCAGGATGAGGAGGATGTTGCCGCCCGAGACGTACTCGACGAACTCCGCCATCACCTGGCCGATGCCGGTCAGCGTCACCGTGCCGACGATGATGCCGGCGGTGGCGGTGGCGCAGGCGATGCCGATCATGTTGCGCGAGCCGAGGATGAGCCCCTGCACGAGATCGACGAAGCCCTCGCGCGCCTGCGCCGCGACGACCCCGCCCCGCATCCGCCGGAACAGCGCCTTGAGCGGCTTCTGGGTAACGAGGATGATCATCAGGAGGCAGACCGCGTAGAAGGCGGACAGACCCGGCGAGCGGCGCTCGACCATCAGGAACCAGACGAGCACCACGATCGGCAGCACGTAATGCAGGCCGCTCTTGAGCACGTCGGTCGCGATCGGCAGGCGCACGACCGCCGAGTTCGGATCGTCGACCTCGAGATCGGGCTGGCTCGCCGAGAGCCAGATCATGGCGAGATAGATCGCGGCGAGGATCGCGAGCACCACCGGCCCGGAGATCTGCGGCAGCGCCGCCTGCACGGCGCGGATGCCGAAATAGGTGAGGCCGGCGAGGATCACGATCGACGCGACCGTGATGCCGATGCGCAGGAGCGCGATCGGCAGCGGGTGGACGACCGGCCGCTCGAAGGTCTGCATGTTGCTCTTCACCGCCTCGAGATGCACGAGGTAGAGGAGCGCGATGTAGGAGATCACCGCCGGCAGGAAGGCGTGGGTGATCACCTGCGTGTAGGGGATGCCGACATATTCCACCATGAGGAAGGCGGCCGCCCCCATCACCGGCGGCATGATCTGGCCGTTGACGGACGACGCGACCTCGACCGAGCCCGCCTTCTCCGGCGTGAAGCCGACGCGCTTCATCAAGGGGATGGTGAAGGTGCCGGTGGTGACGACGTTGGCGATCGAGGAGCCCGAGATCACGCCGGTCATCATCGAGGCGAGGACGGCGGCCTTGGCGGGCCCGCCGCGCATGTGGCCGAGCAGCGCGAAGGCGAGCTTGATGAAGAAATTGCCCGCCCCCGCCTTGTCGAGGAGCGAGCCGAACAGCACGAACAGGAAGACGAAGGAGGCCGAGACGCCGAGCGCCACGCCGAAGACGCCGCCGGACGACAGCCACATCTGGTCCATGGCGCGCGCGAGCGAGGCGCCGCGCCATTGCAGCATGTCCGGCACCCAGGGCTGGTTGCCGAAGAAGACGTAGGTGAGGAAGACGATCGCCACGATCGCAAGGGGCGGCCCGAGCGCGCGGCGCGTCGCCTCGAGCAGGAGCACGAGGCCGGCCGCGGCGGCGACGAGATCGGCGGTGATCGGCAGGCCCGGCCGCGCCGCGAGATCGCGGAAGAAGATGAACACGTAGAGCGCGCAATAGGTCGCCGCCGCCGCGAGCACGAGATCGAGCAGCGGGATCCGGTCGCGCGGCGAGCGCGACAAAGCGGGATAGGCGCAATAGGCGAGGAAGAGCGCGAAGGCGAGGTGGATCGGGCGGATCTGCGCGTCGTTGAGGACGAGCGGCAGCCCGGTCATCCGCGACAGCGTGAAGGGCAGCGGCGAGGCGATGTAGAGCTGGAACAGGGCCCAGGCGAGGGCGACGCCGGGAATGAGCCAGCCCATCCAGCCGCTCGGATTGCGGGCGCCGGTATCGGCCTTGGCGACGAGATCGTCGAGCTCGTCCTTGCTCGGCGCCTCCTGCACGGCGGAGGCCGCCTTCGTCGACTGCGTCATCGCCACCTACTCGTCACCCCAGGGGGCCGCGACGGCCCCTGCCCCGTCCACGGACGCGAAGCGCCCACGGCATCGCGCCGCAGGCGCCCGCGGGACGCGCGCACGGGATCCCGGGCGCGCGCCGTCGGCTCACTCGATCCAGCCGCGCTCGCGATAATAGCGCTCGGCGCCCGGATGCAGCGGGGCCGACAGGCCCTGGCTGACCATCGTCTCGGGGTCGAGATTGGCCAGCGCCGGGTGCAGGTTGCGGAAGTTGTCGAAGTTCTCGAACACCGCGCTGACGAGCACGTAGACCTGCTCCTCCGGCACGTTGGCCGACGTCACGAAGGTCGCGCCGACGCCGAAGGTGGCGGTCGGCTCGGGGTTGCCGCGATACATGCCGCCCGGGATCTCGGCGCGGAAGTAGAACGGGAACTCCTCGATCAGCGCGTCCACCGCCTCGCCCGACACCTCGACGAGGACGGACTCGCAGGAGGAGGTCGCCTCCTGGATCGAGCCGGCCGGGTGGCCGACCGTGAAGACGAACGCGTCGATGTTGTTGTCGCACAGGGCCTGGGCCTGCTCGGCCGGGGCGAGCTCGGAGGCGAGCGCGAAATCGCTCATCGACCAGCCCTTGCGCTCCATCAGGCGCTCCATGAGGGCGCGCTGGCCGGAGCCGGGATTGCCGACGTTGACGCGCGCGTTGCGCAGATCGTCGATATGCCGCGCGTTGGTCTCGGCGCGGGCGACGACGGTCATCGGCTCGGGGTGCAGCGAGAAGAGCGCGCGCAGGTCCTCGTGGGCGCCGCCCTCGGCGAACCCGGCCTGCCCGTTGAAGGCGTTGTACTGCACGTCCGACTGGACGACGCCGAACTCGAGCTCGCCGCCGCGGATGGCATTCACATTGAATACCGAGCCGCCGGTGGACTCGACCGAGCAACGAATGCCGTGATCGGCGCGGCCCTGATTGACCAGACGGCAGATGGCGCCGCCAACGGGGTAGTAGACGCCGGTGACGCCGCCGGTTCCGATCGAGATGAACGTCTGCTGGGCGGAGGCCGCCTGCGGCGAGAGCGTGAACGCCGCTGCGACAGCCGCAGTGGACAGGACGTATTTCATCGTCTGAATTCTAGCATGCATCTACATATCTCCGTCTTCTCGACGCGGGTAGAACACGCCTGCGTGGGAGGCGTTGTTGGCTCGGTTTCGTCCACGCCCCGGCTTGATACTCCAAGGCGGCCACGCTTGCCAACCGGCGACCTGCGGTTCGTGCACTTTCGTCGCAATTTTCGCGCACCCCGCCCCCACGGAGCCGTCGTCGCCCGACGCCGGCTCCCCTTGCCGGGGAGCCGCTCGCGCCGTCGCGCGTCCATACCGCTGAGTAAAGTCCATCGCCACCCCCGGCGCAAGCGTGACGGCGCCCGTGCGATTTCGCGCGCGCGGACCCTCGTCGCGTTGGGGCTTCCGCTGCGCGGGCGCGCGCGCATAGAATGGTCGCAGAACACGAGGGCACGAGCCTTCGACACAAGGGGAAGGGATCATGGCCGGACGTCTCGAGGGGAAGACCGCGCTCGTCACCGCGGCGGGCCAGGGGATCGGACGCGCGATCGCGCAGGCGTTCTCCCGCGAGGGGGCGCGCGTCGTGGCGACGACGCTCTATCCGAGCGAGCTCGACGGGCTCGACGTCGCCCGCAAGGTCGGGCTCGACGTCACCGACACCGCCGCCGTCGAGGCGCTGGCGGAGGAGATCGCCCGCGACCACGGGGGCCTCGACGTGCTCGCCAATTGCGCGGGCTACGTCGCCCACGGCAGCGTGCTCGATTGCGGCGAGAGCGAGTGGGACTTCTCCTTCGACATCAACGTCAAGTCCATGCACCGCACGATCCGCGCCTTCCTGCCGGGCATGCTGGCGCGCGGCGGCGGCTCGATCGTCAACATCTCCTCGGGCGCCTCCTCGGTGAAGGCCGCGCCGAACCGCTACGTCTACGGCGCCACGAAGGCGGCCGTGATCGGGCTGACCAAGGCCGTGGCGATCGACTTCATCCAGCGCGGCGTGCGCTGCAACGCGATCTGCCCCGGCACCGTCGTCTCGCCCTCCCTCGACGGCCGCATCGCCGCGCTGGCGCAGGCGCAGAACAAGAGCGAGGACGAGATCCGCGCCGCCTTCGTCGCCCGCCAGCCGATGGGCCGGCTCGGCACCGCCGAGGAGATCGCCGCCGCCGCCCTCTACCTCGCCTCCGACGAGAGCGCCTTCACCACCGGCACGGCGATGATCGTCGACGGCGGCTGGACGCTCTGACCGATCTCTCGCCACGGGCAGCCCCATGCATCTCCTCGTCCTCGGCGCCGCCGGCATGATCGGCGCGAAACTCATGAACCGGCTCGCCCGCGACGGCCGCCTCGGCGGGCGCGAGATCGAGACCGCGACGCTCGCCGACATCGTCCTGCCGAACGCGCCCGCCAACGCGCCCTTCCCCGTGCGCGCGCTCGCCTGCGACGTCGCCGACCGCGCCGCGCTCGACGATCTCGTCGCGGAGGCGCCCGACGTGATCGTCCATCTCGCCGCGATCGTCTCGGGGGAGGCGGAGGCCGATTTCGAGAAGGGCTACCGCGTCAATCTCGACGGCACGCGCGCGCTGCTCGAGGCGATCCGGGCGGTCGGCTCCGGCTATCGCCCGCGCCTCGTCTTCGCCTCCTCGATCGCCACCTTCGGCGCGCCCCTGCCCGAGCCGATCCCCGACACGCACCACCTGACGCCGCTCACCTCCTACGGCACGCAGAAGGCGATCGGCGAGCTCCTGCTCTCGGACTACACGCGCCGCGGCTTCGTCGACGGCATCGGGCTGCGCCTGCCGACGATCTGCGTGCGGCCGGGCCGCCCCAACAAGGCGGCCTCCGGCTTCTTCTCGAGCATCATCCGCGAGCCGCTCGCGGGCGAGGAGGCGGTGCTGCCGGTCTCGGAGGACGTGCGCCATTGGCACGCCTCGCCGCGCGCGGCGGTCGGCTTCCTGATCCACGCGGCCGGCCTGTCCTCCGACGCGATCGGCCCGCACCGCAACCTCACCATGCCGGGGGTCTCGGTCACGGTCGCCGAGCAGATCGAGGCCCTGCGCCGGGTCGCGGGCGACGCGGTCGCCGCGCGCATCCGCCGCGAGCCCGACCCCGCCATCGCCGCCATGATCGCCACCTGGCCCCGCGCCTTCGAGGCGAGCCGCGCGCAGGCCCTGGGCTTCGTCGCCGAGGACGATTTCGACGCGATCATCCGCGTCCATGTCGAGGACGAGCTCGGGGGCCGGGTGGGCTGAGGGTCTGCAGATCGTCC
The DNA here is from genome assembly GCF_046292825.1 of Salinarimonas sp. Taxonomy (GTDB): domain Bacteria; phylum Pseudomonadota; class Alphaproteobacteria; order Rhizobiales; family Beijerinckiaceae; genus Salinarimonas. The sequence goes on along the minus strand of NZ_JBKBQG010000051.1, from coordinate 5,871 downwards.
CGACCCGTGGGGGGGGGGGGGGGGGGGGGGGGCCCCGGCGCGCGCGCGCGGCGCGCGGGGGGGGGGGAGGGCCCCCCCGCAGAAAA
>NZ_JBKBQG010000051.1:0-5775 GCF_046292825.1 Salinarimonas sp. | reverse complement strand
GGGGCGCGGGCGGCGCCCCCCCCCCCCCCCCCCCCCACGGCGACGAGGCAGCTGGCGAGAGAGCCACGGACGAAGATCCACGGATTCCGAGCCGTCCCGCCTCCGCGGCGGAGCCGAAAGCGAGACGGCCGGCCCGATGTCCTCGGGCCGGCCGTTTCTCGTTGCGATCGCGCGCGCCGTCTCAATACAAGAGCCGCGGCAGCCAGGTCGCGAGGCCGGGGAAGGCGAAGAGCAGGCCGATCGCGAACACCTGGAGGACGACGAACGGCATCACGCCCTTGTAGATCATGCCCGTCGTGATGCGACTGGGCGCCACGCCGCGCAGATAGAACAAGGCGAAGCCGAATGGCGGCGTGAGGAACGAGGTCTGCAGGTTCACGCCCACGATGACGCCGAGCCACACGGGATCGACGTCGAAGTTGAGGAGCGCCGGGGCCGTGATCGGGATCACGATGAAGATGATCTCGAACGTGTCCAGGATGAAGCCCAGGATGAACATCATCAGCATGACGGCGAGCACGGCGCCCACCGCCCCGCCCGGCAGCGCCGCGAGGAGGTCCTGCACCAGGCGATCGCCGCCCATCAGGCGGAAGACGATCGCGAAGACCGAGGCGCCGAAGAGGATGATGAAGATCATCGAGGTGATCGTCGCGGTCGAGACGACCACCTGGCGGAAGGTCGCCGGGCTCAGCTTCCAGCGCAGGGCCGCGAGCAGGGTCGCGCCGACGGCGCCGACCGAGGCCGCCTCAGTCGGGGTCGCGATGCCGCCGAGGATCGAGCCGAGCACTGCCACGATCAGGAGGAGCGGCGGGATCAGCGCGATCAGCACCTCCTTGAAGAGGCCCTTGCGCTCCTCCGGCGGCACCGGCGTCGCCGGGCAGGTCTGCGGCGCGGTGAAGGCCTTGAAGATCATGAAGGAGAGATAGAGACCGACGAGCAGCAGCCCCGGCAGGAAGGCGCCGGCGAACAGATCGCCGACCGAGACCGGCGTCGGCGCGAAATTCCCCTTCGCCATCTGGACCTGGGCGTTGATGCCCGACAGCATGTCGCCCATGAAGATCAGGACGGTGGAGGGCGGCACGATCTGGCCGAGCGTGCCCGAGGCGCAGATCGTCCCGCAGGCGAGGCGCGGGTCGTAGCCCGCGCGCAGCATCGCCGGCAGCGAGATCAGCCCCATGGTCACCACCGTCGCCCCGACGACGCCCGTCGAGGCGGCGAGCAGCGCGCCCACGATGATGACCGACATGCCGAGCCCGCCGCGCAGGTTGCCGAACAGCTTGCCCATGGTGAGCAGCAGCTTCTCGGCGACCCCCGAGCGTTCCAGCATCACGCCCATGAAGATGAACAAGGGCACCGCGACGAGCACCTCGTTCGACATGAAGCCCGTATAGCGCGCCGGCAGCGCGGCGTAGTTCGACGGATCGAACACGCCGAAGAAGGCGCCCACCGCACCGAACATCAGGGACACGCCCGCGAGCGTGAACGCCACGGGAAACCCGAGCATCAGCATCGCGATGATGACGAAGAACATCGATCCGGCGAGGATCTCGCCGATGAGAACGGGATCCATGCCGGCTCACTCCCGACCGTGACCGTAACGCAGATAGTCGGGCAGGAGGTCCTGCTTGCCCGCGAGCACCAGGATGCTGCGCCCGACCATGGCGAGCCCCTGGATGAAGACGACGGCGACGAAGACGAGGATGAACGTCTTCAGCACCCAATAGCCGGGCATCCCGCCCCAGTTCGGCGAGCCTTCCCAGATCCGCCACGAGCGCTGCACGAAGGGCAGCCCGTAGATGAACACCACCCAGCAGAACGGGATGAGGAAGATGAACACGCCGATGAGGTCGATCAGCGCTTTGCGCTGCAGGCTCGCCGGACGATAGAAGATGTCCACCCGGACGTGATCGTCGCGCAGGAGCGCGTAGCCGGCCACCGCCGTGAACATCGCCCCGTTCAGCCAGACATACAGGTCCTGCATCCAGACTTGCGTCGTGGAGAAGACGTAGCGCTGCACCACGACCGTGAAGCAGACCGCGACGATACCCAGTGCCAGCCACGAGAACACGTTGCCGACGAGCCAATTCACGCCGCTCAAGGCGCGAACCATCAGCGCAATGGCACGCAAAGCGTCGACCCTCCCTTGCCCTGGGGGATCCGCAGGCGCGGAACCCGACGAGATATCGCGCGACGATCGTTGCGCACGCTCTCGTTGTTACGACTTACGTGCAATCCCGCACATCGGTCTTGGCCCCTAAGATCACGGATTGCCGCCTCGGTCAACGGGTAAGCCGCACGCGGACGATGCCGAATTCGTGTGCCGTTTCCGATGGGCCCGACGCGACGCCTGGACAGGTTCGGGCGCGCATAAGAGAGTGCCGCCCCACGCATCCGGGAGGCACCACGTGACGCCGAGGCCGCGCTTTCCCTTCCTCGACCATCCGGGCCCGATCGCCTTCGCCCATCGCGGCGGCGGCGCGGAGGCGGAGGAGAACACGCACGCGGCGATCGCCCATGCCGTCGGCCTCGGCTTCCGCTATATCGAGACCGACGTGCAGGCGACGCGCGACGGCGTCGCGGTGCTCTTCCACGATGCCGATCTCGCCCGCATCACCGGCAGTCCGGGCCGCATCGCGGATCTCGCCTTCGCCGAACTCTCGGCCCGGCGGACGCTCGGCGGCGAGCCGATTCCGCGCCTCGACGCGATGCTCGAAGCCTTCCCCGACATCCGCTTCAACCTCGAGCCGAAGACGGAGGCGGCGGTGGCGCCGCTCGCCGAGGCGGTGGCGCGGCTTTCCGCGATCGACCGGGTCTGCGTCGGCTGTTTCGACGAGGGCCGCACGCGACGGGTCCGCGCGCTCCTCGGCGAGCGCCTGTGCTGGTCGCCGAGCCGGCTCGGCGTCGCGCGCGCCTGGCTCGCGGGCTTCGGGCTCCCCGTGGGCTCGCTCGCCTTCCCGGTCCTGCAGGTGCCGCGTCGATCCGGGGTGGAGATCGTCACGCGGCGCTTCCTCGCGGCCGCCCATGCCCGTGGGATCGCGGTGCATGTCTGGACGATCGACGAGGAGGCGGAGATGGAGCGCCTCCTCGATCTCGGCGTCGACGGCGTGATGACCGGGCGGCCGAGCGTGCTCGCGCGCGTGCTCGCCCGCCGCGGCGCCTGGCCGGCGCGCTGACGGCGCGACCGCGCGGATCGGCCGGCGCTGCGATCAGCCGCGCCCGCTTCCCGGCGGCTCCGGCTCGACCGTCACCTCGAGATCGTCCGCGCGCAGCCGCCAATCGGCCCCTTCCGCGCGCGCATAGGCCGCGGCGGCGGCCTCGCGCGCGGTCGCCTCGTCCGGTGCCTCGACCGTATAGGAGCGCTGCGCGATGCGGTGCTCGTGGCCGGTATCGTCGCAGATCGTCTTCATGAATGTGACGCGATAGGTCGCCATCGGCGGCCTCCCCTCCCGCATGGTCGTCTTGGTGCCATGACGCGAGAGGGGGCCGGGTCGTTCCGCGCCGTCTCAGGCCCGCGCGATCATGGGATAGGCCTGGCGCACGCGCACCGCGACGATCGCCGCGATGCCCGCCTTGATCAGATCGCCCGGGACGAAGGCGGCCGAGCCGGCGATCGCGGTCTGCGGCGCGACGCCGAAGCCCACGATCAGCCAGGCGATGCCGAGCGCGTAGATCACGACGACACCGCCCACGAGGTTGATCAGGAAGGACGAGACGTGCCCGAGCCGCGCATAGACGCGCTCGGTGAGGAGCCCGATGACGAAGGCGCCGAGCGGCCAGGCGAGGAGGAAGCCGGCGGTGGGCCCGGCGAAGACCGACAGCCCGCCCCGCCCGCCGGCGAGCACCGGCAGCCCGACCGCGACGAGTGCGAGGAGGAGGAGGATCGCGAGGCCGCCGCGCTTCGCGCCCAGGATCGAGCCCGCGAGCATCACGCCGAGCGTCTGCGCGGTGACGGGCACGGCGAGCACCGGGATCGTGATCGGCGGCACGATCGCGAGCGCGGCGGTAAGCGCGGCGAAGAGCGCGATCGCGGTGAGGTCGCGGGTGGTCATGGGGCGTCTCGCTTCTCGAAGGAGCCGGCATTCGGCGCGCGGCGATAGGGTGAGCGGGGGGTTAGGCCGGACGCTCGGGCGCGTCAACCTCGTGTGGCCCCTCGTCGAGACCGCCGCGCGCCTCGATCGCTTCGGCGACGGCGTCCGACATCGCGAGCGTGCGGATCACGAGCGGCACGGCGAGCGCGACGAGGCTGCGCTCCCGCCCCCGCGCCGCCTGCGCCTCGCGGATCTCGCCGACGATCTGCGCGATCACGGGCACGAACCGCACCGCGAGCGCGATCGCGAACGCGACCCGCACCGGGGAGACCCCGACGGCGCGCAAAGGCGCGAGCCCCCGCGCGAGCGCGTCCGTCATCGCCGAGACCGGCGTCGTCAGGCTCACGAGGCCGGCGAGCAGGATCAGGGTCGAGAAGCGCAGGACGAGCGCGAGGCCGGCTTCCCAGGAGACGACGAGGCCCTGCACGAGAAGCAGGATCGTCAGCACGAGCGCGAGCGGGCGCAGCTGCGCGCCCGCGAGCGCGAGGGGAAGCGCGGCCGCGCGGTAGAGGAGGATCGCCGCGAGGAGCGCCGCGGCGAGGAGGGGGAGCGCGTCGGCGAGCACGATCGCCGTGCCCGCAAGGCCGAGCGCGATCAGCTTCGCGCCGGCGGGCAGCCGATGGATCGGGCTCGTTCCGGGGCGGTGGAGCGCGAGCATCTCAAAACCCCATCCGCCGCAGGTAAGCCGCCAGCGCCGGCCCCGGCGCGTCGTCGGCGACGATCCGCCCCTCGTCGAGGACGATCACCCGCTCGAAGCGCTCGAGGAGGGCGAGATCGTGCGTCGCGAGCACCACGCGCTGCGCGACCTCCTCGATGATCGCCGCGATCCGCCGCGCATTGCGCAGATCGAGGAGCGTCGTCGGCTCGTCGAGGACGAGGATCTCGGGCTGCGCCGCAAGCACGCCCGCGAGCGCCAGGAGCTGCTTCTCTCCCCCCGACAGCGTATGGGCCGAGGCCTCGCGCAGCCGAGAGAGGCCGAAGCGCGCGAGCGCCGCCTCGATGCGCGCGCGGGTCTCCTCCTTCGACAGGCGCAGGCGCGCGAGGCCGAAGGCGAGATCCTCCTCGACGATCGGATAGACGATCTGGTTGTCGGGGTTCTGGAAGACGAAGCCGACGCGCCTGCGCACCGCCTTCGTCTGCGTGCGCGTGTCGAGCCCGTCGACGAGAACGCGCCCGCGCGTCGGCAGGACGAGGCCGTTCAAGAGGCGCGCGAGGGTGCTCTTGCCCGAGCCGTTGGCGCCGACGAGGCCGATGCGGCGCTCGCTCAGGACGAGATCGATGCCGTCGAGCACGCGGCGCGCGCCGAATTCGTGCGCGATGTCGGCGAGGACGATCCCCTCCGGCGCCGCTTGCGCGCCGATTGCGTCTCTCGCGGGCTGTCCGTGCATGAGCGGGGCTCCGGGCGATGGCGGATGCGGGCGCCGCAGACGTCAAGCATGAGCCGCGCGAGCAAGCAAGCACGCCGCCCCTCATCTTCATCCCTCCTCCCTTCATCCCTCCCTGTAGGCGAGGGTGGCCCCCGGAGCGCAGCGACGGGGGTCGGGTGGGGCCCGATGTCTCCGGACCGGCGCCCCCCTCCCCTCTGGCTCGGTCAGCCGGCGAAGATTTTTCCGAATCGGCTGTTGACGGGTGGGAGTCGTGTGGCCTATATCGCGGCTCCCGACGCGGCGGGGCCTTCGAGAGGAGG
>NZ_JBKBQG010000050.1:0-28469 GCF_046292825.1 Salinarimonas sp. | reverse complement strand
GTCGTCGTAGTGCTCCTTACGTACGGCGGCTCCCGACGCCCCTTCGACCCTTCGGGTCGAAAGACCCCATCCGTCTCCGACCCCTGCTCGGGGTCGGAGCCACCTTCCCCTGAGGGGAAGGGGAGGGGGCCTTCGTTCACGCCTTCGTTCACCCTGCCGCTCGATCCCCGTTTGCCTGCGCGCCTTTCGCTGCTAGGGAGAGCGTCGGGAGCGAGGGACCCATGACCCTGTTCGAAGACGAAGCGGGCGCGATCCTCCTCGGTCTGTTCGACCGGGAGGGCTATCGGCCCATCGAGCCGCCGGTGCTGCAGCCGGCCGACGTGTTTCTCGACCTGTCGGGCGAGGACATGCGCCGACGCATGTTCCTGACGCTCGACGCGGACGGGCGCGAGATGTGCCTGCGGCCGGAATACACGATCCCCGTCTGCCGCGCCCATCTCGCGGCGCGCGGCGCGGAGCCCGCCTCCTATTGCTATCGCGGCCCCGTCTTCCGCCATCGCCCCGGGGAGACCGGCGAGTTCGGCCAGGCGGGCATCGAGTCCTTCGGCCGGACCGACCTCGCGGCTGCCGACGCGGAGGTGCTCGCCCTCGCGCTCGAGGGGCTCGACGCGCTCGGCGTGCCGGCCGCACGGGTGAAGCTCGGCGATGTCGGCCTGCTCGAGGCGATCGTCGACGCGCTCGGCCTGCCGCCGGCGGCGAAGGCGCGGGTCGTCCGCGCGATCGTGTCGGGCCGCGCCGAGGCGGCGCTCGCCGAGGAGGCGGCGCCCGAGATGGTCGAGCATGCCGGGCTGCTCGCCGCGCTCGCGGGGCAGGACCGCCAGGCCGCGCAGGCCTTCGTCGAGGACGTGCTCGCCATCGCGGGCATCTCGAGCGTCGGCGGGCGTACCGCGGGCGAGATCGCCGAGCGCTTCCTCGCCCGCGCGGAGCGGCGCGAGAACGGGCTCGGCGAGGAGGCGCGCGCCGTCCTGCGCGCCTATCTCGCCATCGCCGGCGATCCGGACCAGGCCTGCGCGCGGCTGCGTGCGCTCGCGGAGGATGCGGGGCTCGCGATCGAGCCCGCGCTCGCTCTGTTCGAGGAGCGCGTCGGCTTCGTCGCCGCACGCGGCATCGACCCGTCGGGCCTCGTCTACCGCGCCGATTTCGCGCGCAATCTCGACTATTACACCGGCTTCATCTTCGAGGTCGGCGCCCGGGCCGAGGGCGGGCCGCCGGTCGTCGGCGGCGGGCGCTACGACCGCCTCGCGACCCATTTCCAGCCCAAGGCCGCGCTGCCGGCCGTCGGCTGCTCGTTCTGGCTCGATCGCATCGCGGCGATCCGCGCGGGAGAGGCCCCATGAGCCCCGTCACGATGCTGCGCCCGCAGGACGGGCCCCTCGTCGTCGCGGTCCCCTCCAAGGGCCGCCTGCAGGAGAACGCGTCGGCCTTCTTCGCCCGCGCCGGCCTCGCCTTCCAGCAGGGCCGCGGCGCGCGCGACTATCGCGGCGCCATCGCGGGCTTGAGCGACGTGGTCGTCGAGTTCCTCTCCGCGAGCGAGATCACCCGCCGGCTCGGCTCGGGCGAGGCGCATCTCGGCATCACCGGCGAGGATCTCGTGCGGGAGGAGATCGCGGATCCCGACGCTGCGGTCGCGCTCCTCGCGCCGCTCGGCTTCGGCCATGCGAACGTCGTCGTCGCGGCACCCCAGGCCTGGATCGACGTGCGCACGATGGCCGATCTCGAAGAGGTCGCCGTCGACATGCGCGTGCGCCACGGGCGCAAGATGCGGGTCGCGACGAAATACGTCCAGCTCACCCGCCGCTTCTTCGCCGAGCGCGGCCTCGCCGATTACCGGATCGTCGAATCGCTCGGCGCCACCGAGGGCGCTCCGGCGTCGGGCGCGGCGGAGATCGTCGTCGACATCACCACGACGGGCGCGACGCTCGCCGCGAACGCGCTCAAGGTGATCGAGGACGGCGTCATCCTGCGCTCGGAGGCCAATCTCGTCGCGTCCCTGCGCGCGCCCTGGGGATCGCGGGCCCGCACGGCCGTGCGCGCCATCCTCGGGCGCATCGCCGCCGAGGAGGCCGCGCGCACGACCCGCGAGGTCCGCGCGCGCATCGCGCCGGGCACCGAGAGCGCCTTCGCCGCGCTCGCCGAGCGGGCCGGCGCGCGGGCGCCCTACGGCGCATCCGCCCCCGAGCTCGTCCTGCACGTGCCGCGCGCGAGCGTCTTCGCCCTCGTCGACGGCCTCGCGGAGGCCGGCGCGAGCGAGATCGGCGTGCGCGCGCTCGAATACCTCTTCCGCGCGGAAAACCCGCTCCTCGCCACCCTGGAAGAGCGCCTCGCCGTCCGGTGATCTTCGTCGCCGTTATTCCACCGGTGTCATTCCCGGCCGGAGCACGCTTGCGTGCGCAGGGGAAGGAAACCCAGCACCAAGACTGTGCGGAGCACACCTTCGTGCCGCCGACCAGGCGGCTCGTCGCCGCCGCAAGCGCTTGCTCCGCAAGCAAATTCTTGCGCTGGGTCCCCTTTCCCTGCGCACGCTACACGTGCTCCGGCCGGGGATGACACCATCGTGCCGAATTCGCCCGCTCCTCACCCCGCCGCGATCCGCACGGCAAGGGCGACGAGGGCGAGCCAGGCGGCCTGGTCCCAGCGCGTGAGCGCGGTTCGCGCGAGCGGCTCGCCGGACCGGTACGCGCCGACGATCGAGACCGCCGCCGAGACGAGAAGCAGTCCCTGGAGGAGCCACACGAAGGTCGCCCCGTCGCGGGCGACGAGGCTCGCCACGAGCCCGTAGATCGCGATCCTGAAGGCCGTGTCGACGACGACGTGCCGCTCGCGCATCCGCTCCCTTTCCGCGCCCCGCGTCCCCCGCAGGATACGCGTGCGGCGCGCGCCGGCAAACCGCTCGGCGGCCGCGCGCCGACAGGAGAACTGCTTAAGCCGAGCCGGGGATGGACAGGCGCGTGCGCGGCTGCGACGATACGCGAGAAGAAGAACCGCTTAGGTCGCCGATGACGACGTTGTATCTCTGCCACCCCGCCGCGCTCGACCATCAGACGCCCCCCGGACATCCCGAGCGCGCCGACCGCATCCGCGTCATCGAGCGCGCCCTTGAGGACGAGCGCTTCTCGATGCTCGTGCGCGAGCAGGCGCCGGTCGCGGAGGTGGAGAGCGTCGCCCTCGTCCATCCCCGCCGTTACGTCGACGCGCTGATCGAGGCGGGGCCCGCGAGCGGCTTCGTGCAGATCGATTCGGACACGGTGCTCTCGCCCGGCACGATCGAGGCGGCGCTGCGCTCGGCGGGCGGGGCGGTGCGGGCGGTCGAGGAGGTGATGCAGGGCCTCGTCCGCAACGCCTTCGTCGCCATGCGCCCCCCCGGCCACCACGCGGAAAAGCAGGTGCCGATGGGCTTCTGCTTCTTCAACAACGCCGCGATCGCCGCGCGCTACGCCCAGAAGCGCTTCGGCGCCGAGCGCGTCGCGGTGATCGATTGGGACGTCCACCACGGCAACGGCACGCAGGACATCTTCTGGGACGACGAGAGCGTGCTCTATTGCTCCACCCACGAGATGCCGCTCTATCCCGGCACCGGGGCGCTCGGCGAGCGGGGCGAGCACGACACGATCGTCAACGCCCCCCTGTCCGCCGGGGACGGCTCGGACGTCTTCCGCGAGGCGATGCGCACCCGCGTCCTGCCGCGCATCGACGCCTTCGCCCCCGATCTCGTGGTGATCTCGGCGGGTTTCGACGCCCATTGGCGCGACCCGCTCGGCAACATCATGCTGACCGAGCAGGATTTCGCGTGGGCGACGCTCGAATTGATGGACATCGCCGAGCGCCGCTGCAAGGGACGCGTCGTCTCCCTGCTCGAGGGCGGCTACGACCTCGAGGGCCTCTCCCGCTCGGTCGCGGCGCACGTGTCGGCGCTGATGGGGCACAACGGTTAGCGCCGCAGGCGCTTCCGATCGCGTCGCGGCGGTTTGCGTTCGGGCGATACGGGCGCGTCCGCGAACTTCGCGTTTGACATTCGCCCGCGGCCACCCCATGTTCCGCTCGCTGCGTCGGCGCCCGTTCATGGGCTCTCTGATCCGTCTGCGTGAAGGCCGCCCCGTTCCATAGGGGCAGGACCGGGCGGATTTTCGGATGCGGCCCTCCCCAAGATCGCCCCATCACGCGGGTCGTTCCTCGACAGAGCCCCGTCGTGCGCGAACGCGTGCCGGGCGCTCCCCGCATGCGAAAGACATAGACGTGACGACATTCTCCGAGCTCGGCCTCTCCGCGACCGTCCTGAAGACGCTTGCCGCCGAGGGCTACGAGCGCCCCACCCCCATCCAGATCCAGGCCATTCCGCACGCGCTCGCCGGGCGCGACATCCTCGGCATCGCCCAGACCGGCACCGGCAAGACGGCGGCCTTCGCGCTGCCGATCATCGAGCGGCTCGTGGCCGACCGTCGCCCTGCGCCGCGCCGCGGCGCGCGCGCCCTCGTTCTGTCGCCGACGCGCGAGCTCGCGAGCCAGATCGCCGATTCGTTCGCGGTCTACGCGCGCGGCCTCAAGCTCACCTCCGGCGTGATCTTCGGCGGCGTGCCCGTCGGCCGCCACGAGCGGCAGGTGGCGCCGGGCACCGACGTGCTCGTCGCCACGCCGGGCCGCCTCCTCGATCTGATCGATCGCCGCGCGCTCAGCCTCGACCAGGTCGAGGTGCTCGTGCTCGACGAGGCCGATCAGATGCTCGATCTCGGCTTCATCCACGCGCTGCGCCGCATCGTGACGCTGCTGCCGAAGAAGCGCCACACGCTGTTCTTCTCGGCGACCATGCCGAGCACGATCGCGAACCTCGCCGACGGCTATCTGACGGACCCCGTGAAGGTCGCGGTGACGCCCGTCGCGACGACCGCCGAGCGCGTCGAGCAGCGCGTCACCTTCGTCGAGCAGGGCCGCAAGCCCGCGCTCCTCGAGATCGTGCTGCGCGATCCCGCGATCGACCGCGTCCTCGTCTTCACCCGCACCAAGCACGGGGCGGACAAGGTGGTGCGCGGGCTCGAGAAGGCGGGCATTCCCGCTTTCGCGATCCACGGCAACAAGAGCCAGGGCCAGCGCGAGCGCGCGCTCGAGGCCTTCCGCAAGGGCTCGTGCAAGGTGCTCGTGGCGACCGACATCGCCGCGCGCGGCATCGACGTGGAGGGCGTCTCCCACGTCGTCAATTTCGATCTGCCGAACGTGCCCGAGCAATATGTCCACCGCATCGGCCGCACGGCGCGCGCCGGCGCCGACGGCATCGCGCTCTCCTTCTGCAACGGCGAGGAGCGCGCCTATCTCAAGGACATCGAGAAGCTGACGCGCCAGAGCGTGCCGGTCGCGCCCGCGCCGGCGGGCTTCGACGTGGGCTCGCCGTCGCTCGCGGCGGCGCCCGAGCCGCAGAAGCGCGGCGGGCGCGGTCGGCCGGGCGGGCAGGGTGCCGGCCACGGCCGCGGCGCTCCCGCCCAGGCCTCGCGCGGGGAGGGCGGTCGGCCCGACGCGCGCAAATCGGATGCGCGCAAATCGGACGCGCGCACGTCCGACGGCCGCAAGCCGCAGGAGGCGGCGCGCAAGCCGGATTCGCGCAACGCCGACCCGCGCAAGGCCGAGGGTCGCCGTGGCGACGGCCGCAAGCCCGCGCCTGCCTCGGGCGGCCGCGACGGCTCCGCCATCGGCTGGCTCTCCGCCGGCGGCCCGCGCCGCGGTCGCTGAGGGGATCATTAGCTGTCATCCCGGGCCGCGACGCGGACCCGGGACCCATAACCTCGACGGTCGTCCGAGCGCGCATGCCGCGCTCGCTGCTCCATCGAACCGCGACCATTGTCGGTGGATCGCAGCCTACAGGCTGCGAGAGAAGCGTCGTGCGTATGGGTCCCGGATCGCCTTCGGCGTCCGGGATGACAGCCCTTCTCTCTTCGAGATACGAAAAAGCCCCGGGCGCGCGGCGCACGCCCGGGGCTTTTCTCGCTTGAGCGCGCGGCGTCAGCCGGCAGCCATGGCCTTCTTGAGGTTCTCGTCGATCTTGTCGAGGAAGCCCGTCGTCGTCAGCCAGGGCTGATCGGGGCCGACGAGGAGCGCGAGATCCTTCGTCATGTGGCCGGCCTCGACCGTGTCGATGCACACGCGCTCGAGCGTCTCGGAGAAGCGGGCGAGCTCGGCATTGTCGTCGAGCTTGGCGCGGTGCGCGAGGCCCCGCGTCCAGGCGAAGATCGAGGCGATGGAGTTCGTCGAGGTCTCCTTGCCCTTCTGGTGCTCGCGGTAATGGCGCGTCACCGTGCCGTGGGCGGCCTCGGCCTCGACCGTCTGGCCGTCGGGCGTCATCAGCACCGAGGTCATCAGGCCGAGCGAGCCGAAGCCCTGCGCGACCGTGTCGGACTGCACGTCGCCGTCGTAGTTCTTGCACGCCCAGACGTAGCCGCCCGACCACTTGAGCGCCGAGGCGACCATGTCGTCGATGAGGCGGTGCTCGTAGGTGATGCCGGCGGCCTTGAACTTGTCGGCGAACTCGGTCTCGTAGACCTCCTGGAACAGGTCCTTGAAGCGCCCGTCATAGGCCTTGAGGATGGTGTTCTTGGTCGACAGATAGACCGGATAGCCGCGGTTGAGGCCGTAATTCATCGAGGCGCGGGCGAAGTCGCGGATCGACTCGTCGAGGTTGTACATCGCCATCGCGACGCCGGCGCCGGGGAACTTGAAGACTTCCTTCTCGATGACCGTCCCGTCCTCGCCCTCGAACTTGATCGTCATCCGACCCTTGCCGGGCACCTTGAAATCGGTGGCGCGGTACTGGTCGCCGAAGGCGTGGCGGCCGACGATGATCGGCTGCGTCCAGCCCGGCACGAGGCGCGGCACGTTGCGGCAGATGATCGGCTCGCGGAAGATGACGCCGCCGAGGATGTTGCGGATCGTGCCGTTGGGCGACTTCCACATCTCCTTGAGGCCGAATTCCTCGACGCGCTGCTCGTCGGGCGTGATCGTGGCGCACTTGACGCCGACCCCGTGGCGCTTGATGGCGTTCGCCGCGTCGATCGTCACCTGGTCGTTGGTCGCGTCGCGGTGCTCGACGCCGAGATCGTAATACTCGAGATCGATGTCGAGATAGGGGTGGATGAGCTTGTCCTTGATGTAGGCCCAGATGATCCGGGTCATCTCGTCGCCGTCGAGCTCGACCACCGGGTTGGCCACCTTGATCTTCGCCATCTCGAACCTCTTCTTCTCGCGCGTTTCGGGACCCGCTCCCGCGCCTCCCGTCGTGAAGGGGTCATAGCCTGCCGCGGCGCGGGGGAAAAGTCCGGCTTTCGCAGGATGGGCGCGGGCGGGTGACAAAGCGGCGCGATCGTCAGCGCCACGCCTCCTCGCGATCATTCTACCGGAATGGGCGTTCCGGCGCTTCAAAATCGCGCCGATGCGCCTATAGTCCCGCCCGCGGCCGTGCTGCTTCGCGCAGGCCGTACCCCGCCCCTCCCGGAGCCCGAGAGCACAGCCCCATCGTATGCGCCCGCCTCTGCCCCTGATCGTCTTCGCCCGTTCCCACACGCGGCTCGCCGCCCTCGCCCTCGCCTTCGTCCTCGCGACCGCCCTCGTCTTCGTGGTCTTCGCAGGCGCCGCGCGCGCGCAGGTTCCCGGCCTGCCTTCGTTCGCCCCGCCCGCGGCGGCTCAGGGCGAGGAGGCGCCGGCGGCGCAGGCTCCGCTCGAGGCCGATCTCGAAGCGCTGATCCGGGTGCTGCAGGACGACGCGGCCCGCGCGCGGCTGATCGAGGCGCTCGGCGCGAGCGCGGCTCCCGAGGCGGCCGTGGAGGTCGCTGCCGAGCAGCAGATTCCCTTCGCGCGCCAGGTCGCCGAGCGGACCCGCGCCGTCGCCGAGCAGATCGCCGGCCTGTTCGCGGTCACCGGACGGGCGGCGGAGACGCTGACGGGCCTCTACGACGGCGTGACCTGGCGCGACATCGAGCGCCTGGCCAACGTGCTCAGCGCGGTCGTGCTCGTGATCGCGGGGACGATCCTCGCTTATCTGATCCTGCGCAACGTCGCCGGCCGCATCGCCGATCGCGCCGCGCGCCATCGCAGCGTCGCGCGCCTGCCGGGGCGGATCGTGCTCGCGCTCGCCGCCTTCGCGCTGGAGGCGGTGGCGCTCGCGCTCGCCTGGGTGATCGGCAACGGCATCGCGGTGGCGTCCGGCCGCCACGGGCTCGACGCGCTCAACCAGACGCTCTTCCTCAACGCCTTCGTGCTCTCGGAGGCGATCAAGCTCGTCGCGCGCGCCGTCCTCAAGCCGAACCGCGTGAGCCTGCGCCTCGTGCCGATGTCCGACACGAACGCCGCCTATTGGTATTTCTGGATCACGCGCGCGGTGATGGTGGTCGTCTACACCTTCATGTTCGTCGCGCCGATCCTCGCCTGGAACGTCTCGCCCGCCGCCGCGAACGCCGCGCGCATGCTCGCGGTGCTCGCCGCCTGCGTCGTCGGCATCCTCGTCGTCCTCCAGAACAAGGAGCCGGTGAGGCGGTTGATCGCGCGTCGCGCGCTCGCGGGGGAGACGGACGCCTTCGCGCGGCTCTCGGCCGCCATCGGCCGCGTCTGGCACATCTTCGCGGTCGTCTATTTCGTGGCGATCTTCGTCGTCTGGATGACGCGCCCGCGCGACGCGCTCGCCTTCATGCTCTCGGCGACGCTCGAGAGCGCGATCGCGATCGCGGTCGGCATCGCCGTCGCAGCGGCGATCACGCGGTTGATCTCGGGAGGCATGCGCCTGTCGGAGGACGTGAAGCAGCGCCTGCCGCTGCTCGAACAGCGCCTCAACGCCTTCGTGCCGAACGTGCTGCGATTCGTGCGCATCGTGGTGATGTTCGGCGTCGTCGTCGCGATCGGCCAGGCCTGGGACCTGTTCGACTTCCTCGACTGGGCCTCCACTGGGGTGGGGCTCGCGGTGACGACGTCGCTGATCTCCGCGTCGCTCATCCTCGTGATCGCCGTCGCGCTCTACATCGTCGTCTCCTCCTGGGTGGAATACCGCCTCAACCCCGATTGCGGCACCCAGCCGACGCCGCGCGAGCGCACGCTCCTCTCGCTCTTCCGCAACGCCTTTACCGTGACGCTCTGGGTCGTCGTCGCGATCATGATCCTCTCCGAGCTCGGCGTGAACGTCGGCCCGCTCCTCGCCGGTGCCGGCGTGATCGGCCTCGCCGTCGGTTTCGGCGCGCAGAAGCTCGTCCAGGACGTGATCACGGGCATCTTCATCCAGCTCGAGAACGCCATGAACGAGGGCGACGTCGTCACGGCCGGCGGCATCTCGGGCGTCGTCGAGCGCCTGACCATCCGCTCGGTGTCGATGCGCGACCTCAACGGCGTCTACCACGTGATCCCGTTCTCGTCGGTCGACATGGTCTCGAACATGATGCGCCACTTCTCCTTCTACGTGGCGGATGTCGGCGTCGCCTATCGCGAGAAGGTCTCCGACGTGAAGAAGGCCATGTGCGACGCCTTCGCGCTCCTCGAGAAATCCGAGGAGCACGGGCCCAACATCGTCGGCCCCTTCGAGATGATGGGCCTCGACCGATTCGAGGACAGCGCGGTGATCGTGCGCGGGCGCATCAAGACGCTGCCGGGCAAGCAATGGGCCACGGGGCGCGCCTACAACGAGATCCTCAAGGAAGTCTTCGACGAGCGCGGCATCGAGATCCCCTTCCCGCACCTCACCATCTATCCCGGCGTCGACAAGACCGGCATGGCCCCGCCGCTGCGCGTCCTCCAGGAAGAGGGCGAGCGCGCGCCGGAGCGGCCGCCGTCGCGGCGGGAGGTGCGCGCGCGCAAGGAGGCGGCGCTCGCGAGCGTCGATTCGAACGTCGTCGCGCTGCCCGAGGAGAGCGGCGTGCGCGTGCCCGAGATCGCCCAGGAGATCGCCCAAGAGGTGCCCCAGGAGGTCGCCGAGCCGGTGGCGCCGGCGCCCGACCGGGCGGTCGCGACGACGCCCGGCGAGCGCGGTGGTGGCGCACGCGGGTAACAACCTTCGAAAAAAGTTCCTGCCGCGACATCCCGCCGCGCCCCTTGCACGGTCACGCTGACCCATTGCGGCCAAACTGCCGGGCGACCAAGGCGACGCGGCCAACGACGCCGCCAGACGCCGCTCCGGCGTGGTTCAAGGGGATAGGATGACTGGACGAGACACGGCGCCCGCCGGCGCCGCCTCGCGCGGACGTAACGTTCGCGGGAGCGGCCCCCTCGTGCGCGCGATCTTCCCGACGCGCCTGACCGTCGCCCTCGGATTGGGGCTGTGCCTCAATGCGGGCATGGTGACGGCGGCCACCGCCCCGTCGGCGGCACAACAGCGCATCGCCGCCGAGCGGGTGTCGAACGCGGCGATCTCCGCTCACGCCGACGCGCAGATGCGGGTCCGCGAGGCGCTCGACGATTGGCGCTCGGCGTCGCGGGCCGCGGCCCGCGAGGCGACGAACAGGATGGTCCGCGAGGCCGCCCGCGCCAATGCCCGCCTGATGAGCGCGCAGCTCCGCGAGCGTCGCCTCGCCGCCTTCGAGCCGCCGATGATCGATCTCGATCCGCCGTCTCTCCTCGAGCTCGAGCGCCGCATCGGCCAGGCCGTGCGCGCCGAGCGTCGGATCGTCGGCTTCGGGCCGATGAAGGTGGAGCAGCGGATCGTCGACGCGGTCCTGCAGGCCTCCGCCCGCACCGGCGTCGATCCGGTCTTCAAGCTCGCGCTCGCCGACAAGGAATCGAGCCTGCGCCCCGGCGTCTCCGCCTCGACCTCCTCCGCGCAGGGCCTGTTCCAGTTCATCGAGCAGACCTGGTTCCGCGTGATCTATTCCTTCGGCCCGCAATACGGCCTCCATCGCGAGGCCTCCTGGATCAGCCGCGGGTCCGACGGCGTGTTCCGCATCGAGGACGCGGCGCGCCGCGCCGAGCTCCTCGACCTGCGCCGCGATCCGCTGATCGCCGGGCTCATGGCCGGCGAGATGCTCAAGCGCGACGGCCGGCGCATCGCCGATCAGCTCGGTCGCCCGCTCGAGGCGCACGAGGTCTACATCGTCCACTTCCTCGGCCCGGGCGGCGCCGCGCGCTTCCTCGCGCTCAAGGACGAGAATCCGAAGGCGAACGCCGCCAAGGAATTCGCCGCCGCCGCCCGCGCGAATCGGACGATCTTCTTCCGCGACGGTCGCCGCGACCGCCCGCGCACCATCGCCGAGGTCGACGAGAGCTTCCAGGGCATGATGGGCTACCGGCTCGAGCGCTATGCCGCCATCGGCCCCGCGCGCGATCCGCTGACCACCGGCACCGCCTTCGCGGCGGCCGCGCCCGAGGCGATCCCGCTTCAGCCGATGGCGCCCTATCTCGCCGCGCGCATCGCCCGCGCCAAGGCCGCGGCTGCCGCCGCCGAGCCGACGGCGGGCTACGCCTCGCTCGCCGGCGAGGGCTCCGACGCGGCGATCCTGCCGCCCGCCCGCCCCGCCGATCTCTGAGCGGGCGCGAAAAAGAAGGCGCTTCGGAAAATCGGGCTTGTGCCCCGAAAACCGAGGTGCTAGATGCTCCCCACCCCGGCGGGACGCCTCCTCCAGAGGCTTCCCGCACCGGTCCGCGGCCGTGGCGGAATTGGTAGACGCGCTAGCTTGAGGTGCTAGTTGGGAGACCAGTGGAGGTTCGAGTCCTCTCGGCCGCACCAACCGTCCTCGTGAGAGGAACGGGTGCATGAGGAAGCCGCCGACGCGGAAGCGTCCGGCGGCTTTGTCGTTTTTTCCGTCGCCCGTTTCTTGCGGCGCTGCACACGCGCCCTGCGCTGCCCTACAGGAACCCCCCCGGCGCCTGCCGCGTCTCCTCCGAGGAGGCGTGTGCCGCATGTGCGCTCGCGCTTCGGTGGCGCCTCCTCCCCGGACGACGGACAGACGGAGAGGACCCCATGCTGCATGCCCGCCTCAAACATCTCGCCGGCGGCGCCGCCGCCTTCGCCCTCGTGGCGAGCGCGCCCGCCCTCGCGCAGGACTTCCCCCTCGAGCTCGACACCGAGCACGCCCGCATCTCGGTCGAGCGCGTCGCGGGCGGGCTCGTCCACCCCTGGGCGCTCGCCATCATGCCCGACGGGCGCATGCTCGTGACCGAGCGCGACGAGGGGCAGGTGCGCATCGTCACCCGCGACGGGGAGATCTCCGATCCGCTCGAGGGCGCGCCCGAGATCTTCCGCTACGAGGGCGTCACCGAGCGCTCGCAGGCGGGGCTGTTCGACGTCAAGCTCCATCCGGGCTTCGAGGACAACCGCTACGTCTTCCTCTCCTATTCCGCGCCGACCGAGCGCGGGGCCGCCCTCACGATCACCCGCTACACGCTCGAGGAGGACGGCGACGGCTATCGCCTGGCCGACGCGCAGGAGGTCTTCCAGATGCAGGAGGACGACCAGGATTCGAGCGGCCTGCATTTCGGCGGCCGCATGCTGATCCACGAGGGCCACGTCTATCTCACGATCGGCGATCGCCGGAACATCTCCCGCGCGCAGGACATGGAGGACCAGGCCGGCTCGATCGTGCGCGTGGCGCTCGACGGCTCGATCCCCGACGACAACCCCTTCGTGGACGACGACGAAGCGAACGACGCGCTCTTCTCGGTCGGCCACCGCAACATCCAGGCGATCACCGTCAATCGCGAGACGGGCGAGATCTGGGTCGTCGATCACGGGCCCGAGGGCGGCGACGAGATCAACCTCGTGGAGGCCGGCGAGAATTACGGCTGGCCCTTCCTGACGGGCGGCGTCGATTATTCCGGCGCGCCGATGGGGGTCGGCATCGAGCGCGAGGGCATGGTGAGCCCGCGCCACATCTTCCAGGGCACGGTCGCGCCGTCGGGCGTCGTCGTCTACGACGGCGAGATGTTCGCGCCGTGGGCGGGCGATCTCATCGTCGGCGGGCTGATGACGCGCGGCATCGTGCGCGTGCGCTTCCTCGACGACGCGGTCGCCGAGGAGCGGCTGGAATTCGACCGGCGCGTGCGCGACGTGCAGATCGACGAGGAGGGCGCCCTCTGGCTCGTGACCGACCACGAGGACGGCGACCTCCTGCGCGTCACCCTCGTCGACGAGCCGGAGGCGACCGGGGCGCAGTAAGGCGCTCCTCGCGTCGCAGCGTGGCCTTGATCCAGATCAGTGCGCGGCGCTGCGACGCACCATAGCCTTTCGTCGGATGCCCGCTCCGCGAAGGGAGAGCCGATGTTCGCGACCGACGACGCCGTAAGCCGCCCTCCGCGAGGACCTCTGCGCGGCCCTCTTCGGCGCCTCGACCGCGTCGTCGCGCCGACCAACATCGAGCGTCCGTTCCCGCCGGGCGCGCTGATCGTCACCAAGACCGATCTCGCCGGCAAGATCACCTACGCGAACCCGACCTTCCTCGCGATGGCGCGGCTGTCGGAGGCGGAGGCGCTCGGCGCGCCGCATTCGATCATCCGCCATCCCGACATGCCGCGCGCCGTCTTCGCCCATCTGTGGGCCGAGCTCGAGGCCGGGCGCGAGGTCTTCGCCTTCGTCCTCAACCTCGCCGCGGATGGCGCGCATTACTGGGTCCTCGCCCACGTCACCCCGAGCCGCGCGCCGGACGGGCGCATCGTCGGCTATCATTCGAGCCGTCGACCGGACAATCCGCGCGCCCGCGCGGCCGTCGTCCCGCTCTACGCGAAGCTGCGCGAGATCGAGCGCGCCGCCGGCGACCGCCGCGCCGGGCTCGAGGCCTCGCTCGCCGCGCTCGGCGCCATCCTCCAAGCCCGCGGCACCACCTGGGAGGCGCTGGTGTTCGACCTCGCGCGCGGGGATACATGAGGCGGCGTGGGCGTGTCCTGTCCTGATGTGATCGATGCCGGCCTGCGGACGCGACGTCTCTCCTTCCCCGATTGTCTGAAAATCTTTCCCCGCCCGTCATTCCGGGGCGCGAAGCGAGCCCGGAACCCAGAACCCCGACGTTGGTTCGAGCGCGCATGCGCGCTCGCTCCGCAACCCGAGACAACTGATGCCTCGAAGGACGCAGCCTACAGGCTGCTCATCAGAGGTCGGGAGTCTGGGTTCCGGGCTCGCTTCGCGCCCCGGAATGACGGCGTGGAGGTTCTGGGAGAAAGATTCACGTACCAATGAGGGGAAGGAGAGGGCCGGCGTCTTTCCCGAAAGCCCCCCGGGGCGACGCGGCGTCGCAGGGGCGTCGCGCGTGCGTGCCTCCATCGTTGTCGAACGAGTGCCATCGCGCGTTCGGTAGATTGTCCCCGTAGCAGCGTCCCCGTCGAGCATTCCCCGAACCGGCCATGAGCCGAGCACCGAGAGCGACCGAATGAGCACCTACCGTCTCGAGACCCTCTTCTCCCCCCGCTCGATCGCCCTCGTCGGCGCGAGCCCGCGCGAGGGCTCGCTCGGCCGCACCGTCCTGCGCAATCTGAAGCGGGCGGGGTTCGCGGGGCCGATCGCGCTCGTCAATCCGCGCCATCGCGAGATCGACGGCCACGCTTGCGTCGCGCGGCTGACCGATCTCGACACGCCCCCCGATCTCGTCGTCGTCGCCGCCCCGCCGCAAGCGGTGCCGGGGATCGTCGAGGAGGCGGGGGCCTTCGGGGTCGGCTCGGCGATCGTCATCACCGCCGGGCTCGGCCACGGCGCGGGCTCCCTCGCCGAACAGGCGCGGGTCGCCGCCCGTCGGCACGGGCTTCGCCTCGTCGGGCCCAATTGCTTAGGGGTCATGGCCCCGCGCATCGGGCTCGACGCGAGCTTCGCCGCGAACGCGCCGAAGGCCGGCGATCTCGCGCTGGTCTCGCAATCGGGCGCCATCGCGGCGGGGCTCGTCGAATGGGGGGCGCAGCGCAACGTGGGATTCTCGGCGGTGGTCTCGCTCGGCGACAAGGTCGACGTCGATTTCGGCGACTTGCTCGATTATTTCGCCGCCGACCGCGACACCCGCGCGATCCTTCTCTATGTCGAATCGATCAACGCCTCGCGCAAGTTCATGTCCGCCGCCCGCGCCGCCGCGCGCGCGAAACCCGTCGTCGTGGTGAAATCCGGCCGTCATGCCCAAGGCGCCAAGGCGGCGGCGACGCATACCGGCGCGCTCGCGGGTTCCGACGGCGTCTACGACGCCGCCTTCCGCCGCGCGGGCCTCCTGCGCGTCTACGATCTCGACGAATTGTTCGCCGCCGCCGAGACGCTCGGGCGCCAGAAGCCGTTCGACGGCAACCGGCTGGGCATCCTCACGAATGGCGGCGGGGTGGGCGTGCTCGCGGTCGACCGGCTGATCGATCGCGGCGGCACGCTCGCCGAACTCGCGCCCGAGACGATCGCCGCGCTCGACGCGGTGCTGCCGGAGACCTGGTCGCACGCCAATCCGGTCGACATCGTCGGCGACGCCGATGCGCGGCGCTACGCCGCCGCGATGGAGGCCTGCCTGCGCGATCCGAACACGGACGCCGTCCTCGTCATGAACGTGCCGACCGCGCTCGCCTCCTCCGCGGCCGCCGCCGAGGCGGTGGTGGAGGTCGTCCAGCGCGAGCGCGCCAAGGGCTTTCGCAGGAAGCCCGTCTTCGCGGTCTGGCTCGGCGAGGACCCGCAGGCCGCCCGCGCCTTCGAGGCGGCCGGAATCCCGCGCTTCGCGACGGAGGCGGACGCGGTGCAGGGCTTCATGCATCTCGTGCGGTATCGCGAGGCGCAGGACCTCCTGATGGAGACGCCGGACGCGCTGCCGGAGGATTTCAGGCCCGACCGGGCGCGTGCGCGGCGCATCGTCGAGACCGTGGTCGCGGAGGGCCGCACCTGGCTCGACCCGATCGAGGTCAGCGGCCTCATGGGCGCCTACGGCATCCCCGACGCGCCGGTGACGCTCGCCCGCGACGCGCGGGAGGCGGGCGAGGCGGCGCGCGCCACCGTCGAGGCCGGCGGCACGGTCGCGGTGAAGGTGCTCTCCCCCGACATCGTGCACAAGTCCGACATCGGCGGCGTGAAGCTCGACCTCACGAGCGTCGCCGCGGTGGAGGAGGCCGCCGCGGACATCTTCGAGCGCGCCAAGCGCCTCAAGCCGGGCGCGCGCATCACCGGCGTCACCGTGCAGCCGATGGTGCGCAAGCCGAAAGCGCGCGAGCTGATCGCCGGCATCGCCGACGACGAGACGTTCGGCCCCGTGATCGTGTTCGGCCGCGGCGGCACGGCGGTGGAAGTCATCAACGACAAGGCGCTCGCGCTGCCCCCGCTCGACATGAACCTCGCCGGGACGCTGATCGCGCGCACCCGCGTCTCGCGCGTGCTCGAGGCCTATCGCGACGTGCCCGCCGCCGATCTCGACGCGGTCAAGCAGGTGCTCGTCAAGCTGTCGCTCCTCGCCGCCGACCTGCCGGAGGTGCGCGAGCTCGACATCAACCCCTTCCTCGCCGACAAGGACGGGGTGATCGCCGTCGATGCCCGCGTCGCGGTGGCCCCCGTGCCGCCCTCGCGCCGGCGCACGCCCTCCGCCCGCTTCGCCGTGCGGCCCTATCCGAACGAGTGGGAGCGCCGGCTCACGCTCCACGACGGCCGCGCGGCGCTCGTGCGGCCGGTGCGCCCGGAGGACGAGGATCTGTTCCGCGCCTTCTTCCAGAAGGTCACGGCGGACGATCTGCGCTTGCGCTTCTTCGCGCCCGTGCGCGATTTCAGCCATTCCTTCATCGCCAAGCTCGTCCAGATCGACTACGCCCGCGCGATCGCCTTCGTCGCCCTCGACCCCGACAGCGGCGAGATGATGGGCGCCGTGCGCCTGCACGCCGACGCCAATCACGAGAGCGGCGAATACGCGATCCTCCTGCGCTCCGACCTCAAGGGCATCGGGCTCGGCTGGCAGCTCATGCAGCTCATGATCGAATGGGCCCGCACGGAGGGGCTGCAGCACGTCGAAGGCCAGGTCCTGCGCGAGAACCGCACCATGCTCGACATGTGCCGGGAGCTCGGCTTCGAGGTGGGTGCGGACCCCTACGACCCGGATCTGAAGGTGGTGCGGCTGGAGCTCGAGCCGAAGCCGGCGTGAGGGAGGGGAGGGGGGCGTGCCAGTTCAGGCCGAAGCCGTTCTCCTTCCCCTCGTAACTCGACAATCGTCCCCTCGCGGTGTCATCCCGGACGCCGAAGGCGATCCGGGACCCATATCCACGACGTGTCAGTCGCAGCCTGTAGGCTGCGTTTCTCGGAAGGTAGACGCTCGCGGGGTGCGATGCGAGCGCGGCATGCGCGCTCGAACGGTCGTCGAGGTTATGGGTCCCGGGTCCGCTTCGCGGCCCGGGATGACAGCCTCCGCAGGTTAGGCAACCTCCGAGGGAAGGAAGAGGGAGCGCCTCCGGCCGGACATCACACCCATCTCCCCCCTCACGGGGACGACAGCGCTCTGTGGCGGCGCGCGAGGCGGGTGCGGTTGGCGCGGACGCGGCGGCGGTAGAGGCGCACGACCTTCTCCGGGGAGGCGTGCATGCGCCCCGTGAGGACGCCGAGCGCCATGATCTGCTGCGCCTCGACGAAGGCCGCGACCTTTTCGGGGGCCATCAGCTGCGCCTCCGCCATGGCGGGCACCTGGCCGGTGGCCATCGCCATGAGCCGCATGCCGATCACGGCTTGCGCTTCGAGCGCGAGGCGGACGACGTCCAACCCCAGCGCGAAGAAGGCGGGGACTGTCGGGAATTGGGGGAGGGGATACACGTTGGGGGGGCTCCGTGCGGTCGCGACGCGCGTCGAGACCGAAAAAGAGCCTCGCCCCCAACGCGCCCGCGGTCAAGGGCGTGGGACCCCCCGGAGTTCCCGGATAGGGTACTTACGCGACCCTATCCACCGCCGCTTACGCCGCGCTCGCCGGCGGCTCGGCCTTGCGGAAGACGGGCTCGACCGTCTCGAGCTCGGATAGCGGGATGTGGCAGGCGATGCGGTGGCCGCCCGCCATCGCGTGGACCGGCGGGCGCTCCTCGTCGCAGATCGCGCCGAGCTTGCGCTGGCAGCGCGTCGCGAAGGGGCAGCTCTTCGGCGGATCGAGCGGGCTCGGCAGCGCGCCCTCCAAGACGATCCGCGTCTTCTCGATCGCGGGATCGGCGACGGGCACCGCCGAGAGAAGCGCCTCCGTATAGGGATGGTAGGGCGGCTCGAACACGTCCGCCGTGCGGCCCTGCTCCATGATCTGGCCGAGATACATCACCACCACGCGGTCCGCGAGATAGCGCACGAGGCCAAGATCGTGGCTGATGAACAGGAGCGTCGTGTCGTTCTCGCGCTGGATGTCCATCAGGAGCTGCGTCACCGCCGCCTGGACGGAGACGTCGAGCGCCGAGACCGGCTCGTCGGCGACGACGACGGAGGGGTTGCCGGCGAAGGCGCGGGCGATGCCGACCCGCTGCTTCTGCCCGCCCGAGAGCTGGCGCGGCTTGCGCTCGGCGAATTCGCGCGGGAGCTTGACGAGATCGAGGAGCTCGTAGACGCGCGCCCAGATCCGCTCGTGCTTCGTCTCGACGCCGAATTTGCGGATCACGCGGGCGATCTGCGCGCCCACCGTCTGGCTCGGATTGAGCGTGTCGTTCGGGTTCTGGAAGATCATCTGGAGGTTGGCGACCTGCTCCTTCGAGCGGCTCGTCACCGGCGCGCCCGAGATGTCGTCGCCCTCGAAACGGATCGCGCCGTCGGTCGCGGTCTCGAGACCCATCAGAACGCGTGCGAAGGTCGACTTTCCGCAGCCCGATTCGCCGACGATCGCCACCGTCTGCCCGCGCCGCGCCTTGAAGCTGAGCGCCTCGTTCGCCTTGACGTAGCGCACGGAGCGCCCCGAGAGCATCGCGAGGAGCGAGCGGTCGTAGACGGGGTAGTATTTCTGCATCTCGGCGACTTCGAGCACAACCTCGTCCGAGGCGGGCTCGCCGGCATCGCGGCGGCGGCGGGCGGGGCGCGGCCGACGCTCGATCGCGTCGAGCCGCAGGCAGCGCGCGCGATGGGCGGGCGCGTCCTCGTCGTCCTCGGCGCCGGCCGCGCCCATCGGCACCGGCCCGGCATCGCAGAGGCCCGCCTGGAAGAGATCGCAGCGCGGGCCGAAATTGCAGCCCGGCGGGCGCTTGTGCGGCAGCGGCAATTGTCCGCGGATCGCCCGCAGCGGCCGCGCGTTCTTGTCGGCCGCCGGCACCGGGATGCAGCCGAACAGGCCGCGCGTATAGGGGTGGCGCATGGCCGAGAAGACGTCCTCGACCGCGCCTTCCTCCACCACCTCGCCGGAATACATGACGGCCACCCGGTCGCAGACCTCGCGCACGAGGCCGAGATTGTGGCTGATGAACAGGATCGCGGTGCCGTATTTGCGCTTGATCTCGCCGATCAGCTCGACGATCCCCGCCTCGACCGTCACGTCGAGCGCCGTCGTCGGCTCGTCGAGAAGGAGGAGGGCGGGGTTCGCGAGGAGCGCCATCGCAATGACGACGCGCTGCTGCTGTCCGCCGGAGAGCTGGTGGGGATAGGCGGACAAGACGCGGTCCGCATCCGCGAGACGCACGTCCGCGAGGATCGCGCGCGCGGCCTCGAGCGCCGCATCGCGATCGAGGCCGCGATGGATCATCGGCACTTCCGCGAGCTGCGCGCCGATCGTCAGCGACGGGTTCAAGGCCGCGAAGGGCTCCTGGTAGACCATCGCGATCTCGTTGCCGCGCACGCGCCGCAGCTCGGCCTCGGAGAGCGCGAGGAGATCGCGGCCCTTGAAGCGCATCGCGCCCGCCGCGATCCGCCCGTTGCGGCCCATGTAGCGCATGATGGCGTTCGCGACCGTCGACTTGCCGCAGCCGGATTCGCCGACGAGCGCGACGCTCTCGCCCGCGCGGATCGTCAGGTCGAAATCGACGACCGCCGGCACCTCGCCGGCGCGGGTGAGATAGGAGATCGCGAGGCCCTCGATCTCGAGCACGGGCTCGGGGGAGGGGACGAGGCTCGGCGAGGTCTCTGTCACGGGCGGCCTCAATCCTTCAGCGAGATCTCGCGGATGCCGTCGGCCAGGAGGTTGAAGCCGAGGACGAGCGAGGAGATCGCGATCACGGGGACGATCGTCATGTGCGGGGCGAAGGTCGCCATCGCGCGCGTCTGGTTGACCATGCCGCCCCAATCCGGGTCCGGCGGCGGCAGGCCGAGGCCGAGAAAGCCGAGCACGCCGATCGTGATGATGGTGTAGCCCATCCGCAGACAGGCATCGACGACGAGAGGCCCGCGCGCATTCGGCAGGATCTCGACGAACATGATCCGCCAGGTCGATTCCCCGCGCGTCTGGGCGGCGGCGACGTAGTCGCGGTTCCTGAGGTCGAGCACGAGGCCGCGCACGATGCGCATGATGCCCGGCGCGCTCGCGAAGGTGACGGCGAGCACGATGTTGAGCCCCGAGGCGCCGAAGGTCGTGATGACGACGACGTAGAGGACGAGAACGGGGAAGGACAGGATCAGGTCGGAGAGGCGCGAGAGCACGTCGTCGACGATCCCGCGCTTGTAGCCGGCGAGAAGCCCCATCACGATCCCGACGGCGAAGGCGCAGCCCGTCGCGAGCGGCGCGTAGAACAGCACCGTGCGCGAGCCCCAGATCACCCGGCTGAGCACGTCGCGCCCCAGATGATCGGCCCCGAGAAGGAAGATCCCTCCGTCGGGATGCGGCGCGAGCGGGGGCGCGAAGGGCACGAATTGCGCGTTCGGCGGATAGGGCGCGATCCACGGCGCGAGGATCGCGACGAGAACCCAGAAGGCGACGAGGCCCGCGCCAATCATCGCGACGGGGCTCTCCCGCAGGAGCGCGAGCGCCGAGCCGAGAGGGCGCAGCGGCGCGAGGAGCCGATCGCGCAGGCGCCCCCGCGGGGGCGTCGCTTCGGGCGGCTGCGTCGCGATCTCGGGGCGGATGGTCGTCGTGTCCGTCATCGTGCGGCTCCCGTCACGCGAAGCGGATGCGCGGGTTGAGATAGGTGTAGCCGATATCGGCGAGCGTCTGCGTCGTCACCGCGACGAACACCGCCACCATCGCGCAGGCCTGGATGAGGAAGATGTCCTGGTTGAGTGAGGCCTCCAGGAGAAGCGCGCCGAAACCCTTGTAGGCGAAGAAGAATTCCACCACGATCACGCCCGAGAGCAGCCAATTGATCTGCAGCATGATCACCGTGAACGGCGCGATCAGCGCGTTGCGCAAGGCGTGGCGCAGGATGACCTGACGATAGGGCAGGCCTTTGAGGATCGCGGTGCGGATATAGGGCGTCTGCATCACCTCGGCCATGGAGGCGCGGGTCATGCGCGCGATGTAGCCGAAACCGTAGAGCACCAGCACGGCGACGGGCAGCACCAATTCGCGCCAGGAGAACCCGTCGTTCATCGGGCTCGTCCCCGGCAGCCAGGCGAGCCAGAACACGAAGACGAAGGTGAGGAGCACCGCCGAGGCGAATTCCGGGATCGAGGTCGTCAGGATCGAGCCGACCGAGATCGTCCGGTCGAGCTTCGAGCCCTCGCGCATGCCGGCGAGAACGCCGAGCGCGAGCGCGAGCGGGATCATCAGGGCGAAGGTCACCCCGCCGAGGATCGCGGTGTTGGCGAGCCGCGGCCACAGCACCTCGGTCACCGGCACGCGGAAGCGGATCGACTCGCCGAAATCGAGGGTCGCGACGCGCCCGAGCCATTCGACGTAGCGCACGAGCACCGGGCGATCGTAGCCGTTCGCCGCGAGCCAGAGCGCGCGCTGCTGCTCGGTCGTGTAGGGCCCGAGCACCTTGATCGCGACCGAATCCCCGTTCACCTCGAGGAGGAGAAACAGGATGATCGACACCGCGAGCATCGTCAGCAGCATCGCGACGAGCCGCCGCCCGAGGAAGATCAGCATGGGATTGTCTCCATCCATCTCCCCCCGAAGGGAGGGTGGACGCAGGTGGCGGTGATTCTGCAAGCCTCGGGTCCCACCCGACCCCTTTCGCTTCGCTCAGGGGCCACCCTCCCCTACGGGGAGGGATGTCGCGCCCATCCCTCCCCGTAGGGGAGGGTGGACACGGGAGCGAAGCGACCGTGGCCGGGTGGGGCCCGGATCACACGGGCCCATGAGCCCAGATCACCCCTCCAGCCACACCCCCTCGAAATGGTGCTCCTCCGCGGGGTGATGCGCGTAGCCGCGCAGGCGCGGGGTCGCGGCGGTGAAGGCGGAGCGCCAGAAGGGCTGCACGATCACCGCGTCCTCCCGCAGGATCCGCTGCAGCTCGGCCATGATCTCGCGGCGCTCCTCGACGTCGATCGTCGCCTCGGCCTTGTCGAGGAGGTCGTCGAAATCGGGGTTCGCATAGCCGCTCTCGTTCCACGGCACGCCGGAGCGATAGGCGAGCGAGAGGACCTGCGTGCCGAGCGGGCGGTGGGTCCAGGCGGTGAAGCCGAAGGGCGTCGTCGTCCAGCGGTCCCAATAGGTGCCGCCGGGCATGATGTTGACCTGGAGCCGGATGTTCGCCGGCCGCAGCTGCTCGACGAGCGCCTGGCAGGTATTCGGCTCCCAGGTCGGCTGGGCGACGCAGTCGATGCGGATGTCGAGCCCGTTCTCGTGGCCGGCTTCCGCGAGGAGCGCGCGGGCGCGCTCGTAATCCTGCTCGGAGGGGCCGATATCGGCGTATTCGGGGTGGATCGGCGCCACGTGATGGTCCGCGCCGACGACGCCGAGATTCTGGATCACGAGCTCGAGCAGGCGGTCGTTGTCGACGCAGAGCCGGATCGCCTGGCGCACGCGCACGTCGTCGAAGGGCGCGGTGTCGACCTTCATGCGGGCGACGCCGGTCTGCGCGGTCTGCGCCTCGTAGAGCGTCAGCATCGGCATGTTGCGCGCGACCGGCACCTGCTCGACGTTGAGCCGCAGCAGCATGTCGACCTGGTTCGAGGCGAGCGCGGCGAGCGGAGCCGCCGGATCGTCGCCGAGATCGATGTAGTCGATCCCGTCGAGCGGCACCTCGCCGCCCCACCAGCCGTCCTCGCGACGGCGATAGCGGGCGCGCGAGCCGACCTGGAGCTCGACGAGCTCGAAGGGCCCGGTGCCGATCGGCTCGTTCGCCCAATTGCCGCCCTCGAACGACCGATGCGCGAGGAGCGCGGGATAGTCGCCCATCGATTCCGGCAGCGCCAGGAAGGGCGTGCGCAGGTTGAACTCGACGGTGTGGTCGTCGATCTTGACGACGGCGTCCTCACGCATCGGCGAGCCGTCCTCGTTGGAGGTGCGCAGCGCCGAGAAGCGGCCGTAATTGGAGGAGCCGGTCGCGGGGTCCATCCAGCGGCGGAAATTGGCGATCACGTCGTCGGCGCCGAAGGCGTCGCCGTTCGACCAGGTGACGTCGCGGCGCAGGCGGAACGTCCAGGTGCGCAGATCCTCCGAGGCCGACCAGCTCTCGGCGAGGTGCGGCACGGCGATGTTGTCCGACGAGATGCGCACCAGCGGCTCGAGCACGTGGCGCAGCTGGTTGCCTTTCTCGGTCCAATCGATGGTCGCGGGATCGGAGATCTCCATGACGTTCATCGCGACGCGCAGCGTGCCGCCGCGCACGGGCGTGCCGTTCTGGGCGCGGGCGGCGGGGGCGAAGGGCTCGCCGGTCAGCTTGCCGGCGAAGGCGTAGGCGGTCGCGGCCGAGAGGCCGAGCAGGGTCGCGGTGCGCAGGAACTCGCGGCGGCTCACGCGGCCCTCGCGGACGCGCTCCGCCACCTGGGGTAGGCTCGGGTGAACGCGCGAAAGAACGTCCTCCTCGCGCGCGTCGAGGCGCGCGGCCTCCTCGATCTTCTTCGTCATGCGAAACGTCCTCTCGCCTCGTCGGGGCGGCTCGCGCGACGCGAGCCTCGTTGAACGGCGGTGAGGGCCCTAAAGCCCAGCTCGGGCGGACAGTTATCGCTCGCAGGCCGAAATGTGTCAAATGGTAGATCGCGGGCGGCGCCAGGACGATCCGCGCCGTCCCGCATCGCTCATCGCGCGCTCTCGCGGGCGAGATCGCTCGCGCGTGCGTGGACGATTGGCGGGCGGCGACGATAAAGCCTCCGACGCTGCGGCGCGCGCCTCGAACAACGCTTCCCCGCCGCGGCGATTCTGTCGCGCGCGGGCCGTTGCGCGGGCACGTCCGCCATGGGACAAAGGCCCTGCCGCCGCCCCCTCCGGAGGAAATCCCGCATGCGCTTCACCGGCACCGATCGTTACGTCGTCACGAAGGACCTCGCGGTCGCCGTCAACGCCGCGATCGCGCTCGAGCGGCCGCTCCTCGTGAAGGGCGAGCCGGGGACGGGGAAGACCGTCTTGGCGGAGGAGATCGCGCGCGGGTTGTCGGCGCCGCTCATCACCTGGTCGATCAAGTCGACGACGAAGGCGGCGCAGGGGTTGTACGAGTACGACGCCGTGTCGCGCCTGCGGGACAGCCAGCTCGGCGATCCGCGCGTGTCCGAGATCGGCCATTACATCCGCCGCGGCAAGCTCTGGGAGGCCTTCATCTCCGAAACCCGCCCGGTGCTCCTGATCGACGAGATCGACAAGGCCGACATCGAGTTCCCCAACGACCTCCTCACCGAGCTCGACCGCATGGAGTTCCACGTCTACGAGACGGGCGAGCTCGTGCGCGCGCGGGTGCGCCCCATCGTGGTGATCACCTCCAACAACGAGAAGGAGCTCCCCGACGCCTTCCTGCGCCGTTGCTTCTTCCACTACATCCGGTTTCCCGACCCCGACACGATGGCCGGCATCGTCGCCGTCCACTTCCCCGGCATCAAGGAGCGCCTCGTGGCGGAAGCCATGCGCGTCTTCTTCGGCCTGCGCGAGGTCCCCGGCCTCAAGAAGAAGCCCTCCACCTCGGAGCTGCTCGACTGGCTCAAGCTCCTGATGGTGGAGGACGTCTCCCCCGAGACCCTGCGCGAAACCGACACGAGAAAGCTCATCCCCCCGCTCCACGGGGCCTTGTTGAAGAACGAGCAGGACGTGGCGTTGTTCGAGAAGATCGCGTTCTTGTCGCGGAGAGGGGGCTAATCCCTCCCTGTAGGGGAGGGTGGCCTCCGAGCGGAGCGAGGAGGTCGGGTGGGGTGCGAGGCGCGGAGGATGAGCGCCGCCCGGGCCCCACCCGACCCCTGTCGCTCCGCTCCAGGGGCCACCCTCCTCTACGGGGAGGTATTCCCCGTCCCCCGCGTCTCCTCCCCCGGCACCTGCGTCTCCTCCCCGAGCGTGCCGCGCATCCAGAGCATCTTGACGAGCACCATCAGCGTCACCGTGATCGGCACCGCGAGGAACACGCCGAGGAAGCCGTAGAGGAGGCCGAAGGCGACGATGGCGAAGAGGCCGAGCGCGGGGGGCAGCATCACCGCGCGGCGCTGGACGAGGGGGACGAGGACGTTGCCCTCGACCTGCTGGATGACGACGATGAAGGCGAGCGTCCACAAGAGCGCGTCGAGGCCGACGTTGAAGGCGAAGACGAGGGCGGGCAGCGAGCCGACGACGGGGCCGACGAAAGGCACGAAATTGGTCAGCCCCGCGATCAGCCCGAGCGCCACCGGCGCCGGCAGGCCGATCCACCAGAAGACGAGCGCGCCGGTGACGCCCACGAAGGCCATCGAGACGAGCTGGCCCGCGAACCACAGCTTCAGCGCCCGCCCCGTCGTCACGAGCGCCGCGTCGAGCGGCTCCTGGCGGGCGGCGGGGAAGAGGCGCACGAGGCCGCGGCGATAGAGCGCCGGATCGTAGGCGAGGTAGATCGCCGCCATGATCGCGATGAAGGCGTCCAAGAGCCCGCCGAGCGCGGAGAACCCGAGCCCGGCCGCGCGTCCGAGCACCGTCGTGCCGCCCGCCGCCGCAAGCTCCTCCTCGATCTAGCCGATCGGATCGTCGATGCCGAGCGCCCCGCCGAGCGCCTCGATCGCGTCGGGCAGCCGCGCGACGACGTCGGCGAGCTGGCCGTAGACCGTGCCCGCGAAGAAGACGAGGAAGCTCGCCGTGCCCGCGACGAGGGCGACGATCGTGATGCCGAAGGCCGCGCCCTCGGGCAGCCCCGTCGCGTCGCTCAGGAGATCGACCGCCGCGCGGATGATCACGGCCATCAGCAGCGCGAGGAAGGCGAGCACGATGACGTAGGAGATCAGCCACGCCGCATAGGCGAGGACGGCGAAGGCGGCCACGATCGCGACGCGCCGCGCGAAGGCGGCGTCGCGCCCGAGCGGCCGTCGTGCGTGCAGGCTCAGTTTCTCGATCGTCGTCCGCTTCCGCACATGCGCTCCTCGAGGGGCCCCTCGCGCACGGATTGGCGAGGGCGCGCAGGCAAACGGGAGGCGAACTGCCCTGGTTCCGATGCGTCGGCGGGGGAGGGGGTTACCGAGATCCTGACGCGAGCGGGAGACTTTCGACGAAACCGCGCAAGGGCCTGTTGCGGCTGATCGCGAAATCGGCCCGCGGGCGGCACTCCTTACCGCGAATCGCTCGAATTGCGCGCAACCGCTTCAGCGCCGGCCAAGCCGCGCCGGGCAATCTCTCCCTCGGACAGGGAAGGGAGGGAGACAGGAACCATGGCTCGGACGGGAATCATCGCCGCGTTGGCGCTCCTCGGAGCGGCAGGCATCGGGAGCGCCGCGATCGCGGCGCCGCTGCCGGTGCCGACGATGCCCGCGGCCGCGATGGGCGAGGCCCGCCCGATCGCCGGCTGGGTGCAGTTCTGCAGCGACTACCCGAGCGAGTGCGTGGTCGAGACGAGCGAAGACGCCGAGATCCGCCTCGACGCGCAGTCCTGGACGACGATCCAGGACATCAACCGTCGGGTGAACGCGGCGATCCAGCCGAAGACCGACTGGGAGCTCTACGGGGTCGCCGATCACTGGACCTTCCCCACGGAAGGCTACGGCGATTGCGAGGATTACCAGCTCCTCAAGCGCCATCTCCTCGTGCGCGCCGGCCTGCCGCGCCGCGCGATGCGGATGACGGTCGTCATCGACGAGAAGGGGGAGGGGCACGCCGTGCTGATGCTCCACACGGACCGCGGCGACCTCGTCCTCGACAACAAGACCGATCGGATCCTGCCCTGGCACCAGACGGGCTACGTCTACGTCAAGCGCGAGAGCCGCGAGCGCCTCGGCTGGACCTCGCTCGGGCATGCCACGTCGCCCACCGCCACCGCGCGGTACTGATCCTCGAACCCACGAGTTTGCGAGCCCCCGGTCACGTCCCCACCCTCCCCGTCCCAAGACCGGGCTCGCAAAACAGGGCCGGCCTCTCCCCGAGGCCGGCCCGCCCCTTTTGGGAAAAGGGTTTCGGCGCCGAGGACCCTTTACTGCCGAGCTTCTAGGAAAATTATTGCACTGTTGCTCGGAACCAACGTCTCACGGGATCGTTAGCTACCGTTTGACTTTGTCCCTTGAGCCCGGCCCTCGCTTCTGGCAGCCTCTTTAACAGAAGCTTAAAAACGGTCTCCGGGGGCGGCGATGGCGATTGATTCGGTCGGTGGCGACGGCGCAGGCGCAAGCTCGGTTCGCGAGCACAGGCTCTGGCGCACGATTCAGAATTTGCGCGGGGCCGCTGCGGCGATCGCCATCGTGACCGGCGGCGCGCTCGCGAGCCTCGTCGCGCCCGGCGAGACGGCGGCGCAATCGCTCCTCCCCGAGCCCGCCTACCAGCTCGCCTCGACGGGCTCGGCCCGCCCGGTTCCGGCCTGGAACGCCTTCTGCGAACGCCACCCCGTCGAGTGCGCGGTCGACCCCTCCGAGGCGGACACGATCACGCTCACGCCGAGCATCTGGCGTCTGATCGAGCGCGTCAACCGCGAGGTCAACGCGCAGATCAAGCCGATGACCGACATCGAGCAATGGGGCGTGATCGACAGCTGGGACTTCCCCAAGACCGGCTACGGCGATTGCGAGGACTACCAGCTCCTCAAGCGCAAGCGCCTCGCCGATGCGGGCCTGCCGCGCCGCGCCATGCGCATGACCGTGGTTCTCGACGAGAACAACGAGGGCCACGCGGTGCTCAAGATCCGCACCGATCGCGGGGACTTCATCCTCGACAACAAGATCCGCACCGTCGTGCCCTGGGATCGCACGCAATACGTCTACATCAAGCGCGAGGGCACGGCCTCGATCCAGTGGGTCTCGCTCGGCGGCGTCACCTCGCCGACCGCCGTCGCCGCCGCCGCCGCGCGCTGATCGGGCGGGGAGGCGTGCTCGGGCGCGCTTTCCCGGACCATCGCACGAGCCCCACCGCCCCT
The DNA here is from genome assembly GCF_046292825.1 of Salinarimonas sp. Taxonomy (GTDB): domain Bacteria; phylum Pseudomonadota; class Alphaproteobacteria; order Rhizobiales; family Beijerinckiaceae; genus Salinarimonas. The sequence continues at coordinate 284 of NZ_JBKBQG010000050.1, read as the reverse complement.
AACCCCTCCCCGCCGCTGCGCGGAGGGGAGGGGAATGCCGTCGCGGCCTGCATCGAGGAGGGCGTCGCGAGACGATCGGCGGCAGGAAGGCCCGCGCCGCGAAGGTCCCCCTCCCCCCGCGCAGCGGCGGGGAGGGTAGGGTGGGGGGTGGTCGGGCCTGTGGATCGGGTAGGGAGGCGTGCTCGGCCTCTCCGCCGGAGTTCTTCCACGATCCATCCCACAAGCCCCACCGCCCCCCACCCCTAACCCCTCCCCGCCGCTTCGCGGGGGGAGGGGGATCCCGT
>NZ_JBKBQG010000049.1:0-29014 GCF_046292825.1 Salinarimonas sp. | reverse complement strand
TCGTCCAGATCAACGCCGTCCTCGCCAGGGGCACCCCATGGGTCGAAAATGCCGCGTGAATATTAGTTGCTTCCCCTGCGCACGCTACGCGTGCTCCGGCCGGGGATGACACCGGTGGAGCGCTCACCCCGTCGGCGCGACTACCTTGATGACAGCCCCGAGATGAACATCCACACCGTCTCACCGCTCGACCTCGACGAGCGTCTCGATCGCCGCGCCGTCGGCGACGAGGGTCAGGCGCACCGGCAAGGGCCCGTGCGCGTCGCGGGGCGCGTGGGCGATCTCGACGGCGAAGGTGCCGTCGGGCCCCATCTCGGCTGCGGGCGCGAGGAACCAGGAATGGTCGGGCCCCTCGGCGAAGAGCCGCGCGCCGGCCGGCGCCTCGACGCGCACCGCGAGCGTGTGGGCGTCCCGCGGCTCGACGCCGTGCACCGCGAGGCCCTCGTGCGCCTCGCCGGGGGCGACGGCGACGGGCACCGCCTCGCGCGCCCGCACGACGGTCGGATCGCTCGCGATCGGCTCCGCGGGCAGATCGAGCGTGGCCGAGCCCTGGGCGGGAATGCAGATGTCCTTGCAGACGCCGTAGAGGAGATCGAGCGCGAGGACGACCGGCGCGTCGGGATCCTCCGGGATCACCCGCACCGGCCAGACGACATGCTCGAGATAGCCGAAATAGGCGCCGAACGCGTCCTCGAAGCGCTCGGGCGCGGGCCACTCGACCTCGATACCCGCCACGTTCGTCGAGGCCGACCAGTCGAGCTCCGGCGGGATGCCGGAATCGCCGGGCGTGCGCCAATAGGTCTTGTAGCCCCCGTCCATGACGATCTCGACGCCCGCCCAGCGCGCCCCGTCGGCCTCGACCGGCCCCGCGACGAGGCGGGCGCGGGAGGCGTGGTCGGTCGACCAGTCCGAGGCGCCCGCGTCGACCGGCGTCGCGGGGTGGAGCGTCGCGAGGAGGAGGGCGGCAGCGGCGGTGACGATGTGGCGGTCGGGCATGCGTGGCTTCGTCCCGTTCTGAGAGCTCTGGCGAGCGACGCGAGCGCCGCGCGCGGGAACTCCCGCCGCGGGCTCCGCTTGAATGTCGGAGCGGCTGCACGATTTCGCCAGTGACGTTGCCGTGAGGATCGCTCACGAGCGCGCGGGCGCCGCGCCTTCGGGGGCTGGACTTCGCGCCGGCTCGGCGTAGCATGGGAGGATGCCGACGATGCCACTTTCCGAGGACGCATCCATGCCGGGCTATCTCGACGGACAATTGCTGGTCGCGATGCCGGGAATGCTCGACGATCGGTTCGAGCGCAGCGTCGTCTACCTGTGCATGCACTCCTCGGAGGGCGCCATGGGCATCGTCATCAACCGGCCGGCGGGCGACCTGTCTCTGCCCGAGCTCCTCGTCCAGCTCGACGTGATCGGCGCGGAGGAGACGATCCGTCTGCCCGAGCCCGTCGGCGGCATGCCCGTCCTGATGGGCGGCCCCGTCGAGACGAGCCGCGGCTTCGTCCTCCATTCGGCCGATTTCTTCCTCGACCAGTCGACGCTCCCCATCGCCGACGAGATCTGCCTGACCGCCACCGTCGACATCCTGCGCGCGATGGCGCGCGGGCGCGGACCCAAGCGCGCGATCTTCGCGCTCGGCTATGCCGGCTGGGGCGCGGGCCAGCTCGAGAGCGAGATCCAGAAGAACGGCTGGCTCTCCTGCCCCGCCGATCCCGAGATCGTGTTCGCGCCCTCGCCCGACATCAAATACGATCGGGCGCTGCGCGCGATGGGCATCGAGCCGGCGATGCTCTCCACGGTCGCGGGCAATGCCTGAGCGGCGGGCGGATTTCACGTAACCGTGTTGGGGATGCCGCGCCGCGGCGGCGCGATTGCGGCTTTTCCTCGAACCGCCTATCTAGCGGCGAGGCTCGCGCCGGGCGCGGGCGCCGCAACGAGGACGAACGATGGCCCGCGACGTTTCCGATGCGACACCGATCACGTCGCGCGACGAGCTCGTCGCCTGGGTCGCCGAGGGCGAGAAGCCGCGCGAGGCCTGGCGCATCGGCACCGAGCACGAGAAGGTGCCGTTCTACGTCGCGGATGCGCGCCCCGTCCCCTTCGACGGCGCGCGCGGCATCGAGACCGTGCTCGAGGGCCTGATGGGGGCCACCGGCTGGCAGCCGATCACCGACCGCGGTCGGTTGATCGGCCTGTTCGAGGGCGACGGCGGCGGCGCCGTCTCGCTCGAGCCGGGCGGCCAGTTCGAGCTCTCCGGCGCGCTCCTGACGGACGTCCACGCGACCGCGGCCGAGCTCGACGAGCACCTGCGGCTCCTCGCCGGCGTCGCCGATCCGCTCGGCATCGGCTTTCTCGATCTCGGCATGAGCCCGCTCTGGAGCCGGGAGGAGACCCCGGTCATGCCCAAGAGCCGCTACGCGATCATGATGGGCTACATGCCCAAGGTCGGTCGGCTCGGGCTCGATATGATGCTGCGTACGGCGACCGTGCAGGTGAACCTCGATTACGCGAGCGAGGCCGACATGGTGCGCAAGCTGCGCGTGTCGCTCGCGCTGCAGCCGCTCTCGACCGCCCTGTTCGCGAACTCGCCCTTCACCGAGGGGCGTCCGAACGGCTACCTCTCGATGCGCTCGCAGATCTGGACGGACACCGATCCGCACCGCACCGGGATGATGCCGTTCGCCTTCGAGGACGGCTTCGGCTACGAGCGCTACGTCGATTGGCTCATCGACGTGCCGATGTATTTCGTGAAGCGCGGGGACGTCTATCACGACGTCGCGGGCGCGAGCTTCCGCGATCTCCTCGCGGGCCGTCTGCCGCAGCTCCCGGGCGAGCGCGCCACGCGCTCGGATTGGGCGAACCACGTCTCGACCGTCTTCCCCGAAGTGCGGCTCAAGCGCTTCCTCGAGATGCGCGGCATGGATGCCGGCCCGCGCGAGATGCTCGTCGCCGCCCCCGCCTTCTGGGTGGGGCTCCTCTACGACCAGGGGGCGCTCGACGCCGCCTGGGATCTCGTGCGCGATTGGAGCGCGCAGGAGCGCCAGGCGCTGCGCGACGCGGTCCCGCGCGAAGGGCTCGCCGCTCGCATCGGCGGCCGCTCCCTCGCCGAGATCGCCCGCGACGCGCTCGCGATCGCCCGCGAAGGCCTCGCGCGCCGCGCCGTCAGTGGCGGGCTTCGTCGCGACGAGACGGGCTACCTCGATCCCCTGGACGAGATCGCAGCGACCGGAAGACCACGCGCCCGCGATCTGCTCGACCGGTATCACGGTCGATGGGGCGGATCGGTCGCGCCGGCCTTCCGCGAGTGCGTGCTGCTCGATCCCGCGCCGGCGTGACCGCCTCGTCGGCGGTCTCGCGCGCCTCCGCGAAGGGGACGATCTCGCACTCCCCCGCCTCGTCGTAGACGTAGACCGACCAATCGTCCCAGGCGGGATAATCGGGAAGCTTCGCCATCAGCTCGCGGGCATAGGCGATGGCGCCGCGCCGCTGGTCGCCGGTGCGACGCACGCGGCGTCCCCGGTGGTCGACGAGTAGGTGCACACCGTCGCTGGCGTGCAGATAATGAACGCTCACGGATTCCTCCGTCTCTGGACGTCGGACGTGCCCCCGCTTTCGTCTTGTTTCCCAGGAGAATCGCGTCGCGCGACGAATGCACCCCCACGCGCGTGTCTTTTGCGCAAACTCCCCGACTTCCCCGTTATCCACAGGGGTTTCGGGGGTGATCGGGGCGGCACGAACGGAGGGCGCGGCGCGGATGCGAGCTTGACGTTTTATCCGACGAGTCTACCCTCGGTGGCCGTGCAGGAAAGGCGCGGGTACGGATTGAAAATTTCTTCAGCAAGAATGCGGTTGACTCTTGCAGAGGCCTGCAAGGCGGACTAAGTTCGAAACTGGAGATGCGGAGGCTCACGCCACGCGCTCATTCCGGGGCCCACGCCATGTGCGTGGGCTTCCGTGTTTATGATCTTCGCTTACCTCGACGAATTCGGCCATATCGGGCCGTGGTATGGCGCCGACCATCCCAAGCACAACACCAGCCCCGTTTTCGGGGTGGCGGGTATTCTGCTGCCGGAGCAGGCTGTGCGCGGCTTCAGCGGCCATTTCCTGAACCGGAAAACCGATCTTCTGGATTTTGAGATCAGGAGAGCAGACAAACAGCCTTACGAGTGGGAAAAGAAGGGAGCAAACCTCTTTACCGCGAGATCCATTCTGAAATATCCCAACATACGATCGACCGCTTTTCGCATAATAAACCACGTCGAAGCCTGCGGAGGGCGGATATTCTACTACGGCCGCGAGAAATGGTCGCAAACGGAGGATGTCAATCCAAATGGGTTGTATAAAACGATATTCGCGAACTCGATTCGACGCATCGATCGGTTCTGCAATCGCATAAACCAGAATTTTGTCGTCGTCATCGACCAACACGCGGCCCGGCCGATCTTGCTCAGGTCCGCCACACAGACGATGTTCGGCAACGCGCCGGCGATGAGGCTTGCAAGCCCTCCGTTCGAAGTCGAAAGTCACCTCAATCAGAACATCCAAGCCGCCGACTGGATCGCCGCAATCGTGGGGCGAATCTGGAGCTTTCGCTTCGCGCCCCAAGACTTCGCCCATCTGCAGCCGTACGAGACGTATTTCTGGAGCCGCTTGCACCGCCTCACGGTGCAGAGCACGGTCGAGAGAGCGACACGACGAAAGCCGCCGGAACGGGGCCCCCAGGTCGGCACTCTCGGCGAGGCACTGATCGCGGCCGGGTTGAGCCCTAACGCCGCCCCTCCAAAACCCCGATGAATTCCGCCGCCCATTCGCGCGTCGTGTTCGCCGCGATGCGCGTCATCATGCGCCGCCAGCGCTCGGTGCGCTCGTCGAGCTCCATCTCGAGGGCGCGGGCGATGGCGGCGGCGGTGGCGTCGGTGTCGTAGGGGTTGACGATCAGCGCGCCGTCGAGTTCGTGCACGGCGCCCGCGAAGCGCGAGAGGATCAGGACACCGGGGTCGTCCTCGGGCTGGGCGGCGACGAATTCCTTGGCGACGAGGTTCATCCCGTCGCGCAGGGGCGTCACCAGGCCCACCTTCGCCATGCGATAGAGCCCGGCGAGCGAGGTGTGCGGGATCGGCGAGTTGACGTAGCGGATCGGCACCCAGTCCACATCCCCGAAGGCGCCGTTGATGCGGCCGACGTGCTCGGCGACCTGCTGCTCCATCTGCTGGTATTCGGGCACCTCCGAGCGCGAGCGCGGCGTGATCTGCAGGAGGCTGACCGCATCGCGGCTCTCGGCGTGCGTCTCCATGTAGCGCTCGAAGGCCTCGAGCCGCTGGCCGATGCCCTTCGAATAGTCGAGCCGGTCGACGCCGATGATCAGGTCGCGCCCGCGCATGGAGCGGCGCAGGCGCACGGCGAGCTCGTCCTGCGCCGCCTCGCGCGCCAGCGCGACGAAGGCCGCGGTCTCGATGCCGATCGGGAAATCGCGGGCGAGCGGCGGGCGCGCCGCCGCCTCCGGCAGGTCGCGCGCGAGGCAGGCCTGGAAATTCTCCGCGTCGAGCGGCGTCTGGAAGCCGACGACGTCGTAGGCGGCGAGCCCCGACAGGAGCCGCTGATAGGCGGGCAGCGCGCTCGAGACCTGCGAGGGCGGCCAGGGAATGTGGAGGAAGAAGCCGATGCGGTTGCGCACACCCGCCGCACGCAGGGCGGCCGCGAGCGGGATGAGGTGGTAATCGTGCACCCAGACGATGTCGTCGGGCTCGAGCAGCGGCGCGAGCACGCGGGCGAAGCGCTCGTTGACCGCGAAATAGCCGCGCGTGTCCTTCGCGCTGATCTGGATGAGATCGAGCCGGAAATGGCAGACCGGCCACAAGGCCCGGTTGGCGAAGCCGGCGTAGTAATGCTCGTGCTCGCTCTCGTCGAGGTCGATCGTCGCATAGGTGACCGGGCCGCGTCGGCGGCTGCGCGGAGCGTCGGACGCCGTGCCCGTCTCGACGGTGCGGCCCGACCAGCCGAACCACAGCCCGCCGCGTTCCTTCAGCGCCGCGTCGAGGGCGACGGCCAGGCCCCCCGCCTGGGTCTTGCCGGGATCGGGAACCCGGTTCGAGACGACGACGAGGCGGCCGCCCTTCGCGCGGCCATCGGTCTCGGCAGTCTCGGCGCTCAATCCGGTCTCCTCCTCGTCGCTCCCCGCCGCGACCATGCGCCAAGGAGCGCGCGGGCTCAACCCGGCAGGCGGCCATTCGTCTCGCCGCGGCGATGTTCCGCGTAGATGCGCGCCACGAAGGCGAGGGCCGGCTCGGCGCGCCAGCGGGCGATCTCGTCGGAGACCGCCGGCGGCAGCCGGATCGACCCGTAGAGATCGCCGACCGGGCATTGCGGTGGGGCGAGAAGCGGCGAGAGCAGGGCCGCGGCGGTGAGATCGGCCCGGCCGAAGGCGCCGCCGACGAGATGCGCGCCGCCGCGCGCCGCGAGCGTCTCGCCGAGCCAGGCGAGTTCGGCGCCGAGCCGCCGCGAGAGCTCGGGCAGATGCTCGGGCGAGGCGCGAAAACCCTTGCGCATCAGGAGGCGGGTAAGCGGCCAGACGAGCCGCGCGAGCCGGGCCTCGCCGGGCGGAACGCCCGTCAGCAGCGCCTCGCGCACGCCCGATCGCGGATCGTCGAGGGCGGCCGAATAGAGGTAGCGGCGCACGAGCGGACCGATCGCGCGCACGCAGCGCGCCTCGATCTCGGCATCGCCCCCCGGCGGATCGAGCGCATCGAGGATCGCCTCGCTTCCCTGCAGCATCGCCCCGTCCGTGCCGACGAGGACCGGGACCTGCGTGCGCGGAAGGCCGAGCCTCTTCGCGCGCCACGCATGCAGGCCGGGCGCCCAACGCTCCTCGTCGTAGACGATTCCGGCCCGATCGAGCGCCCAGCGCGCCCGCTCGCCGAAATGCGACACCGAGAACACGATCAGGCGGGGGCGTGCGCGCGCGGGAGACGTCATCGGCAGGGTCCTCGTCGGTCCGCCCCGACGCGGCGCGCAGGGCTGGGTAGCGAGGGGATTAGCATGGCGGGGCGACGATGTGGCGCCGCTTGCGCGGAGAGCGGGAACGCGCCACCCGAGGTCAGCTGCCGGTCCCTCGATAGGCGACGTGCCGGACGCGGCCTTCGAGGCGGCCTGGCCCGATCTGTCGGGCTACGTGGTCCATTCGCTGCAGGCGGCGCTCTGGGCGGTGGCCCGCACCACCGACTTTCGCGCCGCGGTGCTGCTCGCGGCCAATCTCCGCGAGGATGCCGACACAACCGCCGCCATCGCCGGCCAGCTCGCCGGCGCGCTCTACGGCGCCTCCGGCATTCCCGCCGCGTGGCTCGATCGGCTCGCCTGGCGCGCGCGCATCGAGGAGGCCGCCGCGGCCCTCTACGCGAAAAGCCTCGGTTGAGGCGCGCCTCACCCGCGTCTCATCCAGGCGATGTCCCGGGCCTGCTCGTCCCCGGTCGAGACGAGCACCTCGAGCGAACGGTCGCTGGGGTCGAGCCGCGCGTAGAGCCATACCTCGTCCTCGGGGCATCGCTCAAGAGCGTGCCGAACCGCGCAACGACGACACCCGCGACCGACGGTTCTCCAGGAGGCGGTGGATCGCGAGCGTGAGCGCTCCGGCGAGGCCGATATGGATGACGGCCGTGGCGGCGAGCTGCCAAAGCGCGACGATCGGCGGATCGGGCAGGACGAGGACGAGGATTTCCCCCAGCAGGAAATAGGTCAGGGTGAGGCTGCCGATCCGATCGATCGGCGCGAGCGGCCTCTCGGGCAGATGGGGGCTCACGATCCGACATGCGGCGAGCAAGACGAGCACCGAGACGATCCCGAACGCGTAATATTGCAGGGCGTTCGTGCCGCGATAGATGTCGAAATGAACGATCGATCCCGCGAAGCTCTGCGGCCCGATCCGAATCACGTCGAGGGCGATCACCAGGAGCGCGCCGAGCGCGACCGCGCTCGCGCCGATCGCATGACCGCGCCGGACGCCGCCGGTTCCGACGATCGTCGCGCCGAGCAGCATGCCGAAGGCGACGAGGGAGAGGCCATGGAAGGCGCTCGGTCCCCACTCGCCTCCCAAGCCGAAGACGAGGGAGCCGGGTACGCTCAGAATGTCCGGCCACGGCCCCTCGAGCGCGTCGAGCGCGGGCGACGCGAGCCACACCGCGAGCAGGGCCGCGACGAGACCCGCTGCACCGTAACGCTCGCGCAGAAAGAGGAGCCCGATCGTGGCCGGAAGGAGCAGCACGTAGAGCTGGAAGATGGTCCCGTTGCTCACTCGGGCGAGAAACGGCAAGGCTAGAAGCGCGGTTTCGAGGTCCTGATGACCGGCGGCGAAGCCGGTCAGCACGACCACGACGAACGCCGCATAACATTGCAGAGACCGGCGAAGGATGCGGGCGCTCGTGCGCGTCGGTTCGTCGCCGAAGCGTGGTCCGTAGACGATCGCGACCATGATGCCCAAGATCACCAGCAGCGCCGGCGTCGCCGTCCGCGTCGCGAGCGTCAGCCAGAGGCCGACCGCCTGAAGCTCGGATTCAGCGACACTGTGCTTGATCAGCACGTGTGCGAAGATCGCGAACGTGACCGCGAGAAATCGAAACCGGTCGAGGTAGAGGATACGGCGCATGCTTCCGGCGGAACCCTTCTTTCGGTAGGCTGCGAGAAGGTGGGAACCGTCGGATGGCATTGCGTTTCCGCGGGGGCGACGATGTAGCACAAGCCTCGTCGAGCCCGGCTCGGGATCGCTCTACGCGACCGATTTCGACACGGCGCACGTGGCGCCGTTCACGCAAGCGGCTATGTGTCCGGTGACGCGCCGGCTGATCGACGCCACCTTCGCGACGCTGTCGCCCACTGGAACTCGGCCACGGCGGCCGAGCGCGATCTCCTGCAGGCGACCTTCCGCGCCGGCATCCGTCTTAATGGCGCGACGAGGGTCACGAGTTCGCGTCCGAGCCCCCCGGCGAGCACGCTCTCCAGGAGCACGTGGTTCGTCGACGACGATTACGACGAGGAGAGTTTCTTCGTGAGACAGGCGTATTTCTTGGGTGCGCAAGATCCGTTTGAGGCTCTCAAGAGTGCGTTGGAATTCGAAGTTGACGGCGACGCTTGGGAGGAATTGTATAGCCCGGTGTCGCGCCGGTTCGCCCGGCCGAGATCGGGGCGGATCGGCGCGAACGTGGCTTGACCGTGGAACAGCACCGAAGCTTCGCCGCGCCACCTCATCCGACCGCCCGCATCCTCACCTGGAACGTGGAACGCAAAGATCCGTCCTCGGCGAAGGGCCGCGAACTCGGCGCGCGCATCCTGGCGCAGGCGGCCGATCTCGTCTGCCTGACGGAAGCGCACCAGGGATCGGCGGCGGCGCTCGGGTACGAGGAGATCTCCGCCGAGGGGGTGCACTGGTCGCCGCAAAAGCCGTCGGAGCGCAAGGTCGTGCTCGGAGCCAAGAGTCCTTGGACGGACATCAACGAATACGGCAACGAGGGGCTCCAATCCGGCGCCTTCGTCGCGGGGACGACCGAGCTGCCCCTCGGCGTCGTCCGCGTGATCGGCGTCTGCATCCCCTATCACGCGGCCTCGCCCTTCGGTCAGCGCCCGAAGGCGCGGCAATGGTCGGAGCACCTGCGCTTCCTCGACGCCCTGCACGCCTATCTCGCGGCTCGCGAGCACCGTCTGCCGCTCGTCGTCATCGGCGACTACAATCAGTTCCTCCCGCGGATCTGGGGGTCGAAGGCCGCTCACGAAAAGCTTCTCGAGGCGCTCGGGGCGGCGCGGATCGTCACGGGCGGTCGCTTGGCGATCGTGGAGCGCCCGAGCGTCGATCACATCGCGATCTCCGGTGAGCTCTCGGCGCGCGCCGTCTGGGGCATCGACGAGCACGATGCCGGCGGCAAGCCCCTCAGCGACCATTTCGGCGTCTGCGCGGACATCGCCGTCGAGCTCGGCGCAGCGAGCGCCGGAGGAACTCGGCCGCGAATGCAGGGCCCTTCTCCCCCGACAAGGTCGCCACCACGATCGCCGGGCTTCCCGAACAGGGAAGCCCGCACCGCTATGGCCTTCCGCAACACGCCGCGGCTGGAGGCGGAGGCGGCGTCGCGGGAGATGGCGGTGATGTGAAGCAGCAGCTCTCAACGCAGATCCAGATTGTAGAAAGTGGATCGATGAGGTGCCGGGCATGTACAAGACCGCTTCTCGAAATGCACAGCGTCGGGCAGCACGCACGCGCCACAAGCGACCGTACCCTCCGCTGAAGAAGCGGCGCGCGATCGTCGTCGAAAAACCGAACGCGCTGAAGGAACTAGAGGCTGGCTACGAGCCGCCTCGCAACGCGGAAAAGCACCGGATTCGTGCAGCAAGGCGCATGAAGAATGTCGTCGTGGTAAAGCGAAAGAGGCGAAAAGCGAAGCCGAGGACCGCCGCTCCCGACGGCGGCGACGCAATCGACACGTGCTAGGTGTCGGCGGTCGATCGTCGTCGGCCTTCGGCAATTTGGCCACGCCCCAATTCGCCTCAGCCCGGCCCTTGCCGATGCCGGCGCCACCTTCGCCGCGATGCGCGAAAAGGCGGTCCGGTCGAAAGATGGAGGGACCGCGACAAGCGACGAATGAAGCTGTGCAAGCAGCCGTCGATAAGGTTGCGCTTCGCAGCGACCACCTTACCCTTCTCTCCCGGCATCGTCGATCCCGAGAGGCGAGCGTGGAGAAGGCGGACCCCGACGCTGCTTGGCCGGCACGCGTGCCGGATCGGCGTGGATGGCTACGGCTTCGACCGAGCCACGCCGTCCGCAGAAACCGACGACCCCATGACACGATGAGCCTTTGCGGGAACCAGACAGCGCACTTAGGCTACCGCGCCGCTCGACACGCCCCTCGCGATTCGCTGCCGCGCGGCGGAAGGAAGTCATAGACGATGCCTCACACGCGCCTGACGATCGTTCTGGGCCTCCATCTCGACGGCGGCGGCGCGCCGGACGGGTGCGGCGGGGCGGTGGGGGCGGTCGGCGCGGCTTCGGTGGGGCCACTGGGAGTCGTCGACATCCTGGAGACGCTGTGCGGGCTGTCCGCGCCGGCTTCGAGCGCGGTGACGCGGATCGCGGCCTGGCAGCGGGCGCTGGAGGACGCGGGTCCGGGGCGGTTCTGGGCGCGCTCGCTCCACGAGGATGCCTGGGCGACCGCGCGCGTGTTGCTGCGCTGGCGCGACGGGCTCGTCGAGGCCGGTTGGCGCGCCGATCTCGATCTCGACGCCCCGCGCCTGCGCGATCTCGCCGCCGCCGAGCGCGCGGCCGAGGCGCTGCCGCCGGGGTTGTCGGACAGGATCGCGGCTTTGCTCGAGGAGATCGACGCGCCTTGCGTCGCGCGCCTCGCAACCTTGCGGCTCGTCGACCGGCGCGCGCACCTGCCGCCAGGCCTTTCGCGCCTCGTCGACCGGCTCGACGCGCTCGGCGTCGCGATCGAGGAGATCGCGTTCGCGCCCGCCGCGCCGGAGGGCACCGCGCTCGGGCGGCTGCAGCGTTGGCTCGCCGAGGGCGGCGAGTCGCAGGGCGCCGCCGACGGGAGCGTGAGCCTCGCCACCTGCGCGAGCGCGCCGCTCGCGGCCGAGCTCGTCGGGCAATGGGTCGAGGCGGCGCCCGAGGGCGCGGGCGCGACCCTCATTGCGGAGGGCGGCGACAGCCGCATGCTCGACCACGGGCTCGCGGCGGCGGGCCAGCCGCGGGCGGGGCGCAGCCTGCGCTCGCCGCGGCGCGGGACGCTGCAGGTGCTTCATCTCGGTTTTGCCGTCGCCTGGGCCCCCTTCGACCCGCATGCCCTCCTCCAGCTCCTCGTCTTCCCCAACGGCCCGATCGCCCCGCGCGCCGCGGGCCGGCTCGCGCAGGCCTTGGAGGAGGCGCCGGGGCGCGGCGGCGCGGCGTGGCACGAGGCCTGGGCCGCGATCGAGGCCGATGCGCTCGCCGACGGCGACACCGCCCGCGCCGAGCGCCGCATCGCCCGCTGGCGCGCCTGGGCGGACCCCGCCTGCGCCGATCCCGCCATCGGCATGCCCGCCGCCCAGGCACTCGCCATCTGCGACGCCGCCGCCTCCTGGGCGGTGGCACGTCACTCCAAGACGCAGGATCCGCTCCTCCTCGCCACCGCCCGTCTCGCCGAGGACGTCCGCCGCGCCCTCGTCGCGCTCGGCCGCACGCATTATCCGCGCACGCTGATCGAGCGCATCGTCGACGAGGCGCTCGATACGGGCGAGGCGGATCCGGCGGCGATCGCCGAGGCGGCGCCCTGGCGCTGCGTCGCCCATCCCGGCGCCGTCTGGGGGCCGGTCGACACGCTCCTCTGGTGGAATTTCGTCGCGCCCGGAGACGCGGCCGCCCCGAGCCCCTGGACGAAGGCCGAGCGCGACGCGCTCGCCGCCGCCGGCATCCACCCGGACACGCCCGCCCGCGCGGCGGCGGCCGCGAGCGCCGCCTGGGAGCGGGCGGTCCTGTGCGCGCGCGAGCGCATCCTCCTCGTCGCCGGCGGCCTCGACGCGCACGACGAGGACGCGCTCCACCCGCTCGCACACCGCATCGAGCCGGCCTTGAAGCGGCTCGGCACCCAGGCGCGGCTGGAGGAGGCGCTCGCGACGCCGAGGACAGCGCTGTGCGGGCGCGAACTCCCCCGCGTCGCGGCGTCTTCGGGCGCGCCGCCTGCGGGACGCGTGTGGTGGCCGACGCCGGTCGGATTTGCGGGGCGGCTCGTGGAGCGCAGGGAATCGGCGACCTCCTTCGAAACGCTCGCCGCCTGTCCGCTCGCTTGGGCCTTGCGCCACGTCGCGAGGCTCCACCCCGGCCGGGCGCGCGCGATCCCGGACGCGAACCGGCTGATCGGCAACCTCGCCGACGCGCTCTCGATCGCGATCTTCCGTCCCGGTCCGCCGCCCGCGCCGGAGGCCGCGGCCGAGACGGCGCGCGCGCAGCTCGACGCGCTCGTCGACAGTCTGGCCGCGCCCCTGCGCCACCCCGCCGCCGCGATCGATCTCGCCTTCGCCCGCCGCCGCCTGCCCGAAGCGATGGCGGATCTCGCGCGGGTCTTGGCTGCCAATCGCCTCACCGTGGTCGGGACGCAGGAGCGCTTCGAGGCGCAAGCGGCGCCCGGCGTGCCGGTCGTCGGCGACATCGACCTCGTCGCGCGGGATGCGCGCGGGGGTATCGTCGTCATCGATCTCAAATGGACGCGCAGCGCTACCCGCCGCCAGAACGAGATCAAGGAGGGCGATGCGATCCAGCTCGCGACCTACACGGCCCTTTACGGCGGCCCCGGCGCGCGCGCGGGCTATTATCTCCTGCGCCAGCGCCTCTTCGCGACGCCCGCGGACGAGGATCTCTCCGGCCTCGAAATTCCGGCCGCGCGCTCGCTGGCCGACACCTTCGCCGCCCTGCGCGAGACCTATCGCCTGCAGCGCGACGCCGCCGAGCGCGGGATTCTCGTCGCGCGCGGCATCGAAGGCTTCGCGGAGCACGACCCGCCGGACCTGCCCCTCGTGCGCGAGGCCGACTGCCCGTATTGCAACTATCAAGGCCTCTGCCGGGTGAGGAGCGCGTGATGGCCGATACCCCTGCCCCCTTCGGCCGCGTCGACGCGATCGTCGCCTCCGCCGGCACCGGAAAGACTTACAACCTCGTCGAGGAGATCGCGCGCGCCATCGCGAGCGGAATCGCGCCCGAGCGCGTGATGGCGACCACCTTCACCAAGAAGGCCGCGGGCGAGCTCGCCGGCCGCATTCGCACGAAGCTCATCCGGGACGGCCGGTCCGATCTCGCCGCGGCGATGCTGACCGCGCGGATCGGCACCGTGAACAGCGTCTGCGGCACGCTGATCGAGGAATTCGCCTTCGCGCTCGGCCGCTCGCCGCTCGCGGAGGTGATCGCCGAGGAGCGGCAGGCGGTGCTCTTCGCCCGCGCGACGGGCGAAGTGATGGAGGCGCATGCGGCGCGGATCGGGGCTCTGGCCGAGCGGCTCTCGATCCCGGAGACGGATTACAGCGGCCCCGCCGGCACCCGCCGCGGCTGGCGCGACGACGTGCGCCGCATCGCGGACGCCGCCCACCTGAACGGATTGGGTCCCGAGGACATGGCCCGCTGCGCCGAGCACGCGCTCGCGGGTCTCGACCGCCTCCTCGGCCGACCGCTTGCCGGAGAGAGCGCGCAAGACCTCGATCGTGCGCTCGCCGACGCCGTCGCGCTTTGTTGCGCGGACCTCACCTCGACCACGATGGCGTCGCTGAAGAAGGGCACGCTCGACAAGGACGTCCCGAAGGTGAAGGCGGCGCACGCCGCGCTTCGGCGCGGCGATCTCCTGCCCTGGTCCGATTGGGCGCAGCTGTCGAAGCTCGGCGCGACGAAGGCGGACGCCGCCCTCTTCGACGACGTGAAGAATGCCGCCGCCGCGCATCCCCGCCATCCGCGCCTGCGCTCCGACCTCGCCGACTTCGTCGCCGCCCAATTCGCCTGCGCCGCGCACTGCATGACGGCCTACGCCGCCTACAAGAGCGAGCGCGGGCTCGTCGATTTCGTCGACCAGGAGATGCTCGCGCTCGCGATCCTGCGCGATCCGGCGAACCGCGAGCGTCTGCGCGAGCTGATCGGGGCCGTCTTCGTCGACGAGTTCCAGGATTCGAGCCCGATCCAGGTGGCGATCTTCTCCGCGCTCGCCGCCATCGTCCCCGTGAGCGTCTGGGTCGGCGATCCCAAACAATCGATCTTCGGTTTTCGCGACGCCGACCCGGAGCTGACGCTCGCCGCCGCGCAGGGCATCACCGCCGGAACCGGCGGCACGACGCGCTATCTGCGCACCTCGTGGCGCTCGCGTGCACCGATCGTCGATCTCGTGAACGAGGCCTTCCTGCCGCCCTTCCGCTCCGTCGGCATGCGCGACGAGGAGATCGCCTTCGACGCGACCGCGCGTGAGGAACGGGACGGCGCGCCGGCCGCCTTCTCCACGTGGACCATGTCCGGCAAGAATGCCGGCGAGCGGACGGCCGCGCTCGCCGCCCATGTCGCGAACCTCCTCGCCGAGCCCGCCGCCTGGCCCGTCGCCACCAAGGGATCGGACGAGACCCGCCCCGCCCGCGGCGGCGACATCGCGATCCTCTGCCGCTCGAACGGGCAGGTCGGCGCGGTCGCGCAGGCGCTCGCCGCGGCGGGTCTGCGCGTCGCCGTCGACCGCGCGGGGCTTCTCGCCACGCCGCAGGTCGAGCTGATGCTCGCCGCTCTGCGCGCCGTCGCCGATCCCTCCGACGCGCTCGCGCTCGCCGAGCTCTGCCGCTTCGCGCGAGAGGACGACGAATGGCTCGCCGCCGCCTTCGCGGAGGCGCCGCGCGAGGCCCTGCGCGCCGCCCTCCCCTTCGCGGCGGAGCTCGAGGATCTTCGCGCGCGCGCCGCGCAGCTCACGCCGGCCGAGATGCTCGACGCGGTCCTCCACCTGCCGGGCCTCGTCGCGCTCGTCGGCGGCTGGGGCGCGCTCGAGGAGCGCTGGCACGATCTCGAGGCCCTGCGGGCGCTTGCCGCGACCTACGAGGAGGAGTGCCGCGCCGAGCGCGCGCCCGCGACCCTCGTCGGGCTCTGCGGCTGGCTCAGCGCGCAGGACGAGGCGAAGCGCCCGACGAGCCGCCATCCCGACGCCGTCCACGTGCTCACCTATCACGGCGCCAAGGGCCTCGAATGGCCGATCGTCGTGCTCACTGAGCTCGAATCCGAGGCCAAGGGCTCGCCCTTCGGCCTGCGCGCGGAGAACGCGACGGGCTCGCCCCCCGATTGGCGCGATCCGCTGGCCGGCCGCGTGCTGCGCTTCTGGCCCTGGCCCTATGGCGAGCAGAAGAAGGACGTCGGGCTCGATGGCACCGCCGCCGCGAGCCCCGAGGGCGTCGCCGCGCTCGCCTCCGAGCGGCTCGAGCGCGTGCGGCTCCTCTATGTCGGCGCCACCCGCGCCCGCGACACGCTCGTCTTCGCGCTCACCGGCAAGGACCGCTCCTGGCTCGACGAGCTGACGGACGAGACCGGCGCGCCGCTCGTCGCCTTCGCCGACGGGGCGGTTCGCGTCGGCGACCGCGCCTTCGCCGCGCGCGGCGAGCCGACGGCCGGGGCCGCGGGCGAGGCGTCGGTGCCGGTCGACCATCTCCGTCCCCTCGTCCCCCGCCGCACGCACCCGCCTCTGCGCATCGCGCCGAGCGGCGCGGCGGCGGACGGCGCCCGGATCGTCGAGACGCTCGCACTCGGCCCCCGCATCGCGCTTGCGGGCAAGCCCGACATGAGAGGCGTCGGCGAGGCCTGCCACCGCTTCCTCGCCTGCGACGACCTCACGCTCGCCACGGAGCGCCGCCGCGCCCGCGCCGCCCGCCTGATCGCCGCCTGGGGCGCGGCGCCGCTCCAACCGCAAGACCTCCTCGAAATGTCCCGCCGCCTCGCCTCCTTCCTCGCCGAGCGCTACCCGGGAGCGGGCCTCGCCCCGGAATGGCCGGTCCACATTCCGGACCGCGACCAAATCCTCGCGGGCCGCATCGACCTCCTGGTGGACGCGCCCGGCGGCTTCGCCATCGTCGACCACAAGAGCTTCCCCGGCGGCGTCGAGACCGGCGATACCCGCCTCGCCGCCTTCGCGGGCCAGGCGGCGCATTACGCGCGCGCGGTGTCGCGGGTGACGGGGCGGCCATGCGCGGATCTGTGGCTGCATCAGCCGATCGTGGGGCGGATCGTGCGGGTGGAGGTGGCGAAGAGCCCATGAACGACCTGAGCGACTGGGAAGAACGGGTCCTCGCCGGCGACTTCTCGGCGCTCCAGGACCCGCTGGGCTACGCCCCGCGCTCGTCGCGCTCGATCCGAGGAGAGCCGCGCGCTTGCGGCAAAGCTTCGGGTCGGGTGATGTGGCGCGAACGATGAGATGATCCGCCGCCAAGGGGGGGTGTGGAACCACATGGACGAACTGATTCGGGCCGAGGGCACGTCGGTCGATCACTGGGAAAACGCCCGCGCGCGATTCCTCTATCCGCCGGTTTGCCTCATCGAGTGCGAACGTACGGATCCGAGGGCCGTGATCGAAGTGGAGGAGTACGACCTGTACCTGGCCGAACATCGCCTCGAGAGTGCCGCAGCACTCGACGCGTGGCATCACGACCGCATTCACGCTCCCGATCCGCGAACCCGTCTCGCCGCGCTTCTGTCGATCTTCTATTGGGGCTATTACGCCTCCCCGAAGGACCCGAACCGCCGCAACGGGTATGTCCTGGCCCGCACGAAGGTGCTCGTCCAAGGCAGAGCCCGGCGCGCCCGGCCGGTTATCGACGAGAGCCTGGCCGCGCTGGACGAGGCACTGAGACACGCGAGCCGGGGCAGTGTCGAGGATGCGATCCGCTCGGTCGTCCAGATCCCCTATGCCGGCATATCCTTCGGCTCCAAGGTCCTCGCCTTCGCCGCTCCAGAGACGGCCGTCGTCTATGACGAGGTGGTGCGCAGGATTCTCGTAAGATGGGCCGAGGTCGATCCGCAGATGGCGCCGATGGTCGTCGCGAAGCATGCCTCGATCGAGCGCCGTGTCGCCGCCTATACGCGCTGGTGCGCCTGGTGCGTCGCGAAGGCGGCAGAGTTGAACGCGGCTTCGTCCGCCCGACGGCACTGGCGCGCCGTCGATGTCGAGCGGGCGGTGTTCAGCATCGGCGGCTGACGCTCGCTCGCTGTCGATATCAGCCGACGAACCGGCCGCGGTCCTCCTCGAACGGACCGAGGCTTCGGCGCGCCTCCTCGACCTGCGCAGCGCTCGCGAGCCGCGCCAGCTTCTCGGCGGTGATGAAACGAGGGTGCGCGAAAACGCTGTCCATCTCGCCGGCTGCGATTTCCTGCGCTGCTTCCGCTTGGCTGGCCGCGATCGTCTCCATACCCAGGCGGACGGCTGCCGCGACGAGTTCGGCGTCGATGTTTGCGTGCAAGGCAATGAGCAGTAGATCCGAGTCCTCGAGCAGGAGCCCCATCCCGATCTCGCGCGCCAGGCCCGCCGGGTCCGTGCGCGCCCAAGCCTCGACAGTCGCGATTGCGTCGGCGACTTCCGTCGGATTGGCAGCAGGCGGGAGAAAGATCGGCGAAGCCCCACGATCGAAAGCTGCT
Source organism: Salinarimonas sp. (assembly GCF_046292825.1). Lineage (GTDB taxonomy): Bacteria > Pseudomonadota > Alphaproteobacteria > Rhizobiales > Beijerinckiaceae > Salinarimonas. The sequence goes on along the minus strand of NZ_JBKBQG010000049.1, from coordinate 10,887 downwards.
GCCGGCTCGTCGAGAGAGGGAGACTTGGAATCCTTGCTGTTCATCACGTCATCTCACTCCGGAACCGGAAGTCGCCGCTACTAGACCACGGCAGCGGCGCCAACGTAAACTCGGCGCGGCGTCCGCCCGGGCCCATCCGGAACTCTGCTCATGACCGAGACGTGTGCGCCGTCGAGCCCGCCCTACCATCATCGCATCCTGATCTCGGTCGTCGCGGAGCCGAGCCGCCAATACGGCGTGGATGACGGGGTACCGGAGGAGTTCGCCACCTGCCGGAAGGCATGGCAGAAGGCGGTCTCCGGCAAAATCAGCTCCGCCGCCGCGACGGAGCTGGAGCGGATCCGCGCGATGCTCGAGCGGCGGCTGATCTTCGGCTTCGTTCCGACGAACCTGAAAGAGGGCACGACACTGCTCGTCGCGAACGAATTTCTGGTCCGCGGTCTCACCGTGCTGGGCTTCGATTTCTCGCAAGGCATCCTGCCGTCCGTGCGGGCCAAGATCGTGATCGATCTCCCGTTCGCGGCGCAGATACCGCTCGGCGGCATCGGGGACTGGCAGGACGAGAACGATCGCCTCGACTGGGCCTGCGCCCTCCACCTCGACTTCGAGTACGAATTCGACTTCGGGGAGCATATCTTCGTCGAAGAGTTCGAGATCGAAGGGCCGCTCGCTCCGGATGACCCGGGCACCACCGCTTTCGAGCGCATCGCGGCGAAATCCGACGCGGTCTGAAGAGCCGCGACCTTATCCCCCTCCCCCGCGCAGGTGAATCGCCCGGATCACGTCCGCACCCAAAGACGACGACATCCGCGCGCTCTGCCGTCTCGCGGCGATCGGAGACGATCACGATCGTCTGATCCGTCGAGCACTCATGCACCCGGCGCGGCATTTCGGAGCGGCGGCGATCCATCGAGTCGAGGGCCTCTCGTCTACGAACCCGATCGTAAGCTCGCCCCCGCGATCGCGAGGAGCACGATGGCGATGCCGACGACTTGAACCGGCGCGAGCACCTCGCCCAGCCAAGCTCACGACAAGGCCGCCGCGGACACGGGCTGCAGCAACAGGACGAGGGAACCGAGCGACACCGGGAGGTCCTTGAGTGCCGTGACGACGAGCCCCTGGCCGGCGAGTTGTCCGACGATGACGAGGGCTGCGAGCAAGGCCCAGGTCTCGGCGTCCGCCGGCACCGGAGCGCCGGCCGCGAGGAACAGCGGCACTAGCCCGCAAGGCGGGCTCCTGCCCCTCCCCTCGCCCGTCAAGCCGGTGCGAGCGGCGGCGAAGGGCTGAGCGCGCAGTCACGAACCGCCTCCGGGAGGACCGCGCCGGCGAAAGCCGCGCGGTCCTTCTCGAATCGCGCGAACAGGTGGTCCAGCAGCGCGCGGACGCGCGGGCGGCGGGCCACGTCGCGGCGGGCGAGGATCCAGACCTCGCGGCTCGGCAGGTCCTCCGTGCCGGGGATCCTCGAGAGATGCGGCGACGCGTCCGCGAGATAGCACGGCAACATCCCGATCCCGAAGCCGGCTTCGACCGCCGCGAGTTGCGCGCTCAGGCTGTTGGAGCGAAACGCCATGCGCCGCCCGCCGGCCCAGTCCGCGAGCGCGCGGCTCTCCGGCAGGGGCGTCTCGTCCGGCGGATAGCCGACGACGGGGAAGCGCTCGCCGTCTCCGTTCTCCACCGCCGCCGCCATGTCGTGGCGCGCGTAGAGGGCGAAGGCGAGGCTCGCCGCCCGACGGCAGAGCAGCTCGCCGTCGAGCGGGCGCGCGAGGCGTATCGCGATGTCCGATTCCCATCGACCGAGGCTCAAGGCTTGCGTCGAGGCGAAGACCTCGACGTCTATCGTCGGATTCGCCGCCCGAAACGGCACGAGGGAGCCGACGAGCCATCGATCCGCCAGCGTCGGCGTGCAGGTGATCCGGACCGTGCCTCCGGCCCGCGCGCCCGCATCGAGATCGTGGCGTATGGCGAGCGCGGCCTCGCTCATCGGTCGCGCGTGCATCAACACGGCCTCGCCCTCCGCCGTGAGACCGAATCCGGTCTCGCGGCGGTCGAAGAGAACGGCGCCGAGGCTCGTCTCGAGGCGCGCGACGCGGCGCGAGACGGTCGCGTGATTGACGCCGAGCCGTCGCGCAGCGCCCGAGAGCGTCCCCTCCTCCGCGAGCGCGACGAAGAACCGGAGATCCTCCCAGTCGATCTTTCGTGTGCGTTTTCTCTCGGTCACGGTGAGGTCCTGATCGTTTACGCGCACCCGCGGGAAGCTTTATCGTCCTCCTGCCAACCATGGAAGATTTCAATGACGGCGACAACCACCATCGCGAACCGCCCCGCACCGCGCACGCTCCTCTCCTTCGCCGGCGCGCCGACGGCGCCGACGGCGCTGGAGGAGGGGTGTCTCGTCCTGATCGACATGCAGGAGGAATACGTCTCCGGCGCGCTGCCGCTCGTCGGCATCGCCGCCGCGATCGCCGAGGCGGGACGACTGCTCGCCGCCGCGCGCGCGGTCGGCGCGCCGATCTTCCACGTCGTCCATCACGGCCGTGCGGGCGGCGCGCTGTTCGATCCCGACACGCCCCGCGTGCGCATCGTCGAGGAGCTCGCGCCGCTGGAGGGAGAGACGATCGTCGTCAAGTCGCTTCCCAACGCCTTCACGCGCACCGGGCTCGCCGATCTCGTCGCGGCCACCGGACGCCGCGAGCTCGTGATCGCCGGCTGCATGACGCATCTGTGCGTCAGCGCGACGGCACGCGCCGCGCTCGATCTCGGACTGCGCAGCACCATCGTGGCGGACGCCTGCGCGACGAGGGACCTGCCCGATCCCGCGGGCGGCATCGTCGACGCCGCGACGGTCCACCGCGCCGGGCTGGCGGCTTTGGCGGATCGCTTCGCCATCGTCGTCGGTGATACCGCGTCGCTCGATCGCGCCCGCGCGGCGTGATCGGGACTCACGAGCGTCCGCTCGCCGCGGCGACCCTCCGCCGCGGCGAAGCGCGCTCATCCTCCGCCGCGGCTCGCATTCGAGCCGCGGCGAACACGAAGGCAGCGAACGCGTACAGGCTGATCGACCAGACCGGCGCGCGGCTCTTCCTCTCCGGAGGCCTCTTCCTGCGCGCGGCGGGCTTCCTCGCGCTCGCCTTCGCGCAGGATTCCACGGCTCTCGTCCTCGCCGCGGCCATGATCGGCACCGGCAGCGCGGCCTACGAGACGGCCGCCTACGGAGAGCTCGCCCGCAGGCCGACGCGCCACCGCAAGTTCCTGTTCCTCGTCAACAACCAGGCGCTGAATCTGGGCGTCATCCTCGGCCCCGCGCTCGGCGCGCTGATCCTCGTCTTCGACATCCGCACGACCTTCATCGCGAGTGCCGGGCTGTTCTCCTTCGGCGCCATGGTCGCTCGGATGGCGATTCGGACGAGCCCGCCCTCGCATCGAGGAAGCGGCGGGGTGCGTCGCGGCGCCGAGCCGGGTCGCCTCAGGCCGATAACTCAACTCTGGATAAATAAAATCCGGCCCGCGCACCCGCGTTCAGGCTCCAGTTCATGCAAACGGAACGTTGACGCCTGATGCGTTTTGCATGACCATGACCGATATCTTACGAGAAAGGCTACAGAACACCGATGAGAGACTTGTTCGTTGCCAGTGATGAGCTAAAGGGGTATACCGAACCAGCTTTCATTCAGGCAGGATCAGAATACGTACTATTTTCTGCCAATATCCAGAATTCCGGCGCCGACCGCGCCGCTCAGATCGCGGAATTTGTAAGAAATCTTCTTCCCGACATTCTTATACTGTCCGAGCTGAAAAGAAAGCCAGCGACTATCAGCCTTTTAGAACACCTGCGTCGAATCGGATACAATCCATTGGACCTAGACGACGACACCGAACAGAGCCAATATCATGTTGTCGTGGGTTCGCGCTTAAGATGCGTCGAACTGAAGGTTTCGACTGAAAGCTTGCGCAATAGGCTGAAGATATTGCGCCTCGAGGCGCATCCGCCTTTCGAACCCGTCTATGTGGTAGCGGTCTATGCTCCCGCTTACAATCCCGAGAATCTCGCGCTCCGAAGACGCTTCTTCGACGATCTCCAGAACGCCGTTCTTCGCCGGCTTCATTCCACAGCGAAAAACGCTTTCATCGTCGGAGACCTCAATATCGTCGATGCGGTGCACCACGCCCATGTCGCAGACTTTGCGGCGGAGAGTGCGCCGGTCTTTTCCGCATTCGCCTCGACGGGCTTTGTCGACCTCCTGCGACGAAGGTTCAGGCGAGAACCCGCCTACACTTGGTATTCTCCGCGGACCGGGGAGGGACAAAGACTCGATCATTTGTTCGCTCGAGGCAAACTCGTCGATCATGTCGGCGAAGTCGCGATCGACCACGACTTCCGCATCTGCAAGTTGAGCGATCACTCTGCCATCACATGCAGATTCAGGTCGCCCTGACGCGGATCCCCAAGCTTGGGCGCTGACCTGCACCGTAGCCGCAGATCGGAGCGCTCCATCGCGGCGATAGCGCGGCGCAGCCCGACGATGTCGCGCAAGTCACGGATCTCATCGATGCCGAACCATCGAAGCTTCTCATGGCCGTCGACGGTCCGCTCGCCGACGGCGGCGCGCTCGACATCTACGATGTGCCAGAAGGTGACGTCCGTATGCTCGACTTGCCCATCGGTCACCTTTGTACGCGTGACGAAGAAGGGTGTCCGTGAAACCGCTTTCGGATCGACACCGAGTTCCTCGCGCACCTCTCTGGCGATCGCTTCCGCAGGAAGTTCGCCCGGTTCGAGATGACCTCCGACCGGGATCCATGAACGCGCTCTGGCATGATCGACGAGGAGGAAGGTGTCGTCTGCGCGGATGATGGCGTACGCCGCGAGGTGCGTGTTCGGGACGTCTGGCTTCCGCAGTCGGTACGGCGTCTCGCATCGCCTGATCCAGGAGATGGCGTCTTCTGCGCTGCGACGGTCGACGTGCTCGCCGGACGCCAGGAGGCCGAGCAGGCGTGCCCGAAGCTGCAGATCGATCACGGGCCGACGCTCACGAAATTCGCCGAAGCCGCGAGGGCGGACCCATATGCATCCACGATCTCCTCGTCGCCGGGATAGCCCCACAGGGGAAGCTTCAGGATGCGGTCTGCGAAATCCGCGGCTCGGCTCGTGTCCGGACCGGAGCGTGCGGTTTCCGCGTTGTCCCCGAAGAGCGGCAAGCCCGTCATGAGGCCTGTCGAACCGGGTATGTCGATCTCGGACCCCCCCACCGACTCGATCCACCTGCACAGGCGCTCTCGATATTCCGAAGGCTGGTCGACGTTCATGACGACGAGCGGCGCGACGTAGAGGCCCGGCTCGTCGCCCCTATCGGAGGAGGCGAGAAGCTCGAGGTGGGGGTGATCGGAGAGAGCGCTCCGCAAGCGCTCGAGATTGCGACGACGGCGCGCCTCGATGTCGGCGGCCTTGTCGAGTTGATCGAGCCCGATCGCCATGGCCAGCGTATGAGGACGGTACTTAAGGCCGTACCCGGTCTGTGCGAACCGTCTGTCCGGATGCGTCGGCGTCACCTCCGAGATCGCCCGTTTGTTGTAATGGCCGAACAGAATTGCGGACTCGTACAAGCTCCGAGTCCGGCAGACGAGTGCTCCCCCCTCGCCTGCGGTCAAGGCCTTTTGATTGAAGCTGAAGGACGCCATGTCGGACGTGGTCCCGACTCTCACGCCGCGAGAGCGCGCGAAGTGGGCATGGGCGCAATCTTCCAGAAGCCAGAGTCCTTTCCGGTCGCACAGCTCTCGAAACGCCGGCATGTCGCACGGATTGCCCCACATGTGAACGCACATGATGGCGCGCGTTCTCTCGCTGATCGCCGCCTCGGCCGCATCCGCGTCGATGTTCCCGAACCGGTCCACGTCCACGAACCGGATCCGCAGGCCCTCGTAGGCCAAGGGCGAAGCACTGGCGAAGAAGCCGTAGGCGCCGACGAGGACCTCGTCGCCAGGCTGCATCCCGGTCGCCGCCACCATCGCATGGATGGCGGCGGTTCCCGACGAGAAGGCGAGCACGTGTTCGGCTCCGAGGAACGCGGCGAAAGCCCTTTCGAATTCGCCGATCACGCCGACGGCGGTCTGGTCGGGCAAGGAGCGCCTGGCCTGCCTCGCCAGGGCCCCATCGAGAGCCCCGTCGACGAAGGGCCAAGTATAGTGCTTCCGGCCGAGCCGTGCGAACGACGCAGTGACAGAAGCGGCGAGGTCGGGCTTCTCTGGCGGAGCACCATCATGCATAGTGGCTCCCCTGCCAACGAGGTTCATCGACCACTCCTCCCCTGTGTTCGGCTTCAATCCTAGCGAGCGCGTGCCTCGAAGGCATCCGGCACTCTGAATTGTCAACAGATTTGCCCGATGGTCATGACACGGGCGGTCGCTTCCCGTCCTCGTCTCTCGCCTCGTCCACCACCGCCTTCAGGCGCCCTGCGGCCGCTGCACGGTCGTCACCGGGTACCATGTCGACGATCGTCCACATGTGCCGCTCCGCGAGAAGCGTCATCTGCTGCTCGACGGCGTGCTGATATCGTGCGAATGCGCCCGGCTCGTCGACGTCGAGGCCTGCGTGAAGCCCGCGCTCGCTCATCGACCACGAGTCTCGGCGTGTCGCGCGAGTCGCGACCGACGCGCGGACGAAGACGATCGTGTCCGGTTGGGCAACGGGGCGCATGTCGGACAAGAGCAGGGTCTCATCGTGCCCTTGAACGATCAGCTTGGCTACGAGCTTCCAGATCCACCCGTCGATCAGAACGTCGGAACCTGCTTCCAAACGCGGGCGAATGTCGCTCGCATACAATCCGATATGCCATGATATCTGAAGGTGCCACCAGAATGAATCGACGAAGTCACGCCCCTCGTATCCGGCGAAGAGAAGGTCTCGCAGCCTCGGGAGGGTGCTCCGGGCCAACGGCGTACTCGGCGAGCAATCTTTTCGTGAAAGCACGCAAAGATCGCTTCCCGAAGCGGCCGCGATCGCCTCGGCCGCCGCCGTCTTTCCTGCGCCGTCTCCGCCTTCCAACGCGATGAATCGTCCACGTCGCATCACTTTCCTCTCCTGCGCGGTCGGAAGTCGACCAGCATCGTATCCGGCTTCCAGCCCTGCGAGCCGAGCCGGGCGAGCAGGCTCAGCGTCCCCGGATAATCGCCGCCCTCCACGGTTCCGGCCATTTCGGCAATGCCGAGTTCGCGACACGCGACCTCGAAGACATGCGCGAGCAGAGTCGCTATCCCCCGCCCGAGTGCTTGCTCCGTCACGAAGACGTCGACGATGCGCCCGCGCGTCTCTCCATCGTGGGCGCTTGTCGCGCTCAAGTCGCCGAACAAGCATCCCAAGGGGCCCGATGACGCCGCGGCGACGACGATCAAGGGGGATGTCGCCGAGAACGCAGTGTGCAGAGGGTATCGTGGCGGCAGGTGCTCTCGCTGAAAACGATTCAACCCTGCGAGGAGCGAACGCTCGAGCATCTCGGTGACCGCGGTCTCGTCCTCCGGGCGTGCCACGCGCAAACTGATTCCCGCCAGAGCCGGCGTCGGCTGCGGACGGGTGGGCTTGGAGATTTCGAACCAGACCTCCGCGTCGTCCGGGATCACGACCCGGTCGCCTGTCGCCGGTCTCAGCCACCGGATGAAGGCCCATCGCCGTCGCCGGGCCTCCCCGGACAGGACCGATCCTATCCTCTCGAGAGCATCGGCCGAGCGTGCGGTGCTCGCGGGAACGCAAACGACCGCACCGAAGCGCAGCGCGAGGGTCGCATCCTCCTGCTCGATGGCGAGGATGCGACCCGCCCCGTGGGGATCGGCTACGGCGACGGTGCCGGCGCCGGCCAGGAGGGCGCGGGCACCTCGACCCCCAAAAAAGCACGCGACGCGATCCGCCTCGTCGAGCTTGCCGCACACCTTTGCTGCACAGGCGCCGCAATCATCCATGGTCACTTCCATTGCGCAACCATGTCGCGACCGCGCTCACGCGATCGAGCTCGATCTCTCCGAAATCGGCAGGCACCAGGGCGGCCAGCGGCGTCGTCAGCCAGCACCCGCCAGGGGAGTCTCTCCAGGCGAGCGGTCCGGTTCGATGCCGAGGCACCGGCAGGATGAAGAACCGGAGAAGATGCCCGCTTTCGAACCATCGCCGCGAGGCCACTCTTCCGGCGAGCCTGCGCAAAAGGGCGCCTGATACGGACGACGGCTCGGCGCGTCGCGAAAGAACCGCTTCGTAGAGGAGGCTCGCGCTCGTTCGAACGGGAGAGGTCGAAGCACTCTGCGTCGCCTTCGGACCCTATGATCCCGGCTCGTTGCCGTCGATCGTTCGTAGCGAGATCGCGCGGACCGAGGCGGTCGAGGCCGGGGTCTGGCGCGTCCTCGCCAACGGCCCCCGTCTCTTCCAAGTCATGGCACACCCCCGCGTCTTCCTCGCGGCGCTGTACCATCCCGAAAACTTTCCGCTTCCGCGCTTCTCTCTGGCGATCTCGGATCTCGCACGCGCGGCACGGAAGGCTGGGGCCTCCCGCGTCTTCCTGCGCGACATGCAACTTGGTGTGAGCGTCGAGGAGATCGCGGCGGATATCGAGCGGATACGGCCCGACATCGTCGGAATTTCCGCCACCTTCGGGCAGCAGGACGTTCTGGAGCGTCTCGTCGCCGTCATCCCGCGAGACCTGCTGACCCGATCGCGGGTCGTCTTCGGCGGCAGCCTCTCCGCCTTGAACCGCGACGTCCTTCTCGAGCGGTTTCCATCCGCATGCGTGGCGACGGGCGCGGGCGAGGATACGATCGCAGGGTTGATCCAGGAAGCACGTGGGGCAGCATCGCTCGAGGAGATTCCGGGTCTCGCCTTCCGAACCGCGGCAGGCGAAATCGTCCAGACGGTACGTCGAGGCCCACGTGAGACGGACGACATGCTGCCGGAACTCGATCTGCTCGACGACACGTTCGCTCATCGCGGAGTCGTCCAGCTCGAGACCAGCCGCGGCTGCAGCTACGCATGCTCGTTCTGTCCACGCACCCACAAAGGCATCTGGTCCGGCGATGATCCCAAAGCTCTGGACGTGGTGACACCGGACATCCTTCGGCTTATGCAACGGCACCCGCATCTCGCCCGCCGGGTCTTCCTCGTCGATGAGGAGTTCGTCGGCTACCGCGCCGACGGAGAGTCGGAGCGCCGGGTCCTCGGCGTGGCGCGTGCTCTCGCGCGAAACGGCATGACCTTCGAAACGAACTCTCGCATCGATCAAGTCTATAGACCGCACAAGGACGCCGCGTGGCATCTCGACCGTATCGAAATGTGGCGTGAACTCGTCCGGCTCGGGCTCGATCGGTGCCTGTTCGGTATCGAATCTGGAGTTGATGCGGTCCTAAAGAGATTCAACAAAAAGACCACCTCCAATCAGAATAGCATTGGCATTCGAATGTTGTCGCTCGTCGGCGTGCCTCCACGATACACCTACATTACATTCGACCCCCTTATGACGCGCGAGGATCTGAGGCGCACCTGTGCTTATCAGGCGCGCACCGACCTCGTTCTTCCGACGAGAAGAGACCTATCGGCGAAGGACGTGTTCGATATCGCAACTGACGATATTTCTTCGCAAGGCTTGAACGGCACGCCGTTCTACGAGCACATCAGCTACATGCTGGTCTCGATCGAGCGCTTGCGGGACGCCCCTTACACAGAAGTGGCGCGTCGAGGGGGCCTTTTGGGCGCATTCAATCCCAACATGGGCCGCTACGATAGCGCCTATTTGGATCCCGATCTCGGGCTGTTGAGCGATTGTGCGCAGCGCTGGATTGATCGGTCGTTCAGCTTGGATTACACCCTCAAAAGTATCGAGAAGTATACGGATTCAAATGCCAAGGAAGCGGTCCGACGGATACGAGTGAGCGTTAAACGCTACGCCTTTCAGCTGCTTTGCGCATTCGCCGATCTCGTCGATACGGGCGACGGCGAGCCTGTCGTCGTCCCGGCGGCTCCGGATTGGCTCCCAAGCGATGGCGGCGTTCGTACGAGCTTTGCGAATGGCTCGGGTCGCGACAGACGGCAAATCGTCTTCGAGATGATGGACAGGCACTTCACCTCCATGGCGGAGACGATCTCTCACGAGTTCAAGACCGTATCAGGGAACCTGGAGCCAGCCGAGCAGACGAGGATCGATCACGAACTCGACCGTTGGGCATCGCGCAAGGGTTGGGAGCTGATCAACTCGCTGAGTTAGCTGTCCTGCTTCATTTTCCTCGACAATGTCGCACGGCGTAGCTCGCGCCGAGTGAAGCGCCTTTGCTTGGGAAAAGGCAGAGGGGCGGGTCGATCGCCTACGCCGAGGCTCTAATTTCGGCTGGATGCAAGACGGGTGTCACAGTCGTAGCCGGCGAGGATCTCCTCGCGCAGGCGGTCGCGCGCGCGCGCGCTCTTGCTGGAGTGGTAGCGGGCCCCGTCGCACTCGACGCCCGGGAGGTAGCGGTGGGGGCGCTGCGGATGGCGGACGCCGATGTCGAATCTGAAGCCGGAGACGCCGACCTGGAAGTCGAGCGCGTAGCCACGCGAGCGACCCGGTCCGAGCCGAAGGACGCGAACAGGCCGATGCGGATGCGGGCGCGCGAGAAGAGAACGTTGAGGCTCCGTTGGGGTTGCCGGCAACCTGCCGCGCCTCGACCCGGAGACCAACCAAAGGAGACGACGAGGAGGAGGGGAGAGAGGGGACAGGACAGAGGAGACGGAAGAGGGAGGGAGGGGCGTTCTTCCGAACAGGGGATGAAGCGCGCCACTTGGTTTTGCAGCGATCGCCACATGCTCTTGCACCACAAAGAGCCGGTCGAAAGAGGACTTGAGAGGCGCTCGAGCGGGGCCTGAAAATGGGTGTTAGAGCCGTCCCT